>JBKQNU010000133.1:0-36954 GCA_052145815.1 Occallatibacter sp.
CCACGATCCAGCGCCCACAACACACGCTCACGCAAATCCTGCGAATACGATTGCATCCTGCCTCCTCTCTGCCGGCAGGAATATTATCGCACAAAATGTAAATAGTTAAATTAGAAATGCTCTAGCGTAATTTCTATGCGGTCACTGGAACCGCGACCCGCGCCACCGTCAGCACGGTAATGTCGTCTTCCTGCCCAAAAGCCTGCGCCGCGGCAGCGATCTCGTGCGCAGAATCCCCGCTCATTGCCCGCACACGTTCAAAGCCCAGCAGCTGATGTTGCGGGTTCATCGCCTCCACCACACCATCGGAGAGCAGCGTGAGTGTGTCCCCTGGGGCGAGTTGGATTTGCGTCTCGGAGTACTCCGCATCGGCGGTCAATCCAAGCGGCAAACCTGAATCGAGTTCAATTTCTTCTCCGCCGCGATACGGCGACAGGTGACCGGCATTGGCCATGATCACAGCGCCCTGCGGCGACAGGCGAACACACAGACAGGTGATGAAGCCGCTCTCCTGCGTGGCCAGCATCTGGCGGTTGAGGCGCGACATCAAGACCCCTGGGCAAAGGTTCTCGTCAGCCAGCGTGCGCAGGGTACCGATGGCCAAGGCGCCGGTCATGGCGGCCTTCAGGCCTTTGCCGCTCACATCGCCCACAACAATGAGGGCATAGCCGTCCTGCTGTGCGAGCACCTGGTAAAAATCCCCGCCGACTTCCTGCGCGGGCAGATAAGCCGCTTCAAGGTGAAAGCCTGGCAATTCGGGAAGGCATGCGGGCACCAGGCGCTGCTGAATCTCCCGCGCCGCTTCGAGTTCCGCCGCTGAACGAGCCTGTTCGCGACTGATTCGGGTGAAGCGCAGGAACATGACAACCGCGATGGCGAATAGAAAGAGGAGATCGCCAACATCTCCCATCTGCACGGGAACAGTACCGAACAGGATGGGATCGTCGAGGAAATCGAGACGTCGCCAGCCAAAGAAGATTGACAACGTGCCCAGGTCATAGAGCGATACGGTGGCGGCAGGCAACAGGCTGGGCAGGATAAGCCATCCCGCCTCTCGATTTCCGCGCCGATACCAGATCAGCAGCAGAATGGGCAGCAGGACGGCGACAGGGACGAGGATGAGGGCTTCAATCACCACATACGCGTCGCTGGAGAATTGACCCTGCCATGTGAGCCAGATCAGCGGCAAGGGCACCAGCAGCAACGCTTCATACGCCCGCCAGGCCCGGCCTACGCGCTGGCCGCCAAAGCTGAAAGTAAACTCGATTTGAGCAATGGCGATGGCATAGAGGAGCGGGTCGCTGAACAGGAAGTTGGCCGAAAGCGGAAAGACGCCGGCCTGCTGGCAGCCCCAGCACAGGTAGGCCGTTCCCTGCAAAAACAGGTACAGCCCAAGCCACAGATATTCGCGGTGCCTGCGCTGGCTGCGATAGAGCGCAAAGGCCGCGATGCCGGCGAGCATGAGCAGCAGGTTGATGGAGATGGACGGCATTGCCGAGTAGACGCGGCCGCTTTCGAGAGCCTGACGTTCGCTCTCGATGGCATCGGGCGTGCCCAGCCCCAAGGTCAGGAAGAGCGGCAGGTGCCACACCCGGTAGCTTGGCGGAGTGAACGTGCGCAAGGCGATCTCAAGATCCGTTCCTGGGACATCGAGCGGCACGGTGCGCTCAGTAGGCCTCTT
This sequence comes from Occallatibacter sp., assembly GCA_052145815.1. Taxonomy (GTDB): domain Bacteria; phylum Acidobacteriota; class Terriglobia; order Terriglobales; family Acidobacteriaceae; genus Telmatobacter. Next base: position 1,682 of record JBKQNU010000133.1, read on the forward strand.
GACCCTCAAGCTGGAACCGAGCTGCGGACCCGGCACTGCGACGCCATTCAGATAAAGCGCGTAGGTGTTTTCGCCGCCATCGATCAGCAGCGTGAGATCCGGATGGTTTTCATGCAGCTTGAGGTGCAGCCGAAACCAGCGCCAACCGGCCTTCGCAGATCCAGGATTCCAGCCGGCCTTCAAAGATCCAAGATCGTCGAGCCGTACAGTCTCCCAGGCAGAGTCATCGAAGTTGGGGCTTGCCCAGGCCGGATCGTCCCCGTCATGAACCCGCCAGCCGGTGACAATGTCGCTGCTCCAATCCTGCGCATGGGCGCGATCGATGATGGGTACGCTCGCAGTGTCATCTGAGGGCGCGGCGGTCTGTGCGCAGAGCATCGCGCTCATGCCCGCAAACAACAAGAGCGGCAAGAAGGAGAGCCTTTTCATGCGACAGCCGCCGATCGCGATACGGTAAGCACAGTGATGTCGTTATCCTGCCCGAATTGCGGGGCTGTCTGGGCGATGGCTTCCGCTGGCTGCGCGACCTTCTGCGCGGCAAACACAAATCCTCCCGCCGCGGCAGACAAGCAGCCGAAAACAATCAACTTTCCAAGGTGCCTGGGAAGCATGGAGACAAGCATACCCTGTGGCGCGGACGATAGTCCCTAGTAGCTTGTCACAGCCTATTTCGGCCCGCCGGCGGTGCCAGCAGCCTCAGGCTCGGCCGTAACAATCGCCAATCCAAGGAGCACGGCAACTACAGATTCCATAATCACCGGCACAAGAAAGAAATAACTCACTGAGTTGACGGCCATGGCGGCATACGCAATGACGAACGTCGCAAGAATCGGCCGCAGCCGCCTGGAGCCGCTCTTGGCCAGAGAGCTCAACTGCCAGAAAATGACGGCCTCCGCCGTAAGGAAAATCGTGACCATCAAACCCATACCGCGATGGAACTCCCAGTAACTCCGCAGGCTTCCCATAAACAGAAAATGGTTCACCTTCATCGCCTCTGCGGCAATCGAAGCGGGACCCGGATCTATCTTTCCGAAGACCCCGCCAACAGTGTGCAGTATCGAGTGAATCAAGGTCAGGACCGACGCGATACGAAGGAAAAGAACCGGCTTTCTCATGCTGTTTCTCCATGGGGCATTCTCAGTCCGCCGGAACCGCCACCGCTGCATCTTCCGCCGTGATGCTGGCGCAGTCGATCTTCAGGCAGGTGCCCAGGCCGCCGAAGTGCTCATCCCATCGCTTCCGATCTTCCGCGTTCAGCGGGGTCAGCGCGAAGCTTGACGTTCTCATGATCTCGTACCAGATGTTCTGCGCCTGCCACAGATTCAGGTCGAAGGGCAGTTCGGAAAGGTTGAGCGCCAGCGTCAGCGCGCGATCCAGCATCTCGATGGACCCCACGGACATTTGCAGCTCCACCATGGCCCGCTTCATGCGCTGGTCGGCGATGTAGCTCAGCGTCGCCGTTTCCAGCGGCACCTTGTCCGCCTTGGCCAGCTGCAGAAACGATCGCATCTGCGCGACGTCAATCGGGTCGGTCTCGAGCGCGCGCCTCAGTCCCGCGTTGATGGCGAACCCTGCCGCCAGAAGGAGCGCCGGAGGCTTGGGCAGCCCCGCCTGCGACAGATAGTGCAGCAGGCTGGCGTGGTCTTCGTAGATGGTGGTCAGTGAGTTCTCAATATCCCACAGCGTCGAATTCAAGATCAGTTCCACGATGCGCCGCTGCTCATCGCTGAACAGCGAGGTCAGCGAGTAATCCACGCGCCCGTATTCGCGATCGAGCAGGCGGATCACTTCGGGGAAGAGCGCACGCTGCACCTTTTCCTCGGCCCGCGCCGCAAAAGCGTCGAACGCCGCCACATCGGCGTCGGTGTATGGCTTTACGGCTGCGGTAATGTTCTGATCGCCGAAGTGCAAAACCGCAAACGAGAAGCTCCGCTGCTGTCCGGTAATTGCGCTGGCAATGTGCGCCCGACCCAGCGCCAGCCGCCCACGGCCCGAGGTGTGAATGTCGTAGGAGATGCGCCGCACGCGGTAGCAGAACAAATCTGTCTCCTCGGCAAACGACGAAAACACCGAACTGATCGCATAGTGCGCCGCCACCTGCTCCAGGCCCAGTTCCATCGTTTCCACGCACGTCTTGTAGATCTGCGCTCCGTCGCCCGCGCTGGGCACGTTCGACTTTGCTTCCGCCATCCGCGCCAGGAATCTGGGCTCCAGCTCCGCCGCCTGCTCGGCGAAGATCTCTTTCGCCAACTGCAGCACACGCGCCGCATAGGCAATAATCTGCACCGTTTCGATGCCCGATATGTCGTCAAAAAACCATCCGCAGCTGGTGTACATCAGCTGCGTGTGCCGTTGCATCTCCATCAGTTCCAGCGCGCGCACTCGCTCCGCTTCGCTGAGCTCATGGCTCGCCTGTTCCCTGAAAAAGCGCCCAGTCGTTTCCGTGCTTCGGTCCAGCACCACGTCGATGTAGGCATCGCGCGCCGCCCACACATCCCTGAAGAGCTTGTTGCCTTCCTGCTCGGTCAGCGGAGCCACGGCATCGCGCAGCTCATCTAGCGCCTGCCGCAGCGGCGCGCGCCAAAGCTGGTTATACGGTTTGCCGCCATTGCAGCCGCAGTTTGACCGCCAGCGCTCTACGCCGTGCGCGCAGCTCCACGAGGTGTTTTCCTCAATCTCGCATTCGTACTCCGGCGGAAACTGCTCCAGAAACCTTCCGTAGTTGGTCAGTTTCACCGTCCGGTCTTTCTCCAGCAGCAGCAGCGCATAGGCCAGCGCCATCTCGCCATACTTGTGATGGTGGCCGTACGATTCGCCGTCCGTGGCAACATGCATCAGCTGCGCCTGCGCGTCTTCTCTGAATCCGGACTTCAGCCGCGCCGCAAATGTCTCGCCCGAATCCAGCAACCCCTCGAACGCGATGGCCCGCGAAGCCGGTCCGTTGTAAAAGAACACTGCAATCGAAAGGCCGGACTCGAAGCGCACCAGGTAAGGCCGCGTCGGGTCCACGGACGCGGCAGGAGTATCTGTCCATGGGCTCTCCGGCAATCCGTTCGTTGGCGGCCCGTTGTCTTCCGCCAACACCCGCACCCGTTTGCACTGGTTGGGCGCCAGCAGCGTGAATTTGACGCCGTGCTGCGCCAGCAGTTCCAGCGATTCAGTATCCGCCGCCGTCTCCGCCAGCCACATTCCCTCCGGCGCAGAGCCGTAGCGGTGGATATAGTCGGCAATTCCCCAACGGATCTGAGTAATCCGGTCGCGGCGGCCGGCCAGCGGCATAATGATGTGGTTGTACACCTGCGCCATTGCCGAGCTGTGGCCGCCGTAATTCCTCCGGCTGCGCCGTTCGCCGTCCAGGATCATGCGGTAGGTGCGCGGCGCATTGTCTTTCAACCAGCTCAAAAGCGTGGGCCCGAAATTGAAGCTGATGCGCGCATAGTTGTTCACAATGCGCGTGATCTGGTTCTTGACGTTCTGGATGCGCGCGGCGCCGTTGGTTGCGTAACACTCGGCGCAGATGCGCTCATTCCAGTCGTGATACGGGGCCGCGGAGTCCTGCGTCTCCACCGTCTCCAGCCACGGATTCTCTCTCGGAGGCTGGTAAAAATGTCCGTGAATGCAGATGAAACGTTTGCTCGAAGCCATCGGTAATCCCTATCGACCGCGCGCATCCCGACGGCATGCCCGCTCGTCTTGCCCAATCTAGCCGCCCCGCCGCAGCCTGCGCGGCAGGTTTGGTCATAATAAACCGTTTGATGCGCCACCTGCCCGATCGTGGCACGCCGGGTACCACAGAGCCTGTCCTGCGCTTGCCGAAGGGTCTCGAATCTGGGACCTGGGATCAAAGCGCCGACCGTCCAGCCGGTGGCGTGCACCTGGCCAGATCGCAGGCTCGCCATAGATACCAGCTGGCCACGCTGCGAAACGGCGTCCACTTTTTCCCCCGTCTCAGCAGCACATCCGCCTTGGGCAAATCCTCCGCCGCCAGCGCCCGCGACTTGGAAACCCTCTGGAACGTCAGCGCAAACCCTTTGCGCACGCCGTAATCCGTCACCGGCAGCACGTCCGGCCGGCCCAGGCGGAAAATCAGCAGCATCTCCACCGTCCACGCCCCGATGCCGCGCACCGCTGTCAGGCGCTCGATGATCTCGGCGTCGGAGAGTTTCTTGATCGCAGCGTGTGAAGGCACAGTCCCGTCCAGCGTTTTCGCCGCCAGGTCGCGAAACGCCTTGATCTTGTTGCCGGAAACGCCTGCCGCGCGCAGCGGCTCATCGGGTGTTTCGATGAGGAGTTGCGGTGTGGGATCGCCCCCAAAATACTCCCGCACCCGGCGATGAATCGTAGCCGCCGCCTTGCCATGCAACTGCTGATACAGAATCGACTCCAGCAACGACTCAAAAGGGGACGGCGACGGGTCGAGCTTGAGCTTGAACGGCCCCGCCCGATCAATCAGCGCGCCCAGCTTGGCGTCGCGAGCCTTCAGATACTCCACTGCTTCAACCGCATCGAAGGGAAGCTTGCTGCTCCGCCCGTCATGAATCATAGCGAGGAGTTTATCGCACCCGCCGCGCCGTTCGATAGGCTGCGGCCCATTGGCTGAGGGCAAAGCGCATAGGGGCAGAGCGCGCCCGCGCCCCGTCCCCGAAAGGTTTATTTGGACCCATTGTCCGTGGTGTGCATGATGTGAATCTGCGTCTTGCCGTCGAACTGGTTCGCCTGCTGCGCAATCGTAATGGTGAGTTGTTCCTTGTTGCCCTTCTTCAGCGACACGATGGCGCTGTTACCAAAGTCCATCGTGGTTGCATCGCTGCCCAGCTTGCTCTTGTAGAAATCGACCACCTTTTCCTTCGCGTCCGAGCTGAGGAAACTTGCCGATATCACCGATCCGGAGGGCATACTCATGCGCATGTTTCCCCCCGCTTTGCTTTGCTCTGCGCCGGGATAGATATCGGTGCCCAGCTCCTCCGGGGTGAATTTCTCCGCGGAATTGGCGCTGAACGTGCCGCCCGGCGTACTCATCGTCACCGCGCCGGTCGAGTTGTTCACGTGCACGGCCCGCGTGACACGCCAACCAATGTAGCCGATCACGCCCACCGCCAGCACGCCCAGAAAAACAAAGATGGCTACAACGATCAGAATGATCTTGACCGCACTGCTGCCCCCGGACTTTGCCGGTATGGGCGCAGGGGCTGGAGCGCCATACACCGGGGCTGGCGTCGCGGCGGGTTGGTACTGGCTGGCGACAGGTTGAAACGGTGGGGGTGCAGGGGAGCCTTGACTTCCAGGATTCTCAGGCAGATCAGCCACGATTGTCTCCTTGCCAATGCGCCCTTATCCAGAACGCACAGTATCCAGAACGCCGGGCAATGGTTTTCCGGATTCCAGCCAATATAACTCAACTGCCCACAAAATCGCCCGCCTTATTTGCTCCGGCGCAGTGACCTGGGTCATCGTACGGGCTTCGAGAGCGGATTTCGAAGTTGTATAGCCTTATTGGCTTCGTGGAAGGTGGCTTTTTTCTTCCACCCCAGCGACATGGACCCATCGCCGGGGATCCCGGAGGGGAAGAATCCACTTGAGGTCAATCGTTCCTGTATAAAGTCATTCGAAATCCGCTGTAAGGTCCCGCAGCGCCTTCCGCTCCAGCGCAGGCGGCCCGGCCACGCTATCTGCGTAGCACGTTGCAAAAAGACTGCAGCGTAAACTCCAGCGATTCGCGCGGCACGCTCTCCACAAACGGTCCCACCGCCCATCCCAGCCCGCGCGGAATCGACCGCGTCAGCGACACCGACTCGATTTGCAGATAGAGTCCCCCATTGCGTTCCTCGTAGCTCCAGTAGGTATTCAATCGCCATAGAAATCCGTGCTCTTCGTCGGCAGTCAGCGGGCGCTCGGCAGCCTTGCCGGCCGCATCGATCTCGGAGATCTGCGTGCTTCGTGAAATGCTGTATCCGTGCCGCGCATCGAGCCGCCCAAAGCCGATGTCGTAAGTCGTATCTAGGACCACGGTGATGACATACCGCTGGCGAACGCGCATCACGGCCTGCATTCGATCGCCCTGTTGCGTGATCACCTTGGCCTTCACCACCTGCGGCGAGAAGTATTGCGGATAGCCGTTGAAGTCCTTGATCAGCCGTTCAAAGTCCGCAGCCCTGGCGCCGGCGGCAAACGCAGTTCCCCGCCAATGGTGCAAAAGCGCACCGGGCAATTCCGCACCCGAAGACGGCGTAAGCTTCTCCACGATCGACTCTCCGCGCCGCAGACGAAGCTCGCTTTGCCGACCCGAACCCGGAAGCGCGAGGAAGCCATCCTGCGACCGATGCTGCTGTGCGAGCCGCGACTCGACGGCACTAACATACGAATTGAAAGCCGCAACCGCCGCGGGAGTGGGTTCGACCGCCATGCCGGCTGGAGCAGCGGCGCAAAGCAACAGACCCCAGAGAGCCGCAACAACCGGGAATACTCGCATATCCGGAATTCGATGCCGCGTCATGATCACCGCCAGGCACAGTGAGATATTTTACGTTCCGGTACTCCCATCGGGATGTTAGGGTGATTCCTAGTTCCCCTGGGCCAACTGTTCCGTGGAGGTTACGGACTCCTATGGTTTGCCGCGCTTTTTCATTTTTGATGAGGATGCCGCTTCATGTTCTGTGCCTGGCGGCATTGCTTGCTTTCGCCGCGCGCTCAGCAAACGCCCAGGCCTTTGACGCCACCAACCTCCGTCAGCCGGCCGACCTTGCTGCCACGTGGCTGGTCCACGCCGGCGACGACCTCGCCTACGCAGACACCGATTTCGACGACTCCGGCTGGACGCCCTTCGATGCCACCAAGTCGCTGAAGACCATATTCCCCAACAGCCGCCCAGAGATCGCTTGGTACCGGTTGCACGTAAAAGTTTCGCCCACGCAACGCGACATGGCGTTGACGGAGATAAACCTGGCGCCAGCCTTCGAGGTCTACGTCAACGGCGAACGGCTCATGCAAAACGGCCGGGTGGCGCCGTGTGTTCGCTACACCATGGACGCCAGTCTGCTGCGGCGGATTCCTGATCGGCAGCTCGCCACCGGGTCTCTCGTGATCGCTGTCCGCGTCCATATCTCCCGGCAAGATTGGGACAGCACCTACATGGGGTACTATGCTACCAATCTCACCCTGGGACAGGAGCACGAGCTGTGGGAGCACATCTGGCTGCAGGTGCTTGGTGCCAACGTGTTGCACTGGTTCCTGACCCTGCTTGACATGGGGCTGGGCACTGTGGCTCTGGCTCTCTTTTTGACGCAACGCCGCCAGCGGGAATATCTGTGGTTATCCCTATGGCTTTTTTCCAACGTTGCCGATTTACCCCTTACGCTCTTCGAGCTATTTCATGACGTCCCAAGTCAGTGGACGTTCCTGAGCGCGCTCTCCGGAATTTCAAGTTATTGTTTCATGGTCCTCACGTTTTTTGCGTTCCTGCATCTGCGCCTCAGCTGGTGGCTTCGCATTCTTCTCGCGGTCGCCCTGTTCGGGGTCGCCGTGATCTGGTTTAACTCGGTCTTGCCCATCTTGCCCGCGAACATTTTGCGCCTGGCGCAGGTCCCATCAACCTTACTTGCCTGCGGTGTAATTCCTATCCTGCTTGTGGTTCATTTCCGTCGCGGCGATCGCGAGGCGGGCATCCTGCTGATTCCGATGACTCTGTGGAGTCTCTGGAATTACGGAATCTTGCTGTGGTATCTTCTTCAAGCGGTACCGGCTCTCGGCGTGGCCGCCAAGGACCTGGGGAAGCTCCTCTTCACTCCTAACAGAGCGGGCCCGGTGGACCTCAGTTTTCAAAGGCTGCTCGGTCTGCCGTTTATCCTCTCGATGGCGATCATCATCACGCTCCGGTCTGCCCGCACCAGCCGCCAACAGGCAGTGCTTGAGGGGGAAATCGCAGCAGCGCAACAGGTGCAGCAGGTCATCGTTCCCGAGCAAATCGAGTCCGTTCCCGGCTTCACCATTGAATCCGTCTACTGCCCCGCGCAGCAAGTGGGCGGCGACTTCTTCCAGATTCTGCCCGACAGCCGCGGAGGCCTGCTGCTGGTCCTTGGCGACGTAGCCGGCAAGGGCCTTCCCGCCGCCATGCTGGTCTCCGTTCTTGTCGGCGCAATCCGAACGGCAGCCTCCTACAGCCAATCCCCTTCTGACGTTCTCTGCCAGCTCAACGAGCGGTTGTTAGGTCGCACCCATGGAGGTTTCTCGACAGCCCTTGCCGCACACATCACCGCTGACGGCTGGGTCATTATCGCCAACGCCGGCCATCTCTCGCCCTATCTCGACGGGAAAGAAATCGAGCTGCCCGGCGCGCTGCCGCTTGGCATCGTCGGCAACGCCGCTTATGAAACGACCCAGTTTCACCTGCCGCATGGCAGCCGCCTTACGTTCTACTCCGACGGCGTAGTCGAAGCCCAGAATCAGAAAGGCGAACTCTTCGGCTTCGACCGCGCTCAAGGGATTTCCACCCAACCCGCCGCAGCAATTGTCGAGGCTGCTATCCAATTTGGCCAGTCCGACGACATCACGGTCGTCGCCATCGCCCGGCACTTCGCCTTGGCTAGCGCCGCTTGAGCCGTGAGCCGCCGGCGCATGGCCTATCCATTCAGCCCCGCCGGGAGGCCAGCAATGCCGGATCGGGCAACCCTATGGGAATCGACCCGCCGCTCCGGGCGTCGGCCAAATCTGCCGCCCGAGGCCCGATCCGCCTGTCGTTGGCAAGCTGAGCATGGAATTCCTCGGCTGGGAGCGGGTGTCCAAAGAGCCAACCCTGGGCGAAGATGCGGTGACGTTCAGTGGGGGAGAAATAGCTGGCCTGGCCTAAGGTTTCCACCCCCTCGACAACGACGTCAAGGTTGAGTGATCTGGCCATGCCCAGGATCTGCGGGAGAATGGCCGCCGTTATCGAATCGGTGCCGATCACTCTGGTGAAAGCCTTGTCGATCTTGATCGTATCCGCCCACAGATAGAGCAGCTTGTCCAGGTTAGAGTAGCCGGTGCCGAAGTCGTCGATATGGACGCTGTGGCCCATGTGCCGCAGCGTACGAATCGTCTCCATGGACTGAATGCTGTCGGCTGCCGAGCTCTCCGTAATCTCAATCACTACGCTCTTGGGACTCACCCTGGCTCGCTTCACAGCCTCGTCCAGCATGGGTAGAAACCTCCGGTCGAGAAGGTCCGCCGCTGCTACGTTGATGCTGACGCGAAAGCCGGGGCAGTGGATGAGCGTCTTCGCAAAGTCCTGCAGGGTACGGTTCACCACCATCCGCGTGATCTCAGCAACAAAGCCATTGTCCTCGGCAATTTTGATGAACACATCGGGGCTCACCGCTGTGCCTTCCTCGTTGGTCCATCGTGCCAGCGCCTCGGCCCCGACAATCCGTCCCGTGGCCAGATTCACAATGGGCTGATAGACAACCTGAATGCCGTTGCGGGCGACGGCGCGGCGAAGCTGTTGCTCCAGGTTCAGGCTGCGGCGGTACATCATGGAAAATACAATTCCCAGCAATGCACCGGCTCCGCATCCCAGCACGATGCTTCCTGCAATCGTCATCCTTTCGCCATTTAATGCTTCTGCAGTGGTGGCAGAGGCCGTCATGCAAGTCGTGTAAACGGTGGAGCACTGTGTCGCATAGAGCATCTGGCCAACGCGCCGCATCCCGGCCATGGTCAGGTCAGGCTCTTTTCCCTCGGCAGCGCTGTCTACCGGACTGCCGGACCTCCGCGCCTCCGCGTCTTTCATGGTGACAATCAGGTGCATGGGCATGGTGCCGAGAGTGGTCGGTAACTCCGAGCCAAACACAACGTAGGCGGTGCCAAGCTGCAGGCCCGGGCGCTTCAGGTGGGCATCCTTCAGCGGCAGAAGATTACTATACGCAATGGTGCCGTCTTTCTGCGTACTCGCCTTGAAGTCCAGAATCGACCGCATCGGACGGCCCGCGGTGGCCGAGCACGCGATCTTTCCCCCCAGGATGCGTCCGGCGTCCTTCAGGTATTCCGAGCGGAAGACCAACTCGCGAAAATAGGCGATTTCCGCGTCGGAACAGGAGGCGTATGGAGACTCCTTTAACGTGCTGAGAAGGTTTCGCGCCTCCACGGATGAAGCGTCCTCATGCACCACCATGAGCTTTGCGTACTGGTCCAGGTCGTGCTCTGCCGCTTCAAGCGCCAGGACGCGGCCGAGCAGATTGCCCGCAGCAATCCCGCATGCCGCCGACACAACAAACATGACCGCCCGCGCAATTAGAGCGCGGTCCTTGTGGGTGCGCTTCATCAGGCCAACCGGGATTGGAATGTGAGGCTCTACTTTTCGGGGACGCACTTTTCCTCAGAGTCAATGGAACTCCCCTGAAAGGCAACAGGCAATGACCCAAATTGGGGACCTGCTAACGCTTTTGGGGGATCTCCGCGCGGCTTTCTCAGTTCAGAGACGCCTCCGCACATCGCATTCCGCCGTGCCAACGGCCGATTTCCGGCGGCCTTTCTCCGAGAATCTCTCCGCATCGCCCGTCTCGTTTCCTATTTCTCCGGAACATCAGTCGTTCATTCTCACCGCCCATCCCGTTCCGCCGCTTTACCATCAAGAGAGCACCCTTCATTGAGGTCAGGAGCGCCAAGCCATGAAAATGCGCCCGGGCACACAAACCGGCTTTCTGCTATGCGGCAAGGAATGGATCGACGGAGAGCCGCTTGAAGTCCGCTCGCCCTGGGATCAGGGACTTGTCGGTGTCGTCTCCACGGCCACCCGCGCTGACGCCCGCCAGGCTGTCAACCATGCGGTCGCCAGCATGCGCCGCGCCCGCGCGCTCCCCCGCTGGAAGCGCCGCGAAATCCTCGAAGACGTGGCCGCAGCCCTCATCGAACAGAAAGAGCGTTTCGCCAAGCTGATCGTCGCCGAAGCCGGCAAGCCCCTGCGCCTGGCGCGCGCTGAAGTCGATCGCGCTGTGCTCACCTTCAAAACCGCCGCGGAAGAAGCCGCCCGGCTCGGCGGCGAAAGCCTGCCACTCGATCTGACCGAAGGCAACGAGGGCCGATGGGGACTGGTGCAGCGCTTTCCCGTTGGCCCCATCCTGGCCATCACCCCGTTCAACTTCCCCCTCAACCTGGTTGCCCACAAGCTTGCCCCCGCCATTGCCGCCGGTTGCCCCATCCTGCTCAAGCCTGCGCCGCAAACCCCTTTTACGGCTCTCGCCCTCGGCGAAGTGATCCTCAAGGCCGGCTGGCCGATTGAAGCACTGGCCGTCCTGCCTCTCTCCAACGCCGACACAGCCTGGCTCGCCGAGAAGGAAGACCGTATCAAGCTGGTCACGTTCACCGGCTCGGCCAAAGTGGGCTGGGAGCTCAAAGCCCACTCCGGCCGCAAGCGCGTGTTGCTCGAGCTTGGTGGAAATGCAGCTCTTATCGTCCACGGCGACTGGCATGACCTCGACGAAGCCGCGCTGCGCACTGCCCACGCCGCCTTTGGCTACGCCGGCCAGTCCTGCATCTCCGTCCAGCGCGTTTTTGTGGAGCGAACAATCTTCCAGACGTTCTTGTGGAAGCTGGTCGAAATCACCGCCAAACTGGTCTCCGGCAACCCGTCGGAGGAAGCCACGGATGTCGGCCCGCTCATTCGCCTGGCTGACGCTGAACGCGTTGAGGCGTGGATCAAGGAGGCCGTCGAAGGCGGCGCCAAGCTCATCGCCGGCGGCGAGCGCCACGGCTCCATGGTCACCCCCGCCATTCTTACCGCCACCAAGCCGGGCATGAAGATCCGCGATGAAGAAGCCTTCGGGCCAGTTGTCTTAGTGGAGCCCTACGGCGACTTCGAAGAGGCCCTGGCCGACGTCAACCACTCAAGATACGGATTGCAAGCCGGCCTGCTGACACGCGACGCCGGCCGTATTTTGACGGCATACAGAGAGTTGGAAGTCGGCGCCCTGATCGTCGGCGACACCCCCGCCTGGCGTCTCGACCCCATGCCCTACGGCGGCGTCAAAGACTCGGGCCTCGGCCGCGAAGGCATTCGCTCCGCAATAGAAGAAATGACCGAACCCAGAATGCTGGTCATGAGCGGGCTGAGCTAGGGCCACGCCCTTATGCTTGTCCGAAACGGCAGGCCGGGGATTCATCCCCGGCCTCGGCTACTCGTTGCGGAGCGCAACCATCGGTTCCACTCCGGCGGCGCGGCGCACCGGCGCCAACGACGCCAACAACGCTGCCAGCGCAAGCAGAATGGCGGCGCCCGCCAGCATCACCGGGTCCCACGGCTGCACGCCGTACAACTGGTCCCTCATCAGTTTCCCGGCCAGAATGGCCAACGGAATCCCGAGTCCCAGGCCAATGCCGATCTGCCAAAGCGCGCCGCGAAGCACCATTGCGACCACATGTCCGCGGTTCGCGCCGAGAGCCATCCGCAGACCGATCTCGCTGGTGCGCTGCTCCACGGTGTAGGCCATCACCCCGTAAAGCCCTACAGCCGCCAGCACCAGCCCAAGAAGTCCGAACAGAGAGGTCAGCGTGGCAATCATATTCTGCTGCCTGAAGTCAGCGCTCACTACATCGCGGTAGGAGTCGATTTCGTCGATCACCAGGGTCGGGTCCACGCCGGCGATCGCTTTGCGCACCTTCTCTTCCATCCCCGGAGGATCGCCCGGCGCCCAGATGACGATGTTGTTGAGATAGTGCGACCCCTTCTCGCCTGCCGCCCAGAGCGGATCGTCGTAAGGCGCGGTCTGGGTCTCCGATACCCAGAACATGGGCCCGACCGGGTTCTTGTAGTCGTAGGTCATATACCGGATGTCTTTGACCACGCCGACGATCTCATAGGTGGAGGCGTACTTGAGCCGGTCCGGGCCAAAATGCTGCCCGATCGGGTTTTGGCCTTTGAAAAACCGTTTGGCAAAGGCCTCGTTGACCACTGCCACATTGAGCGTGGCGGCGGTGTCATCGTCGGTTAGCGGCCGGCCCATCAGCATGGTCGCGCCGATGGTCTCGAAGAATCCCGGCATCACGCGCGCCCAGCCCGCGGACGTGTCTTCCTTTGCCGGCGGTTCTGGCCTGCCCTGGATGCGAATTCCCCCGTTCCAGCTATCGCCGGACATGGGCGCATAAAGCGCGGGGGCAGCCATTCGCACTCCACGAATCTGTTTCAGGCTGTCGTCGATCTGGCGGAATCGCTGCTCCATCTGCTCCGGCTTGTCGCTGCTGAGCCCTGGATTGATGTAGGCAAGATAGCGTCCCTGCGTCTGGAAGCCGAAATCCTGATGCTCCAGGTTATGCAGGCTCTGCGCCAGCAAGGCCGCAGCCGACAACAGCACCAGCGACATTGCCGCCTGCGCGATGACCAGCGACTTCTGGGCCCACGAGCGGCCTCCGCCCACCGAGCGGTTGGCTCCGCGCAGAGCTTCCACCGGGTCGGCATGCGAAGTCATCCACGCCGGCGCCGTCCCGAAGATGATTCCAGTCAAAATCGAAATGCCCAGCATAAACAGCAGCACCGGCCAGGAGGGCTGCGGGCTGACCGGAACGTAGTTGTTCGATCCTCCAATTTCGAAGGCCAGATATAGAATCAGCCGTGTTCCGGCATACGCCACGGCGATTCCAAGAGCCCCTCCGATCACCGCCAGCATCACGCTCTCCACCAGCGCCCTCCGCACCAGCCGCAGCCGCGAAGCACCCAGCGCGACGCGGAGTGAGATCTGCGCACGATTTCTGAGTCCGCGCGCAAGCATCAAATTTGCCAGGTTGCCGCAAGCCACCAGCAGCACGCATCCAGCGGCAATGAGCAGCAGCTTGAGGCCATCCTGGTACTCGTCGCGCATGGACGCCACGCCCGCCCCGCCGGGAACTAGGTGAAGCGTCTGCTGCTGCCACAATTGCTTCTCGCCCGGCTCCATGTCCGGCACATGGCTGGCCAGCCAGCCGTGGAACTCCACGCGCAGCTTGGCCTCAAGCGCCTGCGGAACCACGCCCGGGCGGACTCTGCCCAGCAGGTCGAGATAATTTTCGTTGGCTTGTTTGGGCCGCGGGACGTCGAGGGAAAGAAGCATCTCGGAGGTGATCGGAATCCAGAAGTCCGGCATGCCATAGCCGGCGAGTTTTGCGCCATAAAACCCGGGCGGGGTGACTCCGATGACAGTAAAGGCGTGCCCGTTGATCTGGAAATTCCCGCCGACCACAGAAGGGTCGGAGCCGTACTTGTTCTGCCATACGCGGTAGCTCATCACCGCCACCAGCGGCGCGCCTTCCCGGTCGTCGGCGTCCATCATCAACCGGCCGATCCATGGCTGCACGCCCAGGGTGCGGAAAAAGTTTCCGGAGACGTACTGCCCGTTGCTCGTGTCCACGGGCGCCTGCGATCCGGCGCGGCGCACGCCGAGCTCCGCATTGCCGGCCTGCAGCGCCGCCAGGTCTGCAAACTCCGGCGTGTGGTCGCGGAAATTCTTATAGGCATCCCAGGAGAAGAGCGAAAAGTCGCCGTCGTCGCCCTGCGTGTATCCGCCCCAGTTGCAGCAGCGGATCTTGTCCCCGATCCGCCACAGTTCCTCAGGTTTCGCCACCGGCAGCGACTTGAGCATCACCTGGTGCACCAGCGTGAAAATGGCCGTTGTCGCTCCAATTCCCAGAGCCAGAGTGATCACAACCGTTGCCGAAAATCCGGGCGCCTTTCGCAATTGCCTTAGCGCGTCACGCAGGTCTGCCAGCATTCACACACTCCTCGGCCAGGTCTTTAGAATACCGCTCGCGGCATTCGTCAGAGCACGCCGATCACCGTTGGTTGCAAGCTGTCAGACTCAAAACAAAGTTGTTATGGTGAGGTGAGAGATTTCTCCTGTCCGAAATCAAAATCCTGCGTTCAGAATCGAACAGTAAAGGGCGCAAGGACCTGAAAATGATCTCAGTCTCTCTGCGCCGTCAGAATTCCCGATGACGACCCCTCAGGCCGGCATTTGGCCCCAGGACACGATGCTTCGAGCAAATGTTTGGCTGGGTCAAGGCACAAAAAAGCGCCCCTCGGTTATGCTTGCCTGGATGGACTCCAGATCTGCTTAACCGGAGGGGCGAGGAGCCGCAATCACAAGAAAATGCGCTGACCAGAGTCGTCACTTGAGAGGGATTGCTCCACTCACACGCGTCTCCTCTGGGCACATCTTCTGGACCGGTCTCCAATATAGGGGCCGGTTTCCAATTTCAATAGGTTCCATCGGGTACCAATGTTCGTTGGCAGACCTAAACCTTTATTAAAATTCAGGTTAATCCCCTGTGGACAAATTGCATTTTTCGGACGTATGATACGCAATACAGCACGACCGTTCCATTTGTTGCACTGTATTTTGCCGCGCAAGAAGATACGCTCCGGACCCCCGTCCCCGATGGCATAGGAAGCTTCCGCGCCTGATCAGTCAGCCCATGGGATTGTCGCGCGCTGAAGGAGCCGGGCATGCCCGTGGGCGTAAAACAGGTGCAGGATTCGCCGCAGCCAGCTTCCGCCCCGGAAGCCGCCGCCATCCGCGAGCAACTGGAGCGCCTCCTCGCCCACCCTTTGTTTTCAAACAGTAAGCGTTATCCGGTGATGCTCGCCTACACCGTGGAACAGACCCTGAAAGGCTACGGAGCCGAGCTGAAGGAACGCAGCATCGGCATCGAAGTTTTTGGCCGCTCGCCCAGCTATGACGCCAACGCCGACCCGGTGGTCCGCATCACCGCCGGCGAGGTGCGCAAGCGGCTGATGCAGTATTACTACGACTCCGCGCATGACGGCGAACTGGTGATCGAGTTACCCAGCGGCTCGTATGTTCCCCAGTTCCGATTGCCGGAACCCGAGCCACCTCCGGAGCCGTTTGCTGCTGCGCCGGAGCCTGCGCCGCAACCTGCCCCAGTTCCAGTCCCTGTGCCGCACCGGCCGAGTCCACGGCGGCGCTGGCTGTTCGTGGCCTTTCTCTTCGGGCTGGCCCTGGCTGGTAGCTTTGTGCTTGGCTGGCAGTTGCGCGAGTTGCGGAATACTCAGCCCCCAACGTCGATCGATCGTTTCTGGGCGCCGATCACGGAAGGCACCACCACAGCGACCTACTGCCTCGGTGAGCCGGCCAAGAACATCGATGTGGGGTCAATCAACTCCTTTGACGCCCCGGTCAACGCGCCTGACCCGCAACCGCTCTATTTTCGCCTGCACCTTTCCGGACACCTGGCGCTGGCCGACGTCATCACCCTCACGCGGACCGCGGCTGCGCTGGAAACCCGGCACAAGGCTTTTCGTGTGCTCCCGGCTTCCGAAGCAAGCTTTGCGCAACTCCGCGAAGGCCCCATCGTGCTCATCGGGGGATTCGACAATATCTGGACGCTGCGCGTGACGCAGAAGCTGCGCTTTGGATTTGACTCCAAAGACGGCGTTGCCATCATTGTGGACCGCAAGAGTCCGAAGCAGACTTCGTGGGCCACAGCGTGGGACTTGCCTTATCAGAAACTCTCGCGCGACTACGCGATCGTGGCCCGCATTCACGACAACACCACGGGACAACCGGTGATTGTGGCGGCCGGCATCTCCGAAGAAGGCACGGAGGCGGCTGGAGAGATTCTTTATAACCCGGTCTATCTCGATTCGCTGATTACCAAGCTTCCGGCTAACTGGGAGAGTCTGAACATGGAAGCGGTGATCGAGACACAGGTCATTGAAGGCCATCCCGGCCCGCCAAGCATTTTGGCAGTTGAGACCTGGTAGGACTCTAAGCGCATAAGCTGGACGACAAGCTAGCCGCCTTCGACTGACGGGGCCAGCCGTGACCGGCGAACAATGCGCAGAGTGAGTGCGCAGTGAGAGCACGGCCCTCTCCGCTGAGCGAAGCAATTGATGCGAGGAATTCCTTGCCGTGGCGCGGGCTATCGAGACTTATGAATCGATAAGTCGAATTACTTCGCCTTGGCCTTCTGTGCGGCCCAGCGCTTGCGCTGCGCGTCGGCAATGCGCTTGCGCGCCTCAGGGCTCAGCACGCGGCGCTTTTTGGCTTTTGCAGCTGCCGGCGCTTTCTTCGCTTTGCGCTCAGCTATCTTGTAAGTTGCTGAACCGGTGGTGGTGGCGAGCAGAGTGCGGATCTGCGTGAGCTTTGCAATTTCTTCGTCAATCAGGGCAACGATCGATTCAATAGCCATTCGTCAAGATTAAATCACTATTTCGGTTTTGTGCAATCACAAACAAAAGTTATCCCACTTACATAAGCAATCGAAGTTAACTCATTCAGCCTTTCCGACGGTTTTTTCTACATATGCTTTCTGGAGAACAAAAAATGCCGCCTTCTTCTGCCCCTTATCGGAGATAAGTCCTTTGCGGTTGTATCCATCCTGAATACCGGCCAGATTGCGCGTGGGAGAACGGAAATCCATCAATATCCATGCACTCATCCCGCGCAGGTTTGGAACTCGGTTGAGCATCCCGATTTGGTGGCGATAAATGTTAGCCTGGAATTCTTCAGTCCAGCGCTCGTTATCGGCTCCATGCAGGCCCGCCTTGGCGCCGCCGCCAAACTCGCTCATGATCACCGGCTTGTCGTAATTTACGCGCCAATCCGTGGTGTCGGCGCCCTCGGGAGTCTGCTCGTACCAACCTACATACTCGTTGGCGCCGATAACATCGAGCGCTTTGCCGAGCGGATCGTCGATAACCTTGGTATGACCATCGGAGCGGACCAGCAGCGCGGCGGTAATCAGGCGCGTGGGGTCAAGTTCGCGCGCATGTAGCGCAAGGGTTTCTATGAAGCGAGTGCGCGTTTCGTTGTTCGGTGTTTCGTTGGCCATGGACCACAGGACGATGGCCGCGTGATTGCGCGATGTTCCTATCTCCTCATCCAACTGCTGCTGAGCCTTGATCAAAACCTTGGGATTATCGAATTGGATGGCCCAGTAAACAGGAATCTCCGACCAGACCAGCAACCCCATGCGGTCAGCCGCGCGCAGCATGGACTCATCGTGGGGATAGTGCGCGAGACGCACGAAGTTAGCGCCGAGTTCGTTGGCCCATCCGAGCAGCGTTTCCGCATCCTTGTCAGAGTACGCCCGCCCGCCGCGATAAGGCGCTTCGGCGTGAATGCACACGCCGCGCAGGAAGACCGGCTTGCCATTGAGCAGTATCTCGTTGCCACGCGTTTCAATGGTGCGGAAACCCATCGAGTCTTCGATAATATCCTGTCCCGCAGATATCCGGACCTTATAGAGCTTGGGCGTCTCCGGCGACCAGCGCTCCAAGCCCTTCACTTCGACATGAATTGCCGCGCGGCCGTTGTCGCCGGTAACCGCCGACGTCTTCCCGGCTAACTCGGGGATCTCCACTTCCACCTTCGCGCCGGGCTGGCTGCCTTGAACATGGACCCAGCCCTCGATAACGGGGCCCTCTTCGCGGGAAAGGTGCAGGTCGTATTGATCGATAAAGACCTCGGGAACTTCAATCAATGAAACATTGCGAGTAAGACCGCCATAGTTCCACCAATCGGTTTTGAGCGTGGGAACTCCGTCTTCGTGACGGGTGTTATCCACGGCAGCCACCACGAAGTTACCGCCCGCATGCACCGCGTCCGAGACGTCACAGTTGAAGCTGGTGAACCCACCCTCGTGCTCGCAGACCTTTGCCCCGTTCACCCAGAACCACGACTTGTAATTGGCCGCGCCGATGTGCAGAAAGATATGCGTATGTTCCTTCGGCTGATAGTCGAAATCGCGCTCGTACCAGAGGGGGCCTTCATAGTAGAGGAGCGAATCGCGCTGCGTATTCCAATCGCCGGGCACCTTCAGAGTGGGTGACTTGGAAAAATCGTACTCGACTGCACGTCCGCCCGGCTCCGGCTTCTGATTGCGGCTGTAGCCGGGGAATCCATTGAAGTATGGGTCGACAATCGTGTGCCATTCGCCATTGAGTGAGGTAGCCAGCCGCATATCTGCACCGGTCAGTACGATGGGCGCGGGCGTTGGGGCCAGCGCTGGCTGCGCGAATGATAGGTGGGAGCCGGACAGGAGTGCCATTGCAAACGATAAAAGCCGGGCGAAGCGCGCGGGTACCTTCGGCCCTGCAAACAAGCGGAGCAACGATAACTTCACTCTGGGACCTCATCAATTTGATCTTGGACAGGAGCATTCGCCGGTTTCAACGCGAGTGTGCTGCGGTTGCCGGCGGCGTGGCAATCTTATCGCCGGGCGGGCGAACTTTACAACCAGGCGAGCAGACTCCGCAGATAGAAATGGGAATTGGTCTGGCGGCCAATCCCCATCTCGCTACATTACCTGATGCAAAGTTGAATTAGGAACCCAGGAATTCGACATGCACATAAGTGCCGAGGCGGACGTTGTAAGCCAAATACCATCCGATATGATCGGGATCGTCGTAGATCACGATGTCGTCGGAGTCCCACAGCCAGCCATCGCAGAAGACGATATCGGCGGGGGCTACCATCCAATACCAGTTGTTGAACCAGAAGCGATTGGGGCCGCCGCCAACCAGATGCCAGACATGGCGCGGGCCAAATCCGCCGGTAAAGCGGCCGTGCTCCCAGGGATGGTCGAGGTGGTAGCGAGCATCGTTGGGGCCGGTGTCGTGACCTACCCAGGTCTTTCCATCCACATGCGGAACGTTGGGGTGGCCTGCCTTGTCACTGTAGTTGCGATTCTGTTCGACGGGATGCGGAGTGCCCGTCACAGCCTTGGGCCCGCTTTTGGGAATGGCTGGGTGGGGGGCAGGGGCCGCTTCGTGGTGCTGGGCAAACGCCGGGACAGCAAGAACGAGCAAGGTTGCAAAAGCTAACTTGAGAGTTGTCATGGCTTCCTCCGGATGACCCTTGGGACGGCGGCTATTCTTTGCCGACTTAGTCCCGCGAGCGAGTCATTGCCAACAACAATAGATCAAACACCGCGAGGCGTTGCAAGTTGCGGTTCGAGCAAGCTGCGGCGGATCTCCGCAGCTCGCCAAGAGTGCGAGTCAATTTGGGATCCGCTTTAGACTCCAACAGCTACCGGTGCGCGACGCCAGGCGTAGAGCGGGAAACGGTTAGCCAGCTCGGCGACTTCTTCGCGAATCCGGTCGAGGGCGGCATCGTCGTGGCGCTTGTCGAGAGCGCGGGTGATCCACGCGGCGATCAGCCGCATCTCCGGCTCCTTCATGCCGCGCGTGGTGAGTGCGGGCGTGCCCACGCGGATGCCCGAGGGCTTGAGCGGAGGATTGATATCGAAGGGAATCGAGTTCTTGTTTACCGTAATGCCGGCCTTGCCCAGCGCCAATTCCGCCTCAGAACCCAGAATGCCCTTCGCGAACACGTCCACCAGCATCAGGTGGTTGTCGGTACCGCCGGAGATGATGCGGAATCCGGCTTCCTGCAAGCCGAGAGCAAGAGTCTTGGCATTGGCAACCGTTTGCGCTGCGTAGGTCTTGAACTCCGGCCGCAATGCTTCGCCAAAGGCCACGGCCTTGGCCGCCACAATGTGCATCAGCGGGCCACCTTGCTGTCCGGGGAATACAGCTTTGTCGACGGCTGTTGCAAGATCCTGCCCGCAGATGATCATGCCGGCGCGCGGGCCGCGCAGCGTCTTGTGGGTAGTGGTGGTGGTGATATGCGCGTGGGGCACGGGCGAAGGATGTACGCCACCCGCCACCAGGCCGGCGATGTGGGCCATGTCGAAGACATACACTGCGCCAACCTTGTCGGCGATCTGGCGCATGCGCTCGAAGTCCCACAGCCGTGGATAGGCGCTCCCACCGCCGATGAGCACCTTGGGCTTTTCGCGCAGAGCAATCGTTTCCAGCTCGTCGTAATCGATCAGCTCGGTATCCTTCCGCACCTGGTAGAAAGTGGGCCGGTAGAGCTTGCCGCTGAAGCTGAGCCGGTGGCCGTGGGTGAGGTGGCCGCCGTGGGAGAGATCGAGGCCGAGAATCGTGTCGCCCGCCTGCAAGACCGCCGCATAGGCAGACGCATTGGCCTGAGAGCCGGAGTGCGGCTGCACGTTGATGTGCTCGCCGCCAAAGAGCTGCTTGGCGCGGTCGCGGGCCAGGTTCTCCACCACGTCGGCATACTCGCAGCCACCGTAGTAGCGGCGGCCAGGGTAGCCCTCGGCATATTTGTTGGTGAAGATGGAGCCGGCCGCCTCAAGCACCGCCTCGGAGACAAAGTTTTCGCTGGCGATCATCTCCAGCCCCTCGTGCTGGCGGAGAGTTTCATGGTCTATGGCGGCGGCTACATCGGGGTCGGCCTGGGCGAGGGTGAGAGAGATGCGGTCAGTCATAGAGAGATTCTACGGCAAAACCAGGGATACCGTGTCCAGATTGGCTTCGTTGAAGGTCGCCGCTCGCTGTTGGTCGCGTCGACTTGAGAGCCTTGGCTTCGGGATACATCGTCCCTGGTTTTGCTATCGCCGGTTTTTGGGGAACTTTGAAACTGAGATTAGGAGTTCTGAAGGCATTCGCGGGAGGGATTTCGCTCAGCCTGAGTAAACTTGTTGGAGAGTCCGAATCGACGAACGAGGTCACGCGTGAAATTCACTTCCTCTCAATCCCTGCGAAAGCCACTCTTGCTCCTGTTGCTTGCAACCGCTTTGGTTCCGGCGCTGGCCCAGGTCCCTGCCACGCAGCCATCGCCTGTGGACCCAGCATTATTGGCGAAAGCCAATGCGGGCGATGTGGCTGCACAGGTTCAGGTTGGCGACGCTTACGCCGCGGGCAAGGGTGTTCCGCGCGAGCCGCGGCAACTGGCGGCCGACTACAAGCAGGCTGCGGAGTGGTACCGCAAGGCTGCCGACCAGGGCAACATAGCGGCCCAAATTCACTTGGCCGACCTATACCGCGACGGGCGAGGCGTCGCTCGCGACATGGCGCAAGCCGTGGTCTGGTATCGCAAGGCCGCCGACGTTGGAGACGCCGGCGCGCAGGGAACGCTGGGAGTGCTTTACTCGGTGGGAATGGGGGTTGAGCGCGACGATGTGGAAGCCTACTATTGGCTCTGCCTGGCCGCAGCTGTGAAGGGGCCGAACCAGGCAAAATACATGGCGAATCGCCAGAGCGTGGGAGAACACATTACCACCGATCAGCAGGCTGCGGTCGAAGACCGCGTGGCCGCATGGCAGGCCGCGCACCCCAGGCCCTGATGGGAATCACTGCATCCAGCCACGAGAAAAAGAGCACATTGAATGGAGTAAGATTGTCCGTTCGCTCAATTTGAGGAGACCATGAACAAGATCACTCCGTTCCTATGGTTCGACAACAACGCTGAAGAAGCCGCGGATTTCTATCTGACTGTGTTTGCGAAGAGCCGCAAGTTGAATGAACTGCGGGTTACGGAAGCTGGTCCTGGACCGGTTGGCTCGCTGCTGGCCCTGGACCTGGAACTTGACGGCCAGCAGGTCACTTTTCTCAATGGCGGCCCCGCGCACCAGCTCACCGAAGCGTTTTCCTTTACTGTGCATTGTGAGACGCAGGACGAGATCGACAGTTACTGGGCAAAACTTGGCGCCGGTGGCACGGAACTCGGCTGCGGATGGCTGAAAGACAGGTTTGGCCTCTGCTGGCAGATTGTCCCGTCGAAGCTCTACGAGCTCCTTAGCCATCCGGCGGCAATGCGCGCGATGATGGCGATGATGAAATTCGACATCGCAGCGCTCAAACAAGCCGCGGCTGAACCGAGATAGGCTAGAGCTTCCTCGCAGAACCTGTCTTGAAACCTACTTATTTGACGGGTGCGTCTGCCTTGAAAGGGCACGGCTTCAGCCGTGCCGGGG
Source organism: Occallatibacter sp. (assembly GCA_052145815.1). Classification (GTDB taxonomy): domain Bacteria; phylum Acidobacteriota; class Terriglobia; order Terriglobales; family Acidobacteriaceae; genus Telmatobacter. The sequence continues at coordinate 24,422 of JBKQNU010000133.1, forward strand.
AGGCGAAGAATAGGTGCGGCTTTAGCCGCCGAGGGAATACAGAGTATTCGAAGTGCATTCCCTCGGGGGCTGAAGCCCAAATCTCGACCTGCCATCGAGCGGCACGGCTCAAGCCGTGCCCTTTCAAAACTGCGAATCTTATACAGATTCTCAGAGGATCCCCGTTCCATTTCGAGCCCTTTCAAAAGCCTGCGGACATTTGGTTCCGTTCGGCCTGGGCTATCTGCATCCGCGCCGTTGCGAGGGGCTCACTGTAGTGAGCGGCGATGGTCTGCGCGGCATCGGATTGATCCAAGAGCGGTTCGACGGCCACAAGCTTGATGGCGCTATGAGCGGCCATCTGCGCTACGGCAGACTTGCTGGAGATGGATTGGACCAGGGAAAGCATGGCGCTGACCACGGTTGCAACTGCCTGGATCGCGGAGAGGGCGTGCTTCTGGCTGGCGGCGTCTCCGATTTTTGCGGCTTGCAGCACGGACGAGTTCACCTGCTGCTGGAAGGTGACGATCTGGGTTTGAATCTGCGCCAACAGGCCTGCAGACGGATTGGCCAGATAGGCTTTGGCCTGGGTCGCGAGCAGATTGGAGGCGGCGTCGAAGCCGATGGTCGCGGCGGCAAAGATGGGCGCGTCGGCGGGGGCGAGCAGGGCGGCGGTTGTGTCGACTGTGGCGACCGCGCTCTGCAGGGTGGGGGTCCAGTTGACGATGTCCTGGGCGACGGTTACGCCGGAGCAACCGATGGAAAACGGGAGGGGAAGCAGCAGGGCAATGAGAGCCCACGCGCCCAGCCGTGCGACCGAACTGCCGGAGGGTGCGCTGCCGGCCGGGTCCTTGGCGAGCAGGCCGAGAAGCGCGGTGGCGACGGCGCTGACCAGCGTGACCACCGTGCCGGAGCCGGCGTGTCCCAGGTTGACGCCCTGCTGCGAAAGGACGCCTGCGATGGAGATGGTTGCGATGAGCAGTCCGGCTATGGAGGTTTTGGGGTGGTTCCAGATATTTGAGATGGAATTCATACGGATACTCCTTGCACAGAAAAGGGCAGCAAAGGCTGCCCGGCGTTCAAGTTCGATTGATTGGCGATTGTGGGGCGCTTGGGTGCGGCCACAGTTCCACAACAGTTACGTCATGAAGATGCGACGCGCAAGTGTGTTTTTTTGAGGAGAATGCATCTGTTTCAGAGCTTGAAATGGGGAAGTTTTTTTCTTCATTTTGCATGCAAACCTGTCCAGCGGCCGGCTCCGCCCTGGGCCGGCCGCTCGATCAGGCCTGGCTGCTCTCAATGCCAGGAAGCCGCCGTGGTTCCGATCTGGCTTTCTGGTGGAGAGTCCGCGCCATCCAGACGAAACCGGTCACTTTCCCTGGTGCAGCCCTGCCGGTTCCCGAGGGAGGAGAGCTTATTCGCCGGGTGCGGTGTTCCTGTGGTTTGTCTGGTTACCTATAAGAGTAGGGGAATTGGGAGAATCAATGTGCAAAGAGAAGTGCGCTTATAAGTCATTACAAAACTAACTACTTACAGGAAGACGCGGAAACTGGCGCCTTGACAAGATGTGTGGTTATGCGGGTGGCGGGTCGTTCTTTCAGCCTCTCTGGGGCGGACTGAAATTGAGGCAATGTTTTCACCCAGGATTCTGTCCGCCACAGCGGATTCCGGCCTGGGCTACTTTCTTTCTCTCCCTGCGGGAGGGCTTTAATTGAGCCGTGGCAGGAAGCTTCGTCCGCGAATTTCGTAGTTTCCGCTGACTACGCGGGCGATGGCTTCGGTGTAGGCCAGGTGCTCTTCGACGAGAATGCGGGCGGCGAGGGAATGGGCGTCGTCGGTTTCGAGGACGGGGATGGCGCGCTGCAGAATGATCACGCCGTGGTCCAGATGCTCATCGACGAAGTGGACCGTGCATCCGGCGATCTTGACGCCGTATTCGAAGGCCTGGCGCTGGGCTTCGAGGCCCGGAAAGGCGGGGAGCAGCGAGGGATGGATGTTAAGGATCCGATTGGGGAACGTGGCGATGAAGGCTGGCGAGAGGAGCCGCATGTAGCCGGCGAGGCAGACCAGGTCGACATTGTGGCTTGCCAGGCAAGCGAGAACGTCGGCGTCGTGCTCGGCATGCGGGCGGCCTTTGGAGGGCAAAAGCTGGTGCGGAAGGCCGAGTTCGGCTGCGGATTTCAGGCCGCCGGCATCGGGCATGTTGCCGATGACAACACCGATTTCCACTCCCTGCAAGCGGCCTTCGCGGATGGATTGGGCGATTGCCAGGAAGTTAGAGCCACGACCGGAGAGCAGGATGCCGAGACGAGTTGGCCGATCGTTTGAGGCGCGTTCCAAGGTCTCCCTCACGGACTGAAGCCGACGATGTTTCTTTCCACCTTTTGAAGCACGGCGCTCAGGGGGTGGCCTGCGGCGCCCTTCAAAACTCTAACTTAACCGGCGGCTTCCCGGTCGTGCCCTGACGCTTCCTGCCATTCCGAAGGAGTTTTTCCGCAAACTGCTAGAGCTTCTGCAGGTTGGCGAACCTTTCCATCAGCTTTTTCATGCCGTGGCGGGAGAAGAGGACGGTCAGCTTGGCGTCTTCACCCTCGCCTTCGCGCATGAGGATGGTGCCCTCACCGTATTTTGAGTGGCGGACGCGATCGTTCTTCTTGAGATTCGCGGCGCCGCTCGGTGCGGGGATATCCATAGTCGGGCGAGGAAATGCGCCGGGCTTGCCCAGGCTCGGCTTGATGGCTCCGGTTCTGGCGCCTGCTGTTTTTCCACCAAAGAAGCGGGCAATGTTGTCGATGGAGCGGGGGTCCGCTGCTTCCGGCGGCGCTTCTGCGTTTTCACCGCCTGGCTTGGATCCGGCGCCTGGGGACGTTGGATTGGTCTTGGGCGTCATCCAAGGGGCGACGAACGGCTTTGCAGGCGAGGCCTTCGCGCCGGCTCCGGAACGGTTTCCACCGGATGAGGCTGCGGCGGTGGTTGCCTCCTGGCTTTCGTCTTCGTAGTTATGGTGCTGGTCGGCGAACTCGCTGAACTGGCTGGGGCGGCGGCGGGGGCCGTATCCGGAAGCCCGCGAGCCGTAGCTGGGAGTCGACCAGGCGGGAGCGCGGCCGCCGAGGTTTTCGATCAGCTGGTTGGGCACTTCTTCAAGGAAACGGGAGGGGATGCTCATCTCCGGCGCGTCATTGCCGTAGCGGCGGCGATAGTGCGCGCGGGTGAGGATGAGGGTGTTCATGGCGCGCGTCATGCCGACGTAGCAGAGGCGGCGCTCTTCCTCGAGCTCTTCGGGATTCATGAGAGTGCGCGAGTGGGGGAAGAGTCCTTCTTCGAGGCCGGCGAGGAAGACGAGGGGGAACTCGAGGCCCTTTGCGGCGTGCAGAGTCATGAGGGTGACGCGGGCCTCGGGATCGAACTGGTCGGTGTCCGAGGCCAGGGCGGCGTGGTCCAGGAACTCGGCCAGGGTTTCGTCCCGGGCTTCGGCGTCGTGGGCGGCATTGGCCAGTTCCTTCAGGTTTTCAATACGGCTGAAGGCCTCCGGCGAACCCTCGGTTTCAAGGGCTTTGATGTAGCCGGTGCGATCGATGAGGAAGCGAATCAACTCAGGCAGGGTGGCGGCGTCGCCGGGGGCGCGAAAGGCGCTTCCGCGCCCTTGATCCTCTTCTGCGGTTTCCTTGCCCACTTCCTCCGGGTCCGATTCGAAATCGGGGTCAGGCGTTGTCGGGGTACCTGCCGCTTCGGCTTGCTTTGGCATCTTCAGGAACGAACGCTTCGAGGCGGCGGCGAAGGGGGAGAAGCTTGCTGCGTCGAGCAAAGTGAGCTGGTTCTCGTTGCCGCCGAAGTTGAACTCTGCAGCAGCTTCGAGCACGTCCTTTTCGTCCGAAGACGGCTCCGTCGCGCCGAATCCAAAGCCGGTGTCTGCTTCCTCACCAGCCTCAGCGCCGGCGGCTACGTCTGCGGAAAGCTTGCCGGCGAAATCGGGGTCCATCATGGCCTGGGCATCGAGAATGAGCTGGCGGAAGGAGTCGAGAGCCATCTGCGCGCGCGCCGGGATGAGCCTGTTCTTGAGCGCTGCACCCAGCGCATCCCAGGTGGACAGGCCGGTTTCCAGGGCCAGCCGCTCAAGCGTTTCGATGGTCGTTTTGCCGATGCCGCGCGCCGGCGTGTTGATCACGCGATTGAGCGCCATGGAATCGTGCGGATTGCGCACCAGGCGCAGATACCCAAGCAGGTCCTTGATCTCCGCGCGCTCGTAAAAGCTGAAGCCGCCCACCATGGTGTAGCGGATGTTGTAGCGGCGCAGCGCTTCCTCCACCAGGCGCGACTGCGAGTTGGTGCGGTAGAGCACGGCGCAATGCGCTTCATCGCCCGCGTCGCCGGCCTCGCGGAGAAATTTCTTGATGCGGTCGGCGATGAACAAGGCTTCGTTTTCGCCGTCAGGCGCCTCGTAGTAGCCGATCAGGCTGCCACCCTGGCGATCGGTCCACAGCTTCTTGCCTTTGCGGCGCACATTGTTGGCTACCACGGCGCCGGCGGCTTCGAGAATGATCTGCGTCGACCTGTAGTTCTGTTCCAGGCGGACGATGCGCGCGTTGGGAAAGTCCTTCTCAAACTCCAGGATGTTGCGTATGTCGGCTCCGCGCCAGGAATAGATGCTCTGGTCCTCGTCGCCCACCGCGCACACGTTCTTGGCTTCGCCGGCAAGCAGCTTCATCAACTCGTATTGGGGGCGATTGGTGTCCTGGTACTCATCGACAAGCAGGTATTTGTATTTGCGCTGGTAGCGCTCACGTACCTCGCTCGATACTTTGAGCAGGCGGACAGCTTCAAGCAGCAGGTCGTCAAAATCGAGAGCATTGTTCTTGCGCAGCTCGGCTTTGTAGCTCTGGTAGATGTGGGCTATGCGCTCGCTGTTGGGGTCCTTTGAGGCGAGGTAATACTCCTGGGGATCGACCATGTGGTTTTTGGCCCAGCTGATGCGGCCCAGGACTGTTCGAGGCGTCAGCTGCTTGGTGTCAAGGCCCATGCGCCGCATCACCTGCTTGACGATGGCTTGCTGATCGTTCTCATCGTAAATGGCGAACGCCCGCGTCAGGCCTTCGTTTCCCACCTTGAGAGCCTCAATGTCGCGCCGCAGCATGCGCACGCACATCGAGTGAAAGGTCGCAATCAACGGCTTGGCCAGCGACGAATGGCCCAGCAGCTTGTCAACGCGCTCGGCCATCTCGCTGGCGGCCTTGTTGGTAAACGTTACGGCCAGAATCGAATCCGGCGCCACACCCTTTTCGCGGATCAGCCAGGCAATCCGGCTGGTGATGACGCGGGTTTTGCCTGAGCCAGCCCCGGCCAGGATGAGCAGCGGCCCCTCCGTGGTTTCAACGGCGGCGCGCTGTTCGGGGTTCAGGTTGGAAATCTGCGGCTGCACGGGCGGGTCCGGGTGGGAAAGGTCCTTCTTCTAGTGTACCCGGCACGAGGAGCAAGCGCAGGCGCATGGCAAGCGAGTCGGCCTCCGCATTATGCTGGCTTACGGAAGGTTACGGAACCATGGACAAACAGTTCACCGCCAAGTTGCAGAAATCGCCCGCCAAAGGTGGCTGGACGTATATCGTCATGCCCGACTCCGCCAAGTTCTTCAGCACACGCGGGTTAGTCAAAGTCCGCGGAACCATGGACGGCCATCCATTTCAAAGCTCGTTCATGGCGCTGGGCGACGGCACCCACAAGCTGCCGGTGAAAGCCGAGCTTCAAAAACTGCTTGGCAAAGGCGAAGGCGACTCGGTGACCGTTTGTCTTTTGGAGAGACTATCCCAATAGGTTGAATCCATCTGGATGACCCTTGCTGAGAAAATGTACAATTTGTCTAATTTGAACAAATTGTACAATTCTTGCTAGACTGTGAGCATGCAGACTGTTTCAGCAACCCACGCCAAGCAGAACTTTGCCGCCATTCTCGACCAATCGCAGCGCGAGCCGGTCCGCATTCGGCGCCACGACCGGGACGTGGCCGTGCTGATCTCGGCAGAGGAGTACGAGAGGATGGTGCGAGACCGCTGGAAAGAATTCGACCGTCTGTCGGCGCTGGCATCCGCGCAAGCGCAGGCCAACGGTCTCACCGAGGAAAAGCTCCAAGAGATCCTCGCTGAGCGATGACCGAATTGCGACGGTTGGTCCTGGACACCAATGTTCTGGTCAGCGCGGCTCTTCGAAACGGGTCTCTCCCGCACCGAACGCTGCTGAAAGCCCGCATTGAGGCGCGGCTGCTTGCCTCCGACGAGACGCTTGCGGAATTTCGCGCGGTTTTGCTGCGGGACAAATTCGACCGGGAAGTCGATCGCGTGCTTCGCGAAGGGCTGCTGCAAGAATATGCGCGGCTCTGTACTCTGGTTCCAATCCCAACGCCCATCCGCGCCTGCCGCGACCCCAAGGACGACAAGTTTCTTGAAGTTGCGGTGCATGGGCGGGCTGATGCCATCGTGACCGGCGACGAGGATCTGCTGGTCCTCCATCCTCTCCGAGGCATCGCCATCCTCACGCCTCGCGAGTACGTCGAGCAGCGATAGGCCGGCACTCCGACCCGTTATTCTTGAGACATCATGAACCCATCCCATAGTTCTCCGCGCCGCGTCGCCGTCTACTGCGGCTCGGCCAACGGCAATGATCCTGCCTATCTTGCCGAGGCGCGTGCACTCGGCGCAGCCATTGCCGCAGCCGGGCTGGGCCTGGTCTACGGAGGCGCCAGCGTGGGCCTGATGGGCGCGGTAGCCGACGCTGCCCTTGCCGGCGGCGCTGAGGTGATCGGCGTGCTTCCCGATATTCTCGCCGGCAAGGAGATCGCCCACGCGGGACTCACGAGGCTGGAACTGGTTTCGACCATGCACGAGCGCAAGGCGCGCATGGCCGAGCTGGCCGACGCGTTTCTGATCCTTCCCGGCGGCTACGGAACGCTCGAAGAGCTCTTGGAGGTGGTGACCTGGGCGCAACTGCGGCTGCACGCCAAACCATGCATTCTGATCAATACGGCTGGGTACTGGGATGGGCTGCTGGCGTTTCTCGACAAAGCAGTAGAATCGGGATTCCTGAAGGCGAAAAACAGGGCGCTTCTACAGGTGGTTGCGAGCGCCGAAGAGGCAGTCATGACGATTGCAGCACTCGTCCCTTAGTTCGGCGTGCCAGTAGCCTCTTCCGCCGCGAACGTACACTCGCGGCACTGGCAGACGCGACGCAGATATTCCCACGAGTAGATGCCTGCGGTGTGGCCGTCGAGCCAGTTGAACTGCAGGGCATAGCGGCCCACGGCGTGGGCGCTGGCGGGCTTGGGTGGCGGGGTGTACATGGGCAGCACAGCGGCTGGCTTGCGCGCTGGCTGGCCCGGTTTGCGGCCGTCCTTCCCGCGGAGTTCGTTGCAGGTGGCGCACGGACAGGCGTCACGCAGCCAGGCGAAGGTCCACGCGCTCTTGTGCCCGTCCTGCCAGTCGATCTCCAGGCCCTTGCCCTCGGAGAGCAGGACGCGCACCTTTTCCGGGGTGACGGCGATGCGAGGGAGCGGCCGGTTGCCCTCGAACTCCCGCGCCGCATGCTCCTTGTCGACAAAACGAATGCCTTCGTGGCTCATGATTCCAGTTTACAGGGATCACTTCCGGTCGTAACGCAGTTTGAGCACCAAGATGGCCAGTGCCAGGGCAAGCGTCACCGTGTTGGCGGCAGTAATGGGGCCTGAACCGATGCCGATTCCATACACCAGCCAGCAGGCGACGCCGAAGCTGAAGAGCAGGAACATGATGAGCGAGATGTCGGCTGCGCTCTTGCGCCGCCATACGCGGATCAGCTGGGGCACAAACGAGATGGTGGTGCAGACAGCGGCAACCGAGCCGATCGAATCCAGCACCCAGCGAGGAATCAGGTTGAAATGGGGCATTGGCTAGCGGTCTCTCCAGAAGAACCATGCGGCCATTCCCAAGCCGATCGAGACCACCAGCCCGCGCAGAACCGGTTGCGGTATGCGGCGGGCAAAGCGGGCGGAGCTGTAGCCGCCAATAGCGCAGGTCACCATGGCCACCAGGCAGTAATGCCACTCCACCTGGCCTTCCACCACAAAAATCACGAAGGCCATGCCGTTGGCCATGGTTGTGGAGACAACTTTGAGGGCGTTGATCTCGTTCAGGTCCTGGAAGCCGAAGAGCGACAGCAGGGTGATCAGCAGAAAGCCGGCGCCTGCGCCGAAGTAGCCGATGTAAAAGCAGACTGCGATGGTGGAGACAAAGACCGGCACCAGGCGGGGCGGGCGTGTGGCGCGTTCCGCGGAGGCAGGTCTCATCCGGGCCAGCCAGCGCGCGACCGGGCCGGTGAGGGCGAAGATTCCCGCGGCCACCAGCAGCAGCCACGGCACCAGGTGCAGGAAGGTCGTTTGCGGGGTGCTGAGCAGGACCACGGCGCCCGCTGTTCCACCCAGAAAACCGGCTAATCCCATCGGGACGGCCAGACGTCTATTCTTCCGGATGCCGTCGCGATACGCGGCGATGGAGGTGAGCTGGCCGGGCCACAGGGCCACTGTATTGGTGGCATTGGCCTGCACCGGCAGCATCTTCATCCCCAGCATGGCAGGAAACAGCAGGAAGCTGCCGCCGCCGGCCACGGCGTTGAGCACTCCTGCCAGGAAGGCGGCGATGGAGAGCCAGATCCAATGCCAGTCAATGGATTGGGGAAGGCTGAAGGACGGCGTCATCTGTCACTGATTGTAGCGGGCCAACAAAGCAAACGCAGGCGGTGCGGTGCCCCGGCTCTTTCCCCGGAAGTTCACAAATCAAAGGAAAGCTGTCATGGCATATTCATCTGCGTGGGTCAAACTTGGGTTAGACTGGCGAACCGAAGAGGACTGGGGCACCCTTCGGCAAAAGGACCAGTGGCCATTTCCTACGTTATTCCAGTGTGTCTCTGGATCGATTCCGGTGTGTCTCCGGATCGGTTCCGGGAGTTCATTCACACCGCACAACAATTGCCTCAGAGGAGGGTTTAACAGGATGAGGTCACAAGAAATAGAGATGAAACAGGGAACGTATATGCCATCGGAAAGCACCTCGCACGATTCGGATCCCGCGGAAACTCCCCACACCGCGCACGCGTCAGCTCCTCACGCCAACGGCGCATCCGAGTACGGTATTGGAACGCCAGAACATGCGGAGCTGGTGGATGCCGTACGGCGCGAGTTCCCGGAGATCTTTGACCCCGGAGCGAATTGCGGAAATGCCGAATGCTCGTAGAAACCCCGCCCCACGAGCAAGCCTGAGGCTACCTTTCCTTTCGCATCAAAACCATCAAAATCACACAACCTTCACGGGGAGAACCTCCTCTTTTCCATGTGTATTTTCTCTAAATTGCTGAAATTAAAAGAGAATTTGTGTCGTTAAATATGAGCGTAAAAGACTAACATTTTCTGAATCCCTTGTGCTATAGTGGCATCAGATCGGTTGAGCGGCCGAGACTCAGGCTCCCGGCCCCATCACACTCGAGAATCCATCTGGAGGAACACAATTATGGCAATCACTCGTTGGGATCCCTTCCGGGAAGTCGTAGCATTGCAGAACCGCATGAACTCTCTTTTCCGCGATTTGAACATGAACGAAGTCGACGAGCCTGTGGCGGCAGCCAGCTTTGTGCCGGCGGTCGACATCTATGAGGATGCAAAAAAGGTCGTCTTGAAGCTGGAAGTTCCGGGCATCGATCAGAAGGACCTGGACATTCGCGTGGAGGATCACACGCTGACGGTCAAGGGCGAGCGCAAGTTCGAGGCGGAAGAGAAGGAGCAGAACTTCCATCGCATCGAGCGGCGCTATGGCAGCTTCTTCCGTGCCTTCACACTGCCTTCTACCGTGGACACGGAGAGCGTGAAGGCAAACTACAACAACGGCGTGCTGAAGCTGGAGTTGGCCAAGAAGCCGGAAGCGCAGCCCAAGCAGATCAAGATCAATATGGGCGGCGAAAGCACCATGAACACAACCAAGAAGGTAGAGGAGCCCGAATTGGCGGGCGTGCGATAAGGCAGCTGCTAGCCTCTAGCTGTCAGTCACGTTTTTGGCAAGCAAGCAGTTTGGGATTGAAGAGCGCCGGGGAGGCGAATGACAATTTGCCCACCCGGCGCCCAATTTTTTTGTGCAACAAGAGATAGAAGAAGAGAATCTTTGTGGATAGAAAGCCGTAGCGCTGGCAGCCGGCAAGAAAGAGCTGAAGGCTGAAAGCCGATAGCTGGGAGCTGAATTTCATGGCAATTCGTTGGGACAAATTCACGGTGAAGTCGCAGCAGGCGATGCAGCAAGCGCAGACGCGTGCCGCAGAATTGGGAAATCCCGAAGTGCAGCCGGTGCACATGCTGCTGGCGCTGGTCGAGGACCGTGAGGGCGTGATTCCTTCGGTGCTCGAGAAGATCGGTGTACCCACTGAGCGGCTGGAGCATGACCTGCACCTGATCGAGGAAAAACTGCCTCGCGTGGCAGGCTCTGCCAGCCAGCCGGGACTGAGCCAGACGCTCAACAAAGCGCTGGAACAGGCATTTCGCGAGGCTGCGAACTTCAAGGACGAATACGTCTCAACGGAGCACCTGTTGCTGGGCGCGGCCCATGTGAAGGGCGACCCTGCGCGCGATGCTCTGCTGGCCCTGGGCGCAACGCACGAGGCGATTCTCAAGGCGCTCACCGCGGTGCGAGGATCGCAGCGCGTGACGGATCAGAACCCCGAAGGCAAGTTCCAGGCTCTGGAAAAATATGCCAAGGACCTCACGGAGCTGGCGCGACGCGGCAAGCTCGACCCCGTCATTGGCCGCGACGAAGAGATTCGCCGCGTGATCCAGGTGCTCAGCCGGCGCACCAAAAACAATCCTGTGCTGATTGGCGAGCCCGGCGTTGGCAAAACAGCCATCGTCGAAGGCCTGGCGCGGCGCATCGTTTCCGGCGACGTGCCGGAAAGCCTCAAGGACAAGCGCGTCATCTCGCTCGATCTCGGTTCCATGCTGGCCGGCGCAAAATATCGCGGCGAGTTTGAAGATCGTCTCAAGGCGGTCTTGAAAGAGATTGAGGAGTCCAACGGCCAGATCGTTCTCTTCATCGACGAACTGCACACGCTGGTCGGTGCGGGCGCTGCCGAAGGCGCAATCGACGCCAGCAATATGCTCAAGCCGGCGCTGGCGCGCGGCGAACTGCGGGCCATCGGCGCGACGACTCTGAATGAGTATCGCAAGTACATCGAGAAGGACGCGGCTCTGGAGCGGCGATTCCAGATTGTCTATGTCGGCGAGCCGAATGTCGAGGACACTATCGCGATTCTGCGCGGCTTGAAAGATCGCTACGAGGCTCACCACAACGTGCGCATCAAGGATGCGGCGATTGTGGCCGCGGCGACGCTTTCGCATCGCTATATCAGCGACAGATTTTTGCCCGACAAGGCCATCGACCTGGTGGACGAGGCCGCGGCTTCGCTGGCTATTCAGATTGGCTCGGTGCCGACTGAGATCGATCAACTGGAGCGCGAGGCCACGTCGCTTGAAATCGAGCGCGCCGCGCTGAAGCGCGAGACTGACGCCAACAGCATCGAGCGCCGCAAAGTAGTGGACCGCGAAGTTGCCACGCTCAAGGAAAAGATCACTGCGCTGCGAGCGCGATGGACGCGTGAGCGCGAGGCGATCAGCCGCGTTAGCGAGATCAAGAAGAAGATCGAAGCGCTGCGCTTCGAGGCCGAGGAGCAAACGCGCAAGGGAATGCTCGACCGCGCCGCGCAGATTCAGTATGGCGAGTTGCCCAAGCTGGAAGCCGAGCTGAAAAAACTGAACGCCGCGCAGGACGGGGCACAGAAGGACGGCGCCGTCGCACGGCTGCTGAAGGAAGAGGTTGATGAGGAAGACATTGCAGGCATCGTGAGCAAGTGGACGGGAATTCCTGTTTCGCGGATGCTCGAAGGCGAAGTGAAGAAGCTGGTCGAGATGGAGCAGCGGCTGCGCGAGCGGGTCATCGGACAGGACGCGGCGTTGACCATCGTAGCCAACGCAATTCGCCGCTCGCGCGCGGGGTTGAGCGATCCGCGGAGGCCTATCGGCAGCTTCATTTTTTTGGGGCCGACGGGCGTGGGCAAAACCGAAACCGCACGGGCGCTGGCTGAGTTTCTCTTTGACGATGAGCAGGCGCTGGTGCGCATCGACATGAGCGAGTACATGGAGAAGCATGCGGTCGCAAGGCTGATCGGCGCGCCGCCAGGCTATGTGGGCTACGACGAGGGCGGGCAGTTGACCGAGTCTGTACGGCGCAGGCCCTACGCGGTGATCCTCTTCGACGAGATCGAGAAGGCGCATCCGGATGTCTTCAACATTCTGCTGCAAATCATGGACGACGGACGGCTGACTGACGCGAAGGGAAGAACTGTCGATTTCAAAAACACAGTACTGATTATGACTTCGAACCTGGGCGCGCAATTTCTAGCTGGCGACGCTCTCAAGAGCGAGCATGATTTCGACATGGCTCGCGAATCGGTGATGCGCGTCTTGCGCGAGCATTTCCGGCCGGAGTTTTTGAATCGCGTGGACG
>JBKQNU010000134.1:0-26692 GCA_052145815.1 Occallatibacter sp.
GAGCGAGGCGTTCTTCAGCGGAGCCGAAAGCCTGCCCTGAGCGTAGTCGAAGGGGACCTGCTTTTCGGGAAGCTCGCGGCAAACCAGGTAGTGCAAAACAAATGCCAAGAACTTCGGAGACACCACACTAGTTCTTTAGCGAAAAACCACAATCTCATCTTCAAAAAACCACATGGGCATATGTGTCTCGACAGACACACTGTGCGTGTGCTGACACGTTCCTGAGCCGCTCAACTCCTCGTAACCTATTTGTTTTCAATCTCCTTTGACAGGCCACCCGTTTGCACTCTGTCCCGGTGCGGGCAATAGATCAAGGGGGATACGGTGAAGACTCTCAAGCTAGGCAACGTGGCAACGGTGGCGGGGACAGTGGTACTTATCGCAGCTCAAGCGGTTGGACAAAGCAGCACGAACACGGAACCGAAGCAGCAGGGCATCGACGTTGCGAAACGCGTGATTGTCGTCAGTCTCGAAGACCGCAAGCTCGCCCTGGTGGAAGACGGCCAGGCGAAGAAGATCTACACGGTTGCGGTAGGGAAGTCTTCAACGCCGAGTCCGACGGGAACCTTCACCATCGAGCGCAGGGTGGCCAACCCGACTTATCACCACGGGGCCAAAACCGTACTTCCGGGGCCGGGCAATCCGGTAGGCACGCGCTGGATGGGGCTCAGCAAACACGGATACGGAATTCACGGGACCAACGAACCGAAGTCGATCGGCAAAGCTGCCTCGCATGGATGTATCCGCATGGCCAAGGCCGATCTGGAAGAGTTCTTCGAACTGGTTGCCGTTGGAGACACGGTTGAACTGGTCGGCGAGCGCAACGAAGAGACCGCGCAGCTGTTTGGCAACGGACAGGATCCTGCCTCGGCGCCAGCATTGACCGCGACGGCTGCGACACCTTCTGTCCTGGCAATCGCCTCAGCGCAGAGTCCGGCTCAGGAGACAAGCAACGCCGAGAGGGCGAGCCCGGCTGCCGCTAAGGTCGCTGCGCTCTCGATGCTGCGTTAAGGAGCCGCCCATGAATCTGCTGACCGAAGCAATGAGTGGTTTGGGAGCAGCCTTGCTGCCCGTGGTTGCAACGCTGCTGCTTGAGGAGTTGACGTTCGGAGGACTGGTCCGGCTGCTGATGGCTCCATGGCCGGGGCCGGCAAACAGAAGGAGCGCAACAAGCAAAAAGGAGAAGGGAAATGATCGCACTTAAGTTGTTGTTGACGGTCGCGGGAGTGCTGTTGCTGGCTGCCACGTTGGCAATCCCACTTTACTCACTCTGGCTCCGCATCCGCATCGCGCGCCGACGGGCCGCGGGCGAAACGGAAATTTCCGAGTTCGGACCTGGGCTCGAACCTGGGTCCGAGCCCATCGCCTGGCGCAGTTCCGTTGCGCTGGTGCTCGTAGCGTGCCTGCCGCTGCTGATCGCATCGAGCATCGTCGTAGTGCCCAGCGGCATGGGCGGCGTGCGCATCAGCCAGGTCAGCGGCACGCTGCCGGGAACGCTTTTTCCCGGCGTGCATTTCATCACTCCATTGATCGACAGCGTGCAGAATTTCGACCTCCGCGATCACCTGTACACCGCCGGCGTGGCCGAAGAAGGCGCAAAGTCCGGCGCGACGAAGAACGGGCTCAGCGTGCAGTCACGCGAGGGCCTCAATATCGGCCTCGCCGTTACGGTGCGCTATCGCCTTGACCCGAACAGACTCGACAGCGTGCAGGCTCACATGCCGCAGCCCGTGGATAAGGAGCTCGTGCCCCCGGTCGTCGCCAGCGCGTGGCGTGAACTTTCTCCGCAATACACGGTGCGCGAAATCTTCTCCACCAAGCGCGAAGAAGTGCGCTCCCGCGCGGCGGCCATCATTACTCGCAAGCTCGGCTCAGACGGCATCCTTGTTGAAGAAGTGATGCTCAGCGATATTCAGTTGCCCGATGAGTACGCAAAGGGTCTGGAGGGTTTACTGCTGAAAGAGCAGGAAGACGACCAACTCGGCGTGGTGACCGATATTCAGCAGAAGCAGGTGAAGATTGCCGAGCTGCAGGCCGAAGCGGATGCAGTGCAGAAAGTGAAACAGGCCGAGGGTGAGGCGCAGTCCAAGGTGGTCGAAGCCAAGGGCGAAGCGGATGCGATGCAATACACGCTGCCGCTGAAGGAAAAGCAGATTGAGCAGAGCAAGCTTGAGGCCGAGGCCCGCAAGGAAGCCACCATCCAGAACGCAGAAGCAGACGCGCAGGCGAAGGTCATTGACAGCAAAGCTGAGCTTGAACGCCGCAACCTGCTTGCCGATGCCGAAGCGAGCCGCGTGCGGCTGATGGCCAAGGCCAACGCCGAGCGCATGACCAGCGAGGCCGAACTGCTTAACAAGTCGCCACTGCTGATTAACAAAATCATCGCCGAGCGTCTGTCGGATAAGATCCAGGTGGTCATGGTCCCGTCCGATGGCAAATTCTTCTTCGCTAATGACGTCTTCAAGAGCATGGCATCCAATCCAGTTCTCAAGCAAGAGATGGACAGCGAAGATGAGCCCGCGCCAAAGCCTGGGCACTGAAACAATCCCCCACCGTTAATTGACCGGGTGCCCCAGGTCTCGACCTTGAGGCCTGGGAATCCCCGACCGCCCGCAAACGATATAATCCGCCCAAACGAAAGATGCGCAGAAAAGTGACTCCAATGAAATGGCTCTGCCTGCTTGCGGCCCTCGCATCTGTGCTGATGGCCCAGGCGCCAATTGGAGCGTCCACCGAGTGGGATCGACCTGCCGATGCGTTGGCTGAGCAGATAGCCGCTATCCTCGGCCCCGGCCAGGCGCACCTCATGATTCGCAATAATTCGCAAATCTCCACCGATGAAATCCCCGGCATTCGCCGCTTGCTGGAGCAGGATCTCAAGGCTCGTGGCATCCAGGCTTCCGGGGCAGAGAGCGCCAATATCATTCGCGTTACCCTGAGCGAGAACCTGAGCGAGCGCCTGTGGGTTGCCGAAATCATCGAAGGAAGCGAAACGCGGCTGGCCATGGTTCGCGTCGCGCCCGCTTCTGAGAAGCAACAAGCCCCAACCGGCGGCCTCACTCTTCGAAAGCAAGCTATCTTCACCGCCATGCAACCCGTGTTGGCGGCTCTTGAAACTGCGGAAACCCTTGTGGTGATCGAGCCGGAAGAGATCGTGATTTATACAAATGCTGCGGACGGGTGGAAGGAGCAGACGCGTGTGGGCATCGGCCAGAAGAAGCCGTTGGCGCGAGATGCGCGCGCGATGATCTATCCATCGCCCACTGGTCAGGGCTTCGAGGCTTCGGTCGCCGGGATGTCCTGTTCCGGCACTCTGCAGCCGTCTGCAGACTGGACCATTCATTGCCGCGAGAGCGATGACCCCTGGTTTCTAACGCCGCCGCAGCCAACTCACGAAGGCGCAGTCGGGAATATGAACCTCGATGTCACTCCGCTCCGCGCCTTCTACAACTCCGCCCGCAACTATTTCACCGGTATCGTCTCGCCAAGTCTCGGCGTGGACCTGCCGCCTTTCTACACGGCCGTCCTGGTTCCGCGTCCCGATGGCGGTGGACTGTTGTTGAACGGCATCGACGGCAAAGTGCAGTTCGCCGAGGCCGCCAAACTGAAGCCGGTCACCGGTGCGCGCGACTGGGGCAGCGACTTCGCTGTGCTTAGTTCCGGCTGCGGTGGAGGCACGCAGATTGTCGCCTCCGGTTCTGGCGAAGCACTCGCAGACAGTCTTCGCGCATACGATCTTCCGGCGCTTGAAGCCATCCCCGCAAGCGCGCCGCTCACCCTGGACGGCACCGTCACCGCACTGTGGGCTGCTCCTGATGACAAGAGCGTTTTTGCAGCAGTGCGCAAACCGGCTGCTCCGGGCCATGCAGATCCCTACGAGGTGGACCGTGTTACGGCGAATTGCAATTAGCTGTCTGTTGGCCGCGCTGGCGCTGCCTGCGGCGGCACGCACACGTCCACACTACGGTGGCGCGTTGCGCGTTGAAGTCGAAGGCGATCCATGGCAGCGTCCCGGCGGCCTGGCGCGCAGCCTCGTCCTCGACGGCCTGACCGCGATGAATCCTGACGGAGCCGCGCAGCCCGCGTTGGCGGTGGAATGGAAATCGGAAAACGACAGTCACCGCTGGCAGTTTCGTCTGCGGCCGGGTGTGCATTTTCATGACGGCACGCCGCTCAATTCCTCCAGCGTTGTTGCATCGCTCACAGACCTCTGCGGCGCCGCATGTCCATGGACGGCCGTTCACGCCGTCGGCTCCTCTGTTATCTTCACCAGCGATTCGCCTCTGCCCAATCTTCCGGAATTGCTTGCCGAAGATGAATACCGCATCGCGCTCGCCGGCGCGGGAAACCCGGTTACCGCGCCCATAGGCACGGGCCCGTTTCAATTCACAAGCTTCTCCAACGGCGTCGTTTCGCTCGCCGCCAATGACAACTGCTGGCGGGGACGGCCCTTCCTCGATTCTGTCGAGATACAAACTCACCGCTCCATTCGCGACCAATGGCTCGACCTCAGTGTTGGCCGCGCCGACCTGGTCGAGGTCCCAGCCGAGCAAATGCGGCAGGCGCACGATCAGCGTCTCACCGTGTTCGCGTCGTCTCCCGTTTCACTGCTCGCGCTCAGCGTCTCCGACTCTGGCGCGCTCGCCAATCCCAATCTTCGCGCGGCCATCGCGCTGGCCGTCGATCGCAGCGCGCTCTCCAACGTAATCTTTCAAAAACAGGGCGAGATCACGGCCTCTCTGTTGCCCGCCGAAGTCACTGGATATTCATTTCTATTCCCCACCGACCGCGACCTCAGCAAGGCTCATGAATTACGCGGAGGTGTGACTACTCCATCGCTTACGCTCGCTGCAGAGGGCGGTGCGGCCATGCAATTGGCTGCGCAGCGCATCGCACTGAACTTGCGCGATGCTGGCTTCAACGTCCAGATTGCTGCAGCGAGCGCACCGCAACACATCGACCTCACGCTTCGGCGCATCACTCTCGAATCGAATCAGCCGCAGCCTGCGCTCGAGTCCATCCTTCGCGCCGCGGGTCTTGGTGTCCCGGTGCTCGAATCGACCCCGGAAGGGCTTTACAAGATCGAGCGCCAGGTCCTCGATTCGCATGTGCTCATTCCGCTGCTCT
Organism: Occallatibacter sp.; assembly: GCA_052145815.1. Lineage (GTDB taxonomy): Bacteria > Acidobacteriota > Terriglobia > Terriglobales > Acidobacteriaceae > Telmatobacter. The sequence continues at coordinate 5,128 of JBKQNU010000134.1, forward strand.
ATCTTCCCCGCGCCTATGCAGTCGCTGGCCGGGTCCGGGATCTGCGTTTGAGCCTCGACGGCACGCCTCAACTGGCCGGCGTCTCGCTGTCCGACGTCCAGCAGGAGGCCGCGCCGTGAGCCTGCGCCAAAAACTGCTGCTGCTGCTCTCGCTCATGGTGGCCGTTATTGTGGCTGCCGTAGCGTGGACTGTGCTGGTCCGCATTCGGCAGGTTTTCGAGCAGCGTGATCAGGAGGAGACTGCGCTCTTCGTCAGCCAGTTTCAGCGCGAGTTCCAGCACCGCTCGGCAGAAGTGGCCGCCGCAGTCGATCGCATCGCCGCAAGTGAGCGCATGCGTAGCATGGCGGTTCGACTAGCGCAGTCCGGCGATGCGTCGCCTTTTCTCAATGAAGCGCAGACGCTGGCCCAGGATGCGCAGCTTGATTTTCTTGAGATCGTCGGGCCCGACGGCAACATCGTCAGCTCCGCGCAGTGGCCGGCGCGGTTCGGCTACTTCGAACCAATCGCCTGGGTCGATCAATCCACCTTCCTCAAGACCGAAGATCTTCCCGATGGAAGCTCGGCGCTTGGCCTCTTCGCTTATCGGGCCGTCGGCCACGCTGAATCGAGCGCAGGGCAGCCCATCCGGCTCATTGGCGGCAAGCGCCTCGACAAGTCTTTTCTCGCCGATATGCCTGTTGCTCCCGAAATGCAGGTCGCTCTCTATCGGCATGAAGACCAATCTCCAGCGGTCACGCAGCAAGGCCACTCAGGCCCAGATATGTTCCCATTCGACCCCAAGCGACTGATCGGCACTTCTGGTGAAGTGTCCCACGCCGATCGCTACGAACCACTGATCGATTCGACCTTCCACACAGGTCAGCAGGCGAGCTTCATCCTCTATCTGACCAGCCGCCGCGAGGACTCGGTTAACGCCACTGCGATTCCACTTAAGAGCGACACCGGCGCGGTGCTGGCCGTGCTCACCGTCGCCATTTCACGCAGCGGCATGGTGCAAGCGCAACAGCATATTCGCGCCATCGCTTACGGAGTTGCGGCGGGCGGAATACTGGTGGCCATCGTCGCCAGCCTTTGGATCGCCGCACGAGTCTCGCGCCCGATCGAGCAGCTAGCCCATGCTGCTGAAGAGGTCGCCAGCGGGAAATGGGAGACGCGCGTTCCAGAACGTGGACGGGACGAAATCAGCATCCTCGCGCGCAGCTTCAATCACATGACTGGCGAACTGGTTGCCCAGCGCGACCGCCTGATCCAAACCGAGCGCGTGGCGGCTTGGCGCGAACTGGCCCGGCGTCTGGCCCACGAACTCAAGAACCCTCTCTTTCCACTGCAACTCACCGTCGAGAATTTGATACGCGCCCGCGAGCTTCCACGGGAAGAATTCGATGAAGTCTTCCGCGAAAGCACGCACACGCTGGGGATGGAGATCGCCAATCTGAAAACTATCATCGAGCGCTTCAGCGACTTCAGCCGCATGCCCAAACCGCAGTTGGAGCGCATTGATGCCAATGAAGCTTTGCGCCGCGTGGCACAGCTTTACTTTCCAGCGACGGTACGAGGAGAGGAAGCGGCTTCGAAGGACGAACGCGCGGAATCGAAGATAAAGTGCGCGATGGAAGTTGCGCCCGATCCGCTGTGGATCGACGCCGACCCCGAGCTTCTTCACCGAGCTCTCTCCAACCTGGTTCTCAATGCAATGGACGCGATGCCGGACGGAGGCACGATCACACTCAGCGCTCGATCAAAGGGTGAATTGGTAGAGCTGCGTGTATCCGACACCGGCGAGGGTCTGACTCCAGAGGAATGCGAGCGCCTGTTTACTCCCTACTACACCACCAAGGAACACGGCACCGGTCTTGGCTTGGCAATCGTACAGTCCGTCGTGGCCGACCACCACGGAGCCATTGCCGTTGAGAGCTGCACAGGCGGCGGTGCTACCTTTGTCATCACGCTCACCCGCGCGGATGGAAGTCCATCATGAATGCAAAAGCCAAGATTCTCATCGTCGACGATGAGGCCAACACGCTCGCATCGCTCTCCCGTGCATTTCGTCTTGCAGGCCACGAGGCTGTGGTCTGCGACAATGCTGCGCGTGCGCTTGAACTTGCCCGCACCCAGCCCTTCGATCTCATCTTGAGCGACGTGGTCATGCCCCGCCGCGACGGCCTGGCTCTGCTTGAAGATCTGAAGACCGCCGGCGTTACCGCGCCTGTCGTGATGATGAGCGGCCAGGCGCACATTGAGATGGCTGTTCGCGCCACGCGTTTAGGCGCTCTGGACTTTCTCGAGAAGCCGCTCTCCACTGAGAAGCTCCTCGTCACCGTTGAAAACGCCCTCAAGCTGACACGCCTGGAAATCGAAAATCAGGATCTCCGCACCCGTGTTGGCAAGCACACGCTGGTTTTTGACGGCGAAACCATGCGTCGCGTGATGGCCCAGATCGAGCGCGTGGCCGCGAGCGAATCCCGCATCTGCATCTTTGGCGAAACCGGGACGGGCAAGGAACTGGTGGCGCGGACCCTGCATGAAAAAAGTCCTCGCGCCCATGGCCCGTTCGTCACGCTCAACTGCGCCGCCGTTCCAGCGGAGTTGATTGAGAGCGAGCTCTTCGGCCATGAAAAAGGCTCCTTCACCGGTGCTGCGCAGCGCCACACGGGCAAGTTCGAGCAGGCTCATCGTGGGACGCTTTTTCTGGATGAGATTGGCGACATGCCACTGGCGATGCAAGCGAAGCTGTTGCGCGTGCTCGAAGAGGGGGAAGTGGAGCGCATCGGGGCGGAAAAGCCTACTTCTGTCGATGTTCGAGTGATTGTGGCCACCCATCGCAATCTTCAACAGCTCGTCGAAAGCGGAGGCTTCCGCCGTGACCTCTATCATCGCGTTGTGGTCTTTCCCGTCGAACTGCCTCCGCTGCGCGAGCGCAGCGAAGATCTTCCGGCGCTGGTTGAACACTTCGTGTGCCAGGTTAGCGCACAGAACGGCTGGAAGCCCATTCCGTTTACCGATGCCGCGATCGGCGCTCTCAAGCAGTACGCCTGGCCGGGAAACATCCGTGAACTGCGCAATGTTGTCGAGCGGCTGCTACTGCTCGCTGGCTCGGAAGTGGACGCGCAGGACATCGAGCGCGCGCTGCCTGCCGTCCGCGCAAGCTCCACGACCTTCAACCGGGCGCTCAATTCAATGCCCGGCAGCGGCGCGAGCGGCTCACTGTCTGAGCGCCTGCTGCAATTCGAGCGGGCGCAGGTGCTCGCGGAACTAGAGCGCCATAATCACAACATTACGCACGCCGCGCGCGCACTGGGCCTGGAGCGCAGTCACCTGTACAAGAAGTGCCAGCAGTTGGGAATCGATCTCAAGAGCCTGGACGAGCGAAGCTGAGACATTCCTGCGGTCATCAACGAAGATTGCGTGTCAAAATCGGCGCATAAATGAAATCGTTTACTTGCAGACCCCGGCTGGTTTATAGTTCGTTGGTTGTTTGCTGCCAGGGGTGAGCTATTGCGCAGCGAAACAGCACCTTGAAAGGGATCGCCATGACTCGCATTTCGCGTCGCAATCTTCTTCGTTCGGGAGTAGCCGCTTCCGCTTCGGCTCTTCTTGCCCGCTCCGCATGGGCGCGTACCGCTGCTCTGCTGGCTGACTCTCCTGATTCGGCCTCGGCCGCGGCGCTCGCTGCCGTGGCGCCGCGGGAACAACTGCTCTTCGACTTCGGCTGGAAGTTTCAATTTGGCAACGGGGTCGATCCGGCGCGGGATCTCGGCTTTGGTTTTGGCCAGGGAGACTTTGCCAAGACCGGTGAATTTGAATTTTCAAAAGGGAAATTTGACGACTCCAAGTGGCGCACGCTCAACCTGCCCCACGATTGGGGCGTGGAGTTGCCGTTTATCGACGACAACGAGCAGAACTCGCACGGGTTCAAGCCCATTGGCCGGCGATATCCGGAGACCAGCGTTGGCTGGTACCGGCGCGAATTCGAGATTCCCGCCGGCGATGCGGGCAAGCGGATTTCTGTCGAATTCGACGGGGCGTTTCGCGATGTTCTGATCTTTGTCAACGGCTGCTTTATCGGCCGCAACAACAATGGATACGTACCCTTCCGCTTCGATCTGACCGACTTTTTGAACTATGGAGCGAAGAATTACATTGTCGCGCGCGTCGATGCGAGTTTCGGCGATGGATGGTTCTACGAAGGCGCCGGCATCTACCGGCATGTGTGGCTCACCAAGACCGATGCGCTGCACCTGAGCAAGTGGGAGAGCATAGTGCGCGCTGCCCTCAACGGCGATTCAGCAACTTTGACGCTCGCGACGGTGGTCGAGAACCAGGGCAAGCAGGCGGAGAACGCCAGCGTTAGCTGGCAGATTCTTGACGCAGCCGGCAAGACCGTTGCGACGGCCGAAGCTCCGGCGCAGTCCGTTGCTGCGGATGGATCGGCCGCATTTGCGGCAACCGCGCAACTGGCCAATCCTGCGCTTTGGTCCGTTGATGCGCCCAATCTCTACTCGGCAATCATGACAGTAGACGCTGGCGGCAAGAGGCGCGACGCGGAGCGGGTCAGCTTTGGCGTGCGGACGGCTATGTTCGACGCGGACAAGGGTTTCTTCCTGAACGGAAAATCGCTGAAGATTCAGGGCACATGCAACCACCAGGACCACGCCGGCGTGGGCGCTGCCCTACCCGACAGGCTGCAGGTTTTCCGCATGGCGGTTCTCAAAGAGATGGGCTGTAACGCAGTGCGCACATCGCACAACATGCCGACGCCGGAGTGGGTGGAAGCCTGCGACCGCATGGGCGTAATGATGATGTGCGAGACGCGGCAGATGAGTTCGAACGCCGAAGGGCTGGCGCAACTGGAAGCCATGGTGAAGCGCTATCGCAACTCGCCCTCCATCATCATCTGGTCAATCGGAAATGAAGAGTGGCAGTTGCAAAGCGAAATGGCCGAGCAAGGCGCCAAGATCGGCGCGACGATGGTGGCGCGGTGCCACGAACTCGATCCCACGCGCGTAGTTTCGGCTGCTGTGAACGGCGACAACCAGAAGGGTGTCTCCGACGCGTTCGACATCATCGGCTTCAACTATGGTCTGAACCGTCCCGACGGCTATCACAAGGAGCATCCCAAGCGGCCCATCTATGGATCGGAAACCTCCAGCGCCATCTCCACGCGCGGCATGTATTTCACCGATCCTTTGCGCAACCTGGTGAATGACTACAACGGCGTGGTTAACTGGGGCGAAACGGCTGAAGAGTGGTGGAAGTTTTACGGAACGCGCGATTGGGAGGCAGGCGGGTTTGCGTGGACCGGCTTCGACTATCGCGGCGAGCCCACGCCCTATGGATGGCCTTCGATCAATTCCCAATTCGGCATTATTGACATGTGTGGATTCCCCAAAGACACGTTCTATTACTACAAGGCCTGGTGGGGCAAGGAGCCGTCGCTGCATCTGTTCCCGCATTGGAACTTCGAGGGCAGGGAAGGAGACATGATACCGGTTTGGGTCTACTCGAACCTCGACGAGGTCGAGTTGTTCGTCAACGGGCAGAGCCTGGGCAGCCAGAAGGTTCCCCATCTGGGCCACGTGGAGTGGAAAGTGAAGTACGAGCCGGGCTCGATTGAAGCGCGCGGCTCGAAGGACGGCAAGGTCGTTCTTACTGAGAAGCGCGAGACGACCGGCCCGACAGTGGCCATACGGCTCACCGCTAACAGGCAGGAGATCAATGCCGATGGGGAAGACCTGGTCATTCTGAAGGTCGAAGCGCTCGACAAGGAGGGCCGCGCGGTGCCGACTGCGGGAAACCTCATCGGATTCAATATCTCCGGCGAAGGCAAACTTATCGGTGTCGGCAACGGCGATCCGAATTGCCAGGAGAGCGATAAGGAGCCCAAGAGGTCACTCTTTAACGGGCTGGCGCAGGTGATTGTGCAAGCGACCAGACGACCGGGCGAGATCCACATTGAAGCAGTGAAATCGGGCTGGGACGGTCCGGAACTGACCCCTGCCAAACTGACTATCACCACCAAAGCGGTGCCGGGGCGGCCGGCGGTGCCGTGGAATCGCGAGCGGGGATGATAGTGCAGACCGCAAAATCCGAGTCGAAGCTGGGAGGGGTGTCGTCCGGTTAGATTGGAAAGATGACCCAGTCGAAGGCGGAGTGGCGATTCGAACTGCGTGCGCTGGTGATCCTGGCCATTCCTGTGGTCCTGAGCGAACTGGGCTGGATGGCGCAGGGCGTAGTCGACACCATCATGGTGGGCAGGCTGGGCCCGGCGGCCATCGGCGCCGTCGCGCTTGGCAATGCGGTCTGCTACACGCCCTCCCTATTCGGCATCGGGATGCTGCTCGGCCTGGACACGCTGGTTTCGCAGTCCTACGGGCGCAAAGACTACGACGGCTGCCACCGCTGGCTGGCGCAGGGCATCTATCTCGCCATGCTGGTGACGCCCTTCATCATGGCCGCTGTCTGGCTGGCCAGCTTTGGCTATGCCCGATTTGGAATCATTGCAGAGGTCGCGGGCCCGGCGGGAAGCTACCTGCGCATCCTCAACTGGGGAACGCTGCCGCTACTCATCTACGCAGGTTCGCGACGTTACCTGCAAGGAGTGGGCCAGGTTCGGGTGGTGACCGTCACTTTTGTCGGCGCCAACCTGATCAACTGGTTCGGCAACTGGGTGCTCATCTACGGCAAGTGGGGTGCGCCACGCATGGGCGTGGATGGCTCAGCGTTGTCGACGGTGGTTTCGCGCCTGTTCATGGCGCTGGCGCTGCTTGGTTTTGCCTGGCGCTACGAGCGCACCCGCGGCCATCCGCTGTTTCTCCACTGGGCCGGACCCAGCGCGGCCATGCTGATTCAGCTTGTCCGATTGGGCGCGCCCGCCGCGGGACAGATTGTCCTTGAGGTCGGAGCCTGGAACCTGGCCACGCTGGCTGCCGGATGGCTGACGCCGGTGGCGTTGGCGACACACCAGATTGCGCTTCAATATGCCAGCGTCACGTACATGGTGGCGCTGGGAGTGTCGTCTGCGGCGGCGGTGAGCGTAGGGCACGCCGTTGGTGCCGGCGACCGGGCGCGCGCCCGCCGTGCCGGCTGGCTTGCCCTGGCTATTGGAACAGGGTTCATGCTACTGGCCGCTGTCGTCTTCCTCGTTGCGCCGCGGCTATTGATCGCCCTTTACACCAGCGATGCGCAGGTCATGGCAGTGGGACCCGGCCTGTTGCTTCTGGCGGCGGCGTTTCAGATCTTCGACGGCATTCAGACTGTCTCAACCGGGGCGCTGCGCGGGCTGGGACAAACGCATGCGCCCATGGTGGCCAACTTTGTGGGCTACTGGGCGCTCGGGTTGCCGCTCGGTCTTACTCTCTGCTTCGCGCTTAAGTGGGGAATTTACGGCCTGTGGATCGGCCTCACCCTGGCGCTGATTGTGATTGCCTCCACGCTGCTGTGGCGGTGGAACAGGGATTCGGAACGGCTGGCACAGAGCACGTTCTAAAACTGCAACCGCATGCCAAGCTGGATGCGGCGGGGTGGAGCTACGGACGTTACCTGGCCGAATTCGGGGGAAGTTTCTACCTGGTCGATGCCGCTGGCGTTGGGGTGGTTGAGCAGGTTGAAGGCGCCGGCTGAAAAGCCGATGCGCGGAGCTTCTTCGTCCTTGTCAGGGGTGATGGCGAAGTCGTGACCCCAGCGCAGGTCGAGGTCCACATAAGACGGCGTGGTCTCTGTATTGCGCGCGATGCCATCGGGGCGGGTGTTGAACAGGTCGTCGCCATATGCATCGGTGCCGGTGAGCACGGACCACGGAGTGCCCGAATTGGCAAAGATACCTGCGGAGAGGTTCAGCACGCTCTCCGGATTGAACATCGCATACATTCCCAGGCGGTTGCGGCGGTCGAAGCCGGTGCGCCCCCATTCGTCGTTGGGATCGTACTGGTTTTGCGGATACCAGCCGATGCCGCCGGTATTGGAGTCGTAATGGGACCACGTGTAGCGGCCGAAGCCGGTGAAGTACTTGTTGAGTCGGCCGCGGTAGGAGATGTCCATGCCGTCGCCTTGCCAGAAGCCGGCAGACTGCATCTGGCGGATACGCCCATAGGCGGGATTGGGCCGCACGGTATAGCCGGATTGCGGTGTCGGCGCGTTGATGTCGACGGAGCGAAAGGAGTCAATGCCGCGCGCGGAGTAGACGCTGACCACGCCGGTTGCCTTCTCGCCCAGTTGCCGTTCGATGGAAAGCCCATACTGGATCTGGTAAGGGATCTTGGCGTCGGGTGCAAGCTGCGCCAGGTTCGGCGGCTGGGCATTAAGCGTGAGGCAGTTGGTGATGGGCACGCAGCCGGTGGCGGGCAACATGGCGGGGTTCAGCGAGAGCACGACGGCGCGGCGTGCGGCGTTGCCGTAGCGGGCCAGATCGAGCAGCGGGCCGGAACCGAAGCGGTCATAGTAGATGCCGCCGCCGCCACGCAGCACGGTCTTGGTGTCTTCGTTCAGCAGCCAGGCAAAGCTGACGCGCGGCGAGAAGCCGAGGCGGCGGGTGGCCAGGAAGTTCTGCCAGTCATAGCGCAGGCCGGGGGTGATCGTGAACCGTTCTGTGGCCTTGAACTGGTCCTGGATGAAGGCGCCCATCTCCTGCTGGTGATAAATGAAGTGAACGACGCCGGTATTCTCACTGAACGCGGAAGGCAGGTTGTTAGCGTAATTCTGCAATGCAGTCTGAAGGACCGTGACGCCGTCCGCAGCGAGTGTAGGCCCGAAGGTATAGGTGCCGAGCTGGTTGGTGTTGTCGTCGAAGGCGCGGCGGTCGATGTGCGGCGTGCCGGCGCCTGCCTTGATGGTGTTGCGGCCGCGCGTCCAGGTCATCATGTCGTAGAAGCGGACGTTGTATTCGGTTCCATAGGAATCGGCCTGCGCGGAGCCGGTCACAAAATCGCCGGCCACGCTCATCTGCGGAGCCTCCGCAACGTTCGCGTTGCGGTTGGTGTCGCGCTCGCCAACGATGGAGACCTGGTTGAGCATGACGGCAGAGAGCGCCTGGTCGAGGTGCGCGACAAAGTCGTCTTCGCGGTACTGGTTGTTGTATCCGGCCGAGGCCAGCGACTGCCCGCCGACGCCCTGGTTCTGCGAAGTCGAGTCCTGGTAGCTGTATTGCGCGTAGCCGGAGACGCCTTCGCGGAACTGGTGCGCAATGCGTGTGGAGAACTCGGTGTCGCGGGCAGGCGCATAGACATTGGCTTCGTAGGCGCCGCTGGGATTCGTGGGCGTGGGCGCGAGGGTAGCAAAGATAACCGAATCCTGGTCGTAGAGCACGCGGTTGAAGGAGCCCAGAAAACTGGTTTTGGGCATGTGCGGAATGGGGCCGGTGACGTGACCCTCGTAGTTCTGCCGCTGCTCGAAGGGCTTGGAAGGGGCAAGCGCGTTCTGCGCATTCAGGGCCGAGTTGCGGAAGAGGAAGTTGAACTGGCCGTGGTAGTGTTCGGCCGTTGACTTGGTGATGATCTCCATCTGTCCGCGGCCGGGCCAGTAGTATTGCGCGGAGTAGGGGTCCTGGTTGATGCGGATTTCCTTCACGGCGGATGCGGAGATGGTGGCGCGGTTGGCCTCGACTCCATCGACCATCAGGCCGGTGCCGGCAGTGTCGCTCACGTTTGAATCGAGGAAAGCGCTCATGGCGCTGGCGTAGTCGTTGTCGAAGATGGGCAGGGCCTTGAGGTCGCTTGAAGTCATCACCGAAGAGTCGTGATTGGTGTCGGGCGCGGTGAGGTCTTCGCTGCTGTCGCCATTGACGCGGACCATGCTCGACACGGCGGCTATGGGAAGCACGATGTGCACGGGAGCCAGTGCAGGCATGGCTGCCGATGCGGAGCCTCCTGACGTTGCGCCGGCTGGTGATGCGATGACGACCGGCGTGCGCACAGTTTCAAAGCCGGGCTCCGAGACCACCAGCGTGAAACTGCCGGAGTGGGGCGCGACAAGCTGGAAATTGCCCTCGCCGTCCGAATGAATCGTGCCTGCGACGACGCCGTTGGTGTCGAGCAAGTCAACTTCGGCGTTGGGAACGATCGCGCCGGTGGGGTCGGCTACCACGCCGTGAACAGAGGGCGCGGGCGTCGCTGGAGGGGTAGTGGAGTTGGCGGCGAACGCGGTGCAAGGCAGAAGCAGAAGGAGTCCCAAAGCAAGTAAACGCATGCAATCTCCAAGGTGAGACAGGGTACCGAAAGCGAATGTGCCAAGCCTTACAGGCAAAAAGGTCGTACTTCGAACAAATGCTGCGTAACTACATTATCCGATGAATCCCGGGCCAGTGGGATGCCAAAAAGAAGAGAATTTCGTCTTTGAACTTTTCTGTGCAGCAACGGCAGGCGGTCGGGCCGTTCAGGGATTGGCTGAAATGCGAGCCGTTAACCTCCTAACTGCATTGAAAGGTGCGGCTCACAAGGATCATTGGCTGGATCGAAAACCTGCCGGCGGAAGTTGCGCGCCATGAATTGCATGCGCAGGCGACGCCAATGCGTTGCCCCTTTCCTTCGTAAATCGATTTTATAGAGGCGATAGGGCTGCTGTCCAGTCCGCGGGCGAGTCTACCAGAACGTCCGGCTCGACGGAGGCAAGGCTTTCCGGGGAAAGGCCGAAGGTGCAGCCGAGAGACCAGGCTCCTCCATTTCGCGCCGTAAGCACGTCCACGTGGCTGTCGCCAATGAGCACCGTCTGCTGCGGCGTGGCGCCGGCCTCGGCCATCAGTGCCAGCAGGCCTTCCGGGTCCGGCTTTTTGGTACTAAAGCTATTGCCACCATAGATTTGCATGAAATACGGCGCCAGGCCGAGGGCGGCGCAGATATCCCGTGCCGGCCGGACGGGCTTGTTGGTAAGCACGGCCATGGCGCGGAGGGGCGAGCCGGGGTGGTTGTGCAGGGTCTTGAGCGCGGCCAGGGCCTCCTGAACGCCCTCGTACGCATAAGTAAAGTCGAGTTTGTGGGCGCGGTAGTAGTCCAGGAAAAACTGGTAGGCGGACTGGAGGAACTCCTCATCGACCGGGCCGCCATAAGCCTTGGCGAAGGCGCGGCGCACCAGCATCATAGCGCCGTCGCCAATGAAACCGGCAATCTCCGAGTCGTCAAGGGAGGGGTGGCCGAAGTGGTTCAGCGTGGCGTTTACAGAGTTGCAAAGGTCCTGCGCGGAGTCGATCAGTGTGCCGTCGAGATCGAAGACGAGAAGCTTGAGTTGTTCAACCGGAATAGGACGAAAAACGCGGATCATGCTTCCAGTGTAACGGGCTGTTGGGCAAGTGAATTGTCTTTGCTCTTGGTTTCCAGCGGTGGCTGCGGGAAGGGCGAGTGAACAGGAACAGCAAGCCGATCCCGTCGCCTAGTTTGACACTGTTGACGAAATAAGTGAGCGAGCTTTGCGCATAGGCGTGCTGTGGGTCACAGAGGAGGTGGAACGGCGGCTTGCTATGATTAGGTGCGAAAACTAGAGGCCGGCCCCGCGTTGGGAACGGCAAGGAGAGCGTAATGCCCGAAGAAAATGGCTTGAGTACTATCCCTACCAAAATTCTGGTGCCGGTCGACTTCAGTGATTCATCGCATGCGGCGGTCGAGGCGGCTGCGGACCTGGCGCAGCATTTTGACGCAGCACTGCACTTGGTGCATGTGATACCGATGTTTCCAGCAACCACTTTGCCGGATTTTATTCCTGAAACGAAGTTTACCGAAGAGGCAACGAAAGAAGCGGAACGGCACTTTGCGGTCGTGGTTGCCGATTTGAGCGGCAAGGGAATCAAGGTGAGTTCGAGCGTGGAAGTGGGCGACGATGTGGCCAGCAGCATCATGGAAGCTGCCGAGAGCGAGAAGGCCGACATGGTTGTGATATCGACGCATGGGCTCACGGGCTGGCATCCGCTGTTCTTCGGTTCGATTGCGGAGAAGGTGATCAAGCTGGTGAGTTGCCCGGTGCTGTTGCTGCGGACGCCCAAGCCGGCGAGCAGCGCGAAGGCGACTTCAGGACGTTTGATGGAGTGGTGGTAGGCTTCCGGACTGGCGCAGGGGGGCGGTGTGGAAGATCAATGCCACATCCGCCCCAGATCGTTATTGCCATCGTCCATCGATAATTCAAAGGGCTCAAGCTGTTGCGCTTTGACGTGGATGACCCCTTCCTGATTCTGCATCTTTCCAGCAATGGAGAGGAAGCGGCTGCGCGTGACGATGAGGCGGTTCTGCTCAAAGACGTCAGGCGCAACGATGATGTTGGCGATGCCGGTTTCGTCTTCGAGCGAGAGAAAGACGAAGCCTTTGGCGGTGCCGGGGCGCTGGCGGCAGATGACGCGGCCGGCGATGCGGACGTGACGTTCGGTGCGGCTGTTTTCTAAATCTCTTGCAGAGAGAAAACCCTGTTTTTGTAATGTTGCGCGCTGCCAGGCCATGGGATGCGGGCCGGTGGTGACGCCCGTGCCTGCGTAGTCGGCGGCGATGCGTTCGTCGGCGGTCATCTGTTTTAGGGGATTCGCATTTGAGCCGGCCGGCCCGGCGCTGCGCAGCAAAGGACCTACAGGCCGTCCGGCTTGCTCCACTTGCCACAGCGCGTCGCGGCGGTGCTCGACTGCCCCAAGTGAGTTGAGGGCGCCAACGCGGGCCAGGGCTACCAGTTCCTTGCGGTTGAGTTGAGGGACGCGGGCGGTGAGCTGGTCTACATCCTTGAAGAGGCCGTGTTGATTGCGGGCGGTGAGGATAGCTTCGGCGGAGGATTGGCGCAGGCCTTTGACGTAGTTCAGGCCGATGCGGAGTGTGTGGGTGGATTGACTGCTTTGAAAGGGCACGGCTTCAGCCGTGCCGCAAGATTGCAAACTATGGAAGAAGGGCTTCAGCCCCTGAGGGAACGTACTCGTGAGAACGAGCATTCCCTCGGCGGCTAAAGCCGTGTGCTTCTCTGCTCCATTTGCGGCACGACTGAAGTCGTGCCCTTTCAAAACATCGGCTCCTGAAGTATCTACGTTTGAAACATCGACCCTTAGAGCACTGACCTTTTCCGCGACCAGTTCCACCGTGCACAGCCAATCCGATTGTTGAATATCGATAGGCCGCACGCGCAGACCGTGGCGCTGGGCGTCTTTGATGAGCACGGCGGGCGAGTAGAAACCCATGGGCTGGTTGTTGAGCAGGCCGCAGGTGAAGGCGGCGAGATAGTGGACCTTCAAGTAGGCCGAGGCATAGGCGATCAGCGCGAAGCTGGCGGCGTGGGACTCGGGGAATCCATACATGGCGAAGGAACTGATGCCTTGCACGATGTTGTTCTGGGCTTCAGGGCCGATGCCGTTGCGGGTCATGCCGTTGCGCAACCGGCCTTCGAGGTCCTTCATGCGCTGCATGGATCGGCGCATCCCGACAGCACGGCGCAGTTCTTCTGCTTCAGCGCCCGTGAAGCTGGCGACGGTCATGGCCATGCGCAGAAGCTGCTCCTGAAAGAGCGGCACACCAAGGGTGCGCTTGAGCACCGGCTCGAGTGAGGGATGCGGGTAGGTGACTTCCTCTTTGCCCTGGCGGCGGCGCATGTAAGGGTGCATCATTTTGCCGACGATTGGGCCGGGACGGATGATGGCGACCTGCACCACGAGATCGTAGAAGCGGATGGGCGCGTTGTGCGGTATGGAGGCCATCTGGGCGCGGCTTTCTACCTGGAACAGGCCGACGGTGTCGGCCTTGCAGAGGGTCTCGTAGACTTGCGGGTCTTCAGGCAACGCGGCCAGGTCGATTTCTTTTTGGTAGTGGCGCGGGATGAGCTCGATGCAGTCTTGCAGCACGGCCATCATGCCCAGGCCGAGCAGGTCGACTTTGATGAGGCCCATGTCGGCGCAGTCTTCCTTGTCCCACTGGATGACGGACCGTCCCGGCATCGACGCGCGCTCGAGGGGGACGACGCGACTGAGCATTCCGGCGCAGATGACCATGCCGCCGGAATGCTGACCGAGATGGCGCGGCAGGTTCTGCATGCGCATGCAGAGGTCGAGATAGCGGGCGATACGGGGATGGCGCGCGTCAAAGCCAGCCTGCTCGAAGTGGCGGGCTAGGGTGTCATTTTCGCCGCGCCACTCCCAGTGGCCAACTAGACCGGAAAGCCGTGCGAGCTGATCTTCCGTGAAGCCGAGCGCCTTGCCGACCTCGCGCGCTGCGGAACGGCCGCGATAGCTGATGACGTTGGCGGTCATGGCGGCGCCGAGTTGGCCGTAGCGCTCGTAGACGTATTGAATGACCTGCTCGCGCTGGTCGCCGGAGGGTAGATCGATGTCGATGTCGGGCCACTCGCCGCGGCTTTCGCTTAAAAACCGCTCGAATAGCAGCTCCATGCCGACCGGATCGACGGCTGTGATCTCTAGGGCGTAGCAGACGGCGGAGTTGGCCGCGGAGCCGCGGCCCTGGGCGAGGATGCCATGCTGCTGGCAGTAGCGGATCAGGTCCCAGACGATAAGGAAGTAGCCGGCGAAGCCGAGCTTGGCGATGAGCTTGAGCTCGTGAGCAACCTGGGCGCGGGCCTTGTCAAGGAGCGAACGCTTGGCGGGCGATCCGTAGCGTCTTCGGACGCCTTCTTCGACGCGCTGGGCTAAAAAAGTATCCATTGTTTCGTTGTCGGGGATGGGATAGTGAGGGAATTCGTAGCCGAGATTGTCGAGGGTGAATTCGAGGCGGTCGCTGACGATGCGAGTGTTGGCGATGGCTTCTGGGATGTCGGCGAACAAATCTTCCATGTGCTGCGCGGGGCAAAGGCTGCGCGCGTTGTTGAAGGTGAGCAAACGGCCGGCCTTGTCGAGCGAAGTGTGGTGGCGGATGGTAGTAAGCACATCGAGGATTTCGCGGTCTTTTTCTGTTGCGTACTGGACGCCGTTGGTGGCGATGACGGGCAGGTTGAGCGAAGAGGCTAGAGAGAGCAGGGATTGGTTGCGGTATTCTTCTTCGCGCTGGCAGTGACGTTGTAACTCGAGATAGAGATTGCCGCGGCCATAGATCGAAGTTAGCTGATCGGCTAACTTGCGCGCTTCGGAGTTACCCTTTCTGGCGAGCGCTGCTGCAAGAGGACCTTCATTGCCTCCGGTGAGGCAGATTAGTCCTGCGGAGAATTCTTCTAAGTCATCTAGGGTTGCGGCGCCTTCGGCCTTGCTGGCTTCGCGCATTTTGAAGCGGGTGATGAGTTGGCATAGGTTCTGATAGCCGGTTTGCGAGGCGCAGAGCAGAAGCAGGCGCGGCGGCTCGGCTGGGCATTGATGCGGGAGCCAGGCTGGTGGAGCGAGAATGTTGCCGAAGGAACTGATGGCGATTTCCGCGCCGATGTGGGCTCGGACACCGGTTTTCTTGGCCTGGGTGTGGAAACGGGCTGCGCCGTAGACGCCGTTGCGGTCGGCGAGGGCGAGGGATGGCATGTCGAGCTCGGCGGCGCGCTCGATGAGGGCTTCGGGTTGAGAGGCTCCAGCGAGAAAGCTGAAGGCGCTGGAGGCGTGGAGTTCGATGTAGGTCATAAGATGACAGATGACAGGTTATAGATGGCAGTTATGAACTAACAGCTAACAGCTAATAACACCCGTAAGCTGAAGGGCGCGGAGTTGATGGTTTTGAAAGGGCACGGCTTTAGCCGTGCCGCAGTATTCCGAAGTGTTATCGGCTTTAGCCGCCGAGGGAATGCAGATTGTGCAAAGTACATCCCTCAGGGGTTAAAACCCTCGCTCCTTTCAGCCTTTTTCGGCACGACTGAAGTCATGCCCTGACACTTCTTGCTGTTCCCATAGAGTCTTGTGCATTCTTTGAGTCGTGCCCTGTTACAAAAGACGAGAGATGGTCTAGTCATAGAGGGCTTCTAACTGCCATTGGTTCTGTGAGCGGTTGTGGACTAACAGACAGGCTAAGGACGAGCCACAGCTGGATTCGGCTAACACGTCCCATTCTTCTGTGTCCCAGGGTTCGGTGGACCACCAGCAGCCGCTAGTGCGCCAGGGGCCGTAGGCGGCGGCTACTTTGAAGCTCTGTTCGCGGTCGCGAAAGGATATGGGCTTAAGTGCGTCGAGTTGCACGCGTACGCGTGTGGGGGGACGGATGCGGCGCAGGGCCATGTGCGAACGGACAGGCTCTGTATCGCCTGGTTTGTAGATGCTGGATGGATTGGCGACCACGAAGCTTTCCATGCGGAAGGCGCCGGGGCGATGCGTGTCTTCGAGCACGGGCGAGCCGACGCGGTCTTCTCCGGCGATGGCTTTAAGACGGGCGATGGTGACGTCGAGGCGGGAGGGCTCGGGAGTTTGCGGGGCGAAGAGGCCAAGTTGCACCTTGCTCGACAGGCCGGCCTGCGCACTGAGGGTGAGCGACAGCACGGCGGACTGCGGAGGGTGCGCGGCGATCTCCAGTTGCAGGAGCTTGAGGAGGAACTTGCGGTCGGTGGTGGCCAGGGCGGGGCGGATGGCGCGTTGATAGGCGCGGTTGCCGTCGAGCTGCATTTCGACCACGAGCGAGGCGAGCGAGAGGGCGTGCGTGGAGGCGCGGGTGGCCAGACAATCGATCATGCGCGCGGCGATGAAGAGCAGCGAATCGATCTGCTCGACGGGGGTTTCGAAGGCACAGAACTCCTTGAGGGTGAAGGCCGGCTCGATAGGTTGAAAGGTGTGCGGGAGCGCGCCGCGGGCCAGGTTTCGCCACTCGACGGCTTGCGGGCCAAGGCGGGCGACGAGGTCGGACTCGGGGAGGGCGGCCAGATCGGCGAGGGTGCGAATTCCCCAGATTGCGAAGGTTTCGTATGGATCTTCTTCGAGGGCTAACGCGGCAAGAGGAAGCTTGCTCAGCGCAGCGGCTTCGTGGCCGGGCGGGATTACGGTGATGCCGCGGGTGGTGGCGGCTTTCATGCGGGCGGTGTGGAAGTTCGTACTTACAGAAACAGACACGCGCAGGCCGGTGCTCGCAAGTGCGTCGCGGAGACGTTCAGAGAGCATGTGCGGAGGACCGAAGAGGCGCTCGGTGCCGGTGATGTCGAGTACGCAGGCGCAGGCAGTGGCTTCGTCCACGGATTCGAGGCGCGGAGAGAAGTGGGCGGCGCATTCGAGCAGCACGGCGCGGGCGGCGGCTTCGGTTTCCTCAGAGCGCGCGAGGATGTGCAGGCCGGGGATGGTTTCGGCTTCCAGGCGAGTCATGCCGAGGACGGCGCCTTTGAGGCGGGCGGGGCGGTTGAGAGAACAGACAGTCTGCAGGGGCGGTCGGCCGTCGAGCACGACGACGGGCTGCACGGCGAGGTCGGTGCGCAGCCGCAAGAGGGCCTGGGCGGGGAACTCTTCGGCGTGGATGCAGGCGTAGAGATGAGTGGTCATGCGCAGACCTCCCTTAGTGCTGTTGTGGTTGCTGACCAAGTTGACGCGGGCGGCTTGCGCTGGCTGGCAAGGTAGGGGGTGAAACGCTGACGACCGGAGCGGACCTGGTAGGAGAAGCCAGTCAGGACGGTCTGGCTGGTTGCTTCTTCCGGCTCCCTAGCGCAGTCCTCACGATCGCATTCAAGCACCACGGCGGCGCTGGACTGGGCCAGCGGCTGCTGGGCGATGACGAGCAGGGAGCAGCGGGTGCGGTCGGCGGCCTGGCGGAAGCGGAACCAGGTGGCGAGGGGGATGCGGCAGCCGTGCTCGGGGGCTGTGGAGGCTAGGTCGAGCACGATGGCGGCGAACCCACCAGCCTGGAGGAGGAGGTCGGTGGCGCTCAGGGCTTGATCGAGACGAGCCCAGGGTTTGGCAGTAATAGCTGGTGCTTTGCAGCGGACCCAGAGTAGCTGGCGGAGGGCTACGCCGTTGGCAGCAGCGGATTCGGAATCAAAGGCGTCGTGGGCGTCGACCCAGGCGCAGACGCGGTCTTCCTGTGTACGGGCGGCGAGGAAGGCGAGGGCCAGGCTGGTGCGGCCGGAGGACATGGGGCCGGTGATTTCACTGATGGCGCCGATGGGCAGGCCGCCTTCGAGCAGGTGATCGACGGCGGGGATGCCGGTGGGGGCGGTTTCGCGGATGGTGCGCGGGACGGGTGTGAGCGCGGCGGGGAAGCGGCGTTCGAGAGAGTGCTCGATCTGGAGGCGGAGGGCGGTGGCTGAAGGCATTGCAATATTCGCCTTTTATTCGCTTAGGATCGCTCGTTTTTGTGTTCTTGTCAAAGGGGATGGAGGAGTTTGAGGTATGTACTGATTGGTCAGATAGATAGAGTTGGTGTTGCGATGAGCAGGTCGAGGATCTTGGTTTCCCACCCTTCCGCGATGAAACTGCGGAAGAATGGGGCACCCGCGGAATTGTAGGATGGAAGCCGAATGCTAGGAGGGGCAAGTGCGGCTATTCAGGACGAAGACTGGATGCGTGGTGGAGCGGGATTGGCGGTATTTCCGCGTCGATGGTGTGGACTGGGATTCGCTGCTGGCACAGGAGGATTTGAAGAGGGCGCTGGAGGCGCTGATTGAGGGGCGCGAGTCGACTGCCGGCTTTCATGCGGCGGAGTTGCTGGCACCGATTAGTCGGCAGGAGGTGTGGGCGGCGGGGGTGACCTACTACCGCAGCCGCGGGGCGCGGATGGAGGAGTCTCGCGATGCAGGCGGGGGGAGTTTTTACGACCGGGTTTACTCAGCGGAGCGGCCGGAGCTGTTCTTCAAATCGACGGCCAGCCGGACGGTGGGGATGGGCGGCAAGGTGCGGATCCGGGAGGATGCGAAGTGGAGCGTGCCGGAACCGGAACTGACGCTGCTGGTGAGTCCGGGCGGGCGGATTACGGGATACACGATTGGGAACGATATGAGCTCGCGGGACATCGAGGGGGAGAATCCGCTCTATCTGCCGCAGGCCAAGGTGTACAGCGGCAGTTGCGCGTTAGGGCCGGGGATCCTGGTGAGCGAGGGGCCGCTGGATGGGGCGACGGAGATTGCGATTGAGATTGCGCGGGCGGGGAACGTGGTGTTCGCGGGCCAAGTAGCGCTGACGGAGCTGAAGCGCGATCCGAGGACGCTGGTGGAGTATCTGTTTCGGGACAATGAGTTTCCGGATGGGTGCTTTCTGATGACCGGTACGGGGATTGTGCCGGATAGCTCGTTTACGCTGGCTAGCGGCGATTGGATCCGGATTACGATTGAGCCGATCGGGACGCTGGAGAATGAGGTGGCTTGAGGCGGGAGGAGACCCGGAGTTTCAATTGTTCTTGACGAGGAAGTCCCGGATATCGGCGCGGGTGGGCATGGAGGCTTGTGCGCCGCGACGGGTAACGGAGATGGCGGCTGCCAACGAGGCGATGCGCGCCGCAGCCCAGGGGTGGTTGCCTTCGAGCAGGGCTACGGCAAAGGCTCCGTTGAAGCAATCGCCGGCGCCTACGGTGTCGATGGCTTCAACGGGAAACGAGCTGACCCACGCAGATTTGCCGTCGGCTCGCGCTACGTAGGAGCCTTCCGCTCCGCGCTTGAGGACTACGCCTTTCAGGCCGCGGTCGAGCAGATGCTTGGCGCCCACTTCGGGGGCGAGGTCCTGGCCTAGATAGAAAGCAGCTTCAGTTTCGTTGGGTGTGAACCAGGCGACTTGGCTCCAGATTCCTTCAGGGAGCTCTGCTGCGGGTGCGGGGTCGAGCATGACGGGCACGCCGGCTTCGGCGCAGAGGGCGAGCAGGTGGCTGACGGTATCCATGGGGATTTCGAGTTGGCAGAGGACCATGCCGGCGGAGCGGATGAGGTCGGTGTGGCGATCGACGAAGGCTGGATCGACCTTGCCGTTGGCGCCGGGAACAACAACGATGGCGTTCTCACCTGCTTCGGAGAGAAAGATGGGGGCCAGGCCAGAGGGTCCGGGGGTGGTCTCCATGGCGGCGGTGTTTACTCCTGCGGCGGCAAGATTTTCAAGCAAGGCGGGGCCGTAGACGTCTTCGCCGACTTTGCCGACCATGTGCACGGGATAGCCGAGACTGGCAGCGGCGACGGCCTGGTTGGCGCCCTTGCCGCCGGGAGTGGTGGTGAAGCCTGTGCCGATGACGGTTTGGCCGATGCTGGGGATTTGCGGGGTGAGCGTCACCATGTCCATGGTGACGCTGCCGACTACGACGATGGGTTTTTGTGGAGATTCCATGGTTTGGACCGTGATTCCAAGGATCGAAAACCGAATGCGGGTTGGGGTTCGTGGGATCCCACCCTTGGCACAAAAGCAAATACGTGCTAAGGATGGGGCACCCGGACTCTTAAGCACTACGAAAAGCGGCTAATACAGCGGTGCCAGGGCTACGGCGATCAGTCCCAGGGCGAAAAAGAGGAACATGTAGAGCAGGAAGCGCTTCGCTGCGGGCGGGACGCCGGCGAATTCGTGCCAGACAAAAACGCCCCAGCAGGCGGAGACCATGGTGGCTCCCTGGCCGATAGAGTAGGAGACGGCGGGGCCGACCAAGTGCGCTCCGGAGGCGACGAAGTTGGCGATTGCGCCGGTTGCCCAGATGGCTCCTCCGAGCAGGCCGGCGAGATGCCAGTGGAGCGGGGCGGTCCAGTAACCGGAGAAACTGACGGGAGGCTTGCCGTCCAGCGGGCTGGCCATAAGCAGCAGGTTGGCGGGAACTGTGGATAGCAGCACGCCAATGGCGAAGAAGAGCGAGACAGCGTAGGGCCCGACGGGGGCAACGCCGGGGGCTCCGCGCAGGGCGGCGGCGACGAGCGGGTAAAAGGTGCCCATGAGCAGGCCGGCAATGAGCGAGAGGACGATGCCGCGGGTGGTGACGGCGCGGGCGGTGGGGGGGAGTTGGCCCTTTCCTTTGGCTTCGCGCTGGCGATAGGCTTTGGCGTCGAAAACGATGGCTACCATCACCAGGGCGACTCCGCCGAAGAGCAGGAGGGGATTGCCGACCGGGCGAACGAAATAACTGGAGACCGCGCCGACGATGAGCGCCAGGCCAATGCCGACCGGGAATGCGACGGCAAGGCCGGCGACATCGATGGCAGCGACGAGGAGCAGGTTGGCGATGTTGAAGATGATGCCACCGAGAACGGCGAAGAGGATGGCCTTCTCCGGGGCCTGGGCAATGTCGATGAGAAAGGGCACGCCGACATGACCGTGACTTCCGGCGGTGAGTCCCCAAAAGATTGCGGCGGCGGCCAGACCGAGGGTGTAGTCCCAGTAAAAGAGCTGGAAGCGGTAGCCGGGGCAGAGCTTGAGGGTGTTGGCCCAGGATCCCCAGCAGAGCATGGTGAGGATCATGAGCAGGAGCGCGCCCTGGTAGGTTTCAGGAAAGAACATGGTTAGACCCCGAGGCGGAGCTTGTCTCTTTTGAACTAGGAAACATAAAGCATTGAAGAGAGAGTTGTATACCGGGCATTCTCCTGTAGAAGTTCGTGGTCCGAGATCAGCGAAAAGCCTTCCTTACGACATAATCACTGAAATCACAAGACAGCAATCTTGTTGGGAATTAAAGAATGCTTCAATCTCGTTGAAGCTGCCGCGCAACGCTAATGGAAACGGGAGTTCCCCCGGCTTTGCCGGGGAGGCAGTCGCAGTTTGACATTTAAGGGAGTCCATCCAGAAAACTTCTGAACGTGAGCCGGCAAAGCACACGCAAAGGAGAATCCGGATGGA
>JBKQNU010000135.1:0-3615 GCA_052145815.1 Occallatibacter sp.
GGCGAGATTCAAGTCAAGGCGTCGCCGATGGTGGCGGCGCAGATCGCGTCGGTGGACGGCAGCCCGCATGTGTTTTTCGCCAACTTCATGGGCCTGCGCGGCAAAGAAAACGCCGTGCAGACTCCCGAGAAACACGCCGAGGTAACGTTGCCAGGCAAGGTGCGAGGGCGTTTCTTGCCATTTCTCGGCGACGAGACGCCGATCACGGGCCATTTCGAGAACGGGCGCACTCACTTCGACCTGCCCGAGATCGCCAAGGGTGCAGTGGCTTGGTTCGATCCCGCCGGGCCCTGAGACCGCCGTTCCAGATCACATAAGAAAGCCTTTCTCATGCCGCGTCCAGGCCAAGGCACAAATCTGATCGTGCGCTGGTCGAAGGCGCGGGCGAGCGTCTCGCGTGAGTCTGGAGCTTGAGCTATACTGAGCCGTTTTCCGAATCGACCTCAGGGGCTTTCCCATGAACAAGCGGTACGCGCGGATCCGATGAAACCAGCTAAACATTTTGTTGCGGTTGACCTTGGCGCTTCCAGCGGCCGGGTGGTCAGCGGTAACTGGGACGGACATCGATTTACGCTCGAGGAATTGCATCGCTTTCCAAATGGTCCGGTGCACGTGTTTGGAAGCATGTTTTGGGATGTGTTGCGGCTTTGGTCGGGCATAAAGGAGGGCCTTGCGAAATTTGCTTCGAGGTATCGCATCTCCCCGGATGGGATCAGTGTGGATGGTTGGGGCGTGGATTTTGCCCTGCTCGACGCGTCGGGGATGCTGATCGGCAATCCCCACCACTATCGCGACCCTCGAAGCAACGGAATCCCCGAGAAGGTATTTCGGCGAATGCCGGCCGAGGACATTTTCCAGCGGACCGGGGTTCAGTCTCTCCAGATCAACACCTTGTTTCAGCTCGTGAGCATGGTCGAGTCGGCGGACTGCCGCTTGGCTGCTGCCAAGAGACTGCTGATGATTCCGGACCTGTTTCACTACTGGCTGTCGGGAGAGCAAGGCGTCGAGTACACGATTGCATCGACCTCGCAGATGCTGCAATGCCGTGAGCGCGGCTGGAACCGTGAGCTCGCAAAAGAATTGGGTATCCCGACAGAGATGCTGGGTCCGATCGTCCCGCCGGCAACCGTGCTCGCCAATCTGCGCTTCGAAGTCGCGAGGGAATGTGGTTTCGATGGCCCTGTGCCGGTCATTGCCGGAGCGGCGCACGATACGGCGAGTGCCGTTGCCGCAGTGCCCGGCCTCGATCGCCAGAGCGTCTTCATCAGCAGCGGCACCTGGAGCCTCATGGGAGTGGCAACTCCCGAGCCCATAACTTCCAAGGAGGCGTTCGCCAAGAATTTCACGAATGAAGGCGGCGCGCGTGGCGACAGGCTTCTCATGAGGAACCTCAACGGGCTGTGGCTGCTACAGGAGTGCGTCCGGCATTGGGAATCGGAGGGGCAGAACCACAACTGGGAGACTCTCGTCGAAATGGCACGGTTGGCACCGCCTCTTCGCAGCTTCGTTGATCCGGATGCGTCGGACTTTTTGGCTGCGGCCGACATGCCTTCCGCCATCCGCAACTACTGTTCACGCACAGGCCAGGCCGAGCCGCAGGATGACGGAGCAATGGCGCGGTGCTGTCTGGAAAGCCTGAGCCTCAAGTACCGGGAGGTCCTCGATGACCTGGAGTCGTTGCTCAAAAGGCGATTCGAAATAATACGTGTCGTCGGCGGAGGAAGCCGGAATCAACTGCTGTGCCAACTCACGGCGGACTGTTGCCAGCGGCCCGTGGTCGCCGGCCCAGCCGAGGCCTCATCGCTGGGCAACGTCATGTTGCAGGCGGTTGCAACCGGTTCCCTGAACAGCGTCGAGGAAGGCAGGGAGAGTATCGCTGGCTCATGCGAACTCGCCAGGTTTGAACCGAGCCGTGACGACTCATTTTCAGAAGCGTTTGAGAGATTCCGAAAGAGCAAAACGTCGGCAACTGCTCTCGCTCCTTGATCGCAACCAATGATAAGGTAAGCGAATTGGCCAGCGGCGCTGACAAACTAAGACCAGGAGGATTAGACCATGTCGCCATACTCAGTTCCCGAAGTAAAACATCCGAAGGCGGTCCATCGAAAAGAGGTATTGCTGGTCTCGAGCGGCGATTTGCGCCAATCCGCCAACAAAGTGTGCTGGCCCGCCCAAGCCGCAGCCGAGAAGAAGATTGTCGCGGCACTGGCAGCAGAGGGCATTACCGTTCGTCGCGCACATCCCTTCCGCGAAGATGTCGGCCACGGGTTCATCTGGAATCAGCGCATGGGCATGGATGTCTTCATGAACGTGGATCCCAAGGCTCCGCTCATCGTTGCCGAGTCCGTGTGGCAGTACAGCGGCAACATCCTGGCTGGACTGCGGGCTCACAAGGGTCCGATCCTCACCCTCGCGAACTGGTCCGGCCAGTGGCCCGGCCTGGTCGGCATGCTGAACCTGAACGGATGTCTGCACAAGGCGCGCGTAAAGTTCAGCACTCTCTGGACCAAGGACTTCGATGACGAGTTTTTCCGGCGCGGCCTTCGCCAGTGGTTAAAGAAAGGAACGATCACGCATGACATGAGCCACGTCCACGACATGCGTCCGGCTTCAGTCGGCCCGAAAGAACGGAAACTGGGCAAGCAACTGGCGGAGTATCTGCGCTTCCGCAAGGCGATCATGGGAGTGTTCGATGAAGGTTGCATGGGAATGTACAACGCCATCCTCGAGGACGAACTGCTCAACCCGCTCGGTGTCTACAAAGAGCGGCTGAGCCAGTCGGCTCTGGTCGCCGCCATGCGCCTGGTGCCGGATCACGAAGCGCAGCAGGTCCGTCGCTGGCTCGATCAGCGCGGCTTCACTTTCAAAACCGGTCCCGACCCGGAAACCGATTTGACCGACGGCCAGATCCTGGAGCAGTGCAAGATGTACATTGCCGCTCTGCGGATTGCCGACGAGTTCGGCTGTGATCTCATCGGAATCCAGTATCAGCAGGGATTGAAGGATATGGCCCCCGCCTCCGACCTGGTCGAAGGCCTGTTGAACAACGTCGAGCGCCCGCCGGTTAACGCCGCAAACAACGGCCGCGAACTCTATCCCGGGGCTCCTCTGCCGCACTTCAATGAGGTGGATGAATGCGCCGGCTTGGATGCGCTGGTGACCAATCGCGTGTGGACGGCAATGGGCCTGGATCCGGCGACTACACTACACGACGTGCGCTGGGGCGAGCACTATAAGGGCGGCGATATTGACGATTTTGTTTGGGTCTTCCAGATCTCCGGCGCCGTGCCCGCGTCGCACCTCCAGGGCGGATACGCCAAGGCCTGTAGCGAGCGTCAGCCTGCCATGTATTTCCGCCTGGGCGGAGGCACGCTGAAAGGGATCTGCAAACCAGGCGAGGTTGTCTGGAGCCGCATATTCGCTGAAGACGGGCGTGTGCACGCCGATATCGGCCGCGCCACCGCGGTCGAACTGCCCATCGAGGAGACAAACCGGCGCTGGAGCGAGACCACCTCGCAGTGGCCCATTATGCACGCCATTCTTCACGGCATTTCGCGCGATCAGTTTATGGCCCGTCACCGCGCGAACCACGTTAACGTTGCCTATGCTCCTTCA
>JBKQNU010000136.1:0-2566 GCA_052145815.1 Occallatibacter sp.
AACTACAGAGTTGCCGTTCTTGGGAAAAGTCGAATCACTTCGCAAGGATGGGAATATCTGCTTCCACCGGCGCCGGTGGAAGGGTGAAATGGAATGTCGCCCCCAGCCCGCCAGCGCCGTTGGCCCAGATGCGGCCGCCGTGCGACTCCACAATGGTTTTGCTGATGGCCAGGCCCATGCCGCTGCCTTGCGGCTTTGTCGTGAAGAAGGCATCGAAGATTTGATCGGTCTTACCCGTCGGCAGTCCGGGCCCCGTGTCGTTTACAGAGATCTCGATTTGGCCGTCCTCCCTCAACTGCGATCCGACCGTGAGCACCCCACCGGTGTCGCTCATGGCCTCAATCGCGTTCAGCATCAGGTTCATGAGCACTTGTTGGATCTGAACCCGGTCTGCAATGACATTTGGAAGGTCACTGGACAGATCCGTGCGAACAGACACCGCGTGCCGGGTGGCCTGTCCACGCAGCAACTCCACCATTTCGCCGATCACCTCGTTTACCTCCAGCGGCTCCCGCTTGGGCGGCTCTTTCTTGTAGAGCGAGCGCAAACGGTCGATGATCCCTGACGCCAGTTCGCCCATTTCCATGATTTGCGTCGTCCATCGACGAACCAGCGCCAGGTCCGGTGGGTCGCGCTCAAGCCATTGCAACACCAGGCTGGCGTTCAGGATTGAAACAGCGATGGGCTGATTCAACTCGTGAGAGATGGAGGCTGCCAGCTCTCCCAGGGTGCTGACCCGGCCCACGTGGGCCAACTCGGCCTGCAACTGCTCGGCGCGCTTCCTATCCTCAATATCGGTCGCCACCGCACACCACTTGACGACCTTGCCTCGACTGTCGAGCAATGGCCGGGCACGGGTCTGGAACCAGCGATACGCTCCATCGGACCCGCGCCGAATGCGGGATTCATAATCCAGTGGCTGGCCTGTGGCCTGCGCGGTACGCCATCGATCCAGGACCCGTTTAAGATCGTCGGGGTGAATCGCCCTCTCCCATCCTGAACCTGAGGCCTGTTCCGGGCCTAAGCCGGTGTATTCCAGCCATCCACGATTCACAAAGGGGCGATTGCCCTTTGGATCGGCAACGAACGCCAGGGCGGGCATGGTCTCTACCGCTTCCCGGAACTTCTTCTCTTGCTCCTGCATCTGCCGAACCCGGAGTTGGTAGACGGCCCAAACTAACAGGAAGAACGCCGCCAAGCACGCCGCGCGGAACCAGTTCGTCTGGTACCAGGCGGGAGGAATCTCGAAATCGAGCGAATCGCCAGCCTCGTTCCACACGCCGCTGTTGTTGCAGGCCAGCACGCGAAACTTGTAATGCCTTGGCGGCAGGTTCGTGTACTCCACGTGGCGAACGTTGACCAGCTCTCTCCAGTCCTTGTCCTGGCCTTCGAGCTTGATGCGAAAACGCACCTTCTCCGGCACGGCCAGACTCAGCGCGGTGTAGTCAATATCGAGGGTGCGAATTTGCGCCGGCAGGCGCACGCCCCTCGACAGATCGATGGGCATGTCATCGGCCGTGATCTTTTCAATGTGCACCGGCGGCGGCAGCTGATTGAACGCAAGATGATGGGGATCGATGACGCTGACACCGTCGAAGGTTGCGAACCATATTCTTCCATCGGACGACTTTGTCACTGCGGGGCTGGTGCCGCCAACGATGGGTCTGCTTCTCACCCCGTCGGAGCTATCGAACAGAGTGGTTTTGAGAACGTACCTGGGATCGCTCACCCAGGCATCCAACTCGGAACGGGCGATGCGCACCAGGCCACACGGCATATAAAGCCATACCGAGTGGTCGTCATCCTCAATCGACCAGTGAACCGTATCGCAGGGCAATCCGTTCGCGCTGGTAAGCGTGGCAATGTGACCGTCCTTGATTCGGCTGAGTCCGCCCTGAGTTGCCGCCCACAGCGCGCCCCTCGATCCGAAGCGCAGATGGGTGACTCGCCCTTTGCCCAATCCATTGGCGGCAGTGTAGGTGGTAAGAACCCGGCCGTCCTTGAGATACGCTAATCCCCCCGTCTCATCTAAAAAGCCCAGCCACAATCCGTCCTTTGGCAGATCGGGCAGCAAGGCGGCCCAGAAGTAGCCTGGCGGCCCGGGCCATGAGATCTTCTCGACGACACCCTCAGGCTTCCACTTGAAAAAGCCCACATTGCCGTTCAGTATCCAAACGTTTCCGCGGCCATCTCCGGAGATCGAAGCGACATTCCCGCCAAGCGCGTCATAAGCGCTGACAAAGCGGCCTTTGTCGAAGTAGTACACAGCCTCCGCTGTCGCGACCCATAACCGGCCGCGATCGTCCAGTCCTTGCGCACTGACAGCGCCTCTCAGCCCGCTGTTTACGACCTCCGTTGCGGAGTTCTGGGCGGCACTCAGGTGGGGATCGCGGTTTCCTTTTAGTGAGCTCACGCTTCGGTAGGTCGTGATGCGACCGCCCTGCCATCGGCTCAATCCGAGTCGCGTACCGATCCAGACACTTCCATCCGCAGTCGCTTCCACTGAGGCGACAGTCGCATTCAGAAGCCCCTCGTCGCGCGAGATGGTGGACACGGCGGGAACGCG
>JBKQNU010000137.1:0-52468 GCA_052145815.1 Occallatibacter sp.
TGTGGTGTCTCCGAAGTTCTTGGCATTTGTTTTGCACTACCTGGTTTGCCGCGAGCTTCCCGAAAAGCAGGTCCCCTTCGACTACGCTCAGGGCAGGCTTTCGGCTCCGCTGAAGAACGCCTCGCTCAGGATGACAGGTCTTTTTTGATATGAACATTGGAGGCAGGACACTAGCAGGATTGGCGCTCGCCCGAAATTCGCCTTTTGCGTTGCCGGATCGAGCACGGTTACCTGGCAGTCGTACTGGCCTGGAGGCAGGCCATTCGCGCCGAGGTTGAAGGTGAGCGGTGCGGTTCCAAGCCGGTTCGTCTGAGCACAATTGCCCGCGGTGGTGTATCGAAGACGCAATATCCATAAGAATCATATACTTACAATAGATTATTCTGAATAGCAAGGAACCTTAACTCCTTTTTAGAGAGCATAGGAGCGGTGCAATTGTAGCTTCGCTCTCCATGCAGGCATGGGCTCTGTACCCACTCAGGGGTCCATTGCCGATGTGACCTCAAGAGCGAGAATGAACAAGAGGCCTGAGCGAGCGGAAGAGAGAGTTCCGTATTCGCAGATGACAGCCTTAACGCGAACAATGGATCATGATGGGGTGAGTCCGGAGGGGGTGTTGCAATGAATCTGAATCCAGGGCCAGAGAGAACAGCGACGATTTCACGCAGGCGATTTCTCCAGACCGGTTCGCTGGCAGCGGCGGTTGCCGGCATGGGGATGCGGAGCCGCGGGGCACGGGGCGCAGAGGCGCCACTGGATGCGCCGCTCGCGGAGTTCGGTTATGGCGATGTGGCCATGTCGAGCGAGGCGCACGAATCGCAATTGATGAATACGCACTCGGTGCTGATGGCGCTGAGTGAGGACAGCCTGTTGAAGCCCTTCCGGCAGATGTCCGGCATGGCCGCGCCCGGCGACGACCTGGGTGGTTGGTACAACTACGATCCCAATTACGATTATCGCAAGGGGTTCGATGAGGGCTTCGCTCCGGGATGCACCTTTGGACAATGGGTCTCCGCGCTCGCCCGCGTCTACGCCATTACCGGAGAAGAGGCAACGCGGGAGAAGGTGTTGCGACTCAACCGCCTTTATGCCCGGACCATTACGGCGGACTTCTATATCAAGAACCGCTTTCCTGCGTACACCTACGACAAGCTGCTGCTGGGACTGCTCGACTCGTATACGTATGCGAAGGACCCGCAGGCGCTGGCAATTCTGGAGCAGACGACCAACACAGCTCTGCCGCAACTGCCGGGGCATGCCGTGGAGCACGGACGCCCGTGGCGGAAGGACAAAGATCCGAGCGACGAGTCGTGGACCTGGGACGAATCGTACACCATGCCGGAAAACCTGTTCCTCGCCTACCATCGCGGCGCAGGCCAGCGCTATTACGACCTTGGCACGCAATACCTTGACGACAAAGACTGGTTCGATCCACTCGCACGCAACGAAAATGTCCTGAACGGCAGGCATGCTTACAGCCATGTGAATTCGCTGAGTTCAGCAATGATGGCCTACCTGGTGGCCGGCAGCGAAAAGCACTTGCATGCAGCGCGGAATGCCTTTGCCATGCTGGAGGCGCAGAGTTTTGCCACGGGAGGATGGGGCCCGGATGAGACGTTGCGCGCGCCGGGTTCGGCCGATGTCTATAACAGCCTGACCAATACTCACCACAGCTTTGAGACTCCGTGCGGCAGCTATGCGCATTTCAAACTGACGCGTTATCTGCTGCGCGTGACGCGCGATGCTCATTACGGCGACTCCATGGAGCGCATGATGTACAACACCGTGCTGGGAGCGCTACCACTGGAGGAGAACGGCAAGAATTTCTACTACGCCGACTACAACTTCGATGGCAAACGCGTGTACAAGGAGGCCCGCTGGGCATGCTGTTCAGGTACGCTGCCACAGGTGGCGGCCGATTACCGCATCAACATCTATCTGCGCGGAAAGCAGGCGGTGTATGTGAATCTTTACGTGCCCTCCACGCTGCAATGGAATGAGAACGGGGCTGCGCTCTCGCTGACTCAGCAGGGCGAGTATCCGTACGACGATCGCGTGACGTTTACGATGAATGCGTCTCAACTCGTCGACCTGACGCTCCATTTCCGCATTCCGGGATGGGCGGAGGGAGCGGAGATTCATGTGAACGGCACGCGGCAGGCGGGACTGGCTGCGCCGGGTCAGTTTGCCGCCATCCGGCGTGAGTGGAAGAGCGGGGACCGCGTGGAATTGGAGCTTCCCCTGCGGATGCGCCTTGAGGCCATCGATGCGCAGCACTCCGACACGGTAGCCCTGTTGCGCGGACCGCTGGTGCTGATGGCAGTAAAGGAGCAGCAGACAGCACCCCTGCCGAAAGTGACGCGGGAACAGTTGCTGGCGGCCAGGCGGGTGAGCGAAAGGCAGTGGCAAGTGACATCGGCAAGCGGCCCGCTGACGATGCTGCCGTTCACATGGCTGGGATCGCGGCCGTACACGACCTATGTGAAGCTGAGCTGATACAACCGATCACGAGCAACGCAGGGCCGGATCAGCAAATTCGGAGCCTATTCGCTGCCATAATCAAGCGATCTGGAAACCGGCAATTCGTAGATGAGGACAAGGCCTTCGCCATGGTGACTCCCGTATCCGCTGCAAATGGGTGAATTTCTTCACGTGTCGCTGAGATCCTTCTCTAGCTGTGTTTGTTGGGCGGGATTACGATGCCTGCATCAAGCGCGTGCGCCGGCCCGACAACGACCCTATGTCGATCTCTATGTTACAGGCGTCAATCGCAACCGGTTCTTCCATAACAAAGCCAAAGAGCTCGATGGGGACTTGCTTCTGAAGAATTAATGTTGATTCGTTCTAGTGTGGTGTCTCCGAAGTTCTTGGCATTTGTTTTGCACTACCTGGTTTGCCGCGAGCTTCCCGAAAAGCAGGTCCCCTTCGACTCCGCTCAGGGCAGGCTTTCGGCTCCGCTGAAGAACGCTTCGCTCAGGATGACAGGTCTTTCTTGATATGAACATTGGAGACAGGAAACTAGAATCTGGCGAACTCGAAGGCCGGCAGGGCGGAGACATCGGGATACTCAAGGTCGGCGGCGAGAACGGCGACACCGAGTTCGCCCTTGTAGAGGCTGTCGGGCCGGAGCGCAAACTCTTCGGGGACGCGGCCCGTGGAAATTTCGGCAAAAACCAGAGCAGCCTTTTCGGCGAGCGCCTGGGCGCGGTGCAGCCATGCTCTCTCGCCACTGCAACGGTAGAGTGCGAGCAGAGCATAGGCTTGTCCAGAGAAACCACAGCACAGGCTGCCGTTCCTGGTATCCGTTTCGGCGGCATGCCAGGCTGCCTTTTCGGCCAGCATGGAGTACAGGTCATCTTTCAGCGCCGCCTGGGCTGCCAACCAGAGAAACACCTGCCCCGCCGTGCCATTGCACCACCCACCCCAGAAGGGGCTGTGCGCGTCGCCCGCCTCATTCACAACATTCCAGTTCCATTTGGCCTGGCGTCCGGAATGATTGGCGAGAGTCGCCAACTGGCTCAGACGTTCTCCGGTCTCGGCAGGCAGATCGGTACCAGCGGCACCGCACCAGCAGAGAGTGGCGTAGAGCATACCCGCCCAGCCGTGCGCGATTCCGGTGTACTGGATCTGGTGACATTCCCGAATCGGAGCATAGGAATCAAGCTGCTGCCAGATCGATGCCAGCGTGGTATCGCCAAAATCGCGAAGTGCGGCGAAATGGGCCACGGAAGGGTCTGCCGGTGCAAGGAGATGGGAGGCCGCGAGCAGAATTCCGGAGCGCCCGAGGGTGAGATCCAGGCTGTCGCAGGGTGTGCGAGAGGCAGCAGCCACGAAGTTGCCCAAGGCATTCTGCTGGGTGCTTACGTCGCCCATCGAATGTGCAATTAGAGACTGGATGAAGTGGACGCCGGATTCAGTGTGATAGGGGGAGACGCGGCCCACCACATCGGATGTGACTTCGATTTCCGGACAATACCAGGCATCGTCCAGCCGGATGTCGCGAGCAGCGCGCTCGCCCCAAATATCGGCGAGGGACAGTATCTTTGGGTCCTGGCGGGCACATGCGATGCGGTGGAGTGCGCAGGCCACTCCTGCGCTACCGTAGGTGACAGATGCTTTTGGTGCAGCGGCCAGACCCGATTGAAACAAAGGTGCGTCTACATCAAGCCGTTTAAGGATACGTGTCAGCATGCCCGTCGCGGTCGCGTATGAAGCTGGGCCATTGTCGGGCGATTTAATTGGGGACGGTGTCTGGTCCACATTGCGGAGAGCGTTGGCGAACGCCGCTACAGACGTGAAGCGAGCAGTAGGGTTCTTGTCGAGCGCTTTGACAAGGATCTCTTCAACGGCCGGCCATGGATCGAGGCCGCGCGCGCTAAACGCCAGAGGCCCATCCTCGCTGATCTGACGCAACATTTCATGCTTCTCCAGAGAGAAGTCGACGTAATGCTTGCCTGTGACGAGCAGGTAAAGCAGCGCCGCGAGCGCAAACTGTTCGCCAAGCATGGAGGAGTAGGGCGGGTGGTGGCCGCCGCGCGCGGGGGTGGCGTATTCGGGCTCGAAGAAGTAGCCGACACCCCCGCGTTGGCTGCGCCGGAATTCACCCTCGATGCCGGGGATGCGGGCGAGCCCAAAATCTACAAGGCGGACGGAGCAGTCTTCATCGACAAGGATGTTGCGGGGATGAATGTCGGAATGAACGACGTTTTGGCTGTGCAAGCGCGCGTATGCATCGAGTATGGCAAGAGACATGCGCAAAAGAGCAGCGCGGTCACCGGAGGATCGAAACCGGGCCGCGACGGTGGCGCAATCGGATCCGCGACACCAGGAAAGCAACAGGTAACGAAGTTCGTTTTCCTTGCCATTATCCAGGAGGGAAGGAGTGACAGATGCATCCAGGTGCTTGAGGATGAAAGCTTCACGATCGAACATTTGGTCGATTTCGGGGCCAGCCTCGGAGCGCTTGAGTTTGAGCGCAGCGTCATTGCCATGCGCATCCTTCACGCGATAAAGATTGGTGTCCTCAAGGGCCTGAAGGCAGGCGACGACCTCAGTGCCTGCGAAGGTCGACCCCGCCTGGAGCAGCGGGCCGATGCGCCTGGTCGATAGTGAATCAGTCGGCACGAGGAGCTGTGCGAGGACGAGCCGCTCCAACATGGGGAAGGCCCCGTCCAGGATTGACTCGGGATCTTCTTTCGTCGAAGCGCAATAGCGGATGACAGCCTGGACCACCGTACACGGTTGGCGAAATTCCTCAAGAAGCTTCGCGGCATTGGCGTCGACGATGCGCGCCAAAGTGCGGGAATTCGGACGGGTGACAGCATAGTCGCCTGCGTCGGCCTGGACCTTGCGGCGGAGTTCCTCCGATAGCTGGTCGACGGGGAGGAGGATTGTGTCCGCTGCCATCACCAGGGTGCCGGTAATCTCCATGTCGCTCCTCAGGCCGAGGGAAGGCCGAAGCCGTCCCTTGGAGCCCAGGTTACAGTGTCCACGTTTTCAAGACGCATCCGCGCCAGCGCGAATTGCCAGGGCTGGAGAGTCCCTGTGATGTTTTTGCGGGCAGAAACAAGGGCGTTAGCGAGGCGATTGGTGACCCAGAGGCGCCAGCTTTCTGGCCCTTGCCACGAGAGCGCACCCTTTTCGGGCAATGGATCGACGCCCCAGGAAAGCAGGCCGTCGTCCCCGAGAGCGGCCGTGAATGGAACGCCCTGAGCAGCGCAGCCGGACAATCTGAGCACTAATTCACGCGCGGTTTTCTCCAAGGGTTCGAAATCCCGGAAATAGACGACTAATTTGTCGGGGCGCAGGAGGCCCAGCGCGTTTCGACCGACTTTAAAGAAATGCGCAGAAGAATCCTGCAGCACCTCAACCACCGCGGAAAAGGCGGCGGGCAGTGTTTCCGGCCGTGGACTGACGTAGAGTTTATAGCCGTGGCGACGCTCGTCGTCAGCAGTGCGATTCGAACGAGATCGCCATTGAAACCAGGGATGGTGAACAGCCGGAGCTTCGACACGGCTCCAGTTTCTCTCAAGGCGCTTTAAATTTGTGGCGGCGGAAACGCCGAGAAACTCAGAAACCGCATCTTCGGTTGGCAGACGGCGTGTCCACGAAGACGTGAGCGGAATTCGATTGTAGAAGTACAGGCGGCTGGAAAGCCGAACTGCATCGTCCAACGCGAGCGCCTGACCGTATTCAAGAGCTGCCTGAGAGAGGCGCGGCAGAAGCCCTGTCGGCTCGGAAGCAGCATGAGTCGGGTAGATAAGAGGATATGCTTCGGGGCCGGAAACGAATCGGCCTTCGTGCTCCATTTCCAGCACTGTATCAAGGACTAGCTCGGCAATGGCCTGATTGGTGTCCTCCTTCGTTTGATCCAGCACATAGCGCGGCAGAGGGCCGGACTGAACCATGGTGCGAACCAGTTGGGCCGTCTCGCGACAGACGGATTTGATGCTATGAGCGCCTGAGACACGCGGTAGAAGCAGCCCATAGAAGTCAGGATCGCCGGCGAGCTCCGCGAAGAGCTTTTGTCGATCCAGGGGCAGGCGGTCGAAGGCGACAAGCTCGTAGGCCGGATTGGAGCGAAACACACGCTCCAGAATGGGATTCAGCGCTACGTTATTCATCGTCGATTCGACCGAAGCCCACCCTGCTACTTGTTCCCCGTCGGCTTGGGTTTGCTGGACAGTTTCTGCTTAAGAACTTTCAACTCCTGAAGCGCTTCAGTCAGCTTCTTGGAAAGGTCGTCGACTTGCTCAACGGTCTGCGGAAGCAGGCATTTCTCGAGCGCAGCTTGCTCCTTCTCGACTTCAGCGAGTTGTTGTTTGAGCTGCTCCTTCAGGATCAAAAGCGCCTCAAAAGAGGCGGCAGACGAGCTCCCTGCGTCTTTGGCTTTCGTGCCCTCCCAGGTGAAGTCGCCGCAAGTGATGTTTGTGCATTCGCCCCGAGTCACAACAGTACACGCAGTACAGGGGTTGATGTTCAAGGGGACGTTAGTGACAACTGTGCAGGCATCCCAGGCGCCGCGAGTGATAGGTGTGCAGGCGCCGCAGGTGATGGTCGGCCAGGCGCGAGTGATAACTGTGCAGGCGCCGCAGGTAATGGTCGGCCAATGGGGGTAAGTCAAAAGTGTGCAGGGTGCGAAACTCGCTAACGGCAAACAGACTTCCGAAATAGGTCGGCACGTTTCATATGGTAGTTGATGGGCGCCTTCCGAGAGGTCGCTGATCATCAGGTCTTTGATCTTGAATGGCATGGAACCCTCCTTACGAATTGACTGAGGTAACCGCCGGTCACGGTAAGATCATCGGCAAAGGCGAGAGTGAAACTGAATGAAAGCGCCAAGGCGCACGAATACCCAGGGGAGGTGCTACCAATGTGCGCTTGACAGCCGGATTTGTCAACTGCGGACTGTGAGGAAGGTGTGTGATTGGGGCCGATTTTCTTTCTGGAATCGGACTCCTCACTCCTGATCATTCAATAGCTTGAAACCGATGACGATTCGGCAGGGTTAAAAAAAAGGCAAATGTGATTGATGTCGTCCCTCGGGACCCGCGATTCCTTCGCCACGCTTGGAGCGGCTGAAGCTCCTTCACTCCCAAATCCCAGGAATCGAGACGCTGACGGCCGGCCCATCGGGAGCTAACGCACGGCAAAAGGAATTCAAATGCCAGTGCCGCTTGCTCGCAAGGGATAATAATCTATAGCAAGGCAAGACGTTATTGGCTCGGCGGCCTTGCTCTACGGCCAAATATCGCTTCACAGGCACCCGTTCCTCGCATCAACCCGTCACAAACAGTATCCGGATCAGACATCCACTTCATGATCGACCAAATCATCTCCCATTACCGCATTATCGAGAAGCTCGGGGGCGGCGGGATGGGTGTGGTCTATAAAGCCGAAGATCAGACTTTGCATCGATTCGTCGCGCTGAAGTTTTTACCGGATAAGGTAGCCCAGGATTCCATGGTATTGGCTCGATTCAAGCGCGAGGCTCGAGCTGCCTCTGCCTTGAATCATCCCGGCATATGCACAATCTATGAGATCGGCGAGCAAGACGGGATACCGTTCATCGTCATGGAGTGTCTGAGCGGGATGACGCTGAAACATCTTATCGCCAAGGGGCGCATGGACCTGCATGTACTGTCTGCCCTTGCAATCGAAATTGCAGACGCTCTAGACGCGGCGCATTCCAAGGGGATCGTCCACCGTGACATAAAACCGTCCAATATCTTTGTCACCGATCGCGGCCACGCTAAGATTCTGGATTTTGGGCTGGCAAAGGTTGTGTACTTGCCAAGCCCAAGCGCTGAGACGGAGACGGCTACGTCCGTAATCGACGGATGGCACCTTACGGACCCAGGTTCTCCATTAGGAACCCTGACTTATATGTCTCCTGAGCAAGCCTACGCCATGGAATTGGACGCGCGGAGCGATTTGTTCTCATTTGGTGCAGTTCTGTACGAGATGGCGACAGGAATATTGCCATTCCGCGGCAGGAGCTATGCAGATACTCTTAAAGCGATTTTGGACGGAGTGCCCACGTCCGTCGTGCGGTTGAATCCCGATGTGCCCCTGGAACTCGAACGGATCATCTATAAGGCTCTCGAGAAAGATCGCGATCTGCGTTATCAGCACGCGGCCGAAATGCGAGCCGACCTGCAACGATTGAAGCGGGACGTCGAAAAGAACCAAACTCTTCCAACTGACTCGCAGCACTCGAATGCAGATGGAACTTTCCTGGTCGCGCCCCAAGTAGCATTGAAACGCGAAATTGGTCCTTCGACGGGCAAGATGCGGCGGTACGGTCCGGCATTGCTCTTTGGAATAACGATAGTGGTCGCTCTTCTCATCTTCAGGTGGGGATTCCATCGGTTTAGATTTGGGGTGGCTGAACCGAAAAAGACATTCATTGAGCGGCAGCTTACGCACGACCCTGAGGAGACCCGGCTCATGGGCACCGCAATCTCACCGGATGGCAGGTACATTGCCTATGTCAACCAGAACGGGCTTCACCTGAATAAAATCGAAAACGGAGAGATCCACGACGTCGCCGTTCCGGATGAGTTGAGGACCCGGCTCTGGACTGTTGGGTGGTTTCCAGACGGAGAGAGGCTGGTTTTCACCGCTGACTCGGATGCAGAAGGGTCGATGATTTGGGTCACCACCATTTTTGGCGGGACGCCGCACAAATTGCGGAGCGATGGTAAAGAGCCAGCGGTTTCACCCGACGGTAGATTGATTGCATTCATCACGGGGAAAAAACACGAGATTTGGGTGATGGGAGCTGATGGGGACAATCCCCATCGAGTGCTTACTGACGAGAATGCACTGTTTGAAGGCCTTGCGTGGTCTCCCAATATGCAGCGTCTTGCCTACCTGGCAAACAGGGGAAGTCCGCCGGTCTGGAGTATCGAGACGATATCGCTGAATGGAGGTCCGCCCACCATTGTAATTTCGGATCGACAAGACAAGCTCAGCCTCCTTTGGGAGGGCGATGGGCGCATGATTTTCGACCGGTACGAAGGGTCGCCATCGAACTTCAAAGCGAATCTATGGTCAATCACGACCAATCTGCAGACCGGAGCGAGGGCGGGACCGGCAACACAAATAACCAACTGGGATGAGATCATGCCCTATTCGCCGACAGTCAGTCATGACGGAACGCGACTTGCCGTGGTGAAGGTTCATGTTAGAGACGATGTATATTTCGCCGAACTCCGGGACGCCGGCACACGTTTGGTCTCTCCAACGCGGGTCACGTTGAGCGAAAGTCAGGATTTCCCCGGCGCGTGGGCACCCGGAAGCAATGCCATTCTTTTTGCCTCAAATCGCACTGGAAGAAGTCAAATATTCCGTCAACAGCTGGACCAGGACACCGCCGAACCATTGATTGAGGGACCTGACGATCAGAGCAAGCCTGAGGTGAGCCCCGACGGTCAGTGGATTCTATACTGGTCGTCTCCCTATGCGGTTGGTGGCGGCCCATCGGCAAAGACAAGGTTGATGAGACTCCCCATCGCCGGCGGTTCTCCGGAACTGGTCCTGGAAGTTGGAGCTGGCACCGCGCTCACTTTCCACTGCCCAGTTCGCCCTGGAAGTGCATGTGTGTTGAGCCGCTGGGAAGAAGGTCAATTAATTTTCTACAGTCTGGACCCTGTGGACGGTAAGGGGAAAGAACTGGCTAGAACCAAACTGGGAAAGTCTGCGAATGTAGACTGGAGCATCTTATCCGACGGGTCTACCATCGCCATTTCGAGCCAGGATCAGCTTCGCGAAAAGATCCGCGTTCTTTATCTCCAAGACGGTTCAGAGCGCAATATTCCGCTTCCGCATGGCTGGTTGATTTGGAACGTTAACTGGTCAGCAGACGGAAAGGCCTTGTTTGCGGCTGTCCAGACAACAGGTTATTTCATTGCGCGAGTTGAGTTGGACGGGAAAACGCGCGTGCTCCTGGATCGAGGCAGAGTTCATTGGCTCAGTTACCCTCGCGTCTCTCCAGATGGACGATTTCTAGCCTTCAGCCAGCGCACCTTTGAGAGCAACGCCTGGCTGTTGGAGAATTTCTGATTCCCCTTAACTGTCGGTACAAAGCAGATTTCAATCCTGGATTCCGGGCGTAGCTGCGCTTGGCTTGAGCTCGGCATTAGGTGGACAGGGATTCAGGAGTTGTCCCTCGCCAAAAATGCCATCCGGAGCCAAAATGAGTTTGGCTTCCGAGTTCGGCAGTTGTATTGGCATTAGTCGATCGCTTGGAAGGGGTTGTTCGATGGCGTTCGGATACAATCAAAAACACTCCGAAGCACAAAATGTGCGCCTGGCGGACACACTCTTCCCGTCGGTTTTCCTCGATTTGGATAAGAACCGATCGAAACGCAGAGTCAGGCGGCCAGATTGCATCGGTGATGCAGACCGCCAAGCCTCGCCATCGATATGTAATGGCGACTTTGAGATGCTCTCCCTACATGCTGATGGCCTTGGCAGGAATCGATAAGGAATGCGGCAGTTGGCGAGGCTATCTCGGCGCACCTCAATTAAGTTGTCATTACCGTTAATATAGAACAATAAACTCCTTGAGTTACCCCGTCTCCTTTTTGTGAAAACCTAGCGAATGATTTCATATTTTTCTTGACTTCTAAGAGAATTCAAGGCTACGCTTGCCGGCAAGTTAGCGGCTCATGCGTGAGCTGCTGTCAAAGTTCATCTTCCTCTCTTCCCCTTTATTATTCTAGGCGCCGGATTCGCTTCTTGCGCGCTAAAACCGACGCCATGGTGAACACTTTCGGCCGCTGGGTTCAACAGGGCCTTCTGCAATGGATCCTTTAGCTGCACCATGCCACATCTCAGGTTTGGTTTATGGGAGTGTAGTTGGGCCGTAGACCGCGCCTCATTTTCACCACGATTCGGAGCGAATAAATGACCAAATACATTCGAACGAACGCTTGGAAACACGGCGGCACTTTCGCGAACGAGCATTTGCTTTGGTACGCGAAAGGCGTCGGAGTTATGCAGGAACGCGCACTGAACGATCTGTGCAGTTGGTGGTTCTTTGCGGCGATTCATGGGGAATATGTCACCACCAGCGGCTTTCCTGGCTGGGGCGATCTGCCTGTCCCGCCTCCCACCCCCACTACGCCTCAACCCACCCCGGCTATTGAAGGAAAATACTGGGATCAGTGCCAGCACCAGAGCTGGTATTTTCCTCCATGGCATCGTGGATACCTCTTGGCCCTCGAGGCGCAGATTCGGCATGCAGTAATCAAACTTGGCGGCCCTTCAGAATGGGCTCTGCCCTACTGGAATTACTTCGGACCGGGAGACGAATACAAGATTCCGCCCGCGTTCACTCAAACCACTCTGCCGGACGGAAGCGCGAATCCGCTCTATGTTGCCGCGCGTTATGGACCCAATAACAATGGGGTAATTTATGTGCCCACCAACACGGCGGTCGGCGGTCCCGTAAACCAGACCTGCATGTCCAACGACATATATACGGGCAACGATGCCGTAACACCGCCACCCGGCTTTGGTGGCCCGTCTACGGGTTTCTCTCACAGCGGCGGCAGCAGTGGCAACCTCGAAAACAATCCCCACAACCTCGTGCACGTCTTCGTCGGAGGAACCGCCCCGGACGGAGCGACCTGGGGACTGATGTCTGATCCAGGACTCGCGGCCCTCGATCCCATCTTCTATCTGCACCACGCCAACATCGACCGGATGTGGGCGGTCTGGAATACTACATACGGCAATCCAACCGACCCCACCTGGCTCAACGGGCCCGCCAGCATCGGGGAGCGGGAGTTTGTGATGCCCATGCCTCACAGACACGATTGTCACGGTAGAGAACTGGTTTACACGCCATCTGAAGTCGACTCGCTCGATAAGGTCGATTACACTTACGACGATCTGCACAGGCGCGTCCCGGCCGCGAACATACTGGCGAATCGGCTGCGCGCGCTGGGAGCAACCGCCGCCGCAGCCAAAGTCAGTGAAGGAGCGGCCGTGACACGATCCACGAGAATGGAACTGGTCGGCGCGAGCGAGCAGCCGCTGCAGATCAAGGGCAAGGGATCAACCACCACCGTCCGGCTCGACCCCGCCGTTCGCAGCAAACTCTCCGCCAGTTTGAGTGCGGCCGCCGAAACCCTGGCGCCCGATCGCACCTTTCTCAACCTCGAAAACGTCCGTGGAACTCACGATGGGACGGCACTCAACGTCTACATCAATCTACCTCAAGGCTCCTTGCCGGCCGATCATCCCGAGCTTCTGGCCGGCAGCGTCGGGCTCTTTGGACTGCACAGGGCAAGCCTGCCCGACGGTCAACACGCCGGACAGGGTTTGAGCTTCATCCTCGAAATCACCGGGATCGTGGACAAACTGCACCTGGATGGTCAGTTAGATAACGATTCCCTCAGCGTAGCCGTTGTGCCGTATAACGAAGTTCCGGGCCAGGCGCAGCTGACGGTCGGGCGAATCAGCGTCTACCGCCAGGGCAGTGACAAGGACCCGGAATGATCGAAGAACCGCGTGAGGCAGCGCGGACGCGGAACACTGTGCTGCTCATCAGTGGTATCGCCTGGGCGCTCCTCGTGTTGACGCCTAGCCACGGCGGGATGCTGACTCACTGCCCTGCCGCAGCTACTACAGCAATCTGGCCGGCGACATCGCTCTGGAAGCTTCTGGCAATGAGCTTGTCGATGAGTTCCCCTGCTTCTCTCGCGGCGGGGTGGGCGCTGATGCTGGCCGCAATGATGTCGCCGGCGCTGATTCAGCCTGTACGTCATATTCAACTCCGCAGCTTCGTCCGCCGGCGCGTGCGCTTGGTTACACTCTTTGTCCTTGGATATGTCGCGATTTGGATGGGCATTGGATGTGTGCTCCTCGTATTCCAATTGCTCATCGCAATCATTGCGCCACAATCCTGGCTTCCGGTTGGGGTTGTTCTTCTCCTGGCCATCGTATGGCAGTGCTCGCCCACCAAGCAGCGCTGCCTCAATCGTTGCCATGCCCATCTCGAATTGGCTGCATTCGGCCCTGCGGCGGATTTCGGTGCGTTGCGGTTCGGGGTCATTCATTGCCTGTGGTGCGCAGGCTCCTGCTGGGCGCTGATGTTCGCTTCCATGCTGCTGCCGCGCTGGCATATCGTTGCCATGGCCATCGCCGCCGCGTTGATCGGCTGCGAACGGCTGGAACGGCCACAGCAGCCGCGTTGGCGTCTGCGGGGCCTTGGCAAGGTAACGCGCTTCGTCCGGGCCCGGGCCCGGGAACGCCTGATGGCCTTCAGATTATCCGTCAGATCCGCGTCTTTCGGCGGCCGCCTGTAGATTACATGCAATCGTCTCCAGAAGCACTCTTCCAGCACGGGAAGAGTGGATGGCGTGGTCTGCGATCACTTCGACGAATTCGAAGCGTTCGTCCTGGAAACCTTCGAAAGTGAGCACCCAGACTCGACAGCCACGAACCATCGGTGCTGAACCTCGCGCATCGCGCTTGGGCCCATCGCATTCTGACGAGGAGTCGCCCATTCGCCTGGATCAACCAACGGTCATACCGCGGTCGGGCGGTATCAATATTGAGAACGCTTCGTCCGGTATTCGACTGCACTAACAATCTCGCTGGCAAAAATTTCGGACAGTCCAGCTCCCGATAAGTTGGCCGCGTTCAGGAATGCGATGGTGGGCGTGAGTGTCGATTGGCGATACCGGGCCGAGGCACTCATCCAAACCTGACGCGCCCCGGGACTGCGGGTTCGGATCGGTTTGTCGGCAAACGGTAAGTTATAAGATCGTCAACACTCAAGCAGTAACTCACGGGATGGTCCGCCGCTTCGCCGGTTTGCCGATTATCCGGGAGCGATGAAACCTGACAATGAACTGTTCTCCCGTCCTATGCGGCTGCCACATCGCGCAGGCCTAGTTCGAGATTCAGTTTTCAAAAAAGCACACCGCGACCGTCCGAGATTGTCGAGCAATCGATCTGATCCTTTACTCCTGGTCAATCACGAAAGTCTTTTCGGGTAGGTCCCCGACTCGACCAGACGGCGTATCCTTTCGACTGCATTTCGGTGATCCTCGCGGTAGGTAACGCCAAACCAAGATTCGAGCGTACGCAAGACTCTTACCCGCGCGTGTCCGGCCAAAAGCAACTCATTCACGGTGCTGGGAATATAGCATTCCGCCTTCAGGTCAGTCCCATTCAGTCGAAGAAATTCCTGAAAGCGCTCGCGCATTTGACCGAACACCTGGGGAGTAAAGCCCCACATATTCATGGAGACGATCTCGTCCCCCGTCAACCTTATTTCCCGGCCTGTTGCATCGGTGCTCCTGGCATGCCCGCCTTCGCGTTCGATACTCTTCAGTTCGACAATGTTCTCAAGAAAGCCGTCGGCATTTACCTGGCACACCCCGCGCGCCACCGCGCCGAATTCGGAGAGCGTGTTGCGCAGAACGAATCCGACCATCGCATAGTCCGTTGTTCCTGATTGCAAGTGGCGGGCCAGCGCGCGAAAGCTCTCCGCTCCGTAAAAATCATCGGAATTGATCACAGCGAAGGGCTCGTGAATGACGTTGGCCGCCATCAGAATGGCGTGCGTCGTGCCCCAAGGATGGGTGCGGCCGGCCGGCACGAGATGTCCCGGCAGGAGCTTGCCCGTGGCCTGGCAGACGTATTCAACCGCGATTTGCTTGCCAATGCGCGGACCAATTGTCTGCTTGAATTGCTGCTCTTGGTCTATGCGGATAACGAACACGACCTTGCCAAACCCTGCACGGTGAGCGTCAAAGACCGAATAGTCCGCGATGGTCTCGCCGCCGGGCCCAATCGGTTCGAATTGCTTCGGGCCGCCGTAACGGCTGCTCATGCCTGCGGCCAGGATGAGAAGTGTTGGGGTGACCATTGGTTTGCTCCTTTCTCTGACTTCAGCCATCCGCGGCCTTTTGGGGCGGGCAGTCGAGCCTGGGAACCGCAAGCAGGGTGAAATGGAAGTCATTTGCAGGCAGTTCACGGATGGGAGGGATCAACTCGACGGTTCTGATGCGAACGCGATCTTCTGGCAGAACCTGCCCAGCAATGTACAGTA
The DNA here is from genome assembly GCA_052145815.1 of Occallatibacter sp. Taxonomy (GTDB): domain Bacteria; phylum Acidobacteriota; class Terriglobia; order Terriglobales; family Acidobacteriaceae; genus Telmatobacter. Next base: position 15,575 of record JBKQNU010000137.1, read on the forward strand.
ACGTCTTCCCCTACAGCACAGCCGGGGCCGCTATGACGCGGCGCCGGCTGTTGCATCAAAACTGGCTGTCCCATCTATCCCGATGCTATCTAAGGATAGATGCCGCGGAGTTGCACGGCCTCCGCCACGCGCCCAATCCCCAGCATATTTGCAGCGATGCGCATTGAGACTTTTCTTTCCATATGGATCTTCAGCACATCTCTGAAGGCCGTTTTCATTACGCGTTCCAAGCGGGTATAGACATCCTGCGCCTCCCAAAACAGATGCTGCTCATCCTGCACCCATTCAAAATAGGAGACAGTCACTCCGCCGGCGTTGCAGAGAATATCCGGGATCACGAAGACTCGCATGCTCTCCAGAATCCGGTCTGCCGCCGGCGTCAGCGGTCCGTTGGCCGCTTCGGCGACAATCTTTGCACGTACCACTGAGGCGTTCTCCGCGTGGATTGCATTCTCCAGCGCTGCCGGCACGAGGATGTCACACTTGAGCGCAAACAACTGGTCCGGATCGATTGCCTCGCTCTCCGGAAATCCTTCCACATGCCCGCAGAGGGCTTTCATATGGATCAGTTCCGGAATGTTCAGGCCGTATTTGTTGTAAACGCAGCCAGTGGAATCGCTCACCGCGATCACTTTGGCTCCCGCCTCGTGAAGCAGTTGCGCCGCAATCGAGCCGGCGTTGCCAAAGCCCTGCACCGCTACCGTCGAGTCTTGCAGCGGCAAATGCAGATGCTCGCTCGCGCACTGAATGGTGTTGAACACTCCGCGGCCGGTGGCTTCATTGCGACCGAGCGATCCGCCAAGACTGATCGGTTTTCCGGTCACCACTCCCGGAACCGGATAACCCTTGGTCATGCTGTATGTGTCCATGATCCAGGCCATGGTTTGCGGATTGGTGTACACATCCGGCGCAGGTATGTCTTGTTTCGGTCCAATGAGCGGGAGAATCGCACTGGTATAGCGGCGCGTCATCCGCTCCAGTTCGCCCTGAGACATGTGCTTCGGGTCGCAGGTAACTCCGCCCTTGGCGCCTCCGAACGGAATGTTCACCACTGCGCACTTCCATGTCATCCAGGTGGCCAGGGCTTTCACCTCATCCAGCGTGACTTGCGGATGGTAGCGAATGCCGCCCTTGGCGGGCCCGCGTACCGAGCTGTGCTGTACACGATAAGCCTCAAAGCGGTGAATGTGTCCATCGTCCATGCGCACAGGAACAGTAACCGTGAGCACGCGTTCGGGATACTTGATCATCTCCCTAGTATCGTTGTCGAGGCCCAGAGCGTCCGCTGCAGCATCAAAGTTCTCCAGCGCGAGTTCATAGCCGTTTTCTATCTTGGTCGTCAGCATGGTTGTTCCTCCTTGGCTGAACCGGACCGCCATTCGCGTTCGACAGATGATTCGCTCAACCAGCATTCATCTCAACCAGCGAAAACTGGTCTTGCCCGAGTCCGATTCGCGATTGGTAAACCGGCGCCAGCCAGTTCATGTAAGCCTTCAAGTGTCCGCGGGTCGCATCGAAATACAATTGCTCGATTCCGCGTGTGACCGCTCCTATGGTTCCATCTCCAACCGGCCTGTGATCGACGCGCACAATGGGCGCGACGCCCACGGCAGTGCCGGTGAAGAACAATTCGTCGCACACATACAGCTCGCTGCGATCGATCGGCCGTTCCACAACAGGAAGGCCGAGCTCTCGCCGCGCCAATTCCATCACCGAGTCGCGCGTAATCCCTTCCAGCACGTTTTCCGTTACCGGCGGGGTAATCAGGGTGTCTTTGCGCAGCATGAAGATGTTGCAGGTGGCACCCTCGGCAACATGACCGCTCTGGTTCAAAAAGATGGCCTCGTCAAATCCGCACTGCCGCGCTTCGTCGCTGGCCAACGCGCTGTTCACGTACGCTCCGCAGATTTTGCCTCGCGCCGGAATCGCATTATCCTCGATCCGCCACCATGAACTAACGCCTGCGTGCAATCCTTTTTCGGCGTGCAGATAATCGCCGAAGGGCAGTGCAATGATCGCCATGGCATCCTGATCGTCGGGGCTCACGCCAACCCGTTCAGCGCTTTTGTACGCGAGAGGCCGGACATACACATTGGTTTGAAATGCATTTCTGCGCATCAGCTCCAGGGTGATCTCACATAGCTCTCCTGGCGAATGCGGAACAACGATACGCAGAATTCCACAGTTCTGTTTCCATCTCTGGTAATGTTCCACCGGGCGCATGACAAACAACTCCTGGCGGGCCTCATCCCAATGCGCTCGAATCCCTTCAAAGACGCCCGTACCATAATGCAGGGCATGGGTCAGGATTCCCACTCTCGCTTCGCCAAGCGGCACATACTTTCCGCCGAAGTACACAATCAGGTTTGGATCCGCATCAGCTTTCATAGGCCAACTCCCGTTGGGACTCTCGATACAGTTCTCGCCCGCGCGCCAGTGCACGCTCATCCAAATCCACCCATTTCTGATGTTTCACGAGGCGGCGCAGCGCTGCGTCGATGCTGGCCTGGGGTAACACGTTCGCGATTTCCAGCAGCGCGCCCAGCATCACCATGTTGCATGCCCGAGAGTCTCCCAACTCGTCGGCCACGCGCGTGAAAGGGAGCGCCAGAACATGTACATCCGGCCGCACGCAATCTTCAGGGAAGGTGTCTCCGTTGTAGATCACCCATCCGCCGGGTTGGACGCTGGCATCGAATTTTCTAAGCGATGGCTCATTCATCGCCACCAACACGTTGGGCACTGTCACCAGCGGCGAATCGATGATCTGGCTCGACAGCCGCACATGGCAATTCGAAGTGCCGGAACGCATCTCCGGCCCATAAGACGGCAGCCAGGAAACCTCAAGACCGGCATCCAGTCCGGCCTCAGCCAGCACCTCTCCAAGCAGCAGAACACCCTGGCCGCCGAAGCCTGCGACTCGCACCCCAAGGTCCACTTCTGCAGCTTCACGTATCGTGAGGTGCGCGTCGGCTGCGGGCAAACATTCCGCGTCAACGCCGAGAATGTTCGGAATCTGAGCCAGCGCCGGGGCGGGCTCAGGCAAGGGCCGCGATACTGCTTCCTTGGTGCGATCGCGAAAGACGCCCAGCGGGTAGGTCTTTTCCATCACATCGCGCACCCAGTGCTGCGCTTCCACCGGAGACATTTTCCAGATGGTCGGACAGGGCGATAGCACCTCAATCAGCGAAAAGCCCAAACCGCGCACCTGGTTTTCCACGGCCCGGCGTATTGCTCGAGAAGCTTGTGCAATCTGTTTGTTGTCTCCCAGGCCCACACGCTCGATGTAGACAGGAGCCTCGAGGGTCGCCAGCAGTTCACATACGTGCAGCGGATAGCCTTCGGTATCCGCGCTCCGTCCGCTGGGAGTTGTGGTGCTCTTCTGCCCGATCAAAGTGGTTGGCGCTGCCTGTCCGCCGGTCATGCTGTAGATAGCGTTATTGACGAAGATCACCGCGATGTGTTCGCCGCGATTGGCAGCGTGCAGAATCTCCGCTGACCCGATCGCGGAAAGATCGCCGTCGCCCTGGTAGCCGATGACGATGCTCTCCGGCCTGCTCCGCTTCACACCTGTCGCCACTGCGGGCACACGGCCATGCGCGGCCTGCACATTGCCCACATCGAAGTAGTAGTAGGCAAATACCGAGCAGCCAACGGGACTGATCAGAACCGTCCGGTCCTGGATGCCCAGTTGATCAATGGCCAGGGCCAGCATCTTGTGCACGTTGCCATGCCCGCAGCCAGGGCAATAGTGCGTCTGATGCCGCAGTTCTTCCTTACGCTCATAACACTCGTAAAACGACCTGGGCTTGGCGTGGGACACTTCGTATTCAGAGATCATTTCGCTAGACATGCGCCATACCCTCCTCTTCCGGAACCACTGCCGGCCCAGTGTCCGGCAAGTTTTGCCGCGCCAGACCGCGCACAAACGCGAGGACTTCGCCGTGCGACGGCACATTGCCGCCCATGCGGTTCAGGAACTCAACCGGCCGCGCGCCGTTCAGCGCCAGCCGCACATCTTCCACCAACTGGCCGTTGCTCATCTCCACCACGACAAAGACGCGCGCCCGCCGGGCCAGCTTTTGGAAATGCTTTGACGGGAAGGGATAGAGAGTGATGGGCCGCAGAACGCCTACATTGATGCCGCTGGAGCGTGCCTCAGCAGTCACAGCCTTCAAGATCCGGCCGACAATTCCGTAGCCGACCAGCACAATCTCAGCGTCTTCCGCGTACCACTCTTCGGCACGCGCCTCATTGCGTTCCGCGCGGCGATACTTTGCTTCCAATGCGCGATTGTGCACCTCCAGGTCGTTGCTATCCATATGCAGCGATGTAATCAGATTGCCGCGCGTCGCAGCCGTGCCCGTGACAGCCCACCCCGGCTGGCGAGGTTCAATTGCCGTTTGCGGAAACTCCACCGGCTCCATCATCTGTCCAATGAATCCATCTGCCAGCAACACCACCGGGTTCCGATACCGGTCCGCCAACTCGAATGCGAGCGCGGTCAGATCCGCCATTTCCTGCACGGAGTTGGGCGCCAGCACAATCGTCCGGTAGTTCCCGTGCCCGCCGCCCTTGACCACCTGGTGATAGTCGCCCTGCTCTGCGGCAATATTCCCCAACCCCGGTCCGCCGCGCGTGATGTCGGCAATGACGCAAGGCAGTTCCGCGCCGGCCATGTAGCTTATGCCTTCCTGCATCAGGCTTATTCCAGGCCCGCTTGACGCCGTCATCACTCGAACACCAGCCGAAGCCGCGCCATAAAGCATATTGATCGACGCAACCTCGCTCTCCGCCTGCAGAAAGACTCCACCGACCCGCGGCATGTAGAGCGCCGCGGCCTCCGTAATCTCGCTCGCCGGTGTGATGGGATATCCATAGAAAGCGCGGCACCCGGAAAGAATGGCGCTCCGTACAATCGCTTCGTTCCCCTTCATCAGTTGTTTCTTCATGCGCTCACTCCCGCCGTAGCCGGATCGATCCGGCGAGCTACGCCCGCCGGAATTTTCAAGGCTTGCAGCACCGTAACCGCTCCTGGTTCAGGACACACCAGAAAGCAGATTCCGCATCCCGTACAGCCCCCGCCCGAATATGCCGCTGTACGGTATCCGTAGTGATTGAGCCGCTCGCCCAGGCGGATCACGCCCGGCGGACATGCTTCCACGCAGAGCCCGCATCCCTTGCACTCGTCCTCATTCACACGCAACAAGCCTCGATCCCGCTTCTGCTCATCCATCATTCAGATTCCCTCCCGCGGCAATTCGCAACCGCTCATGCAAACACCATCGCCTTGCGCTCCAGGTAATGCGAGCGTACAGCAAAGTCTTCAAGCTCACTCTGAAACCGCGGATCGGCAATCTGGATCAACGCCGTGGCGCGTTCGCGCAACGTTTTTCCGTGCAGGTACGCGATCCCGTGCTCGGTCACCACATAGTGCACATCCGCGCGCGATGTAACCACGCCCGCTCCCGGTTCCAGCACCGGCACAATCCGCGATACGCTCCCAAGCAGCGCCGTCGATTGCAGCGCAATGATCGGTACTCCGCCCTTGGAACGTGCGGCGCCGCGAATGAAATCCAATTGCCCGCCAAACCCGCTGTAGGGCTTGGTCCCAAGCGAGTCCGCGCACACCTGGCCCGTCAGGTCGACCTGCAGTGCCGAGTTGATGGCCACCATTCTGTCGTTCTGCGCCACAACAAATGGATCGGTGGTGTAGCGGATAGGACGGAACTCGAAGCTCGGGTTCTCATGGATGAAATCGAACAGCGGCTTGGATCCGAGCACAAAGGCGGCCACTACCTTGCCTTTGTGCAGCGACTTCCGCTGTCCGTTTACCACGCCCGATTCGATCAGGGCGATGACGCCGTCCGAGCACATCTCGGTGTGAATCCCCAAGTCGCGCTTGTCGCCCAGGCATGCAAGCACCGCATCGGGGATGCCACCGATCCCCGTCTGCAGTGTTGCTCCGTCCGGAATCAGAGAGACCACATTGCGCGCTACGCGCAGATGAACATCCGTAAAAGGCTCGGTGCACATTTCCAGCAGCGGCCGCGATGTTTCCACAATGAAGTCAATCTGGCTCACATGGATGGTTGTCTCTCCGTGCGTGCGCGGCATTTGATCGTTCACTTCGGCAATCACCACGCTGGCGCAGCGAGTCGCGGTCAACGTGCAGTCCACTGTCGTTCCCAGGGTTACGAATCCGTGCGCGTCAGGCGGCGAAACTTGCATGAGCACTACATCCAGCGGAAGAGCGCCGCTCTCAAACAGCGCTTCGATCTCGCTCAGGAAGATCGGCGTGTAGTCTGCGCGTCCCGCGACTACAGCTTCGCGTACATTTTCTCCCAGAAACAGCCCGCGATGACGAAAGTGACCTTCGAACTCCGGCTTTGTATAGTCGGCGCTCCCCAGGGTCTTCAAGTGAACGATCTCCACATCGCGCAGCTCATGGGCCCGCGCCACCAGCGCATCCACCAGTACCGAAGGCGTACCGCACCCCGACTGGATCCATACGTGATTCCCGGAGCGCACTGCCTCCAGGGCCTGGCCCGCATCCATACGCCGCTTTTCGTACTGTGACCGCCAGTTCATATCCTGTGACCTCTCGAAGAGCACCCACACCTCCCTGAAACAAGCATTCCTTGGTCTCCACCGATCAAAGCAATTAAGCTCCTCGTTGCCGCTCTCGCCCGCACAAGAGAATTCCAATTTTGCAATGGCGGAAGCTGCTACTAAAGCCCGAATTATGCTAGCCTTCGCCATTAAGGATCACAGTGACACATGTCACATCCTGCCCTTTTCGGTTAACGGATACAGGGGAGATTGAGGCGATGCAAGCTGGCCACTCTCTACCTTGCCGAGGACGATTGCCTCTTCCCTTGCGTCGTTAAGAACGGATCCCAGCCCGTTCAGCCGGACATGATCTTAAGGCGTCATTTCCGGCCAGCGCTGCTGAGGATCGGTGTCAAAAAGCGGATCGGATACCACTGGTTCAGGCATGGACTGGCGATGATGTTGAGGCAAAAAAGGGGTGGACATCAAGACGGCGCAGGAGTTGCTCCGTCATGCCAACAGTCGGATCACGGCCGACATTTACCAGGAGTGTGTAAGCGAAGAAAAGCGACTGGCTCAGGACTTGGTTTTTCGGGGTCTCGTCGACGGCAGCTCAAGGTGTCGTCCGTGTTCGCAAAAGATGAGTGCCGGTTTCATCCACCAAGGTGCCAGCGATCTCCCAGCCAACGGCGACGGAATGTACGAGACCCGTGTCCTTGGCAAAGAACGGCGGCTTGTACATGTAGTTTGCGTTCAGAATCTGGCGGCCGTCGAGCGCCCCGGATGCCTTGTCGTACTTCAGGTTCCAGGGATTTCTGACCTGATTCAGGTCGTAGCGGGTGATGTCGATCTCGATGGCACCCGCAGCGTTCTTCATTTCATCCATCGAGTTCTCCGCTCAGGCCCACTTGTTTAGCCTGCGCAGGCGCACGAGAGGCCGCCTTACCGCTCCCGGACAGGCAATCCATTTTCCAGTCCCGCCATACGCGCCTTGAGCAGCCCGGCCAGCCTGGCATCGCCACGCTGCCCAGCCAGATCTGCCGCGCGCTTTTCGGCGTCCACGGCTTTGGTGAACTCGCCCGCTTGGGCGTACGCCGCAGCGAGCGTCCCGAGAAGCATCGGATCCTGGCCCCGAGTCAGTTCCACGCCATGGTTGGCCAGCCGCACCGCCTCAGCTCCGTTGCGCAGCGCCGCGTCTGCCGATGTGGACATCATCCACGCAGCGTCGTTCAACACGCGCACGTTGTCCGGGTCGCTCTTGAGCGCCAGCGTCCAATGCCGCAAGGCCTCGGCATTCTCGCCGGTCATCACCAACGCCGTACCCAGGTAGGCATGCGCATCTGCATACGCCGGCGCGATCTCCAGCGCCCGCTTGAAGTGCGGTATCGCTGCCGCCAGCTGTCCTTTTTCGGCCAGCGCCACGCCGAAGTTCGTCTGCGATTCTGCAGTCTCCGCACCGAGTTCCAGGGCGTGCTGCAGATGCCGCAAGGCGTCGTCGACGTCGTTGCTCTCGAGCAGAGCCTTGCCCAGGTTCCCCTCCGCGCTACCGCTCTGCGGATCCAATGCGACGGCCTTGCCAAAGTCACTCACCGCATCGTCCAGTTTGCCCTGCATGGCCAGCGCCAGCCCACGGTTGTTGTACGCATGGGCATACTTTGGATCGGCAGCGATCGCCTGGTTGTACTGGTCAATCGCCTCGCTCAAACGTCCCGACTTGGCCAGCACAAAGCCCAGGTTGTTGTGCGCTTCGCTGTATTCCGGGCTGATCTTCAGGGCGTCCTCAAACTGCTCAATAGCTTCGGCAATTCTGCCCTGTTCGGCCAGTGCGCGCCCGAGGTTGCTGTGCGCCTCGGCGTAACCTGGGTTGGCCTCTATTGCCAACTTGTAATGCTCAATTGCCTCTCCACGATTCCCAACGCTGGCTAGAGCAATCGCCAGATTGTTCTGGCCCTCAGGATACTGCGGCTTAGCCGCAACTGCCTTGCGGAACTCGGCAATCGCCGCCTCTGTCTGGCCCGCATGTTCCAGTGTCTGGCCGAAGTTGTTGTGCGCCCGCGCGTCCCCAGGGTTCATAGCGATGGCCTTATTCCACTCTGGAATTGCCGCTTCGTACTCTCCCTTCTTCGCCAGTTCAGCCGCCAGGTCAAACTGCTTGTAGAAGTCCACCGCCGGCGTATCGATGTGCTCGATCCCGCTGGGCGGCATATTCACAAACTCTGGAATGTTCACCGCGCGGTTGGCCGCGGTTGCATTCTCGATCAATACCGCCGGTGTGTCGCTGCCATCTTCGCCGATGTGCGTCAGGAACATCTGCGTATACGGCGACCTGCTCTTAGACGAAAATACAAGCCAGCGGCCGTTGGGGCTGAAGCTGTGCCATGAGTTCATCAGCGGAGTGTTGCAATTCATCAGCCGCGCCTTACCGCCCTGCGATGGCACAATGTAAAGCTTCGAGTCTGGACGCATAAGCTGGCCATTCTTCGCCTGCACAAAGACGATCCATTTGCCGTCCGGCGAGATCTTCGGAAAGCTGTTGCTCATCCCGTTGTGGGAAGCCCCCTCAATCGCTTCCGGCACCCCGCCCTTGCCGCCGTTGAAGGGTATCCGGTAAAGGTCGTACTGGATCTTCACCTCCGCGGGATCGTTGGCATAAGCCGCCATCTTGCCGTCTGCAGGAAAAGGATCCGTCGCCTCGGCTCGTTCGAAAACCAGGTACTTGTCGTCCGGGCTCCAGACTGCATTTGCCTGCAGATACTCCGGGTCATCGGCTCCCGGCAGCGGCCGGAGCTTCTTTTCCTCGCGGTCATACCACTGCAAAATACCCCGGGTGGGATAAAACACCTGCAGGAACCGGTAGTCCTTGAAGTTTGAGACGTAGTAAAAGTTCTGGCTCTTGGAGTTCGACGGGCGCGTTGTCGTCACGACGTAGCGCCCGTCCGGCGATACCTGGGACATGAATCCAACGCGCACCGGGCTTCCATGCTCGCTGGGGAACGACGCCCACGAAACCATGTCCTCGTTGCGGATCGTCATCTTCTCCGCCACCGGAACCATTGCGTAGAGTCCCTTGTCGTTTTGCGGCCCATCCATGTCCATTCCGAGTGTCTTGCCGTTGGCCGAGAACGAGTGGCAGTTGGCGCAGGTGTGCAGGTTGTGCATCACCACGTGGCTCTTCTCGTCACCCACATAGCGCATCGACCAGTTGATCAGGGGTATCGCACTCGAGGCTAGCGGCTTGATGAATCCCTTTTCCGTCTCAGAGGGCATCAGCGGAACATCACGGAAGAAGATTGGCGCGCCCACAGGTTCGGCCGCCACACGCATCTCCATCGCGCCCTCTGAAACCGCCTCCATGCCTGACCCGGGAGCCATTCCGTGAATCGACACCTTCACCGCGCCCGCGCCAGCCTGTTTCCTGATTGCCGACCAGGTTCCGGCGTCCGGCTTCCAGGTGTGCTCTGCGGCCTGCTCAGGTGTCAGCTCAGGCAACTTGTTGGTGTCCGAGACGCACTGCTTGTCGATCTCCCCAATCTGCAGTCCCTCGCCCTTTGAGGTCACATGTATCGCCTCGGCGCCATTCGAGAAGCTCACTTCGATCTGCCACGCGCTCACTGCAGTTGCGGGATCGCGCCACAGGAAAGTGGGCGCCGCCATATCCGGGGGCATTACCGTGCCGTTCAGCGGGTAGTCGATCGTGATCCGCTCCTGAGGGTGCCCAGCCAGCACGCCGGTCGCGCCCCATCCACCCAGAAGCACCGCGAGACATACAAAAAGCATCCCGGCAACACGAAACCTTTTTGGCCCGCCCGCATGCATGAACAAGGATTCCCGGGTCGCGGCGTCCTCGCTTGCGCCAGCGCCCTTGGCGGCCTGCACCTTCACGTCGTCTTCCCTGTTCCAACTGTTCATTCTGCGCCTCTCCGCGGCCCGGGTGATTCGACGATCCAGAGACGCTCTCAGCATGCTGCTCCAGGCATCCAGATCTTGCTTCTTACGGAAAGGCGCGCAGCTTTCGATGAATCTCTCGCCAGGTCAACTATCCTACCAAAATTTTCACACAACCGGCCCTCCGCTGCGATGGCAACACGGCGCGGTGCGTCGAAACCCCACCGTGCATGGCGAATGCAGCCAAATGCAGAGTTTCCCCGACTGTGCGACTTGCGCTCGCAGTCGCGCAGGCCTTCAAGCCGGTTTTTCTCTCCTGGTTCCGGGGTCTTTGCGCCTAGGCTTCCGTCCATTTATGCAGACAGATATGAGGAACGGAGGCAGTTGCGATGCGTGAGCTGATTCTGCTTGTTATTCTGGCCGCTTCGGTCGTTCCCGCCGGCGCCGCCAGGCGAATCACTGTCGAGCAACTGGAGCAAACACTGGACGCCGGCGCGGCAGCTCATCGGACCGATACCGAGATCGCGCGTCAGCTTGGCGAACTGGAGGTTTCAGAGCGGATCACAGATGCTACCCTGGAGCGTTTTGCGAGGAGGATTGCGATTGGGCCAAGAACAGCGCTCGCCCTCAAGTTACTCGCCGACCAATCGGCTTTCCTCGACCCGCCAGCAAGCGAATTGCCCGCCACGGCAACTCCGGATGTTGCCACCCAAGAACGAATCCTGGATATGGCGCGCGGCTATGTCATCGAAACCGTGCCTCATCTTCCCAACTTCTTCGTCACCCGGACCACCAGCCGATTCGACAACAGCCCGCAGGTTTTGCGGGAGGGCGATTGGCCGGTGCGCGCCGGTTTGCACCTTGTGGGGTCCAAGGTGCAGCAGGAAACCTTCCGCGACGGCAAAGAGATTGCAGATACGGCCGCGGCGGCGGACACGGGAAAAGTTTCCGCCGAAGCTCAGAAGCCCCAGCCGGATCTGGGGCTGTTTTCCTTCGGGGAATTCGGTCCTGTGCTGGCCAAAACCCTGGCCGACATGTCCAAAGGCAACGTGAACTGGAGCCACTGGGAGCAGACGCCGGCTGGACTGGCCGCAGTCTACAGTTACACGGTCCCCAAAGCGGCATCTCACTTTGAGGTTCAATACTGCTGCCTGCAAGAGGAAGTCCCCAGCCAGCACCGCGGACTGCCTCGCGGAATCGGCCGAATCCCTGGCTCAGAGGCGCCGGTGGCGACTGCGCCGGCCAATGCCAAGCCTTTTCACGTGACCCCCGGCTACCACGGAAGACTGTTGATCGACCCGTCCAACGGGGCTGTTCTCCGCATCACGCTGGAGGCAGAGTTGAAGCCGGACGACCCCATCACCAGGGCGGCCATTGCGGTCGAGTATGGCCCGGTCCTGCTCGGCGACCGCACAACTATCTGCCCGGTGCACAGCCTGGCCGTCTCCGTGGAGCCGGCGGCTGGAATTGGGGGAGCCGGTGTCTCCACGCCTGCTTCCAACAAGACCGCCGGAAGCGAGTGGTCGAGTTCAGCATCCCATGCGGACCATGCTCCCGTGGTGCTGGTCAACGAGTCAACCTTCACACAATACCATCGCCTGGGCGCCACCATCCGCGTGGTCGCCGATGCGCCGGAGTTCGCCGCTCCGGCATCCGACCGGTCGACCGCCCCGGCCGTTGGTCCAGCCTCGGCAGGGCCGGTCACTGCCATGCCCTCAGCCTCCGCAGTTTCAGGCGCGTCCGCACCCGCCGCGCCCTCTCTGGAAGCCGCTTCTGCGCCTCCTGCGCCCGGCCCGGCGGAACTGGCCACCGCGGAGCCGACCCTGCCGGCAAAACCGGTGATTCCGGAGATAAGCCTGAGCGCGGCTAACGGCGTCCCCGACGAGACGGCGTCCGCGGACCAAGTCCAGGAGAGCAGCTTTCGGTTCAAAGTTACCTCCCAGCTGGTGGACGTGAGCATCATGGCTTATGACAAGAAGGGCCATCCGGTTACGGATTTGAAGAAGGAAGATTTCGAGGTCTACGACAACGGGCGCAAGCAGGAGGTCCGCTTCTTCTCGCAGTTTGCTGGTGGAACCGTTCCCGTACCGCTCGCCGAAGTACCGCCCGAGCACACCTTTACCAATCGTCCCGCCAACGCATCTGCGGCGCCATCAGCAACGACCGCTCCCGAGGCTGGCGCTACCATCCTGCTCATCGACGAAAGCCACATTGCCTGGACCGACCTGAACAACGCCCGCATGGAGATGCTCAAGTTCCTAAACACCGTTGCCCCTGGCGAGCGCATCGGCCTGTATACCATAAGCAGCTTCGGCTTCCGAGTGCTGACGGAAATCACCACCGACCATGCGGCGCTGATTGCGCGACTAAAGAATTTCATGCCCACGGCGCAGTCCGTTTCCCAGGCACAGGATGAGGAAATACGCAACCGCCAGCAATTCAACGAGGTGCATAATGTCGCGGATCTCAATTCCGTCAACGGCAACCATGCCGACCTGCCGGATTCGGCTTCACCTGTCGATCCGCAGTTGCGCAGTTTGGGCAGCAATCCGACACGCGCGTCGTTGCTGGTGTTGGGCGGCGTGGCACGCCATCTCTCCGCCGTTCCAGGCCACAAGAACCTGATCTGGGTCTCATCCGACAACGTCTTTGCGGAGTGGGAAGACCAGGCGGTGTCAACCGAAAAGGGCCCCAAATCCATCGACTCGTTTGTTTTGCATCTCCAGGAAGCCATGAACGAAGCCCACGTGGCCGTTTTTCCCCTGGATGTTTCGCAGCTTGAAGGGGGAGCCATCTCTGCCGACATCCAACACCGTAACGTCGAGCTGACACAGGCGGCCCAGGACATCGCTTCGCTGCCGGGAGCGTCGAGCGCCAACTCGGGAGGTGGTGCAAGTGCCGGGCGCAATGCCGCCCCAGGACGCGTCTCTGCGGAGATGAGTCAGGATCTGCATCCCATTCAAGGACCTATCCGCCAGGTGGCAGACTCAACTGGCGGACGGGTCATGCGCCGCGCCGGCGATCTCGCTGCGGAACTGTCCGGCGTGGTCGAAGCCGGACATGCCGTCTACCTGTTGAGTTTCACTCCTCAAGGTCCGCCCGACGGCCAATATCACACCATCGCCATCAGAATCGCCGGGAAGCACCCAGGGCTGGCCCTCCGCTACCGCTCGGGTTATGTGTTTGAGAAAGAACCGGTCACGCTCAGGGAGAAATTCCAGCATGCCATCTGGAGCCCGAGAGACGTGAGCGAGATCGCCGTCACCTCAATGGCGACGCCGATGAACGCCGGTGCCAATCTCAAAATCGACATTACCACCGGAGACCTCGCCTTTGCCGAACAGGCAGGCCGGTGGGTTGACAAGCTGGATATCTTCCTGATTCAGCGCGACGACACGGGCCAGCACGCCCTGGTCGATGGCCAGTCCCTCGGGCTGCGCCTCAAACCCTCCACCTACCAAAGCCTGCTCGATGTCGGGGTTCCCTTTGAACGATTCGTCCGGTTGAAACCGGACATGGCATCGCTGCGCGTACTGGTGGTGGACGAAAACTCCGGCCGCATCGGCACGGTGACCGTTCCCGGTCAGGCTCTGCAGGCCGTACAATGAAAGCAGAATCGCCGACGTTATCGCTTGGTCACTGCAAGGGGCAGCGGTAAATCGATATAATCAGCGCGCCCGCAAAGACTGGAGGATTGAGCGCATGAAACGGATGGGTTGGATTCTCGTGCTTCTGGTTTTGGCCGCGCCCGCGTGGGCAGCCAAAAAAATCACCGTTCAACAATTGAAGGACATGCTGGTCTCAATGCAGCAAGCCAAGAAGAGCGATGAGGACGTAGCTGCCGCCCTGAAACAGGTTGAACTCAGTGAAGAGCTCACGCGGAGCGCCATGAACAGCCTGATCGATTACGTGCCCGGCAAGTACTCGACAGAACAGATCTATGTTCTGGAAGCCAAGAGCGCGATCCTCGCTCCGCCTGCCTCGGATCTGCCGTCTACCCCGCCCCCCGATGCGGCCGCGCAGAAGGCTCTCCTGGACAAGGCCATGGACTACGCCACCAAGACCTATGCGCAACTTCCGGCACTGACGGCAACCAAAACCGCGCTACGCTTTCAGGACAACGTGGAGGCAGTCAAGGCCAGTTCCGGAATGCACTCCAGCGCCAGCTATGGCGACGACCCGAGCCTCATCAGTGCCAGCCAGTTTGTTCACTACATCGACTCCACCGAGACCCCGGTAACATTCGCCAATGGCGCGGAGAAGCTTCCTGCGGAAAAGGACAAGACACCTTGGGGTCAAAACGCCCAGATCACCTTGCGAGGACAAGGACCCGTGCTGACAACTGTGCTGGAAGAGGCAGAAGCTGCCGGGAAGATCAACTGGCTCCGTTGGGAGACTGTGAATGGCAAAGCGGCCTCGGTCTATGCGTTTTCCGTGGACAAGAAGAAGACCCATTACGCCGTAGATTACTGCTGCTTTCCGGACGCGGACCAGACCGGCCGGATGAGTTATTCTGCGCCGAGTCCTGGCAACATGAATCCGGTCGCCAAAGGCAACCTGCAAACCAACACCAACTGGCACGATTTCAAGACCACGGTGCCTTACCACGGCGAGATTTTTGTAGATCCGGATACTGGAATTGTGGTCCGTCTGGTGACAGTAGCTGAATTCAAGACGTCCGACGTAATCCACCAGGAAGACCGCCGCATCGACTACGTTCCAGTGACGGCCGGCGGCAAAACGATGGTCGTACCGCTCAAGACGGTCATCAACACCGAGGTGGTTCCCACGGGCGAATCAGGCTCAGGAAAATACACCACCCGGCGCACGATGTTTACCATCGAGTACAAGGACTATCAGCCGGCTAGCTAGGGCGCTTACATGCAGCACCAGGTAGGAAGCAGATGCCATCCGGGCGCGGCGGTCGTCGGCATCGATCGGCCGCGCCCAAAGACCGGAGATTTCCTGAGAGGGAGAATGGTCTTCCGGCTCCAACAAGCGGTCCGCGACTCCCGTAACCGTCGCCGTCTCTTCCCCGTCAATTGGTCGGATCACCATCGTTTGAACTCGAAGGCGCGCGTATGAAACGGCTCGTGTGGTTTGCTCTCATTCTCTCCGTAGCAGTAGTGCCGGCGTGGGCCACCAAGAAAGTCACCGTTCAGGAACTGAAAGAGTTGCTGATTTCTCTTCAGGAATCCAGGAAGGGCGATGGAGACATTGCGACGGCCCTCAAGGAAGTCGAGCTGAGCGAGGAACTCACGCCGGACGCGAAGACAAGCCTGGCCGAGTTTTGTCCCGGCCCGCACTCCAGCGAGGAGTTGGCCATCCTGGAAGGGCGGAGCGCGATTCTGGCGCCTCCAGCGTCCGAGTTGCCCTTAATGCCTGCGCCCGACAAGGCGACGCAAAGGGCCATCCTGGCTAAGACCGTGAACTACGTCCTCAAGACCTACATGCAGAATCCGCACCTGACGGTGTCCAGAACTACATCCCGCTACCAGGACGGCGTGGAGAGCATTCGCACTAACTCTGGCATGGCAAACAACGTCTATAACGCCACTCCTTCCTGGCAGTCGCCCAACATATTCATGCGTCTGCTGGGCACGCACACCGAGTCCATTGAAAGCGACGGGGGCGTCGAGAAGGTCCGGGCGACGAAGGATACGGCGCCATGGAGTCAGAACGGGCAGATTTCAGCAGGCGGTCCAGGGCCCGTCCTGAGCGTGATTCTTCAGGATGCGGCCAGCGGAGGCCGGCTCGACTGGCTGCGCTGGGAGGCTGTAAACGGCAAGCCAACTGCCGTTTTCGCTTTTGACGTGGACAAGAACACCTCCCACTACGAGGTGAATTACTGCTGTTTCCCCGTCACTTCAGATACCGGCCGATACGGGTACGAGGACGTCGAGCCCAACATGCAGACGGCCACCGACTGGAAGGCCTTCAAGGCCATCGTCCCGTATCGCGGTGAGTTCTTCATTGACTCCGACACGGGAACCATCGTCCGCCTCGTTACCCAGGCGGAACTCAAGCCCACGGACTTCGTGCACCAGGAAGACATGCGCATCGACTTCGGACCGGTCTCGGTCGGCGGCAAATCTTACGAGTTGCCGATCGATTCCTTTACCATCACCGAGGTGGTTCCGAACGGCGACAACTATGCCGCGCGCTACTCCGTGCGCCACACGCTATTTACTGTCACCTATCGGGACTACCGACTCGCTGGCAGGCCATAGCGCGACGACAAATCTACAGCATTCTTGAGATGAACGGCGATCGCTACCGCCCTGATGGGCCCGGATGGCGAAGTTTCGGGATTCCGTTCGTTCCCGAAATCAGCCATTTCATTCTGCGATCGAAAAAGGATGCTTCCGAAACCCCTCTTTCTGGACTAGACTGTGCGCAGGATCGGCGGTTTCTGCCGGCTCAAACGACACTCAGGCAAAAAGGGGAGAACTGAATCGAGGTCGGTTCTCTAGGAGGTTCCCCATGCAGTATAGGAAAAGTCCAGATCAACCGTGCAAGCAAACCCGCGCCAGACTGCCAAAACAGCCCTGGAGATTTAGGTGCGGCAGGACAATTGCCTGCATCGCCGCCATGGCGACTCTTGCCCTTGCAGCCCAGCCCGGCCAGCAATCGGCTCCGGGAATGCCAGTCCGGCCGGAGATGCCACCTATCCAACCCATGAACAACCGGCTGCCGGACGCTAACGACCAAATGAAGATGCGCGAACAGCAGAGCGAGAAGCAGAACGTCGAAGCGGCCAACGTTGAACGGAAGAGACAAATTGCCGAGGACAGCACCAAACTGCTCAAGCTGGCCGCCGATTTGAAGGCCGAAGTTGACAAGACCAGCAAGGACACTCTCTCACTCAACGTGATTCGGAAGGCGGACGAGATTGAGCGCCTGGCCCACGATGTGAAGGAGAAGATGAAGCTGACGGTGGGGGGAACCTAAAAAACAGGCCACTGCCGCGTTTCAGCGTCGCCCAACGGCTGAAACCCACACGAACCGGCGGGAGAGGCCCGAATCGCACGGTTAGTTCTGAGGAGGTGAACGATGCAGTCAACAGAGGATCAGAATCGACTGAGTGCCCGTTCCCGCATCAGTAGAACCGGACAGCCCCTGAAGCTTCGTGCGTGCAGGGTTTTTGCTTGTCTTGCAGCCACTGCCATTGTTGCCGGAAGCGCTCAGCAGTCGGCCCCCGGAATGTACGTCAAACAGGATATTACCCCTTCCCAGGGCAACACCCTGCCTGACACCATCCGCCAGATGGAGATGCGGGAACAGCAAGCCAAACAAAGGGACTACATGGCAGCCAACGCAGAGAGAAGGAAGCAGATCGCGGACGACAGCGCTACGCTTCTCAAGCTGGCGGCCGACCTCAAGAGTGAGGTGGACAAAACAAACGAGGACAGGCTCTCGGCCCACGACCTTCGCCGGATCGATGAGATAGAACGCCTGGCCCACAGAGTGAAAGAAAAGATGAAGCTCGTAGTCGGAGGAGGCTAAGCCGGCGAAATCTAAAGCCCTGCCGTCTCCGCCATCAGGCAACACGGTGAGTTGAGCCCGTTGACACCCAAAGCGGCGGCATCCAGGCCAAACTCTGTTCTTCAAAGCCGTTTGATGCTGTTTCTACCATCCCGCTTTTCCTCGGATCAGAGAATCCGACAACAGGATACTGCGGGGATGCAGCGTTCCGTCTTTACGCCAAGTCATCCTGCACCGATCGAGCAATTCACTTGGCTCTGAGCATGTGGCAGCGCTCTGGACCCCGCATACCCGGAAGGGATTGTCGAGCAGTAGTCTATTTTCGCTCGTCCAGATCGTCTGTCTGCGTGTGAGAAGTGGATTCGTTGCAACCAAGAAGCCGAAAGAACGTACCCAGAAACAATTCCGACTCACGGCTGAGGCGTCGCTTCCGCCGGTGCCTGGTCTTGCGAGGGACGCGGGCGGCCATTGGCGATCTTTTTGTAGAGCTCCTCATCCGCCGTCTTGTTCAGCTTGCTTGCCATTCCGAACTCCGCTTTTGATTCCTCGGGCTTGCCCAGCACACGGTACAGACGGCCCAGCCGCCAATGAACATTTACGTCGTCCGGGGTCAGCTTCTCCGCCGTGGTCAGTTCCCGGAGGGCATCTTCATTGCGCCCTGCCTCGCTGTAGATGATGCCCAGATCCAGGTGAACCAGCCCAATGTCAGGATTCTCCTTCTCCGCTCTCTCCAGCAGCGGGACTGCGTCGTTCATCTGGTTCATCTGAATTTCCGTGTCAGCCAGATAGACCCTGGCTTGTGCGTGATCCGGATCGTTAGCAAGCTCGGCAGCAAACTCGCTGGCCGCTTCCTTGTACTGCTTCTGCGTCCAGAGCAGGTAGCCAAGCCCGAAATGCACATTCGGCTCCTTGGGATTGGCCTTGGCGGCGGCGCGGAACAACCTGGTCGAGCCCGCGTTGTCCTTCATCTCGTCCAGCGCTTCGCCTGCCAGCATGTCTGCCTCCGCCGATTCCTCGTTGAGCGACAATATCTCTCGATAGACATCCAGGACGCATTGGTTCTGCTTGGTCCAAAGGCAACTGTGCGCCAGGGCCAGCCGCAGGGGCAGATTCTGTTCGTCGTGCGCCGCGGCCTGCTTGAGAAAAGGAATCGCTTCCTTGTATTCGGCCAGCCCATAGTGGGCCATCCCTATCAGAATGGTGAGACGTTGGGCCTCGGGTGAGGACGGAGGATCGCGCTGAACCAAGGGGCTGAATTCCTCGATGGCTGCCCTAAGATCGCCGCTCTTGAAAAGCGCCAGACCAAGGTTGAGATGCAAGCTGGGCAGGTCGGGACCAATCGTCAGCGCCTTGCGATAGAGGGGCACTGCCTCCTTGTAATGCTCCTGGCGCGCTTCCAGCAATCCCAGGTGAGCGTAGGCCTCCGGACTGGAAGGATTTGTCTCGAGCAGTGCCCGCCATGCGGTCTCGGCCTCGGAAATCTTGCCCTGCTGCTCGAGCGAAAGGGCTTCCGCGCGCTCCCGATCGGGGGCCGCCGGCGTCTGACCCAGGCAACAGGCGGCGGCAAACCCTATGGTCAGCGTCACGCGAGTTACACGTTTTCGAGCCGGTCCCACCTGCGTTCCTTCCCGATCCACGATGTGTTCCGAGTCGCTGCTGACTCGATTATCTCTCCTCGATGCGTGCAGGGACAATTGCCGGCGCGCAAAGAAAAGGGGCGCGGCAGCCGTTGGACTGCCGCGCCCCGGTTGAGTGTGAGGTTAGAACACGAACTTGCCGCCCAGTTCGAGCACGCGCGGATCCCACGTGCCGGTGACCTGGCCGAACGTGTTGCCCTTACCCACCACAGTGCTGAACGCACCGTTCTGCGGGTCGTAGCCCGTGTTGAGGTTGTTGGCCTCGGTGTGGTTGAAGGTGTTGAACGACTCGAAGCGGAGCTCGAAGTGCGCCCGCTCGGTAATCGCGAACGACTTGTAGAGCGAAGTGGTGAAGTTCACGCGGCCGGGTCCGGCCACCGCGTCCTTGCCGGCATTGCCGAATCCCTGGTTAGGCCCACCCAGCCAGTATGGAACCGGCGGGGCGAAATTGGCTGTGTTGAACCAGGACCCCATCTTCTTGGTGTAGCTCATCTTGCCGCCCGAGAGGTTGGGACGGACGGTGTAACCGCCGTTGAGACCGACCGGATCGTAGTTGAGCGAATCGTTAACCACAGCAGGCGTGCCGGTCTCGTCGACGACGGTTCCCGCAAACTCCCATCCGCCGGCGATCGAGTGCAGAAGGTCGGTGCCCTTGTTCAGGAAGGGCAGCTTGTAGATGTAGTTGGCGCTCAGAATCTGGCGCCGGTCGAGCGCGCCCGATCCCCTGTCGTACTTGTAGTTCCAGGGGTTGCTGATGGTAGTCAGGTCGTAGCTGGTGAGATCGATTTCGTGCGACCACGTGTAATCGAGCTCGCCGCTCAGGCCCCACCTGTTCTGCACGCGGACACCGGTCTGGAAACCGTTGTAGTTCCCATTGGTGTCGTTTTCCGACTGCGTGATGCCCGTGTAGCCAGGGTAATACCGGAAGGCATTACCGCCGCCATTGGGCTGGATGGTCGAAATCGACTGGTTGCAGGAGGTGTCGCTGCCCACCGCCCCAGGGTAGTTTTTGGTGTTGTAGTTGTTGCTGCCATCGCCTGCGATGCAGCGGAATGGCCTTGACGGTGCTGTCCCCGTGGCGTACGACGCTTCCACCGCCGGATTGGTCGGATTGAAGTTGTTGATGTTGTTCTGGATGTTCTGGTGCCAGGCAAGGTTGCCCACGTACTGAACGACCCAGATGACCGAGGGCCTCAACTCATGCTGCACGCCGAGCGAGAACTGCGCCACCGCAGGAGCGCGGTAGTTTTTGGCCAGGTCGTATGCGCCGCCCGCGAAGATGAGATTCGTCGGTTGGATTACAGCGCCCGTATCCCAGGCCGTTCCAGGGTTGCTGAAGAGGACGTTGCTGAGACTGAGCGAGGGATTGAACGGCGCACTGGTGGCCACGCCGTAAATGTCATTGCCCTGCATGCGCTCGAAGAAGGTTCCGAAGCCGCCACGGAGAACGGTCCTGCCATTGCCGAAGAGGTCCTCGGAGAAGCCGATACGAGGCTGTTCCGTCTTGTAGTCGTTGGTGACGGCGCCGCGCGGGAAGTGATTGATGCCCGCCAGTCCGGTGCCGTTGATGTAGGAGGGTATGCCGTTGAAGGTGTACAGATCCGGGCTGGCCGGGTCGATGACGCCGCTGGAGCCGTCCCAGATGGGGGCCTGGCTCGCAACGTAGTTGCCGGGAACGAAGTTGCCGATAAAGTTGTTGCGCTCCCAGGCGTGCGGCAGGGCGTCATAGCGGATACCGAGCTGCAAGCTGAGGCGTGGGGTTACGTGCCAGTTGTCCATCACGTAAACCGAAGGCGTGTTGTTGACGTAGTGGCGGATAGGAGCGCTCTGCGACTGGCTGTAGCTGGTGGGGATGCCCATCAGCAGGTCCATGATGCCGTCGTTCGACATCGAGCCCGAGCCGTAATCCCCCTGCTCGTCGCTATAGAGCATCTGGTTCTTGGTGTAGCGGTTCCAGCTGAAGCCGTACTTCGTGGCATGCTTGCCCACCGTGAACGAGATATCGACCTTGGGCTCATAGTCTTGGGCCGCGTTGTGATAGGGCTCGGTGGCCGTGTCTTCCGCCGTTCCGTAGGGGTTCCCGAAACCGCTGATGCCCGGGAACGTCTTGCGGGTGATGGAATAGGCCGAGACCACCGGGGAAACGTTCCAGCCCGAAGGCTTGTAGCTGTTCGCGCTGGGGGTGATGTTGATCTCGTTGCCGTCGTAATTGATGCTGGCTTCAACCAGCAGGTTGGGGTTGATGGTTCCGCTCAACTTGATGGCCGCGCTGTGCGACGGAGAGGACAGTGTGCTGCCCAGTGTATTGTAGTTGCACCAGCACCAGCCCAGTTCTGGATTCGCGAAGTTCTCATTCTCCGTGTCGCCGATGTAGTGGCCCAGGATCGCCCACTTGTCGCTGAACCTGTGGTCGATGCGGACGATGTCGTCACGAACCTTGAACGGAAGCGAAGCGGCGGCAATGGCCTTGTCCGGCTGGCCGGGGCTCGGCTTCGGAAGAATGCCGGCTTGCAGGTAGAGGACGAAGTTGGGGTCGAACAACTGATGCGGAATGGTGTTGTTCGGGAACGGATCCCCAGGCGTCAGGCCCATCGGCAGGAGGGTGTTGGTGTAGTAGACGGAAGTCAACGGCACCTTCGGAACCACCAGGGCCGTGCTCGGCGAAAACGCAGGCGGCACATACTTCAGATCCGTACCTAGCGTCGGAATGTCCGCCGGGTCGATGGTGTTGTTGTTGCTGGTCGCCAGGTTGACGGTTTTGCGCCATTCTTCATTCCAGTAGAAGAAGGTCTTCTCCCTGTTTGCGTTGTACACCTTCGGAATGAATACCGGGCCGCCCACGCCCCAGCCGTAGATGTTGTAGTGTACGGCCGGCCTCGGAGTGTGGCCCAGGTTGTTGAAGTAGCTGTTGGCGTCGTAGTCGGTGTTGCGGTTCTCTTCCCAGAGTTCGCCGTGGAACTTCTGTGTGCCGCTCTTGAGCGAAAGGCTCATGGTGGCGCCGGAGGAGATGCCGTAGTCCGGAGGATAGTTCGACGTCATCATCGTAAATTCGGCGATGGCGTCCTGCGAAGGCTGAATCTGCATGCCGCCGGCGCCGCCGCGGTCATCCGACTCGCCGCCGTCGATCAGCCAGATGTTGTGGCTTTGACGCAACCCGTTGACTTGGATGGTGAAGTTGGATCCCACCGCGCCGGGAGTGTTACTGTCCGGCAGGGCGGAGCTTACGCCCAGGCCCAGGGCCGCCAGAGCCGCGAAGTTGCGGTTCTCAGTCGCGATTTCGCTGATCTGCTCGGAGTTGATCAGAGAGCTGACCACGTTGGAGTCGGCTTGCACGGCCAAGGCATCTGCCTCGACGGTGATCGTCTGCGTTTCGGCGCCGATGGTGAGCTTAACGTCGACGCGGTCGGTTGACGACACGTTGACCACGATGCCGTTCTGTTGGAACGCCTCGAAGCCCTTCGCCGTGACCTTCATGTTGTAGGTGAACGGGTTCAAGCCGGAGATGTCGTACAACCCGGTGCCCCCGCTGACGGTAGAGTGCACTTCGCCAGTCGCCGGATCGGTGAGTACGACCTTCGCGCCTGCGACAACCGCTCCTGTTTGGTCTGTGACGATGCCGGTGACCTCGGAGTTGGCCTGCGCCCATAGACCTGCGCACGCCAGCACTAAGAACAGCGGCAACAAGAGAAACTTGTATCTCGCTCGACTCATGTGACTCTCCTTTTCAAGTTGTTTCTTGGTGTTGTTTGGTGATTCTTGTTGTTTGGTGATTCGGTCGCCCTGCCATCCCTCGATTTGAGTCCGAGTGAATGGTGCCCATCTTGCGGTCAGACCGGTGTTTTCGAGAGGCAGTCGACCATCTGTCCTTGCGTCGATCGAACTGCCTGTGCGCAAACGGAAAAACGCCCCCGAACCTTCCGCGAACACGGAAGATTGCGTGGGCCGTTGGCCGTTCTGGACACTTCTGCTCAAATACACCGATTTACCTGAGGGTCCGGGAGACCGACCGAATCATTTAACGCGCGCGATTTCTGGATTGTCAAGTAGAAAATCAATTTACTTCGCAACCCTTACCTTCGCTCAGCCCCGTCTTTTCAACTGCTGTCCGGCTCTTCGCCTTCTGCAGTTGCCGGCTTTGTGCCGGTTTGCGGGGTTACCTGACGTACTCGCTCATGCCGGTTTGCTCCTCATGAATCCCGGCAAGCTTGGGTGGCTCAGGCCAGCTGGTTCAGGCTCCAAAAACCACTCCTGAACGAACCGGATGAGGCCCGATTTCTCCATGGTTTGGAAGCAGATAATTGCGATTATCCGCTTTTTGGAATCCTTACACTCAAACGTTTTACTTGAGTGTGCCAGAAATCCATTCCTTGGAGCCGGCAGACATTTAAAGCTCGCGTATGAACGCTTGTCAAGTACAACTTTCGGATGAAGGTTGGCTCGATCCAGGATTATTGTCCAGGGCGGAGTGAAACCAGGCCAATGGGGCGGAGCAAAAGTAGGCCGGTAGATGGTGTGAACTTGTTGCACAGAAGACCGATCGTGTCCACGAACTGGAAGTGGACACGACTGGTTGTTAGGTTGATCGTGACGTTCTATCGGGGAGCATTGATTTCGTTAGTGAAGGCGCCTTCCTGGATGACCTTCGCGGTCATCAATCCGGCTCGACCGGGGGCATCTTGCGGGCCTGTGCAGCGGCGTCATCGGGCGGCGCCTTCAAGGGTAGTGGGAGTTCAAGGGTTCCGAGGTGATGGGACTGCTCATCGAATACACCCAGGCGCATCGAAACCGCATTCGTCGGAACGTCCATATCCTGATGCAAACGCAAGCCGCCAATCAGCATATCCCGATAGCCGGCAGGCTTGAGATCGTTGGTGGATCGAAAGGCGATGTGAGAAATAATGGAGCCGTCATCGTCGAAAGCGGTAACCATGAAATCGAGGATAGCCCGCCGCATAGTGCCATTGGGAATAAGCGCCAACTGCGGACCCGCGATCGCATAATTGATCGCGTAGTGCTGCACCTCGACTTTTTTCGGCTGAATGGCAACGGATTCAACTGCCGGCGCGGCGGAAGCTTTTGCCGGCTTGCCCACCGGAACCACGCGGACAGCAAAAGCAAGCTGGCGTGATTCAGGCGCTCCGTGTTGCATTGCGTGAAGCCCGATTTCTCGAGCTAATTCGTTGGGGTTTTTGACGGGCGCTTGCGGGGAATCGGCGAAGTAGCCTGGGCGATAGGCAAGGTGGTATCCCTTTTGCGCAAGCGAGACTCGAAGCTTCCTGAATTTGCCGTCGAAGGCGGCGTTGTCAGAAGTGTAGGAAACCGTATAGTACGTCGATCCCTGCTCGACCGCCGTCTCGATGGCTTGCTGAATCCCATTGGTGTTGTAAAAGGCCTTGCCTCCAGTTGCTTTCGCAACCTCATCCATTGTCGCCATCTCGCCGGCTTTGGTGTCCTGCGCCTGCTGCATTTGCTTTTGAAGAGGAGAAAGAGGCTGGATGCTGGAAACGGTGTTCGTCCCTGAGTTCGCCATCGAACTGGCGATTGCCGGCAGTTGCGATTGGGGTGGGGGCGCCAGCCTGGCGTCAATCGTGCTGTCCGCACTATAGGCCGAGTCGTTCTGGACGCCTCGAACATCGACGGGGTAGACTGCGGCGTGCGCCTCGGCCAACAAACTGGTCATTTTTCGTAGCTGGCCGATGTAGTCGCGCAACGCGTCCGAGTTTTGGTCGGGCGTGTCGCGGTCCAGTTGCACTTCGGGGAAGAAATGGCTGGGAAACGATCCGGACATCCAGACGATGTTTTTTCTTCCCGGCAGTCCGGCCAGATATTGCGCCAACTGCGTGAATCCTTCGACCGTCAGGCGGACCCGCCAGTCGATATCGTTGGCGCGGTATTGCGATTGCAGCTGTACCAGCTGTATGACGGACGATTGGAAGGTGGCATCCGAGGCAGCAGCCTCTTGAGTCAATCGAATCAGGGATGACATATCCACGGTCGTTTCGAGGTCGCTGTACGATCGTAAGCCGCTCTTCTTTCTGCCGGCGGCCGTGGCGCTTTTGCCGGTAACCGTGGCCGCCAGCACGTTCTCATCCGCCGTGAAGCCGTGGAGAATTTGCATGCCGTCGGAAAGAGCAAAGAGGGCAAACTGCATGTCAGCGGGTTTCTTGCGCAGGAACTTGAGCAGTTGTTCCTTCGCATACTGCTGGTCCTGAGTGGGTGTATTGACAAGGTCGAGAACTACCGCAACAAGGGGCTTCTCCCCAGGAGGCGTCGAGTTGTTGCTGAAGACATTCGGGGGCAACTTGACCGGGGTGACCGGAACGGGGGCCGCCGCCGAGCCCTTGAACTCATGGAAGTACTTGATCTTCTGCGGCCTTCGGTCTTCCTCGATCTGAAAGTCGGTGGCAGACAATCCTCTCACCGGGTGTCCCTTGGAGTCGGTGACCAAGACATCCACTACGACTTCCTTCGCGGTCGTTTTGAAAGTAAAGGCGGGCGCAGGTTCCTGATCCGTTGTGGCGGTGTGGGCGACAGAGTCTGTGGAAACAGGCGCGTTCGCCGCATTCGAAATACCAGCTGGAAGACCAGACGTTGCATCTGGAGCAGTCGATGCTTCGCGAAGCGCGGCACGAAGATCGGCTTCTCCCGCTTGAGCCACGTCTTCGGAATCAATGTCGCCCGCCATAGCGCCAGCGTTACCGATGACATCGGACGAATTCCCGGTTGGCGGAGCGAGACCCGGAGCATCTGCCGCCATGGCGAGGAATTTTGCCCGTTCTTCGGCCGAGGCGGACGGTAGATTGTAGATTCTCAAGATCGATCCATCGAGCAGCACGAATTGGCTTCCATCCGGAGCGAGAGCAAAGTTAGGGTTCTTCAGCACCACGGACTTGACTCTGGCGGCAAGGATGAGTTTGCCGCTTGCGGTCTCGAAGACTCGAAGGTCCTGCTCAACATCGGGCCACCCATGGTCGTCTTCGTCGGTTGCGCGCGGCTGACTCGCTTCGCGGGATGCCGTGATGGTCCCGACAGCGAATCGGCTCCCATCCTCGCTGCGCGCCAAAGCCGGGTAGTAGTTGAGCTGCGGCCACCGCTGACGCCAAAGCGGATGTCCGGTGACGCTGAAAACGCTTACACTATAGTCGCCGCCGTTGCTCGAACAGCGGCCAATCAAGATGGCGGTATTCGTCGGGAAAAGAAGATCGGGTTCGCAGGTCGACTTGATTCGGGCCACGCGCTGCCGCTGCGACGAGCTTGGGCCGAATCGCAAAAGCCAGGTGTTGTCCAGCGCAATGCGAGTGGAATCGGCATAACCTGAACTGCTGGCTTCAAACTCCAGCACTCCAGTCGCTTTGAGAGAACGCTCCACGTCCAGTGAACTGGAGTTCAGGAAGTCAATACTCACCCGCGGCGATGGAGCGCTTTCTGTCTTTTGCTTCACGCTTGCTGTCGCGCTCTTGGCTGGGCTGGAGTCCTCCAGCGCCGTCTCAGCGATAATCTGTTTTCCGTCTGGGGTTACCTCCACCCACAGAAGATCGCGAGTGAAATCCTTCAACAGGGTCTCATTAAGGTCTGAGTCAAGAACATACAGGCTGTTTGACCGGCGCATGAGCATGCGCCCAGGCGACAGTGGCCAGAGGTAGGGGCGGTAGTCGTGCAGGTACCAGTCGGTTTCCAGCACTGCCTTCGCAGTGGCGAGGTCAAAAACCGCAGCGTGAATAAGGCGGCAAGGATGAGTCGAGGTGCACTCCGGAGTACGCTTCAGGAGCTTTCGCGGACCGTTGTACGTCAACAGCAAGTGGCTGCTATCCAGAAAGTGAACAGAGACGTTGGAGCGAAAGTGGAAGCGCTCGATCGGGGCAAGGCTGCGGAAGCCCCAAGCCGACAAATCAATCTCTCGTGCCGGCGGCGCTAGAGCCGGGTCGAGGCCAGTTCCTTGACCGAATGCAGAAACACAGAATGACGGCCAGAGAAGCATCAAGCCAAGCAAGCGGAGGACGGGGTTGTTTATTCTTGAATTCAATGTTTGCCTTTTCGATCTGTGACGCGGAAAGGTCTGTGACCGTGATCGCCCTCTAACTTGCTTTTGTCAATTATGCTCTGCGGAGTCAATACTCCGCGGACTTTTATTTGGCCCATTCGCCGGTGAGCACATTTGCGATGCTCCCAGTCAGGTTCGAAAGACCAGCTTCGGCAATTGACCAAAGCCGGCCATTGCACCGACCCGTCGTCAAGGGGACATTCTCCACTCCCTTTGAGTTCGGAGCAACTCACCGCCACCTTGGGAGCCGGACCCATGGTTGCGTAGTTCTACATGAATAATGATGCTGGTCGCTTCTAACTTCCAGGGAGAATGCAACCTCAAGGGGCGCTGCTTCGGGCTTAGAGTACAAATCGCGAACCTCAAGGCAAGAAGGGTGGCAGATTGTCCAATTACGGCTGAGAGCCCCCTTTTACGCCAAGCAACGGGCAATCGGGTTTTGAAAACGGGACCTTGCCGCTTTCAAGGATTAAAAAAAATGCCATCTGAACGCAGCCCCTTCATTTCAGGGGAAAATCAAATGGGCGACAGGGCATGTAACATGCCCTTTTTTTGCCGTTACGGAATGTTTAATACGATGAAAATACAAGCATTAAACATAAATTCAGTCTGATTAACAATTCGGTGCATCTTTAACGATTCCCTCTTTATCGTTGCTACTCTATAGTGCGCATCAATCTGGGTTGCACTCAACATGCGTTCTCTCTCGTTTTCAGATCATCGACTGCTACGAGGGTTCTTTCTCTGCTCGGAACACTCCGGGCATTGGCGCGAAGGCATTTTGAGGTAGCCTGGCACCTTTTTCTCCCTACAAAGGAGAATTCTATCGAGCATCGCTAAAACGTTTTGGTAAAACGTTTTCAAGCAAGGCAACGCAAGGCAACGCAAGGCAACGCAAGGCAACGCAAGGCAACGCAAGGCAACGCAAGGCAACGCAAGGCAACGCAAGGCAACGCAAGGCAAGGCAAGGCAAGGTAACGCAAGGCAAAGAGGAGGAGCTGCAGGCATAACGTTGACACAGGCAGATGCATCAGCCCTGTGGCAGCAATATCCATCAGGCCGATCAAGGGTCATGACAAAAGAACCCAAAAGTTCGGCACGGGACAAAACAACAGGGGGCAAGCCGCTGGAATGCAGAGAAACGCTCCCTGAAGAGTTGGTTCCAATTCAGTCCACAACGATAGGGAGACAAACATGTTTTCTGCTCAAAATTCAGGATTGGCCATTGGCGTCAAAGCAGGCTATCGAGCCTGTCTCATCGCCATCGCGATTGTGCTGCTGGGGGGTTCACCAGCAGCGTACGCACAATCAATCTTCGCAACTCTTTCCGGCACCGTTACGGACTCCAACGGAGCCCTAATCACCGGCGCCCACGTCACTGTTGTGAACACCGCGACAAGTATCGTTCAGCACCTGGTCAGCA
The DNA here is from genome assembly GCA_052145815.1 of Occallatibacter sp. GTDB lineage: Bacteria > Acidobacteriota > Terriglobia > Terriglobales > Acidobacteriaceae > Telmatobacter. The sequence continues at coordinate 44,598 of JBKQNU010000137.1, forward strand.
ACAAAGAGGGTTACTTCTCGGCGACCGACTTGCCGGTCGGAACCTACAACGTCTCGGTCCAGGCAAAAGGCTTTGAGAAATGGGATGGCACGGGAATCGTTCTGAACGCCTCGGACGTAAGGACCCTCACCATTCCCCTCAAAGTCGGCGCCGAATCCGTCACGGTCGAGGTCAGCGCCACCGCCGACCAGATCGACATCACCGATTCCGGGGCGAAGACCGAAACCATCACCGAAGAAGACCTGGAGAAGCAGCCCCTGATCGGCCGCAACGCGACGGAGATCCTCCGCATCATCCCCGGCGCCGCGATGATCACCCTGAGCGGCACCAACCGGCCGGCCGCCGACGGCTCGATGATCGGTATTAACGGTTTCACGGTGAACGGCAACGCCGGCGGCATGGCGGCGGTGAGCATCAACGGACAGTCGAACACGGGACTCTCCATCAATCAGGACGGTCAGAACGTCGAGGATCCGGGCGCGCCCGGAGCCGCCACGCCGGTCAACCCCAACCCCGACATGATCTCCGAGATCCAGGTTATGACCTCGAACTACGGGGCCGAAAACGCCAAGGGCCCGGTGGTGATCAACACCATGAGCAAGTCGGGCGGTTCGGAGTTCCACGGCGATGCCTACTTCTATGCCCGCAACTCGGAACTGAACGCGGAAGAATCCAACAACAAACAGCAAGAGGTGGAGAACAGCTACAGCAAGGGCTACCTCAAGATTCCGAGCCATTACTACTACCCCGGCGCCACCCTGGGCGGCCCGGTGATCATCCCGCATACCCGTTTCAATAACAAGAACAAGACCAAGCTCTTCTTCCACGAGTCCTTCGAAGACTACCGGCAGTTGATCGACGGCGGCATCAACAACGCTTTTGTGCCCACCGCGGACATGATCAAGACCGGCGACTTCAGCGCTCTGGGCACCCCGGCCTATACGAACGTGGCCTCTCCTGCCTGGAACGGGGCAACGCAACCGGACTATACGATTGGCGGCCGTTACGGAGTCGTCAGCGTTCCGCAAAACCCAACCGATGCAGGACTGCTTGCCGCTCGCCCTGGATGCACCATCACCAACGGCGTCATGGCCCCGGCCTGCATCGACCCCGATGCGCAGTTGTGGCTGCAGGACAGCCTTCCCACGGCCAACCTCTCCGCACCGAATTCGGCCGGGTGGAACTACGTCGAGCCGGTGACACAGTCCCAGAACTCCTGGCACAACATGGCGAAGCTCGACATGAACTTCTCCGACAGCACCAAGATGTACATCAGCCAGAGCCACCAACAGGAATCAGCGGTCGAGCCCCTTGGCTTGTGGGTGGGTTCGGGAGATTGGGTCGTTCCATCCCCTACCGCGGACCTCAGCAACAACACTTCGGACCTGTGGACGCTCAACTTCTTGCACATCTTTTCGCCGACTTTGACGGCGGAAGCCCATATCGGCTATACCCACATGGATATGCCGGGCGGGCCTCAGAATCCGGCCAAGGTTCTCCGCAGCCAGATGAACTTCCCGACTCCGCTGAAGGGCGTCTTCGGCAACCCGAATGCGCCGGTCGTCACCAGTTGGAGCGGCTCGATTCCGAATATCGGCGATATCGGACACGACTATCACCCGGCCTTCTACGCCGAGAAGGGAATCCCCAGCACCGGCGCGGATGTGACCAAGGTCTTCAGAACCCATACCCTCAAGTTCGGCTTCCTGTGGGAGCACATCTATAATGCGCAGGACGCCTGGAGCCAGTACATGGGCGTTTTCAACTACGGCTTCTGGAGCAGAACCTTCAGTCAAAACAACTATGCCGACATCCTGATGGGCGCCAGCCAGGGCTATTACGAGCAGGCGCTTCCGCCCGTCATGCACATGGAACAGTCGGCAACCTCCTTCTATGCCACCGATCACTGGAAGCTGAACAGCCACATCACCCTCGATTACGGCATGCGTTTCGAGCACTATGCCGCGCCGGACGCCGACGACCAATATGGATTGGCTGTCTTCAACGAGTCGAAGTATGGCGCGGCGGTCTCGGCCGGCACCGAGAATCCGGGCGTTTCGTGGCACAGCATCGACTCCAGCACTTCCAAAACCGGCAATTCCGAGACCTACCTGGTTTACTCGCCCCGTGTCGGCGCCTCCATCGACATCTTCGGCAACGGCAAGACCGTGGTGCGCGGCGGCTGGGGAATGTACCGCTACGAGACTAACCTGCAGGACGACCATCTGGGCGCCGCCAACACCGCGGTCGGGTCGGTCGGCTGGAGCGCTCCGAGCGCTGCCTCAACCTGGGAACAGGTCGACCAATTCGCGGGCAACGGCACTTCTTGCGCGGCCGCTCAACCGGGCGGAATCGACGCGGGGCACACAGGCGACTGCGCGCCCACCGTCGTTTTTGGCAAACCGACGAACTCCGCCAACGGCAGCATCACCGCGCTGGACACGAGGGACAAAGACCAGCCGTACACCGTCACCTACAGCCTCAACATCGACCAGCAGCTGCCAAAGAAATTCTTTGCCGAAATCTCGTACGTCGGCAACTACTCCACCAAGGGCCAAAGCGGCGTCAATATGGATCCGGTTCCGATCGGAGCCATGACAAGCGCAACGGTGGCAACGACTTGTTCGGATCTGGATATGGGGGCCACCAATCCGGATCAGACCCGCCTGGGCGATTCAAACTGCCAGCAGCGGTTCCGTAAATACCCCTATTACCAGTCCATCAACGTGAACGAGAGCGACCAAGTTTCCCAGTACGATTCGCTTCAGGGCAAGCTGACGCGCAGTTCCGGTTGGTCTACGATCAACTTCAACTACGCGTTCGCCAAAAACCTTGGAAACCCGACGGAGTCGGGCGCCTACCCGGACTGGGGCAAGAAGGAGTACTGGACTGTTCTCAATATCAGCCGCAAGCAGGTCTTTAACGCGTCGTATGTCTTCTCGACGCCGAAGGTGCACTTCGACAACCTGTTCCTGAACGGCGCCGCCAACGGCTACCAACTCTCCGGAATCACCCAGATCCAGTCCGGCGCACAGTTGTCGGCGGTCAACGGCTATTACTACGACCTGACAAATGGCCCGAGTGCGGTCTACTCCATCGGTTCGCCGGATGCCACGGTGGCTCCGGTCATCACCTGCGATCCGAGCAAGGGATTGCAGAAACACCAATTCGCTAACCCCAATTGCTTCGCCTTCCCAACATCCGGCACGTCGATCGGCAATACCCGCATGCCGGGCATCGTCGGGCCCATGTACTGGAGCAGCGATATCGCGGCCCAGAAGAGCTTCGCGATCAAAGAGCACCAGAATGTGGAGTTCCGCTTTACCGCGAAAAACTTCCTGAACCACGACCTGCTGTCGTTCACTGCGGGCGATCCCAACCTCACGCTGAATTTCAGCCCGGGCGGTTCGGGCAATCCCCCGCTTGGCACACTGGAAAACGCCACCGATACAAAAGATGCATGCCCTGGAGTCGCCTGCAAGGCATTCGGCTTTGCGAATACCAACTACGGGCATCGCACTCTGGAACTGTCGGTCAAGTACAACTTCTAACCCTCAACCCGAAAGCTGGGGCGGCCTCAAAGGCCGCCCCAGCTATAATTTTTTTATGCGGCCTTTCTTTTCCGTTCTTGCAATCAGCTTCTCTCTGGCCGCTTCCGCTGCAACCGTTCCAGACCGCTTCGAGACGATTGCCAAGCAAGCCGACACCGCCCGCTCCCAGGAACGCATGCCGGACGCGATCCGCTTGTACCGCGAGGGGACGAAGCTGCGGCCGTCCTGGTACGATGGCTGGTGGTCTCTGGGCAGTTTGCTTTACGATCAGGATCGTTTCTCCGAGGCCGACGCGGCGTTTGAGCATCTTCTGGCCAGCACCCGGCACCGTGGCTCGGCATTCGCATTTCTTGGCCTGTGCGAATACGAAACAGGCAACTACGACAGCGCCTTGGCGCGGTTCCGCTCCTGGGCGAGCGCGGGGTGGGGTGGAACGCCCGAGTTCCGCGATGTCGCCATGTACCATTTTGCGCTCCTGCTCACGCGCGAAGGCCGGTTCGTCGAGGCGCTTGTTCTGCTGGATCCGCTGGCAAAGCGTTTCGGCGACACTGCCGAACTTTCCGAGACGATGGGGCTGGCTTCGCTGCGCATGCGCAGTCTCCCCGAGAACTACCCTCCCGAAGATAGGGAACGGGTCTGGCTGACAGGCAAGGCGGCGTTGTATGCGGCGCAGTCTCCCCAGGATTTCGAGCGGGCAGATGAGTTCGCCGACCGGCTGGAATCCCGCTACGCAGCGCAGCCGGAGGTGCATTTCTTTCGGGCGACGCTCTACGGCTTTGAAGACAAGAAGACCGAAGCCGAGCGCGAATACCGCGAAGAACTCAAGATCTCGCCGAAACATGTTCCTTCACTGGTCGCGCTCGCCGCGATTGAATTGGAGAAAGGCAATCTTGCCGAGGCTGGCCTGCTGGCGCGGCAGGCGACCGCTGCCGATTCGAAGAATGCAGAGGCGCATCATCTCCTCGGACGCGTCTTCCTTGGGAATGGCGATTTGGATGCGAGCCTGAGCGAGCTGGAAACAGCGAAACAGCTTGCGCCTGGCAACCCGACAGTCCGTTCGCATCTGGCGATGGTCTACACAAAACTAGGACGAATGGAGGAAGCCAAGGCCGAGTCTGCCGCCTTCCTTGTCTTGAAGAACAAGGAGGAGCTGATGGCTTCGCCCAAAGAGAAGCTTGGCGAAAGCACGCGGGAGGCGGCACATTGATACACAGATTGCTGCTCATAGCCTTTCTTGCCGCATGCGCCTTTCGCGCCCCTATCGCCGCAGCGCAAAAAGCTCCCGCGGCGTCCCGACCGAGTGTGGATCAATTGCTGCAGGCCGCTGGGAAGGCACGCGACGAGAACCGCGATGACGAGGCTATCCAGTTGTATCGGCGCGCAGTAGCCGAGGACCCGGGGTCGGAACAGGGACTGTGGTATCTCGGAACGCTGCTCTACGAAAAAGCGCAATACGCCGAAGCGCGCGATGAGCTTCGGATATTCATGACGCTGCATCCGGATGCCGGTCCGGGGTGGGCCCTGCTGGGGCTGAGCGAATACGAGACGAGAGACTATCGGCGCGCACTGGATCATCTGCAGCACGCTATGGCGTTGGGCATGGGCGACCGCCAGGAACTTGTCCAGATAGTATTCGATCACGTGGCGGTCCTGCTGACTCGTTTCGAGCGCTACGACGACAGCCTTGACATGCTGCTGAAGATGCTGGCGAACGGTACACAGCAGCCGGAGCTCATTGAGCCCGCGGGGCTGGCCGGATTGCGATTGCCTCTTCTGCCTGCAGAGATTCCGCCGGACCGCCGGGAACTGGTCGAGATGGCGGGCCGGGCGGTGCTGGCAGTTCAAACGCAACACTACGAAGAGGCCGAATCGGAATTCAACAAGTTGCTCGCGGCATATCCAAATGAGCCCGGCGTTCATTTTCTCCATGGCGCTTATCTCATGGAGTTGCATCCGGACCGGGCGGTGCCTGAATTTGAACGCGAACTCGAGATTTCCCCCTCGCATGTGCTCGCCCGCGTTCGGCTGGCGCAGCAACTCATGGGGCAGGGCGATTTCGACCGGGCGCTTGCACTCGCCCAGCAAGCCATCAAGATTGAGCCGCAGCGCGCTTCGGCACATATGATGGCAGGAGAGGCATTGGTGGCCAAGGGCCAATCGGCCGATGGGATCAAGGAACTCGAAATTGCGCGATCAGACGACCCGGCGGTGAGCCGGACGCATTGGGATTTGCTTCGAGCCTACGCCGCGGCTGGGCGCAAAGAAGACGCAGAGCGGGAGAAGCAGGAAATTGAGAAACTGTATCGCAGCAATCAGTCGGGTGGTTCCAGCGCAGGCGGAGACATCCCGCACAATCAAGCGGCGCCTTAACCGCGTCTTCGCGCTTCCTGTTTCGTTGGCGAGTGTCCTCGTACTGCTTCCCGGCGGGGCGGCTGCGCAGCAGCAACCCTCCTCTCCCATCCATTTTTCATCGCGTCCCATTGCCTTCTCGCTCGACAGCAGCGAGACTCCGCAGCGCCACGCGCCGGAGACCATGGCGGGCGGGGTAGCCGTCTTCGACTATGACCGCGATGGCAAGCCTGACATCTTCATCACCAACGGCGCGGATATCAACACCCTTAAGAAGGATTCGCCCAAGTATTGGAATCGCCTTTTTCACAACAACGGAGACGGCACATTTACCGACGTCACCGAAAAAGCAGGGCTCAAGGGAACCGGCTTCGATGTGGGCGTGGCCATCGGCGACTACGACAACGACGGCTATGACGACATCTTTGTCACCGGTGTCTATCGAAACACTCTGTACCACAACAACGGCGACGGCACGTTTACCGATGTAACTAAGAAGGCCGGCCTGGATAAGTCGATCGATCCAAAATATGGCCCCTTGTGGTCGGTTGCGGCCGCCTGGGTCGACATCAATAATGATGGGCTGCTCGACTTGTTTGTCGTCAACTATTTGTCCTGGGACGGCAGTAAGGAGCCAGACTGCAAATTCAACGGACAGCCCGAGTACTGCCATCCGAAATTCTACAAGGAGCAGGCGAGCCAGCTCTTTCTCAACAACGGCGATGGCACATTTACCGATATTTCGGAGCAAGCTGGGATCCGCGCCCATCCGGGAAAAGGCATGTCGGCGTGCATCGCCGATTACGACAACGACGGCCTGCCCGATATCTTTGTAACCAACGACAAGCTCTTCAATTTCCTCTACCACAACAAGGGCCACAATCGTTTCGAGGAGGTTGGATTCGAGATGGGTGTGGCTCTGCCAGAGCACGGAAACCTGATTTCGGGAATGGGTTGCGATTTTCGCGATCTGAATAATGACGGATACCCTGACATCGCGCTGGCTGCGCTTCAGAACGAGACTTTTCCTATCTATCAGAACGTCGCGGGAAGCTCATTTGAAGAGATCACGGCGCGCAGCGGAATGACTGTGCTCAGTGATCCGATGTCGGGTTACAGCGTCAACATCGCCGATTTCGATAATGACGGCTGGAAGGATGTTTTTGTCAGCCGCGGCGACGTTGCTTCTCCCAACATGGCCGGCCGGATTCACGTCGATCAGCTCAACACAGTGTTCCGCAACCTGAACGGTAAATGGGCTGCCCTTACCGAAGAGGCAGGCTTTGGCGCTCAGCCGCCGCGCAGGCATCGCGGCGCGGCCGTTGCTGATTTCAACGGCGACGGCAAGCTCGATATTGTGGTCACCGCGCTCAGTGCGCCGGCGGAGATCTGGATGAACGACAGCCCGGGCAATCATCACTGGCTGGAGTTTGCGCTCCAGGGGACCAAGAGCAATCGCGATGGAATTGGCGCGCGCATCAAAGTCACAGCGGCAGGCAAGGTCCAGTTCAATCACATGACGACGGCGAGCGGCTATGCCTCCTCCAGCGCCGGGCCGGTTCACTTCGGCCTGGGAGATGCGCGCGTGGCCGACGAAGTCGAGATTCGCTGGCCGTCGGGAACGGTGCAGGTCCTCAAGAACGTTGCCGCCGACCGGATTGTGCAGGTGAAGGAGCCGCGCTAGGGGCCGCGACGGTTTTGGATGCGCAGCCGGTCATAGCTCGACAGGCGATAAGATGCACACGCGCAATAACCGGACTCTGCTGGAAGAAGTCCAACACTCAATCGCACCAGAATGCCTACAGGAGCAAGATTCCATGATGGCGCACGATTTGCATGCACGCCCGATTCAAAAACTCTCGACCAGCGGCCGCTCCCATCTTCGCGAAAAGAGAGAGGCTGTCCAATGGGAATCCTCAAGACTCTGCTTTTGCCCCCTCATTTCCGTTCTTCTTGTCGCTCTTGCCTCGG
>JBKQNU010000138.1:0-30478 GCA_052145815.1 Occallatibacter sp.
AGGCGAACTGCGCCGGATTCGTGACCGTGGCGGGCTTGCAGAGCAGAACCTGCTGACCGTTGGAGCTGTAACAGGCCTGCGAATCGAGATTGGCGACCTGCGTCTGGGAGAGGCACTGCTGCGGACCCACAAGCGAAACAGAGCTTACCTGGGCGTGGATAAAGACCTCAACCGGATTGGAGGTGACGGAATCGGCCGATACCGTGATGTAAGCAACGTTATAGGGCAGACCGTTGGTCGCGGGTATTGGATTGGGAAAATTGCAGTAAGTATAGTCGGGGATGCCGCCGCCCGTGTTGCGGTTCCATGTACCGGCGCAGATGCTGCCGCTGGGAGAGATGTCAACGAGCTTGTTGTTGGTGGTGCCGTAGGTGTATTGGTTGCCGTTCACAGAAGCTGAGGCGCCCGTGCAAGTGAGGGCGGTAGGCGACTGGATCTGCAGGGTCTGGCCGAAGGCCAGCGAAATGCCCGTGGTCTGGGGCTGGAGCGTGATGGAAGCCACGGCAGTGTTCTTCAGGCCATAGCCAAGACCATAGCAGTAGTTACCCGCCGGGTTGCGCGTGCAACCGGAGATCGAGATCCCGGCTGGAATCGCCAGGCACAACATAAAGATAAGCGTCAAAAACCGCCGCATGAATCCTCCCCGCCCCGCCTCATCAAACCGCGGAACGGTCCTTAGCGAATAACGTCAGAAAAATTGGGTTATAGCACCTTCAAAAACTCGCCGGATGGAGGCCGCTGCCAATCAAGCCCGCGCCGCGCCCTAATCCAGATAGCGACGCCTCTCAACTTCGATCCTCGCACCACCCTGCCTCTGAAAATGCCCCGTTGCGGTCCGCCTGCATGCCCGAAGGCGGGCCACTGCCGATGAATTCCGCTTGAAAACGGCTTTCGGCTGTAGCCTTCCCCGCGCTGCCAGTCGGTCAAATCCGCTCGCAAATCTTCAATGAAAAGTGTATCAGGGCGGGCCGCCCATCCGGACAGCCGTCGAGCCGGCTCCCCTGCTCCTCATCGCTGTGATCTATGACCCTGCTCCCATAGACGCCTCCGCGACAGGATGGGGAGCAGATTCGAAAGGCGAGCAGGTTCAGTTCCCCGCGCCAAGGTACTTGTCAAACCAATCCAAAGCCCGGTACATCACGTCCCGCCGATGTGCGGGATCGGAAAACGCGTGACCTTCATTGGGATAAATCACCAGTTGCGTCGGCACATGCTCATCCTTGAGCGCGTGCCAAAACTCAAACGATTGCGGCGCAGGGCACTCCCCATCCCGATCGCCCACCACCACTAGTGTCGGCGTCTTCGCCTGCTTGATGAACGTGATCGCCGAGGCCTTGGCGTAAACCGCCGGATCGTCGTACACCGACGCGCCAAAATACGGAATCATCCACTGGTCGATGGAATTCTCGCCGTAGTAGCTCTGCCAGTCGGAGATACCCGCCCCCGCTACCGCTGCCTTGAAGCGCTGCGTCTGGGTCACCGCAAACATGCTCATGAATCCGCCGTAACTCCAACCCGTCAGGCCGACCCGGTCCGCTTCCACCGGGTACTTCGCCAGGACGGTATCCACGCCGGCCAAAATGTCGCGCAGGTCGCCGTAGCCAAAGTCCTTGCGGTTGGCCTGGGTAAACTCCTCGCCCTGGCCATAGCTGCCGCGCGGATTCGGCTGCAGCACAAAGTAGCCCAGCGCGGAGAATGCATTCGCGCTCAACCCTCCGCCACCGCCCCAATGCGCCACTACTGCCGCCGCAGGTCCGCCGTGCACCTCCACAATCAGCGGATATCTCTTCGCCGGATCGTAATCCTTGGGCAGCATCAGCCAGCCCTGCACGTGGAAGCCGTCGCTCTTCCAATCGAGCGAGATACTTTTGCCCCAGGCCGGTTCCACGCCGTCGTTCAGGTGAGTCAGCTGAATCACGCCCTCCAGGCCCGCGCTCATCACCGTCCCCGGCTTGGCCTCATAAACCTCTGTCGGATGGTCGAAGGTGCTGGCATGAAACACGAAAACAGATCGGTCGGCCGTAGACGACAGGCTCAGCTCCATCCGTCCATCGCCCACCATTCCGGGAATGCTGAAGACCGGCGAGCCAAACGAAGTGGTCACGCCCTGGCTGGTCTTGTCTCCATCCAGATGCAGGCGGATCAGCTGGCAATTGCCTCCTGCCAGTTCGCTGACGTAAAGATGCTCATTGCCCGCCCACTCGATCCACGCCGCCGACGTGGGCCGTTGTGGCGTCAGGTCCACCGGCGTCCCTCCATCGCCGGAGACAATCCACACATCGCCGCCTGTCGAGCCCTGGTCGCTCATCAGCCCGCCGACAAACGCAATCGTCTTCCCGTCCGGCGACCAGCGCGGAACCGCAATCTGCAGCCCATGCAATGCGCCTGATACCTCTTCCGGTGCGAGAATCGCAGCCGGCTTGCCGCCAATCTCCTGCGTGTAAAGCTTCGCCACCCACCAGTTGTTCTCTCCCGGCGGAGCTGCCGCCACGTACGCCAGTCCCATCGAATCCGGACGCCAGTCGAACTCATATACGTGCAGATTGGCTGGAGTTGCGAAGCTGAAAAGCGAAATGAGGCTTTTGCCCTGCGATGCCCCCGGGCCAGCTTCTTTCCCGCCTAAAGGCCGATTCGATGCTGGTGTATCCAGTCCGCCACCGCTTGGAGGCACGGTAACAACAGCAACCCGCTGAATCTCCACCCCATCCTCGCCGATCACACCCGACCACGGCTTCATCGCTGCCAGCGCACCGGCCGATCGGGTCGCGCCCTCTACGTAGAGGAATGCCACACCGTGCCCGTCCGGAGAAAATTCGGGCTCCTCCACATATCCATTCAGCTTGGATAGCCGCTGCGACGGGCTCCCGTCCAGCCGCGAGATATACAGGTCGGCCTGCTCGCCCGGCCTGGCGCAATCGGAGAAAAACGCCAGCGCCTGCGCATCCGGCGCCCACACCATCTGCCCCTCGTGGCAGTGCTGATCCGGCTTGGCTGCCGCCGTTACGCGCTCGCTCTTGGCCAGGTCGTCCAGCGGAGCCACGCGAATCTCCGCGCCATCCTTGCCGTATTGCAGCCACGCCAGCCGCTTGCCATCCGGCGAAACCGCCACCTGCCCCACCGAATGTCCCCGGTTGAGCCCCTTCAGCACTTCGTCGATATGGGTCCGGTCAGGTGCGGCCCCCTGCGCCTTGGCCGCCGCCTCCTGCGCAACCGCAGGAACGGAGTTCAATGCCCAATTCGCAGTAAGGACAACGCCGGCCATAAATCCGGCGCGCAGACATGAGAAAACCCTTTTCAAAAACATAAAGAAATGCTATCAGCCGCGATCCGGGCATTCGGCTTCGAGCGGCCTTCCTGCAACATCGCGCCCTTCGGGTCCACAGCCGGGAACAAACCCCGACCGACCGGTGTCATAGACAAGTGAGAGGTCATCATGCGAATTTTGCGCTTTGCCTGCGCCCTTGCGGCGCTGCTTGCCCCTGTCTGTTCACCTGCCCAGGTTCAGCCGGTTGACGCCGCGCCCGCGATCATCAAGGCATTTGACAGCCACTCGATCGTCATGTTCGGCGAAGCCCACGAAAACAAGCAGGAATATGAGTTTCTGTGCGCATTGGTCTCTGCCCCGGAGTTCCGCGCGAAAGTCGACGACATCGTCGTGGAGTTCGGAAACTCCCTCTATCAGAAGACCGTGGACGACTACATCGCCGGCAAGGACGTTCCCATTGACGAGGTGCAAAGGGCATGGCAGAACACCATGGCCGTCGGCCCGGTGTCACCCGTCTATCCAGCTTTCTATGCGGCCGTGCGGCAAGCCAACCTGCGCCGAGGGGGAAAACACAAGCTGAGAATTCTTCTCGGAGACCCCTATATCGACTGGGATAGAGTGAAGGACCGCGAAGATGTCGGCCCTTACCTCGCCCACCGCGACGAGTTTTACTCGAGCGTAGTCAAGGACGAGGTACTGTCCAAACACCATCGCGCCCTGCTTATCGAAGGATGGGGCCACTTTCGGCGATCCGCGGCAAGCCCCGGCTTCCTCGAGAAGCAGCTTCGGGAAGCCGGCGTCACCCCCTACGTAATTCTGTTCGGCACCAATGCTGTTGGCGGATACAACGATTTGGACCACCGGTTCGATAGCTGGAAAACCCCGGCGCTGATGCCCTTGCAGGGTACCTGGACAGGCGATCTGCCTGCCATGCCGGTCTTGACCGGTGGAACCGCGCCACTCGGCCCCAACCCGCTCAAGCTTCAAGATACGGCCGACGCTTTGCTCTACCTGGGGCCGCGGGATTCGCTCGTTGCAGTTCACATGCCGCGTGCCGATCTGGACGGCACTCCGTATGGGCGAGAACTTGCACGGCGCCTGGTGATTCTTTTTGGCCAGGCCCCAGATTTTCTTCCGGCAGCCACGGAAACTGCCCAGTATCCACCTCCTGCTCCCTCCGCAGGTTCTCGGCTGCCACTGCCGCCCCCTCCGAAGAGCATTCATGATCCTTTACCCCCCAGACCGTCTCTCTGAACGACCGCAGTCACATCCGCATCCTTCTCGCTCGCGCACAAGCCGAAAGACAAGCACGCTTGACATTCCGACTCAATTTATGTAAAGTTTATTTGTCTTTTAGGAAAGGACACTCATCATGCTAATTCTTAACAAGGAATCAAGCCCACTCCAAAAGTGGACTCTCCGCGCCTTCACCATCAACTTCGTTCTACTGGTCGGCCTCAGCACATTCGTCCGCCTGGTTTTCGAGCATAGCCATCCCGGCAAGGCGATCGTTTATCTGCTCTCATTTCTGCCGGCCTTCCCCGTGGTGGGAATGGTTTGGGTGATCGGGCGCTACCTGTCACGAGAGACCGATGAATTTGTCCGTATGTTGTCAACCAATGCTCTGCTTTGGGCCCTTGGCGTCACCATGGTCGTAGACACGGTTCTCGGCGCCCTTAATCAATACAACTTCTTGCCTGGCCTGTTGCCGGTGTTGAACATCGAACTGTTCTGGATCACTGCCCTGATCGTCCTGCACATTCAGTTATGGAGGAACCGATGAAGAACCGTCTTCGCGTCCTCCGCGCCGAGCGCAACTGGAGCCAGGCCGACCTCGCCACGCGCCTTGAAGTCTCCCGTCAATCCGTCAACGCCATCGAGACCGGCCGCTTCGATCCCAGCCTGCCTCTGGCCTTCAAACTGGCCCGGCTCTTTTCCACTACCATCGAACAAATCTTTAGCGACGAGTCTTGAAAAATACCGTTGGCGGCGCGCTAGCCTGCTAACTCGCTATCCCGCGCAGCGGGGCAGACTCGCTGCGCGGCCCCCAAAGCTTTGACAGTGACCCTATGGCCCTTGCTCGCCCTTTGCTCCCTCAACCGCAGCATGCGGCGCGGCAGACGGGTTGTTAGCGCGCCGGACCATCTTGTAGAGTGTCAGCGCGCCCCTGTCGTCGTCATCGAATGCCGGATAACTCGCCATCTTCTCAAGCTCGTATCCAGCAAGGAAATCTTGGTCCTTGAGGACCACGTCGTTCCACGCCACAAACCAGCCGGGCTGATAGCGCGCCACTTTCTCGGCCATGTCTTCTGTGCCATAGCCATCGTTGATGGATGGAATGCCGGTCATCAGCGATAACTGGTTCCCGCTCACGCCAAGAATCAGTGCCTTCTGCTCCGGGTAACTCCGGATGATACCCCGGATGGACAACGCCGCGTCATGAAAGTCGTAGTCGCGCTGAGTTATAAATTGATCGATCATCGGCAGGTACAGAACAAAGGAAACTGCAATCACAACCGATAACAATACGGATGCCTTCCTTGAATGAGCGATAACTTCACTAAAGGTCACAGATACGATCCAGATGAGCGGCGCCAGCATCGCCAGGTAATATCGCGGCGCGAAGTCGTCCTGCCGGCTGAAGATGAAGACTGCCTGTGCCACAAGCGCAATCCACGACGACGCAAACAGCGGATTGCTCCATAACTGCCGCTTCCACGCCACTGCCAGCACCAGTATTACCAGACCCGCGGGATAGAGAACCCGGTCAATCCAGAAGCAGTCCCTAAAGAACTCGGCGAGCGTAGACAGGGTGTGCCTCCATTCAATTTCGGGGACGGCGTTGACACCGAAAAAATAGCTGAAGTCAATTCCGTAACCGAGCGTGGAGACAAGCACTGCGTAGCCCTTGAGCAGCAGCGCTGGGATTATGACGGCCGCGAGCAATGCACGCACCAGGCCGGGAAGTCCGCGGTCCATCGCCGACCACGCTATCCAGAAAACCGCGGGAAGCAGCACAGCTGCGGTCGTCTTGGTCAGCATGACGCCTGTCACCAGAATTGCGAGCGCCGCGAGCGGCCAGAGGCGTTTGGTGGATGCAAACGAAGCCACCAGCATCAGCAGACAGAATTCGAAGACCACCAGCGTATCCAGAATGGCCAGACGGTTGAAGACGAAGGCAAACGGGCTGGCCGCAAGAAGCAGCACCGCAACCAGTGCAGGCGTCTCCGAATCCCCAATTGTGTATCGCCGGACAAGCGCGAAGACAACAGCCAGAGTACCGATAGAGATGGCCACATTCAGCGCTCGCGCCGCAACCACGCTTACGCCTGTAAAGTGAAACACCAGGCTGAGCAACAACGGCCAGACCGGCAGCGCCACCGCGGGATTGTAATCGCCCGGCACATACCAATGACCGGTAACGAAGTGCATCACCGCGGCACTCCCCCACCAGCCCTCGTCGGTAAACTTCGCCTGGTCGATCATCCACGGCGAGTCGTTCGGGAAATCCGCGGTCAGGTAGCAGAACTTCAAAATGCTCAGCGCACAAACCATCGACCAGACCGCAATGCGAATCCAGCGCCGTTCCAATGTGCCGTTCAAGTCGAGGTTCATCTTTTTGAGGCTACTTTGCAGCTAAGCGATGGATGCCCCATCCTTGCGCGCCGGCTGCGCAGGGGTGGGAACCGCAAACTTGCAGTCAACTTCCAGCCGCCGCATGAATTGCCAGCAGCTTTTCCAGCAGCGGTTTCAAGAGCTTCAAATCCAGCGCGTTCGCGCCGTCAGACTTGGCATTCGCCGGGTCGTCGTGGACCTCAAGAAAGAGCCCGTCAACCCCCGCCGCTACGGCCGCCCTCGCCAGCAGCGGAATGAACTCCGGCTGCCCACCGCTCACGCCGCCCGCCGCGGAAGGCTGTTGCACCGAGTGGGTCCCGTCAAACACCACCGGGGCCATCCGCCGCATCACCGGCAGCGAGCGGTAATCCACCACTAGCGTGTTGTAGCCGAAGCTAGCCCCGCGTTCGGTCAGGAACACGCGCTCATTTCCGGTAGACCTCACCTTCTCCACCGGGTGCGTCATGTCCCATGGGGCAACAAACTGGCCTTTTTTGATATTGACCGCGCGCCCCGTCTTGCCCGCAGCCACCAGCAGATCGGTTTGGCGGCATAGGAAAGCGGGAATCTGCAGCACGTCAACCGCCTCCGCCGCGATTTCGCAGTGCCCCGGCTCATGCACATCGGTCAGTACCGGCAGCCCCGTATCTTTGGCCAGCCGGCCCAGAATCCGCGTGCCCTCCCGCAGTCCTGGCCCACGGAAGCTCTTCACGCTGGTGCGGTTGGCCTTGTCGTAGCTCGCCTTGAATATGTAGGGAACGCCCAGGTCTGAGACAATCCGCTGAATCGCCTCGGCCATCCGGCGCACATGATCCTCGGACTCGATGACGCACGGCCCCGCGATCAGGAACAGCCGTCCCCCGCCCACCTGCACCGGCCCGATTTCAAACGAGTTGCTCACCAAGCCGATTCTAACCTGCCGCAGACCCGGCTAAACCAGCGACGCCTGATCCACGTGGCTCCGAGACCACTCCCAAAGCGCCCGGTCGAGCGCATGCAGCGGGGTCGGGCCCGGCAAATCCTTCTGCGGCGACACCACTCCGCGCTCCGCCAGCCGCCTGCAGAAGCCCACGTATTCCGCATAAAAATCAACATTATGCCGTGCATGACCAAGGGCTTCCAGAGCGCGAAAGTCGAGAACGTTGTACCGCTCGGGCAAAATGGTAGCCAGAATTGCCGTTGCAATGGGAAGATCGACTCCGCGCAGTGACGTCAAAGCCTCAACAGCATTGCGCAGCGAAGTGTCCGGCGAAGCCGCCACCGCCAGCACGCGGCGGATCGTCGCCTCGCTGTTGCCGATCAGGTAATGCACCACGCGGTCCGATTTCCATCGAACGATGGTCTCCAGGTTGGCCAGCGAATGGTCGCCGCTGCGGATCGCCGCTCCGGCTTCAAACGCAGCCTTCTCCAGCTCATGTTCCTTTTCGCCTGTTTTCTGCCAGTATTCCTCCGCCAATTGTTGAAGTTCCGATGCCTCAGGTTGAAGTTCAAAGTGCGCCATGGTGTCACTTCCTCCGTACTGAAAAACGCAGCCAAGATAGGCTTGCAACGCGCCTTTGTCAATCGACAATTGGTCAGGACGCCGGAAGAGAATCACACGACTACGCTAAAAGTAGACATAAAAGCATAAATATACTAATATGTTTTTATGCGTACTACCCTGGAAATCCCGGACGAGGTCTACCGGCGCCTGAAGATTAAAGCGGCTGTGGATGGCCAAACCATCCGCGAAATCGCGTTGCGCGGAATTCTGCGGGAAATTGATGGAGCCGCAACCAAGCCCCTAAAACGGCTGACGGAGCCCATCCTCAAGTCCCATTCCCCGGGCTCCATTCGGATCGATAATGAGCAAATCTATGGCCTCATTGGTTTTCCCTGATGTGAACATCTGGCTGGCTTTGAGTTCGCCTGACCACCAGCATTTCCCAGTGGCATGGAACTGGTACAAGGCGCTGCCGGACGAAACGGTCCTGGTCTTCTGCCGGCACACGCAACTCGGACTCTTGCGGCTGCTGACCACGCAAAGCGTGATGGGCCCGGGAACCTTGACACAAGTACAGGCCTGGGTAGCGTTCGACCGATGGCTTGTCGATGCGGGAGCTGAATTCGCCGATGAGCCAGACGGGCTGGAATCTGTCTTCAGGTCTTTATCCGCCGCTAAGCAAGCTTCGCCGAAAGAGTGGGCGGACGCCTATCTTGCCGCTTTCAGCTTGGCGGCGGAGGTCTCTCTCATTACCTTCGACCGCGCGCTGGCGGGAAAGGCGAAGGGAGCGGTGTTGCTCAATTAAATTCGTGTTTTCATTTTGAAAATGCCACCAGCTCGGCACAATAGAGTTCCCCGGGGCGTAAGAGAAGCAAGTCCCTCAAGTTCAATCCCCGGGGTTTCCAAATCTACGCTGGAACTTGCGCGCCATCCAAATCCCTTGCGTTACGCCTGCGACCGCCAGCACCAACCACCCAAAGAAATCCCACAATGACCCCTTGCGGCCTTCAGCAGTCGCCCACATTGGCAGGACCGCCTCGGCGTGAAACCACACGCCTATTAAGAATGTAAGGAGCACCAGAACGACAACATGGGGTAAAAGCAGCTTTGCGGCATACTGGAGCTTCGCTGGATCACCGAGTAGGTCGTCGAGATCTTTCATGACCGATCCAATCGCGAATCCAAATACATAGACTGTGTAGGACACATCGATTGCTATGTACCATCTCCACGGATGCCCATGCAACAGAATGAACAAAAGGCCGAAGACGGCCATGGCAGGGAAGTGAGCCCAACGGCCTAGCCCATATGAACGGCTCGCACTCTTTTCTGCGGACTCGTGCTCGCTTACGGGCCGGTTGTTCGAATCGATAAAATCATGGGGCATTGATCCAACTCTGGAGCAGCGTCTACGACGCAACAGCGACTGTATCCGTCTGCTTCGCGCCGCGGCTTTCTCGTCCCTTGTAACTCGCAGTTACAAACTCGCGGAACAGCGGATGCGGCTCCAATGGCTTCGACTTGAACTCCGGATGGAACTGGCAGCCCAGGAAGAAAGGATGTCCGGGAATCTCGACGATCTCCACATAGGTTGCGTCCGGCGTTGTGCCGCTGATGCGCAACCCGCCGCCCGTCAGCAGCGCCTCATACTCGCGGTTGAATTCATACCGGTGCCTGTGCCGCTCGCTGATCTCGGTGGCGCCGCCATAGGCTTTCGCCGCCAGCGAATCCTCCTGCAGAATGCAGGTCCACGCGCCCAGCCGCATGGTTCCACCCATCTCTTCCACACCCAGCAATTCCCGCAGTTTGTAGATGATGCGGTGCTGGCTGGCGGGGTCGAACTCGCTTGAATTCGCGTCCTTCAATCCGCAAACATTGCGCGCAAATTCGATGCACGCAGTCTGCATGCCCAGGCAAATCCCGAAGTAAGGCACCTGCTTTTCCCGCGCATAACGGATGGCGTTCAGCATTCCTTCAATACCGCGCTTGCCAAATCCCCCCGGAACCAGAATCCCATCGAAGCCCTCTAACTGCTGCTCATAACTCTTGTCGTCGGGAGTTTTCGATTCCAGCCCCTCGGCCTCGATCCAGGTAACATTGAGTTTCAAATTCTGCGAGACCGCACCGTGGGTCAACGCCTCCTTGAGCGACTTGTAACTGTCCTCATACTCCACGTACTTACCCACAATGGCAATATTCACATTGTCCTGGGGATGGTAGCAGCGGTATACCAGGTCCTTCCAGGGGCCAAGATTGGCCTCCGGAGCGTCTTTGTGCAGGTATTTCAGGATGAGTGCGTCGAGCCCCTCGTCGGCGAAGCGGAGCGGAACCTCGTAGATCGAAGGCACCGTGGTGGCTCCTACCACGGCCCGCTCTTCGACGTTGCAGAAAGCAGCAATCTTCTGTTTTATCTCACGGCTCAGGTTGCGGTCTGAGCGGCAGAGCAGAATATCGGCCTGGATCCCGATGCTCAGCAACTCCTTCACCGAGTGCTGCGTCGGTTTGGTCTTCAACTCCTGCGCGGCGGCAATCCAAGGCACCAAAGTCAGGTGAACAAAAACCGTGTTCTCGCGCCCCAGCTCCTGCCGCATCTGGCGGATGGCCTCGAGAAACGGCAGCGACTCGATATCGCCCACCGTGCCGCCAATCTCCACAATCGTCACGTCGGCGCCATTCGACGACACCTTGCGCATGGCGTTCTTGATCTCGTTGGTCACATGCGGAATCACCTGCACCGTTTTGCCCAGGTAGTCGCCGCGCCGCTCCTTCATAATGATCTGCTCGTAGATGCGGCCGGTAGTCAGGTTGTTGTCGCGCGAAAGCGGCGCATGCGTAAATCGTTCGTAGTGTCCTAGGTCAAGATCCGTCTCCGCACCGTCGTCGGTGACGAACACCTCGCCGTGCTGGAACGGCGACATGGTTCCCGGATCTACGTTGAGGTAGGGGTCGAACTTCATCAGGTTCACGCGCAGGCCGCGGCTTTCGAGAAGGCAGCCAATCGAAGCCGCTGCAAGACCCTTGCCTAAACTGGACACAACTCCGCCCGTCACAAAGACGTACTTTGCCGACATCGCCGCAACCTCATTTTTGAATTGTTTGGATTGGCCGTACCAGGGGTGCACAATCAAGTATGGCAGAGTTCCAGTTGAGAATGAAGTGGAAAATTTGCCCCAAGTCCGAATCGCACGAGAATTCTGAACAATAAAGCGGTTATTTTTCAACTATTTACATCGGCATAAATATATTTAGCTAACCCATCCCTTCTGAATTAATGATGAGGTGTATGCCTCAGCCGCCCCATCTCTCGACTTCTCTGATGATCTACGACATGGTCGCAGCGGCCGCCGCTTCGAGGCACTCGACTGTGCGGTGGACCAGTACCGCCATGGCGTGCAGCGTTGGCATGACGAATCTTCCCTGCAGAGGCATCCCTTCTCCGAACGCTACGCGCATCATGGCATGTCCCTGATTTGCGATCTCGAAGTGGTCAATCCCCTCGATTTTCTTAGTGGCGGCCTGGGGAGGAATAACAGCCCAATCTCCCAAAGCCCACTCTTTGTTTCCCTCGTCTTTCAGGTCTCTGAGGGTGATTCCGCTAATCATCGTGAATTGACGATGTGCAATCAGCAAGCCGTGTTTGTCTTTGATGTCGAGGTCATGGAGATGGTGAAGAATCTCCCCATCGCCTCCAAAGTAGGGTTGTATGACATTCACAATGAGATTTTTGACCTCTTTGGTGGCGTTATCTTTCAGTCCATTGACGGTAGCTTCAAGGTCTTCTCTGGTTTTACGGAACGGGAATTTTGTATGGTCGCTGGGCACGAAGACACTTTGAACCCATGCGTGGTCAAGAGCCGATCTGAGGTTGTGCAGTGCATCCCCCAAGATGGGAAGAAATTCGTCAGGGAATGGATCAGCCGGCGCGATGCGGAGAAAATTGTGGCCGGTGTCACTATCGATCTCGACGGAGATATAGTGCGGGTGGGCCTTCGCAAAGAGATTGGCCGCGACTTGAAGGTCATTGATGTGCTTCTTGGCCCGTTCAATCTTTAGCCGGGCGCTTTGGAATGTTCTAGTCATAGGAGTGTGTCGAAATGCAAGCAAAGCGTCATTGTTCCAAAAGCATGAGCGTCATCGACGAAGACGACTTTAGCCAAACAATCACCGACTCAACGACTCCACCTACGGGTAAGGTGCGATCGTCCTCCCGCGGAAGATCTGTGAATTCAAATGCCCAGCCCTCGAAAAGAAACGCGACCTTGTTGAGTTCATCGCTTCCGATAGTGAGGCACAACCCGTCTGCTGTTACCTCGTATATTCGACAAAACGCAGAGAATTTCATCCCTTCGAGGTCGGCGGTCACACGAAGAATGCCTTTTGAATCTTGCCACCCTCGTAATAGCAATTCAACTTCGGTTGTGGGGATCATGGACAGCCTCGGGATGTTCGCGGTTCCTAAGTTTGCAGCCAGGTTCGCAAAACGACTGCGACGGCGCTATGATAACGCCATGAGCACGGAACCAGACAGCACGGAATACCAGAACTTCACGAACCTTTTGCGGCGGATCGTGACAGTGCCTCATGCGGAGATTCAGAAGCGCATGGACGACGACAAGGCCACGAAAGACTGGACGCGAGAGAACAAGCAAAAGCAGCGCAGACAGCGGCCTATCGTTTCCCCCGCCGCTGTCTCTTCATCCAAAATCCAGCCTTAGAAAATCGCGCTGTCCCCACTTTCCGTTTCTCCCACCTTGCCGGTCAGTTCTGCATAGGTCAGTTCTTCCCTGAAATCTGCGATAAAGCCAGCATGAAACGGTCGTAGTCGGTCAGCGGATTGTCTTTGGTGGCGCGGTTGTTATAGCGGAAAGCCTGTTCATCGACATAGCGGTGCAGGTGAAACGGCTCTACAGCGACATAGGTTCCGTTTAATCCCCTCTTGAGCAAGCTCCAGAAATTTTCGATTCCCTGGGTGTGTACCTGCCCGCGAACATACTCCTGCATGTGGGTCACGGTCTCATGAATGTAGTTTTGCGCGGCAAGATTGTCATACCCGGCCCAGCCATCGGTATAGACGGTTGAACCTTTCTCGATTGCGTTCAGAATCTCCCGCTGCAACACTTCCCGCTTTGCGTTCGGAATAACGGTTGCGCGCACCTTGCGGCTCTCACGGTCCAGCATTCCCATAACGGCCATCTTGGGATTGGCGTGCATCCCTTGCTTCATCTTGAGCCGTTTGTTCATGTGCATGTTCTGAGGCTTGCCGCCAATGAAACACTCATCCACTTCGACCGGCCCGCTCTCAGGCCCGCCAAACCGTTCCAGCGATCCATTGGCGAGAGCATAGCGGATGCGCTGGAGCAGAAACCATCCGGTTTTTTGGGTCACGCCGACATGACGCGCAATCTCATAGCTGCTGATTCCGTTCTTGCAATTGGCAACCAGCCAGATGCCGATCAGCCACTTATCGAGAGGGATGGGCGAATCCTCAAAGACAGTCCCAGTCTTCGCGGTGAACTGCTTGCGGCATGAGGCGCACTTCCAGCGCATTTGCTTCGCCAGCCAGTAATGCCGACGTTCGCCGCAATGCGGGCATACCGGCTCTCCATCGGGCCAGCGCATCTCTTTGATAACAGAGACGCAATTACCAGGATCAGCATAGTAGCGGATTGCTTCGGTAAGTGTCTGCGGATGTTTCATAGACACAGTATGCCTATATCATTTGGGTTTGTCAAGTATATTTATGCCTTTACATCAATCATCGCGCACGAAAGACGGGGTACTCGGACCGATAACCCGCCGACAGCTCCTACAGCTTTTGGGTGCGATGAAACTCGAACTTGCCGCTTGCAGCCTTCAGGGCTAGGATGCTGCATGGAAGGACCCCAAAAATGACCACAATCATCGCGATCCGGCGCAAATTGGGCGCCACCGGTCCCGAAGTTTTTCCCATTGCCCTCGGCTGCATGGGCATGAGCGGCCTGTATGGCCCAACCGACGATGCGGAGTCAATCGCCACCATCCATGCGGCCATCGATGCCGGCATCAACCTGCTCGATACTGGCGACTTTTACGGCATGGGGCATAACGAGATGCTGCTCGGCCGCGCGCTGCATTTCCAGCGTGAACAGGTGCTGCTCTCGGTAAAATTCGGCGCGCAGCGCTCGCCCAGCGGCGCGTGGCTGGGTTTTGATGCCCGCCCCGCCGCCGTCAAGACCGCTTTGGCTTACTCGCTGAAACGGCTCGGCGTAGACCACATCGACATCTACCGGCCGGCGCGCCTCGACCCCGCCGTTCCCATCGAAGACACCGTCGGCGCCATCGCTCAAATGGTCGAGGCAGGTTATGTGCGCCACATCGGCCTGTCGGAAGTAGGCCCGGAGACCATTCGCCGCGCCGCCCAGGTCCACCCCATCGTCGATCTTCAAATCGAGTACGCCCTGGTCAGCCGTAGCCCGGAGGCCAAGATCTTTCCCGCGCTTCAAGAGCTCAACATCGCCGCCACCACGTATGGTACGCTGTCGCGCGGACTGCTCTCCGGTTCGCAATTCGGTGCTGCTGGAGACTATCGCGCCCACCTGCCCCGTTTCAACAATGAAAACCTGGCGCAGAACCAGCAACTGGTTGCAAAGCTCAAGGAACTGGCCAACAGCAAGGGCATCACGCAGTCCCAGTTGGCCATCGCCTGGGCCCTCAACAAGCACAGCTTCGTTGTTCCCGTCATGGGCGCGCGCACCCGGGCGCAGCTGGCAGAGAGCCTCGGCGCGCTGGAGATCAAGCTCACCGCGGCAGAAATTGCGGAGATCGAGGCAGCGGTTCCAGCAGACGCCGTCGCCGGAACCCGTTATGACGCCATGCAGATGAGGAATCTCGACAGCGAAAAGTGAAGCCCATGAAGAATCGAATCGCGATTCTCAAAACCGACATCGCTACGCTGGCGGTCGATGCAATCGTCAACGCCGCCAACAGCTCATTGCTCGGAGGCGGCGGAGTGGACGGCGCAATCCATCGAGCAGCCGGGCCGGAATTGCTGGCAGAGTGCCGCCTGCTGGGCGGGTGCGAGACCGGGCAGGCGAAGATCACCAAGGGCTACCGGCTCCCCGCTCGCTTCATACTGCACACGGTAGGACCGGTGTGGAACGGCGGAGAACTCAACGAGCGCGAACTCCTCGCCAGTTGTTATCGCACCTGCTTTGGATTGGCGCGGGAGCACAACCTGAACACCCTGGCCTTCCCAGCCATCAGCTGCGGAATCTATCGCTTCCCCATCGATCTCGCCGTTGAAATCGCCATGCGCGAAACCCTCGCCGAGCTGCGCTCCAGCGAAAACTTGAAAAAGGTCATCTTCGCCTGCTTCGGCGACAAAGTCTTTTCGGCTTACCAGTGGGAGTTCACCAAGGCGCAGGAGTTCGGGGAGTAGCCTCGATCGCCAATGCACCGGGCAAACAAGCACTTGCTTGGATTGCGAGCCGGGCGAACCCCTTATTTCAGCTGCACCTTGACCACGACATCGGAGTCAAGGTCGATGTCGGTGTGACTTCCGCGCAGGGCAGTTGTCCACTCGGGATTTGTGAGCCGGCCCAAGGCGACCCCTGACAGCGTGCTGCCCCTGGGGATATCGTCTTCGTCCCGCGCGCCCGGTTTGTCAGCCCCAGTTGTGGGGTCAAGCCCTACCGTGGAACCAGGACCGCCGCGGCCCATCACCGAGTTATACCCGATGCTGCTTTTCGGCCCCAGGTTTGGACCAATGGCCGTCACCAGGCACTGGATGGGGATGGCTGCTCCGCCCTTTGGTTCGATCTGATCGAACCGGAAAATGAGCAGCGAAGTGCCGTCGCCTTCCTTTTTGGACCGGACGCCAGCCACCTTGCCAATCAACATCGATCCCTTGGGAATGTCGGTACCGTCCGTCAATTTTCCCGGCTTGACTGTCTTGGCCGTGACGATATCGCCGGGTTTGGCATTCTTGCTGCTGAGGTTTGCGGCGATTTTTGCCACCAGCAGCGGACCAGCCGGAATCTGAGCAGCAGTTGCAGGCGCCGCAGGATCGGGGGTTTGCGGTTTTCCAAAGGTTGAAAAAACGGCAAAAGCAAAAACGAGAATTGCAACGGTGCGATGCATGTATTTCCGTGCGCGGTTCATGAGTCTCTCTTTGAGGCGTCCCTCAAGAAGAGGAATCGCCTACTTCAGTTGAACTTTGATCACCACATCGGAATCGAGGTCGATGTCCGTGTGAATTCCCTTGAGCACAGTAGTCCAGTCAGCATCCAGGTGACGGCCCAAAGCCACCCCTGGCATCGTGCTTCCCATGGCTATGTCGTTCTCGTCCTTGGCCCCCTGGGAGCCAAGGCCGACACTCGGGTCCAGCCCGCTCGACGAGCCAGTCCCCTGGCCTGCCGACGTCACGCCCGTCCCGCTTTGAGCATTTACGTTGCGGGAAAGCACGGAGTTCCCACCCAGTCCAACTTTTGGAGCCATGGAGGGGCCGATGGCAACCACAAAGCCGTGGATGGGAATTGCGGTACCGCCCTTCAATTCGATCTGGTCGAGCCGGAAGCTCAACATCGAGTCGCCATTCCCTGCTTTCTTTGATTGAACCGTATCCACTTTGCCGACAATCTTAGATCCTTTGGGAATCTCCGTGCCGTCTTCCAATTTGTAGGCCTTGGTTGTCTTTCCGGATATGGTGTCGCCAACCTTTGCGTTCTTGGTGCTCAGATTTGCGGCGATCTTCGCCACCATCACCGGTGCGGCCGCTGGTGCCGCCTGAGCGAAGCCAAGGGCTGGGGAAAAGACAACCAGGAGGGCGGCGACTGCGAGGGTGGCCGGAATGTGTCTACGCAAGCGGTTCATGGACGCCTCTTTTCGCGAGTTTTGTGGATTCGGGCCGCGGCGCGACTCAAGCGCACAGCCCGACAGCAATTCTCAGCAGAAGGCCGGGGAAAGTCAAACGTGGCCACTGCCTGAAACGGCGCCGGGTTGTGCTCAGAACGTCAGGGAATTGGACGCAGCTAAAAGTTCAAAGTAATCTTCGCGGTGAGCGCCCGAGGAGTTACATAGTGCGTTCCGCTGAACGTCGACAGGAAGTTATACAGCGCGTACTTGTTGGTGACATTGATCGCCGTCAGGTCCAGGTTCACCTTGTAGCGCTCTTTATGGAAGATATTGTCCTTGCCTAGCGATGCGTCGAAGAGGTTGCGCGGCGCGATGCGCTGCGGATTCTTGTCGTTGTCGCCAGTGTTGGGCGCGGGAATGTTGATGAGACTAGAGGAGAACTCCGACGCCGGGCAGACAGCGGGGAGGGGGTTGGTGGGCGTTGCAGATTGGCCGTTGCACGCGAATCCAGCCTGGAACTCTTCATCGGCGGTTAGCGGGACTCCAAACGCATCCACCATGGAGATCGCGGGCGCGCCGTTGAGCGTCGTGGAGGTAGCTAGGCAGGGACTGTTGGGGTCCGAGGTACCGTAGCAGGGAGCGTTGCCCGCCACAAGGCCCGAGTCGTAGCGCCAATTGAATCCGCCCCACAAGCCACCAACAAATTTGCGGGCGGGGATCGTGTACTGCAGGTGAGTCGTCTGGTTGAACTTCTCGTCGTGATCGATGCGGAAGGGCAATCCCGTCTGTCCAACGGTGGCCCCGGCACCGGCCACCTGCGGCGGGAAAAAGCGTGCAGCTACTGAAGAGGTTACGAAGTAGGCGCTGAAGCCGCGAACCACCGGAACCTCCGCACGAATGGCATAGCCCGGAATCTTGGAGTTATGCCAGTCGATGGGGAAGGTGATCGGCGTATTGCCGAGGATGCTGAAGTCGAAAGCGTTGTGGGTGTACTTCCAGATGTACTCGCCGCTCACCACGGCATGTTTTCCGAAGCCCTGTTGCAGGCTGGCGTGGAACTCGTTGCGGAAACCGGGCTGAAGAGTGCCTTGTCCTCCCTGGCAGGCCAGTAGTGGTGTCAGTACTGGGTTTGAGCAGCCTTGGCTGGACAAAACTAAATTCTCGTTGAACGGCGTCTCCATGGTGCGCGCATAGGAGAGGCTTAGCACTGTGCTGGAGGGCTTGATGTGATATCCCACTCCCACGCGAGGCTCCGCCTGTTTTGATGTGGCAAGACCGTTGTAAATGTCCCCGCGCATGCCCAGGTTGAAGAGCCAGTTGCCTGCCTTGATCTGATCTTCGAGGTACAGCGCCAGTTCCTTAACGTCAGTACGGCCAGCGTAGTTGTAGAAACTGCCGCTGCGAGTTAAATCATACGGCCCCAGGACCGAGAGATAGCTGGGATTGGGAAACGAGACTACTCCGTCGCAGGCGGTGGGATCGGAGTACCCCGGCAGCGGGCTGCCGTTGACGTCAACGCAGGGCGAGTTGTAGGTGGCATTCACCACGCCAAGGCTATCGTTCTCGCGCAGAAACGTCTGTCCATAGACTACTCCGGCTTTCAAGGTGTGGATTCCCTTAGAGTAGTTGAAGTCGGAGTGGATCGCGGCGTTGGTGAGGGTACGGTTCTGGGCGATGGACGATGTTTGCACGTTCGGTGCACCCGCATCGCCGAGAGGGTTGCCGGTGGGGTAATAGTTATAGAGATCCTTGCGGACCCAGGCCCCAAGGTTCAGAACGGAGTTCGTACTGATCACCCGCGTATAGGTGGGCGAAATATTGAACGTGCCAATCTTCGAGCGCTGATCAGTATTGCCCACGTTGCCGAAGACAGGGTTGGCACTCGCACCACCACTGACGACATTCTGAATATTCAGGTTGTCGAAGGTGTTCGGTGTCTGGAACCACGACCGGCTGTAGTTGAAATCGACATGGACCGAGTCTGTCTGTGTAAAAGAGTAGTCGACGCGGTCAAAGAGATTTTCTTCGTTGCCCTTGTCGTGAAACACCGCGAACTCCGGTGGATCGAGGAAGCGCCCTGTGTTGAGCCCGTCGGCCTCAATGAAATTCCCCCAGTTCTTGCCACCATAGGACAGGTCGCCGCCGACAGTTGCGGAGCCGAATGCGCCGTAGGAGCTGCTGATGTCGCCGGTTGGCCTTGTAATTCCCTGCCCTGACCGTGTAGTGGCCACAATCACAAGGCTGGTTTTGCCGCCGAACTCGGCAGGCGGCGCGCCGCTAATGACCTCAAGGGACTGGACGGCGTTTGCGGGCAACTGATTGGAAAAGACCTTGCTCTGCTGATCGGTGATCGACTGACCATCGATTGAAAACGAGTTGGAAGCGTGGTCGCCAAGGCCATGAAAGAGGCCGTTGGAATCGGCCGCAACACCGGGTGTGGATAGCGTGACCAGCGAGCTGAGCGTGGAAGATTGGCTTTCGAGCGGAACCTTGATAAACAGGTCGCGATCGACGTCGGTGTGGAAGGTTGGATCATCTTCAACCAAGTCGCCCGTCGCTTCAACGGTGACAGTCGAGCTGCCTCCCGTGACCTTGAGAGTTAGCTTTATGTTCGTGCCTACCGAGGAACGAATCTCCACATTCTGGCTTAATGGCGCAAAACCGTTGACGACGGCGCTGATTCGGTAGGGGTTGAAGGGCACGTTGGAGAAGACAAACTGGCCTTGCGCGTCAGTGGTTGCAGTCTGGTCGAAGCCGCTAACGTCATTGACGAGATGAACCACCACTTTGGGAACCACTGCGCCTGAAGGGTCGGTGAGTGTGCCGCGCACAGTGCCGGCGCTGCCGCTTTGGGCAGACGCGCTTAGCGCCGAAAGGAGCAGGACGAAGACTGGGAGAATGCGAAGAATCTTGCAGCGAGTGATCGGCATATTGTGCCTCCATAAAATGGCTTTTATGATGCGGGAACAAGGCCGCGGGGAATGATGGGAGAATCCGCGGAGTCCTTTGCGCATGGGGCGTCTGCCCGTCGTTCGCTCAACCTGTCCGGATGCCTCGATGCTTCGTCCTCAAGAAAGGAACGAATCGCAACCATTTACAGATTGAACGAAGATGGGAGACTAGCCCTGAAAGCCTTCCGGAGGAGGGCGGGTGAAGAGCTTGGAATACCAGGGTCGCGTAACCGTTTGCGCCTGGTAGATGGGGGCGGAACGCTCCACCTCAACCAGCACCACCACGACAACCGTAACTGCAACCGGGGCCGCCGAATGCATCGCAATGCACAGCGGGCAATGGTCGGCATCCGTATCCACCGGATGCACGTGCGCCACCTGCACGACGGCCAGCAAGGCGAGCAGAATGAGACACACCAAGGTCGCCACCGGTAGAACACCGGTCTTTGCGCGGCGTTTTCCGCTCAGAAATGTCTGCAATTCCGTCAACACTCGTACCCTTGCTCTAAGAATACACATTATTGGATGGTTTTAAACCAAGAACGGTTACCTTCCGGACAGGCTTTTCTCTCAATGGAACGGGCCAACCCTCCTGCATTCCGCCCGTCTAAACTCCGTTGGACCAGCCTGCAACTGGTCTACACTTGGGACGGATCGTTCATTCGCGAGGCCAATGAATCCACTTGTCCATTTGCGCCGCAAACTCACAGCTTCGCTGGCGATCCTGCTGCTGGCCGCGTCCGCCGCGTGCCTGCCCGCTCAGAAAACGCTGCCTTTGAAGCCCGACGTACCCGGCGCCTCCACCAATCACCGCCTCATCCTCAAGGACGGGACCTACCAACTGGTTCGCAAATATGAAATCGTCGGTGACCGCGTTCGCTACATCTCCATTGAGCGCAGCGGCGACTGGGAAGAGTTGCCCGTCGACCTAGTCGATTGGGACGCTACGCGCAAGTGGGAGCGGGACCACGCCACCCCGGTCGAAGAGCAATCCCAGGCCATGAAAGAAGCCGCGGAGATCGACAAGGAAGAGGCCGCCGAGCGCGACGAGGCAAAGTTCCGCCGCCCCGAGGTGGCCAAGGGCCTCGAACTCCCCGACGAGGACGGCGTCTTCGCACTGGATACCTTTGAAGGCAATCCCGAACTGGTGGAAATGCTGCCCGCAGAACTCAACGCCAACACCAAATCCAAACACGGCCTCAGCACTTTCAACCCCATGGCTGGCGCCAAGGCCAGCCTGGAACTCGACGGTGCGCACGCCAAGGTGCACTTCCACGTCAACGACCCGGTAATCTATCTCTCGCTCAACGCCCGCGACGACGCTGAGGAAGTTGTCTCCCACGCCATGACGGTGAACACCGGCGGCGCCAAGGGAGTTGCCAGCCGCAAGCACGGCGCGCATTCCGCCACCTCCGGCTTCGCCATCGTCCGTGTCGACGAGCGCCGCGCCATGCGCATCGTCGGCGCCATTCACGTGAGCCCCAACGGGACCGTCACGCAGGACGAAGACGTCATCTCCACCAAGGTGGATGTGCTGCCCGGCAAGCACTGGCTCAAGATCACGCCCGCGCAACAACTCACCATCGGCGAATACGCGCTGGTCGAAATCCTCTCCGCCTCCGACATCAACCAGTCCGTCTGGGACTTCCGCGTCGACCCTCAGCTCGGAGACAACCCTGCGTCCCTCGGGCCGATATTCAAATAGGCCAGAACCAGTTGAATTAGTTGATGTTTTGAAAGGGCACGACTTCAGTCGTGCCGCAAACGGCAGAGAATAAACGATGGGCTTTAGCCCCTGAGGGGTTTTCCAACGCAGTTTGGCCTCTCACCAAAGGTCGCTACGCCTCCGGCGACTTGGCCCGCGCGAACTTGAGCCGCCGCTTCTCCCACTCCTCTGACTTGAAGAACCTCGGACCAACGTCGATAAGCCGCGGAATCATATTGAACACCGCAACCCGGCTCCACGGCCGCCCATCGCGCATGCGGAAGCCCTTCTCGTTCAGATCGCTCACAATAGCCGAGTAGCTGAAGTCCTGCACCAGCAGCTCCATCATCAGCATCAGCGCCTGGTGTTCCTGGGGGTGCACCTCAAGCCGCCGGCAGTCTTCCGAAACGCGCAGCCCATAGGGAATGTCTTCATTGAAGATGCCTTCCGTCGGCGCTTCGGCGTCCGGCAGTTCCCGCCTCCACTCGATCGAAACCATCTGCCAGCCCGCCGCCGTCCGCTGCTGGATGATGTCGGGGCTGAAAGGCACTGAAACCACATCGCGAACCCGCTCGAAATACGCCATAGCACGCCTCCGTACAGGATTTCCCGCTAGTCTGCAAGCAATTTGCCCACCAGATTTTTCGTCTTGGCACGTGATCCGAAATCCTCCTTTTTCAAGAGGATAGTTGCCATCTCAACGCCGAACTGAAGCCGGCACCTGTCCACTTTCACAAAGTCGTGTCCGCTTCTGGACAGGCGAAGTGAGCTTCATCCTTGGGAACTGAATCGCACAGCAGCCAAGGATCACTTACCATCGACTCGGAGGACTCATGCGGGCTCAATATCGTTTTCGAAATTCGCCTGAGGGGTTGCGCGCATGGGATGTGCGCCGGCTCGTCCAGCTTTCCAGTTCGCTGGTCCGGGAGCGTGTTCCGCTCTCTGCGATCAGGGAACTGGACGAACCGTATTGGTCGGGCGCACCGGGCCAGCAACTGACCTGCCGCGAAGTCGTAGGCCACGCGCGCCTCATGCTCGATTGCGATTTTGAATTTCCAGTGATTCTCTTCAGCGACGGCCGCGTAATGGACGGAATGCACCGCATCTGCAAGGCTCTTTTCCAGGGGCTCGATGAAATCGAGGTGGTGCGCTTTCTTCAGGACCCTGAGCCCGACTACATTGTCGTTCAACCCGACGATCTGCCTTATTGATTCCGGCGCTTCACGTAAGCAATGAGCGACGCCGCGCAGCTACTCCCGCACGCTGATCCCCAGCGCCTTCATCTTGCGATACAGATGGCTGCGCTCCAGCCCAAGCAATTCCGCCGCATGGCTCACATTGTTGCGAGCTTCTTCAATCTTCTTGAGAATGTATTCCCGCTCATACGCATCGCGCGCCTGCTGCAGCGACGAGAACTCTTCCGTCGACCGCGTACCCGCCTTGTGCGTCAACGGCGGCAGGTGTTTCCGCTCGATGCGCAGCACGCGCGGATTGAGAATCATCACCCTCTCGATCACATTCTTCAGTTCGCGCACGTTGCCCGGCCAGTGGTAGGCGGACAGCGTCGCCAGAGCTTCTTCGCCAATCTCCATGCGCGGGCGTCCGTACTGGCGTCCGAACTCCGCCAGAAACTCCTTGGCCAGCGGCGGAATATCCTGCTTGCGCTCGCGCAGGGGCGGCACAAAAAACGGCACCACATTGAGCCGGTAAAAAAGATCCTCGCGAAAATTCCCCTTGGCAATCTCTTCTTCAAGGTCTTTGTTGGTCGACGCAATCAGCCGCACATCCACACGTAGCGGCTGTGTTCCGCCCACCGGCGTAAACAGCTGGTCGTCAAGCGCGCTGAGCACCTTGGCCTGCGTCTTCAGGCTCATGTCGCCCACTTCGTCCAAAAACAGCGTTCCCCCATCCGCGCGCTCAAGCGTCCCGCGCTGCTCCACCGGTCCGCCCGGCTGCGCTCCGTGCCGGTAGCCAAACAGCTCCGCTTCAATATGCGCCTCGGGAATAGCCGCGCAGTTCAGTTCCACAAACACGCGGTCGCGGCGCAGGCTCTCGGCGTGAATGGCGCGCGCAATCAGTTCCTTGCCCGTGCCCGATTCACCATAAATAAGCACCCGTCCATTCGTCGGCGCCATCAGCCGGATCTGCTGCCTGAGCGCCTTCAGCGGAACGCTTTCGCCGGTAAGCACCACGCCGGCGCTGAACTGCTTCTTGAACTCCAGATTCTCCGTGCGCAGCCGCCGCGCCTCCACGGCATTCTTTAGCACAATCAGCGTGCGATCGAGCGACAGAGGCTTTTCAAGGAAGTCGTATGCGCCCAGCTTGGTAGCCTTCACCGCCGTCTCAATCGACCCATGCCCGCTGATGATCACTACTTCCGGCCGCATCTCCACAGCCAGCTGGTGCACGTCTGCCAGCACATCCAGCCCGTCGCGGTCGGGCAGCCAGATGTCCAGCAGCACCACATCGTAGGGCGCGTCCTGCAGCAGCACCAATGCCTCGACCGCGGTGGCTGCGGTGGCCACGCCATAGCCCTCTTCGCGCAGAATTTCCTCGAGGGAATTGCGAATCTCCGCCTCGTCGTCCACCACCAGGATGTGGTTCATGAAGACAGGCCTTTGACCGCGGTTTCGCCTTCGAGCACCGGCTGCGCCGCCGCCCCCGGCTCAATCAGCGGCAGGCGCATCAGGAACCGCGCTCCCTTGGGGCTGTTGGCTTCGGCGCGCAGGCTGCCCCCATGTTCCTGCACAATCTTGGCCGCAATCGACAACCCCAGCCCCGTTCCCCTGCTCTTGGTGGAATAGAAAGGCAGAAACAGCCGCTCGCGTATCTCATCGGTCAGCCCGTGGCCGGTGTCAGAGACAGCGACCTCCACCGAGCCGCCATCTTCGCTGAGCGAACTGTGGATGCCCAGCACCCGCAGCAGGCTGCCCTGCATGGCCTCAGCGGCGTTGTCGATCAGGTTAGCCAGGGCCCGGCGGATGCTCTCCGGATCGGCCAGCACCTGCGGAAGATCCGGTTCCAGATCCCAATTCACCGTAATGCCGTCGAGCCTGCCGGCAAACATGGCCAGCGCTTCCTCGGCAACGCGGTTCATATCGCAGGGACGCGGCTGCGGCGCGGGGAATTGCGCCAGCGCGGAGAACTGGTCAACGAGGGTGCGCAAAGTGCCCACACAGCCCAGAATCACCTCGCTGCATTTGCGGATCACCTGCATCGAATCCGGCTGGCGGCGATCCACATGCCTGCCGATGCGCTCCGCTGAAAGCGCAATCGGCGTAAGGGGATTCTTGATCTCGTGCGCCACGCGCTGCGCCACTTCCTTCCATGCCAGTTGCCGCTGTGCCCTGAGCAGCTCAGTCATGTCTTCGACAACCAGCACCGTGCCGTGCTGTCCGTGCGCCAGCTCCAGCCGCGCGCTGGTCACTCCCAGATGAATGGCGCGACCCCGCGCGTGCATCTCAATCTCGGTCGACGCGGCGCCCATGCGGTGCCCGCGCCGGATCACCCCCGCCAGGTCGTCCCAGCACTCTGCCGGAAGCAGCGTTTCAATTCTCTCGCCCGCCAGGCTCAGGTCCTCGCGCCGGCCCATCAGCACCGCAAAGGCGCGATTGGACTGCAACACCGTTCCCGATCCGTCCAGCGTCACCACTCCGCCCGGAATCGTCTCTACGATCGTCTCCAGTTCACGCCGCCGCTCCTCGATGGCCTGGTTGGCAGCCGTCAGTTGCGCTGACGAGCTCTCCGCCAGCGACCTGCTTGCCTCCAGGTCCGCCGCCATGTGGTTGAAAGCGCGCACCAGGTCGCCCATCTCGCCGCCGGCAATCACCGCCACGCGGTGGTCGTACTTGCCGTCTGCAATCTCGTCCATCGCGTCGGCCAGCGCCTCCACCGGCCGCGTAATCTGCTTGGACAGAAACAGCGCCAGCCACACGCTCGAAAAGAACACGAACACCGTAATCAGCAGCAACAGCAGGAAAAATGTCGTGCGGATGCGGTTGCGCGAGCGGAACAGTTGCCAGTATTCGTCCGCACCGGCACGGATGCGCACCACCGTCTCGCTAAGCCCTTTGGGCATGGGCAATGCCACCACCACCACCTTGCCGGAAGCCGAGGCCGACATGCCAAGCGCATACTCCTGTCCTCCCACCTGGAATATTGCCTCATCGCCTCTCTGTGCGGCGGAAAGCAGATTGGCCGACAGCACCCCGTGAAGCGGAATGGCAGCGCCCAGGTTGCCTGAGTCGTTTTTCTCCGGCAACCATGGCAACAGGCTGGCCTGGCTCGATTCCGGCGGTGTTTGAAAACTGGCCAGCTTGTGCAGGTCCTTGCCGTAGACCACCGTGAACCCACCGCCCAGCGTGATGCGGCGCGAACCCAGCTCGTCCTGCAACGCCGGAAGATCCTTCTCCAGCCCCCCCGACGCCGCGATCGACTCTGCCTCCACGCGCGCGTTGTCGGTGACATATTGCGCCAGCTCCAGCACCACGCGCGTCGAATCCTCGCGCAGCTCCGAGGTATTGGGAGAGAACCACCTGTCAATCGACCGGTTCATCAGGTTGAAGCTGAACAGGAACATGAACACCGCCGGGGTAAGCGCAATCAGCGCCGCGCCCAGCACCATACGCGTGCGCAGCCGCGCCCCCAGCGCGCTGCTGCTCTGGTCCGCATAGAGCTTCAGGATGTTCCTCAGCAGCAGCATCAGCAGCACCAGCAGCAGCAGAAACACCACTACCGTGAGGCTGGTAAAAATCAGCGTCTCTCCGGAAGTCTCCGGATTGAGGAAGCTGACACTGGAAGTATTGAAGGCCTGAAGCGCACCCAGCAGGGCGAGGAATAGCAAGGCCCCGCCCCCCAGCAGGGCAATGGACCGGCGCCGTGAATCGACACTTGGCGGCATGCGGCGATTATAGTGCGCTTCGCAAAGCCGCTGCAGAAAATGCGTTTGGCCGGCGGCTTCAGCGGCCGCTCACCGGCAGCTACTTGAAGAACACCATCTGCAGCCACCCTCCCCAGACGTCGGCCCAGGCGTGAACCAGAATGTTCGCGCGCAGGTTCTTTCGCCAGGCCGCCAGCGCTCCAAACAGGATGCCCAGGACGCTGATCACGACCGTATTCTTCCAGCCCTGGTAAGCATGCGCGATGCCGAAGACCACTCCCTGCGCCAGGATCGCCAGCGTCACGCCCCCGCCCAGCGCCTCAAACTGCTTCAGCAAATAACCCCGGAAAGCCATCTCCTCGCAGATACCTGCCGTGATTGAGACGCCAATCCACACCAGGATCTCGATCAGCGTGCGCGGCAGCAAACTATCCACGGTCTTCGCGTTGTTTGACCCTAGCAGCCAGTGCACCCCATACGCAGCGCCCTCCCAAAGCACCCAGAAGGGCAACGCGATGGCGACATCCACTGCAACGCTCTTCCAGGTCGTCCAGCGTCCGCCGGAAAGAGTTTTCAAAGTTCCCTCGCGATGATGCACGCCAACCCAGCAGTAATAAAGCAGAGCCCAGTCCATCGCCGCCGCAACCAGGTAGATCGGTATTGCGCTGCCATGCCCGGCAAGCTGTCCGCCGCCGCCCGAGCTCGAACTACCCGCCGCATGCTGCGCATAGAAGCCCATTGCCACCATGCCACCCATGATGGCCAGAAATCCCGCAAAATGCCGCCATGAAGCGATCTGTTGCGGCTTTCCAATCATCTCCGGTTTCGGCATCGTTACCACCTCACTTGCCTGCATGTTTCTTCTCCTTGCGGGTCTCCGCTTCACTCCGCTGGTTCCTGCGAATCTTGTGCAACTCCTCTAACGTCTCTTCCGCCCAGCGCAGGTGCGCCTTCAATTCCATCTGTCCAAACCGCGCCGCCATCTTCCAGTATGGTGCGCCCGGATATCGCTGGCTTTGCGCGATCTCTTCATGCTCCAGCCGTGTCAGTTCCTTGAGCACCGCTCCCTCGCGCTCCACCATGCGCTCTACGAATCCAATCAGGATTTCCGTGGGGACCTGCGCACCAAAAAACAGCTTCAGCAGCAATTCGTTGCGCGCAATCTCCGGCTGCGGCTCGACAGCCAGCCACTTCTTGAGCCGCTCCTGTCCCTTTTTCGTAACGGAGTAAATGCGCCGGTCCGGCTTGCCCTTTTGCCGCTCCGTCTTCGACGTCACAAATCCTTCGCCCGCCAGCTTTTTCAGATTGGGATAAATCTGCCCGTAACTCTCGTTCCAGATGTGCCCCACCGACGCCCGAATAACAACACCGAGGTCATAACCGGACATCGGCTCAATCTCCAGCAACCCCAGAAGCACTTCCATGCTCGAGCTTGAACGCTTCGCCATATTGCTATTAGCAATATGCCTATTAGAAATAATTGTCAACAACTATTTCCCGCTTCGGAGAGCAGGCCGATCCCGCGCTGGCTCGCTGAATTGCCGACTTCCTGACTGGCTGACTCGCTGACTCTTACACCTGCGAACACCCCAGCGGGCTCAAAATCAGATTCGTAATGTTGGTCACAAGCTGATCGGAGGCAAAGCGCGGGCTTGTTGACAGCTTCTTCCAGTCCGGATCGTTGCGAAACACGTCCCACTTCGCATCCATCTCCGCCTGGTCGGCGAAGCTCAGCATGTAGGTCAGGTTGGGCATACGCGAGCCAATCAGCGTGTCACCAAAAAACACCGGATGAAATCCAGCCTTCAAGAAGATTTCGAACTCACCCGAGTGAAACATCTCCACCTTGCGCACATGGTCGCCGTTGCTGGGGCTCTCATAGGTACGCAGTTGGAAGATCCGCTTGCCCTTTGTCGCAGCAGACGCCGGCGCAGTCAGCTTTGGCCAGCCGGTGAAAGCAGCCAGCAGCGAACTCTCCACGCGCTGAAATGCCGGCGCCGTCGCCGTTGCATTCCAGAATGGGTCGGCAGCTTTCAAGAAAGCCGTGTCCTCCACCAGGCGCAAATCCAGTTCCGCGAGCGCCTGCACTGACGCGCTTGGAATCAGCAGATAGTAAACAGGCGTCTCCGGTCCAATGTCCACGCGAAAAGCGCCCACCGGCCCCATGCCCAAGCGGGCCAGAGCCGGAATCAGCGCGTCAGAGAAATAGCTTTCCGTGAGCTTTGTCTGCGGGCCTGATTGCAGGCTGTAGCGGCGTATCTGGTAAAACTCACGACTCAAAGCCATGCCAGCCGCCGCCGCTCCAGGATTCCCGGCAATTCCAAAAGCCGAAGCCGCAACCGATCCCGCAAGAAAATGACGCCGTTCCATCATGCCTCCGATCGACGCCTCATTCTAATACGACAGGTGAAAATCAACGAATCCAGAGGGAGCGAGGGAGCAACCTGCCGGAATGGAATAGAGAGCATATCGGCAGGGCACGCGCCCTTTGGGCCTTGACACTCCTGTCCTTAAAATTCCCTTCGCCGGGCTTTCGTCCTGCAAACGCTGACTCTTTCGGCACAAGCATTCTGTTCTCCATGCACCCTTCCGAAGGAGCGGTATAATTGCAGGAATTCTGGGTCGAGAGAGGGGATTCCAGATGAGGCCTTCTATTCTGCGTCCCAGGTCTTCGTCGTCATTGCCCTTGATTAGTCCGTTTGTCCTTCTGCTGGCGGCATGCGTTTGCGGATGCGGCGGTGGCGCCATGAGCAGTCCCCCCACTATTCCCGTGTCGCCCGCAATCTCAGTTTCACCGGTTACGGCGTTTGTGGCGCCAGGGGGACCGCAGCAATTCACAGTCACAGTTACGAACGCATCGGATACCGCAGTCACCTGGGAAGTGAACGGCGTAGCCGGTGGAAGTGCAGCGACGGGGACGATCACGAGCAGCGGCCTCTACACCGCTCCGGCCACGGCCAGCAGCGTAACCGTCACGGCCGTCTTGCAGGCTGATGGCACAAAGTCGGGATCGTCCAGCGTAACGGCTCTGGCGCCGCATCCGGTGGCCGTGCGCTTAACCGCCTCGGGTTTTGCCGAGTTCTATGAAGTTTCCAGCGGAAACACGTTTACTCCCCGCGGCAACAACTATATCCGGCTTGCATGGCAGCAACCCCCGGAAACGGGCTCGTCCCAAGAGTATTATCATTCGACGTTCAACGTAGGACTCTACGATTCGGCTCGGGCTGAGACTGCTCTGGCAACCATGCAGACGAACGGTTACAACATCGTTCGTGTATTCCTGAATGGCTGCTGCATCAATTCGATTGGCAATCCAAACGGAGCAGGACTTTCCTCGGCTTACATTGCCAACTTGGTCGACTTCTTGAACCGCGCGGCCAATCACAAAGTATATGTCCTCATTACCTGGGAATGGTTACCGAATCAGGGCCAGTACAACACGGGGCTCTGCACTGACTTCGGTGACGTGAATGTCATCAACCTCTGTCCCGGCGGAGTAGCCGCAACCGTCCAGTTCTTCCATGACCTGGCACAAGCGCTCATCGGGCAGGGAGCACATCTCGACGCGATTTTCTCTTACGAACTGCGGAATGAGTTTTACTACGCGTCCAATCAAGCTCCAGTGAGACTACCCCCGGCAAAGCCGGGGGCTTCGTTTTGTGAGCCGCTCGAAGCGGCCTGTGCGGGGTCGCTTACGCGGCCCCGGTTGATTTGAGCCACCTTGTCGGTGGCGGGTCAATTCCACATA
>JBKQNU010000139.1:0-2868 GCA_052145815.1 Occallatibacter sp.
TGGGCGCCGTCTGGGGAGCCTTCGGGACCGTCTTCACCGCCATCGCCGTCGCCCACACCCTCTACGCCCCGCGCGAAGTCGTGTTCTGGAACTGGCGCCGCATTCTCCTTCTCGGTTTGTCGATCACGCTGGCCGCGGGCAACCAGTTTTCCCTCGGACTGCTCGCGCTGGTGATCCTCCCGCTCATGCTCTGGGTCGCGCCCGTCCGTCCGCGCGCCGTGCTTGTCATCTGGATCGCCGCCATCGCCGCCGCCAAGCTGCTGTTGTTTGCCACATATTTCCTTCATCCTGCGCTGTTCTGCCAAGGAATGCTCCACGCCCGTTGGATCGTCTTCGAACCCGCCGCCTTTCGCATGTCCGTCTCCTACCGCAACGCTGCGCAAACCATCTTCGCCTCCAGCCCGCCGCTGATGCTTGCGCTCCCGGTTACCCTCGTCGCCTACCTCGCCTGGAAGCGCGCCCGCTATTTCGGCAACACCGCGCCCCTCCTGATCGCGCTCCTCATGCTCATCCTCGCCCTCGGCGCTCCCAGTTTCCCCGGACAGGGTTTCCACCTCACCCTGCTCATCTTCCTCTTCGTCTTCGTCAGCGGAGTCTTAGCCGATCTGCTGGAGACCCCGCGCCGCCCCCTCATCGCAGCGGCCCTGTGGGGCCTGCTGACCGCCTCCGCCGTCTGGAATCTGTGGCAATTGTGGCGTGCCTGATCTTTCGTAGAACGCGCCATGCCCCGTCCCTACAGGTTAGAATGGCAGGTTAGAATGACTGTTGACAGCATTTGCTGGAACCGGCAAAAACACTCATGAGCAACCAAATCCCAACTCCTACATCGAAGATCATCTATGTGACCCGCACCGGCCTGCCGCTCAGTTTCAACCTCGAATGGCCCTTCCGCCACGCCACCTCCGGTGCCGACTTTGACGTCCTCCACGCCGCCATCACGCTCGAAGATTCCAGCGGACTCCGCGCCCTCGTGGCCATCAACCTTTCCGCCACCCTGCGCGAAGTGTTGCCTTCGCTCGAACCGCAAGACACCGAAGCTCCCGTCATCAACGCTCTGCGCAAAGAGGTCGATCACAAGCAGTTCGACTTCGTGAAATCCGGCAAACTCGTACCGCTCCTCCTCTCCAGCCGCCACTACAGCTTCAAACTCAAGCAGTGGGTCTTCGGCATGGCCAGCGACGAAGAAATCTCCCGCATGATCGAGCGCAAGGTGTACTGGCAAACGCGCCTGGTCGGCGGAGACGTCTGGCTCGGCGACCCCGTCGAAGCCCTCTACGTCGATACCACCGCCGACCGCATTGCCGAAATCGCCGCCGCCCTTGCCAAGCAGGGACTCTTCACCCTCGCCCGCCGCAACGCCACCGCCCTTCCCCCGCTGCTCGATCAAAAAGCCCGTTTCGATTCTGAACTAGCCGCCGCCCGCCGCCACTTGGAAGAAAAGCACGTCTTCGAACGCGGTTAGTAACCTGTGGTGAGAGTTTGCTTCGTATCAGGGCACGGCTTCACAGCTTGCGGAAAAACTCTCTTTCGAGTGGCTTTTGGGAAGGGCACGAGTTTACTCGTGCCGTTAAGTCGCTGAAAATGTGTCGCGCTTTAGCGCCTGAGGGGGGCTTCTTGCGGCCTGAATGAGTTTTTCCGCAGCCTCTAGCCCTACCACTACATCGGCGGTTTTTTTCGCTGATCGTTGACCGTGTATCCCGCCGGCAGTTCGAACATCTGCGGGTCCGGTTCGGCGGAAGTGATCTCAGTGATGGTGAAGGTTTGTTTTCCAAACATCGGACTCGTCCTCACCGACAGCAGATTAATTCCGAGTTGGTCGGAGTGCCAGAACTCTTTCATGCTGGTAAGCGGCTGATCATTTCCCATGGCGCCGGCGGCGATCGTACGTGTCTCGCGCACGCCCGCCGTATCGATCCCGGCAATATTCCTGCTGCCCAGATCTTCCAAGGTCAAGTTCATAGACCCCCGCGTCAGCGTGCCAGAAGCCGGCCTGCGCGGCGCAGCCGCCGCCAGGTCCTCGGTCGGGTCGTAGGTCAGCAGATCGCAGATGTGTTTGCCGGGGTTGCAGTTGTATAGCGTGCCCAGCTTGGGGTCGGCGATCTGAATCCAGGTCAACTTCGATGAAATCTCTCCGCTGCTCGACTTCGGCACCAGCGCCCAGCGTTCCTCGTAGATCCGCCCTTGCCCGTCTCTCGCAATGTGCCGCTCGTT
This sequence comes from Occallatibacter sp., assembly GCA_052145815.1. GTDB lineage: Bacteria > Acidobacteriota > Terriglobia > Terriglobales > Acidobacteriaceae > Telmatobacter. Next base: position 2,212 of record JBKQNU010000139.1, read on the forward strand.
GACCAGTGTGATGGTCGCGCCATCCGCCGCATATTTGACCCATTCCGTCCCGAGCGTAGCCGTAAAAGGCGCGTTCGCTATGGGAGGAATCACGATACTTTCCAGCACTTCGCGCACCCCTCCATCCTGCGCTGCCGGACGTGAATTTTGCGCCTGAATCAGCTGCGCCTGCGTCATCCAGGCCAAGCTGCTTAACCAGAGGATTCCCGCCACCAAGATTCGCATGGACAACCCCTCCCCACTGCCAAAATGCTACGACGACCCCCACGCCCCCGTCAAAGCCGACGGCCGTGTAGGGCGGACACTCCTGTCCGCCTCCTCTCCGCCGCCGTTCCCGCTGGTATTTATCGCCGGGTGCCCCACTTCTCGCGCATTTCGAGAAGTGGGCCGCGCCGCAGTCGCCATCGGAGCCAGTTCGGACTCGACTCGCCCCGCGCCCCTCTCATCGCGTTCGTTTCGTTGACCGGGAGCGCCCGCGCCCTCCGCCGCGCTCATCTCGAACTTTCGTTATAAGAAGGTTGTCATCCCGCCCCTGAGCGGAGCCGAAGGGGAACGCCCCGCTTTCGCCAATACCACCCCCCACCCCACCCAGCACCAAACTGGCCTATGTATTTTTATTCGAAACAAGTAGATAATGATCCCGACCGAGGGGGCCAT
>JBKQNU010000140.1:0-36663 GCA_052145815.1 Occallatibacter sp.
TATCTGGTATCGCACCGTCACCTACAACATGATCCTGATTGCCTGCAATACAGGCATGAGGCCGGCGGAGATGAAGAATCTGCGGTGGCGCGACATCATGCCTGCAAAAGACCGCGAGGGCCGTGAGATCGTTGTGCTGTTTGTCCAAGGCAAGGGCAAGTCACGCAAGCTGGTGGCTCCTAAAAGCGTCGGAGAGTATCTGGAACGTATCCGCGTGATCTCCAAAGCCACGGAACCGGACGACAGAGTCTTTACCAACACCACGGGCAAGCCTGAAAAAACTCTTTACAGCAAGCTGATTGAAAACCTTCTGAACCAGGCGAATTTGCGCGAAGGCACGCAGGGCGTTCCGCGCTCGACCTATTGCTTCCGGCACACCTACGCCACGCTCCGATTGCAGGAAGGCGTGGACGTGTATTTCCTCGCCGAGCAGATGGGAACTTCCGTCCACATGATTGAAACCCACTATGGACACGTGAACACCATCAAGCACGCGGACCGCGTGTTGCAAGGGATGGCGGGGTGGGAACTGCCGCAACCGGACTATAGCAAGGCCAAGGCGGTGAAGGCGGCAGAGGTTCACGATAGGTCTAAAGGAGGTCAACGCAGCAAGGCGCGCTGACAATAAACCTCCCGAAGCCGTCTTTTGCCGGAGCCGCTGGCGGAGGCTGGCGCAGGGACGTAGTCGTCCCAATGTCCGGCCCGGACGCTCCTCACTGAGATTGTTCTGATTTGCCGCTGCCCCGCTGGGGCGTTCTTAGCGGCAAATCTCTCTGCACGTGCCGCCGCTGGCGGCTGTACTTAGTGCAGTTCCAATCTCTTAGTGCCGGGAAGCAGCGCCAGCAAGTTCGGCACTCGCAACGCACAGTCTTTTATCGATGGGATACCAAGTGGTCTCAGCTTCCCATTGGCCTTCGGGATATAGACATGCCGCAACGGTTGCGCCTGATATCCTGTGAACAATGTCTAGTCTCGAAGATCAGTTGTCTCTTCCGCAACCGGTTGTTCCAATTCCACTCACGTCGGTTCATTTCCAAGTTGAAGTCGACCGATCCCGATGCGACGGGATTCCAAACGAAATCAACAGTAGGCTCCAAACGCTGGAATCCTCCGGGTTGAATCTGACGATCATGGAAATCGTGGTCAGGGCTGGAATGCATTTTACTGGCGGGATCATTGATCGTGGAGAAGGATCAGAGATTGCGCAGATCAGAGCCGCTTGGGACTTCTTAAAGGACTGGAATCTGCGAGCTGAACCGCACGCAACCAGCCGGTTGCGAAATGTGCTTGTCGTCGAAGATCAGCAAAACGCTCGTATCACTGCGACAAGGAGTGAAATCCTTGCATTTGGAATCGGGGTCGAAGTAGCAAGCCGCATTTATCAAATCCCGTACAGCCAGTGGGAAGGCTCACCGGGATTGTCCCTGCATGACATTCAAGCCTATGACTGGCAGAATAGCTTAGTTCTCGTTGAACTGCGAGGACGAATCAACCGGCAACACCTGCGTTCTGCGATCAACGAGATATATGACAAGTTCGAGGAGGGTGATTTTTCCAAGGCGGCCGGAATCATCGTCTTCCCTCGAACCAAGAACACTTCCAGGACGGCTGACATCATGATTGTGGACCCGCTTGGAAAGCGCGAGCCTGAAGGACAAAGTGCTAGGTTCAGAATATTGCTGAGGCATTACGCCCCCTTCTTCTACTACCAAGGCGGTGTCGTTCGACAGTTTGGAGAGCGAATGAGAGACCTGTCGTACAGCGATGAAACTACCTTTCGTCATTACTTGACAAACGGCGATCCGCTGCTTTCGCTGCCGACTACAAAAGCAGGACGCGTCAGTTTTACGTGGAATGAGACGCGATACGTTGGAACAATCTGGGAAGGTGTGCATTGGCCCAAGTGGCTCGTCGGTATGGAGGAGCCCTCTGAGGGTGGCGCCTTTTTTTGGGGACTGCGGCGGGATGTCATCAAGGACATTCGTAGCGGAAATCTAGAGAGACTAGCCGACTTGAATGAGAGGCCTGAAACCTTCAGACTCGAACGGAGAATTGTCGTCGTTCTCCCAGACGGTATTGCACTGATTTGGGCTCCATCCAAGGAAGAATTGGCACTCGCAGGATAGATTCTGTCATCGGTCATGCGGGGCACTACGAATCCGGAGGCCATTAGGGCTGAGCGTGTAAGGAGGTTGCGCATACTCTCCGCTCTACCATCCGTAAAAGGCTCTCCGCTTCGCTTCGATGAACGCGCACCAGATGCGCGGCCTTGACGGAGCGCTCCTTCCGAGCGTTCACCACCAAGAAAAGCAGTATGCTGCTCATACCCAAGAGACCCAGAGGAACTTGTATCGGCTGAAATTTACACAATTGTCCTGCACAGTTCCTGCACAGCAATAATAACAATGTTTATAACCATCAGATTCAATAATATATATAATAGCTATCACCCGCTCAGGATGACAGTTCAGTGGTTATTGAGATGAGGGGGAAGACGGGGAAGCAGGTCCTTCGACTCCGCTGAAGTACGCTTCGCTCAGGATGACAGGCCTTTAGTTGTTATGTGGATCGAGCGGGGACGGAGAAGCAGGTCCTTCGACTCCGGTCGCCGCGGCGACCTTCGCTCAAGATGACAGTTCAGTGGTTATGGAGATGAGGGGGAAGACGGAGAAGCAGGTCCTTCGACTCCGCTGAAGTACGCTTCGCTCAGGATGACAGGTTTGCGGTGGGTCGTGAGCGAGCGCGAAGAAGGAAGATCTTCGGTGCCGCACTCTGCCACGATAAGCTAGAAGCCAGGAGCCAAAAGCCGACTCATGCCCGATTACAAATATTCCACTTTAGCCGTCCACGCCGGACAGCATCCGGACCCTCTGACGGGCGCGGTCAATGTGCCTATCTACCTCTCGTCGACATTTGAGCTCACCGGCATTGGCACTGACAAGGGCTGGGACTACTCGCGCGCCGGCAATCCTACGCGCGACCGACTGGAAGCAGCGCTCACGGCTCTCGAAGGCGGGACATCGGGGCATGCGTTCGCCAGCGGCATGGCGGCTATTTATGCGCTTGTGGCTACGCTCAGCGCCGGCGACCACGTTATCTGCTCGCATAACGTTTACGGCGGCACGCAACGGCTCTTCAATCTTGTCGTACGCAACTACGGCATCGAGATCGAATATGTGGATACGGGCGACCTGGCCGCGGTCGAGGCGGCGATCAAGCCGTCGACCAAGCTCATGCACATCGAAACGCCGACCAATCCGATCATGTCGCTGACGGACATTGCGGCGGTGAGCGCCGTTGCCCACGCTCACGGCGTCGAAGTCAGCGTCGACAACACCTTCATGTCGCCGGTGCTGCAGAGCCCTCTGGCGCTAGGCGCGGATATCGTGATGCATTCGACGACGAAGTTTTTGAACGGCCACTCCGATGGCCTGGGCGGCGCGCTGATCGGCTCCAAACCCGAGCACAAGGAGCGGTTTCTGCTGGTGCAGAAGGCGGCCGGCGGCATTCTTTCACCGTTCGAGTGCTACCTGGTGCTGCGTGGCATCAAGACGCTCCCTCTGCGCATGAAAGCGCACGAGGAAAACGGTCGTGCTGTGGCGGAGTTTTTGTCCACGCAGCCGAAGCTGTCACGCCTGGCTTATCCGGGATTGAAGACGCATCCGCAGCATGAGTTGGCAGTGCGGCAGCAAAAGGGATTCGGGTCGATGATGAGCTTCGACCTTGGGACTCAGGAGGCCGCGGGACGGTTCCTCGGCGCGGTGAAACTCTTCCTCAATGCGGAGTCGCTGGGCGGCGTGGAGTCGCTTGCTTCACACTCGGCGACCACGACCCATGCGGCATTGAGCGACGAAGAGCGGGAGCGGCTGGGCATCACGCAGGGGCTGGTCAGGATTTCGGTGGGGATTGAGGATAAGGAAGACTTGATTGCGGATTTGGAGCAGGCGTTAGCGACGGTTTGAGGCCAAGATGATCGATTGCCCAGTTGATATCAGTAAGATGTTGCCAGTCGGTTCAATCGAAGGCGATTCTGATGCCGACACGGAGCTTCTCCTGGAAATGGCGGCAGAGGCACTCCAGTTTCTGAGCGATCACGACTGGTGTGAAGGCGTGACCGAGCAATATTTGGCGTACGGGGTCGGCGGGGTGGTTTCGGTTTTCCTGTTCCACATTGCTTCGCACTTTGACGGTGTCGACCCATGGCTGTGGGTCATTGTTGGAGACATTCCACCTGCTTACATCGTGGTCGAGGATAATCCGTCAGTGGCCGATGCATTGGACGGGTATTGCACTGAAATGACGGAATGGGCGGAAGCAATTGAGGCGGGTGAGAGCATAGAAGATCTGATTCCCGTCAACGGTGCGCCCACTATCGAGAATGCTCGGGCTCTCATTGGTCGGATTCAATTCTTGCGATCCGAGATTATTCCGCTTACAAAGGCTGTTTAATTCTCCAGTCTTCCGGCAACAGCGCGCCAAGGTTTCGCTGAATCAGTGCGCCGGCGGCGCGGGGCCGAGCTTCTTGGGGCGGCGCATCAGAAACGGTAGCGGGATGAGGATCGCGGTCAGTGCTACCAAGGTCCATATCACATCGACATACGCGAGCAGGCGGGCCTGGATCTGGGCCATGCCGTAGATTTGCGCGCCGGCGCGCTGCATTGCGTCGGGCATGGCTCCGGCGCTGTTTCTCATGAATGTGCCGGCGAGTCCGGAGCGCATCCCTTCGAAGGGGCCGTTGCCGGCAACGGTGTGGGCGTTGAGCATGGACAGGTGCTTCTGCGTCAGGCGCGCCAGCAGCGTGGTTACAAAGCTGATGCCGACCGAGCCGCCCAGATTGCGCATCAGCGCCGACATGCCGCTTACCTCGTTGTACTTCTCCTGGCGAACGTCCGCATAGCAGAGGGTGTTGATGGGGATGAACAGGAAGGGCAGGCCGAGCGCGATGACCACGCGCCAGCTGACCGCCATGCTGAAGGGGACATTCAGATTGAGCCCAGCCATGCGATAGAGGCCGAAGGTGGTGATGACGAAGCCCATGGCTACCAGCCGGCGGGGATCGAATTTGGGAGCCAGAAATCCCGCGACCGGAAAAAGGAACATGAGCGCAATGCCGCCGGAAGATACGGCCATGCCGGCCTGCCGAGCGGAGTAGCCCATGATCTCCTGGAGAAACTGCGGAATCAGCACGGTGGACGAATAAAGCGAAACGCCCACCGTGAACATGATGAACATTGTGGTGCCCACATTGCGTTGTGCAAACAGGCGCAGGTCGAGGATAGGGTGCGCCACGTGCAACTGGCGATAAACAAAGACCACCAGGCCGATGGCGGCAATGACCGCGCAGGTGGTGATGAAGCGGGAGCTGAACCAGTCGTCTTCCTGTCCTTTGTCGAGCATGGTCTGCAAAGTCCCGATGGTGACGACCAGCAAGCCCAGACCCCAGTAGTCCACGCCCTCGCGGCGCTTGCGGATTGCGGCCAGGTAGGGAGGGTCCTCGACCACGCGGTTGGTCAGGTAGAGCGAGAGAATGCCCACCGGGATGTTGATGAAGAAGATCCATCGCCAGCTATAGTTGTCCACGATCCAGCCGCCGACTGTTGGGCCCAGCACCGGCGCCAGCACCACGGCCATGCCGTAAACGGCGAAGGCCATGCTGCGCTTTTGCGGCGAGAACGTGTCGGCCAGGATCGACTGCTCGCTCGGCTGCAAGCCTCCGCCGGCCGCGCCTTGCAGCACGCGGCAAATGACCAGCACGCCCAGCGTCGGCGCGAGGCCGCACAGCAGCGAAGCCATGGTGAACAACGCCACGCAGGTCATGTAGAAGCGCTTACGGCCAATGCGGTTGGCGATCCATCCGCTGATGGGCAGCACGACAGCATTGGCTACCAGGTAACTGGTCAGCACCCAGGTAGCCTCGTCGCGGCTGGCGGAGAGCGACCCACCGATGTGCGGCATGGCGACGTTGGCGATGGAGGTGTCGAGCGCCTCCATGAAGGTCGCCAGCGTGACCGTGATGGCGATAACCCACGGATTGGCGCGGGGCCGCCATGTGTCGTGGAACGAAAGTGTGGCTGCGGCTGCCAGTGCTGGCCCTTTCGGTATTCGTCGGCTGGTTTGGGGTGCCCGGTTGAAGAGGAGATCGCTCATCCAGAGTAAAGGATTCAGGCATGTTCCCGCACCAACCGGACTGGAAGCGGCTCTTGCTGCTATGTCATGCTGGTTGAGCTATGCCGAATGCCCAAAACACTCTTCCAGCAGAGCCCAGGCTTCTTTTGGGCATCGACACCTGCGGCCCGGCGGGCTCGGTGGCGCTGGGCACGCTCACGAGCAACTTCGTGGAGATTCTGGAGCAGATTGAGCTTGAGGGCCGGAACTACTCGGCTACGCTGGTGGCTGCGGTTGCGAATTTGCTGTCGCACGCCGGCGTCGCATTGAAAGATCTGGGTGCCATCGTCGCGGTCAACGGTCCAGGCAGCTTTACCGGCGTGCGCGTGGGACTGAGTGCGGTCAAGGGCCTGGCGGAAGCCACGCAGATTCCCGTGGTTGCAGTTTCGCGGCTGGAAGTGCTGGCGTGGAAGGCGGGGATCGATTCTGCTGCTCTCGATGCGCATCGCCATGAGGTCTTCCTGCGCCTTGCCGCAGCAGGCGGCGCGCCGCGGGAACTGCTTGCCGGGGCGGATGAGCTGGCGAACCTCCATGCGGCGAGTGCGCAAATTGCGCTGTGCGATGACGCGGCCGCCGTGCTTCTGAGTGCCGCGTGGCCGGCAATTTCCCTGGTGCGAACCGACCCGCCCACCGCGGCTGATGCCCTGAAACTCTACGCGACCCGCGCTACCCGCGCCGCTTTTGCCGACGTCGCCCTCCTCGACGGGAACTACCTGCGCCGCTCCGATGCCGAGATCTTTGGCGATGCAGCCAAGGTGCGCGGCGCATGAGCTCGCAAGCGTCGCAAGGGCGTATTCGCCGCATGACCTCGGCCGACCTTGACCGCGTGGTTGAAATAGCTGCCAGCCTGGCGGAGACGCCGCGTTGGCCGGTGTCCGCATACATGGCGGCGATGGATCAGCAGCATGCGCCGCCCCGGATTGCGCTGGTAGTGGAGGGGGTCTCAGTGACCGAATCCGTCGAGGCTCATGTATCAGGGGCGGAACAGACCCAGAAAAGAGGCTCCGATTTCGAGGAAACGAACGAATGGGATCCCGCAGGGGCTGAAGCCCACGCGGATTCAGCCCCTGCGGCACGACTGAAGCCGTGCCCTGTTACAGAACCTTTGCGAATCCAGGCCAGAGCGGGCTTTTCGACAGTTCGGGAAGCGTTCCCCATTGAAGGCCGCGAACGAATCTTGGGGTTTGCCATAGCCGGGTTGCTTGGGCCGGAAGCGGAACTGGAGACAATCGCTATCGCCCCACAGCATCAACGGAGCGGATTGGGAGCCCTTCTGTTGCGGGCGCTGACCGGAGAGTTACGAAAGGATCAGGTGACCGAGCTGGTTCTGGAAGTGCGCGCGTCGAACCGGACGGCGCTTGGTTTTTATCGCGCGCAGGGGTTTGAAGAGAGCGGGCGCCGATTGCGCTACTACGCTGATCCTGAGGAGGATGCGGTTCTGATGCGGATGAAGCTGGTGTGAACTGATTTGGCCGCGGCGAGTGATTCGCTCAGGCCAAATCGAGTGATTACCCTCACATCCGGCAGTGTTCGTTCCCGAATTCCACAGGCGTTGACAACTTTCCCCGATTTTCCCTCTTGCCCATTGCACAGTGGCAGCGGTATATGTAAATGTTCAGTTAATCCACGGAGGTGCTTGATGGACGAAATACAGGACCCCACGCTGAGTGAAGAGATAGATCGCCTGCATGCCGAACATCATCGCTACGCTCAGCGGTTGGAAGAATTGCTTGGAAAACCCTACCTCTCCGCAGACGAACAGCTGGAAGAGGTGCGGCTGAAGAAGCTGAAGCTGCACGCAAAGGACCTGATTTTTGCCTTGGAACGCCGTCAACTGGCGATTGCCTAGGCACTCGATTCAGGGATATTCCAGGCAAGTTGGATAGCCGGCTTCCGTATGCGGCCCTCCCCCGTTGAGTGTGTCTAAAAAGCCTCCGGGGCAAGAGTCGGCAGACCAGCAGAAAGCCCGTATAATCGTTGGGGACGATGGTTCGTGACGGTTACATCTACGGTTTCAGCTTGCTGCTGGTTGGTGGAGTGCTGGTTTGGTTTACCGGCAACTGGGCCTGGGGCGTTGCCCCGGTGCTCCTGGCAGGCTTTTTTCTCTGGTTTTTCCGCGATCCCGAGCGCGCCATTCCTTCGGCCCCTGGGCTGATTGTTTCCCCCGGCGACGGCCTGGTTACGGAAACCGTCTCCATCTCCACTCCGGATGGCCCGCGCCAGCGCATCAGCATCTTCCTCAGTGTTTTCAATGTCCACGTGAATCGCTCACCCATCGGCGGCGTGCTAACGCGTGTGCATTATCAGAAGGGCCAATATCTGAACGCCATGAACCCAGCCTCGGCCGACCGCAACGAGCAAAATGCGGTCACGGTGAAGGGCAAGAGTTTCGAGGTCACATTCAAGCAGATTGCGGGGCTACTGGCCCGACGCATCGTCTTCAATCCTGCCGAAGGCGATTCGGTCGAGCGCGGCCAGCGCGTGGGCCTCATCAAATTTGGCTCCCGCGTGGACGTGATCCTGCCCGCTGAGGCGGTGCTGAAGGTGAAGGTGGGCGAGAAGGTCAAGGGCGGCGAGAGTGTGCTGGCGGCCATGCAAGCCCAAGCGCAAGAGGGAGCGGCACTTTGAACGGGCGCGACCGCGACCCCGCACGTGTCAGGGCTGAGGCCCAGGCGCGGCTCAGGCGCGGCATGTACCTGCTGCCATCGCTGTTTACCGTGGGCAACATCGCCGCGGGTTTCTTTTCAATCACTGAGACCATCAAGTCGATTACCGGCCCGGGCGAGACGCACACTCACCTTGACTGGGCGGCCATGGCCATCCTGTTCGCCATTCCTTTCGACTCGCTGGACGGCCGCATCGCCCGCATGACCAACACCACCAGCGAGTTTGGCAAGGAACTCGATTCTCTTGCGGACGCCATCACCTTCGGCATGGCGCCCAGCCTGCTGGCGCTGATCTGGGGTTTCCACTACCTTCCGAATTCCATCAACCCGGAGCTTTTGCTTCACCTCCATCAGGCCGGCGCGTTCATCTGCTTTCTTTTCCTCATTGGCGGCGTGTCGCGGCTGGCGCGCTTCAACATCTCGCATGATGCGCAACCCCGCAACCCCGGCCGGCCAGATCGAAAGTACTTTGTAGGAATGCCGATTCCGGCCGCGGCAGGGTTTCTGGCGGCAACCGTGCATTTCTTTGGAGGATATCCAGTGGAGGCCTGGTGGGTGGCCATCGAATGGCTGGTCCTGGTGGGCCTGTGCGGATTCCTGATGGTAAGCACCTGGCGCTTCTGGTCGGGCAAGGAAATCAACTTCTCGCGCAGCCATCCCTTCCAGCTTCTCTTTGTGCTGGCCATCGTGTTTTACGTCATGCTGCGCTATTCCAATGTGGTGCTTTTTGCACTCGGCCTGATCTATATGTTTTCTGGAATCTGGGCGCGTGCGGCTTACGGCTGGTCGCGCCGCCGGCGAAGGCCGGCCCGCCACGCCGTTCCCGATGAACGTCCGGCTGAGCCCGATTCGCTGAGACCACTCTAAATTTTCAAGCAGAAGAAGGAAACCTGTGTACAAGATCGCCATTGCCGGAGCCTCTACGCTGCTGGGGCGTGAGCTGAAGGAAGCCCTGTCAGATTCGCCGCTTGCCGGGGCGACCTTCGCCCTGCTTGACGAGGAAGAGGCGCAGGGGCAGCTGGACCAGGTGGGGGATGAAGTCACATTCATCCAGGTCATCGACGCCGATTCGTTCGAGCGCGCGGACTTCACCTTTTTTGCCGGCTCGGAGGCCCTGACGCGCAAGCATTGGCTGCAGGCCTTGCGCGCCGGGTCAACGGTGCTGGATTTGAGCGGTGCGCTGGATCAGGAAACCGGGGTGCTGGTGCGCGCTCCCTGGCTGGGCTCCGAATCAACTACCGCTGACCTTTTCACCCCCGCCGTCGTGCCTGCGCATCCGGCCGCCCTGGCCCTTGCACTGATGCTTGAGCGCCTGCAGTTGGCTGCGCCGGTGCGCTTTGCCGCGGCCACGGTTCTGGAACCAGCCAGCGCGTTTGGCCGCGCGGCCATGGATGAATTGCATCAGCAGACCGTGAGCCTGTTGAGCTTTCAAAGTCTGCCCAGAGCCACCTACGACACGCAAGCGGCCTATAACCTGCTCAGTGGGCTGGGCGAGAGCGCCACCATCAATCTGGGCGCGGAAGATGCGCGCATTCGCCGCCATTACGAGGCCCTGGGTGACGGCCGCTGGCCACGGCTGGCATTGCAGGTGATCCACGCGCCGGTCTTCCACGGCCACGCCTTCTCGATTGCCGTCGAAATGGAGCGCGCCGTCGACATTTCAGCGCTCGAAGAGGCTCTGAGCGGCGAGCACGTGGACCTGGTGCTGGAAGACACCGATTCGCCTTCAAACCTTGCGGCGACGGGGCAGAACGATGTGCTGGTGCGGCTGAGGCCGGAGAAGGATGGGCGCAACCCCAATCAGGCTTCGCGGCTTTGGTTGTGGGCCGCTTCGGATAATTTGCGGCTGCATGCGCAGAATGCGGTGGAGTGCGCGCTGGACCTGAGAAGGCTGAGGCCGGCGGGGACGGTGCAGTAAGGGCGCGCTCAATTCGGAGATCAAATGAATTCGGTCGCCCCTACGGGGCTTATGGGGTCTGCTCAGGCTGGTCTCCCAGGGCGGCCCCTTCGCTTTGCTCAGGGTTGCTCTGGGCTATTCTCGGCCGCTCACTCCGGGAGCGAAAGGCAGGAGGCGTCGCGCGACTTCAAGCGGTGTGGCGATGGGCGAGATAATGCTGCCGCAAGAGGTCTTTTCCGTAGTCGTTGCCATTGGGCGTTCGCACCACGCAGTGGATGTGCTGCTGGGTTGGCTTGTCGGGGTCACTTGCAAACCTGCTGAGATTGGCGGGGCGCTGATGGTCGAACTCGATCAGGATGACGGGGCTCTGCACTCGGTAGTAAAAGGCGCTGTCGGCCTGTGTGCCGCCAATCCAGGTGAACCAGGTGTTGTCGAGATGGCGATCCACTTCGTCCATCTTCACTTGCGTATGCACTTCGTCCATGTTGCTCACGTACAGGTGGATCAAGTCGCGGAAGCGCTGACGCACCGGGGCGGGGAGTTCGTTGGTTCTCAATCCCGCATAGTCGATCACCACGTTGTCCTTGAAGGCTTCAGTCAAATTATTGTCGCCGGTTTTGGAGAAGTTCAGCACAGCCTGCTTCCGCAGTGGCTCGGGCAGCGATAGCAGCAACCCCAATCCGTCATTCTGCTCCCGCTGCAGGACTTCAATTCCTTTGTACTTGCCCGACGTGGCACGCGCCGGTTCCGATCCGACGAACAACGGCGTCATCACCACCTGATCGCCGAGCACAAAATAATTCACGATGGCATGATGGCCCTCGAGTTTCCAGCCCCACGGTTCCGTTGCAGACGGTTTGCCGAAGACCTGGATGAAGTACAACCATTCTCCGAGGAAATCATGGTCGCCCGACAACTCGGCCAGGGTTTCGTTCAGGCGCATGATGTTCCGCGTGAGCTCGAACCCTTGCGAGCTGAGCGAGGCGCGCATCAGGTTAAAGGCAGCCTCTCGCTGCGCATCCGTCATTTCTGCAAAGCAGACGCCCTGGCGCGCATAAAAGTGCTGGTTCATCCACTTTCGCCATTCGATGTCGTCAACCGGATACATGGTTCTGGCCAGTTGCACGGAGCTAAGAGTGGCAATGAACTTTTCCGCCGCGTTGCGAACCGCTTCGGTCGACGCGCCGGTCGGTCTGATCTCAAACAACCCGGGCACAACTTCACCGTTGGTGGTAATTCCTTTGAAAGGAGCCAGGCCCTCGCGCTCGTAATCCTCCGACATCTTACGGAAGCGCTCCGCTATTTCGGATGGGCTTTGGGGCTGTTGCTGACTCAATGCCCAGGGGGCCAACACCGCGGCGGAAATAACGGATGAGAGGAATTCGCGGCGCGATGGGGTGCGCAACCCGTGATGGTGATGGGGATGCTTGTGAGAATGCGGTGCGTGCGCCATGTCGATCTCCTGGAGAAGAGTCTGGGGAAGAATGGAGGGAAGCATACCATGCGCAGTGAAGAGTCGAAAAGGAGCAGGAAAGTTCCAAGAGCTGGTTGCATAAATGCTGTCCGGCCCTCGCAGAGCATCCCTCAGGGGCTGAAGCCCCAAGTTCTATGCGGCTTCTGCGGCACGGCTAAAGCCGTGCCCTTTCAAAGCCTGATTTATGCAACCAGCTCCAGCGGCGTTTCAGGTCACCCCCGCTTGGCCGCGCTGCAGCGCAGCCACGCCTGCTCGATATAGCTGTCCGTCATCCCCGCAATATAATCCGCGACCGTGCGCGCCAGCCCCTGCGTGGGAATCTGCGCGTGGTGATCCGGCGGCAGCTGGGCGCGGTCTTCGATCAGCGCGCGGAACAAGCCCTGGACAACCCGCGCGGCATGCGCATGGGTCTCTTCCATGCCGGCTGAGTTATAGAAGTTGTCGTAGAGGAACGTCTTCGCGGCCGACCGATCCGCTTCCACCTGCGTGCTGAGCGCGGTAACACGGCTCGGCGCGCGGCGGATGTCTTCGAGAGTTGTTGCGCCCAGCGCGGCCACGCGAGCCCGGACCTCCTGCATCAGGTCCGTCACCAGCAGATTGAGAACGCGCTTCAGCGTTTCGTTCACGGTGAGCTTGGCCGCCGCACCGGGATACTGCCGGAGCACCGCGTCATGGAAGCGGCGAAACAGCGGCACACCTTCCCGCACCTGGTCGAGCGTGAGGATTCCGGAGTCCAGTCCGTCGTCAAAATCTGCCGTCAAATAAGCAATCTCGTCGGCAAGGTCGATAAGCTGCGCCTCGAGCGGCGGATTCTGATCGAGGAAGTATGCAGCCAGCTCCGGGTGCTCGGCCGAGGAGTAATCGCGCGAGTGCTTGACGATGCCTTCGCGCACACCCAGGGTCAGGTTCAGTCCGCGAAAAGCAGCATAGCGCTCCTCGAACCAGGTCACAATCCGGAGCGCGTGCAGGTTGTGGTCGAAGGTGAGTCCAAATCCACGGAGCGCTTCGTCCAGAGCCTTCTCGCCCGCATGGCCGAACGGCGGGTGGCCAATGTCGTGGACCAGCGCCAGCGCCTCCGCCAGTTCCGTATTCAGGCCCAGGGTCGCGGCCAGCGTGCGGGCGATCTGGGTAACTTCCAGCGTGTGCGTCAGACGGCTGCGGAAGTGGTCGGAAGGCGACTCGGCGGGGAGACGCGTAAAGACCTGCGTCTTGCCGGCCAGGCGGCGGAATGCGCGGGAGTGCAGTACGCGCGCGGCATCGCGGGCAAAAGGTGTGCGATACGGGTGTAGCGGCTCTTCATGCGCGCGCCGCGTAAGCGCGTCGCCCCGGTTGCCTGCAACGGCAATTCCTGCGGGAAGCCTGGCCGTCGAGCTTTTTGCGGGTTTCGTCATCATTCTGCTGAATGAACAAATGGGAGCTTCACGTCTTGGTTATACCGCACACAGGGGCTTGAGCGTCTGAGATGCAGTCTTTGGTGCCCAAGATCACCATTGGTCCTGGCTCCAGGTGCTATAACGTTTCCTACGCGGCGGGGATTGGACAACGGCAATCCTGCGGGAGTACCATCCAGCCAAATTTTGCTACGGGCCTGAGCGCGCTTCAAACAGGCTCTGGCCTCGAAGCCATTCCAGACCTGGACCGGAGGCAAGCATGAAAGCAATTGAGAGAGCGGTAGTGGGTGTATTGGCGCTGGGCGTATTGATCGCCACTGGGTGCAATGAGCGGCACTCGAGCAAAGAGGTCTACTACCTGATTGCGGCCAACGTGAATTTGCCTTACTGGCAAACGGCGGCGGCGGGGTTCAAACAGGCTGCGGCCCAGTTCAAGGTGACGGCCAGGGTAGTCGGGCCGGACTCGCTCGATGCCAAAGCCGAGCTGGTCGAGCTGCAAAATGCCGTCGCCGCCAAGCCGGCGGGCATTCTGATCTCGGTGGCCGACTCGTCTGTGCTGCAGCCGGAGATTGACGCGGCCGTGGCGGCGGGAATTCCGGTCATTACGATGGATTCCGACGACCCTGGCAGCCGCCGACTCTACTTCGTCGGCACCAACAACCTTGAGGCCGGACAGCTTGGAGGCAAGCGCATTCTCTCCAAGCTCGGCGGCAAAGGCAATGTGGTGTTCTTCACCCTTGGCGGGCAGCCCAACACCGAAGAGCGGCTGAAGGGATTCAAGGACGTACTCGGCACCCGTCCGGACATCAAGATCATCGACGTGTTCGATATCAAGGGCGATAGCCGCAACGCATTCGACAAGGCGCAGGAATACCTGGCCCTGACGGGACCCAAGAAGATCGATGCCTTTGTGTGCCTGGAAGCTTCGTCAGGCAAGACCGTGGCCGATGCCATCAAGCGAGCCGGCGGAGGCCGTGAACTGGTGGCCTTCGATGTCGACCAGGACACCCTCGACGCCATCAAGGCCGGAACCATCGACGCCACCATCGCGCAGAAGCCCTTTACCATGGGCTATGTGGGATTGAAGGCCCTGGACGACGTCTTCCACTATCCGCCCAAGCAACTGGGCAAGGACTACAGCGTCGACTCCTTCGCCACCTACCCGGCATTCGTGGATACCGGCACTTCGCTGGTGGACCAGAGCAATGTGGATGTGTACATTGCGTCGGCGGCGGCGGGAACGAAGTAAATACGAGCGGGCCGGACGGCGGCCAGGGATTGCACTGCGGCCGCCTTGCGTCCATCGCAGCTTTCAGGAAGCCTGCGTCTCCAGTGCGAGTCGCAGGCTTTCCCGTGTTTGCAGCGACGGCTCGAGCGTGTCGAGGCTTAAAGCTACGGTTGTCGCAGGCGGGACACAGCGCATCGCCTGCGCGGGCTCCAAACTCGCCTCCCAGGAACCCTCCATTCGGCGGTAGACGAAACGTTTGCTTACTCTTCGATGACCCAACCTCCGAAAGCCGGTCGGCCGCCTAGAGAGATATAGAACGCGCAGAGCGCAGTCGCGACCATCAGCAGGATTCCCGCCAGACTGAGGCCCGAATACCACGCTGAGCCCTGCGTCGTCAGGGGAAGACTCAGGAAACAAAGCCCGAAAACGATCAATGCTACAAGCGCCAGGAGGCCGAGCCGGATCATCAGAATCACGGTCAGCGTATTCAGGATCAAGCCGATCACAAAGGTGATAGCAACAAACCGGCCTCCCCCGAATAGGACCGCCGAGTTAAGAAAGACAGTGAAGAACAGAACGAATGCGACCGCGGCCGCCCACTCCTTGCGAAGCATGGCCCGGAAGAGGAACAGGATAAACAGAAAGGCAAACGATAATACGATCGAGATAATTAGTCTATTCGATATAGAGGCGATTGTTGCGCGCGCACCGAGAAATACCCAATCCGGCCCGTGCTCCATTGGCTCGGGTGGAAGATCGCCGAGCCAGGAGGTAACAAACCACCCCAGGTTCCCGAGATCGGTAACAAATGCCCCCCAAAGGCAACCGGCAAGCACGTCATGTCCCACCAACGGATCCCGAAAATCTCCGGCCAGCAAGCGGCTCCACGATACAAGCGTTGCGGGCCAGCGTCGGCGCACATACGGCTCCAAAGCAATGTAGAGAACCCAGAAGAAACAGGACAGTAGAAGCCCCCAGGCCAAAGACTCGAAGAAGAGCGCGAGTTCATTTAAATTCGGGACGTGGTGCGCGCCAAAGAAACACGCCACCGTCCAGACCACGAAAACAAAAAACGCCAGACGGGAAGCTCCGCGGCGATCACCCCTGCCGAGGCGGAGGTTGCGTCGGGCAAGCAGTGCGCCGACCACAACCATCGAAAGCAACAGGACAGTCAAGATTGCCAACCCCACCTGCTCGCCGGCGGTCGTCTGATACGGCTGCATGCGTGCGGGACGGGTCCAGGGACCGATCAACTCGAAGTAAATGGGCTTGCCCCGATATGCCGCAGCCTCAATCCGCATCGGGATATCGGGGCGCTCAGCCAGCGAACCCGTCCACGCGGCGCGTGCGTCGCCATAAGCTTGAGGCGTCCACAATGGCTGATCTGGCGTCCACCTGGCTGGATCTAGGCCTGCGGCAGAGATCAGGGGCGCCCAGTCCGGCTTAGGCGCCGGGCCCTCCTCGTTGTCAATCTGTGGCGGGATTGCAATCAACTGCGTAAGGCGACCGAGCGGATTGAGTTTGACCAGCGTCATGCCGGACTGGTTCAACGGGGGGTCATCCATCCAAAGAACTCCAAATCCAGGCGCATTCGAGAACATGTCTGAAGACGCCATCGGCCGCGGGCTGCCTCGGTACCAAAACACGAATGCGCCAGTTTCCAGGTTGTTCCAGCGCGTTTTCGACTTGTCGTGTTCGTTGATATAGCGCAAAAACGCTGTCCCCTCGTCGAACCCTATTGCCGTATCCACCGGCGGCTCGGTGTAACCGATACTCTTTAGAATGTCGCGCGCGCGCTCAGCCAGCGCCTCCGGTGGCTTTTCGAGCGGCACGCGCCGATAGAGCATCGTTTGGGCGCTCATCAGGATCGCCGCGGTAACCGCGGCAACCACGCCGGCGAGCAGTATCCAGGCAACGAGAGGATGCAAGCTCCCGGTTCCTCCTGATGCGGCGACCATCTCCGGCGATGGCGTCTCCCCTGCAGCGAGCGCGGCCGCGAGCGGATCCCCGCCGGGAAAGCCAGCAGCCACCTGGCGCACGGAAGACGGCCGAAGGGCGGGGTCCTTTTGCAGGCAGCGGAGGATCGAGCTCTCGACAACTGGATCCATGTCCTTGACCACAGACGACGGCGTCCTGGGAGAAGACTCCAGATGCGCCCGCCGCAACTCCATGGCGGTGGTCGCGGGAAAGGGAAGACGCCCGGTAAACAGCTCGTAAAACACGACACCCATCGAGTAGATGTCGCTGCGAACGCTGGCTTCGCCGCGGTCAATCTGCTCCGGAGCCATGTAGGCCAGTGTGCCGGCAATTTCGTTCCGGCCGGAGGCATCGTCGCGGCTCAGGGCCAGGCCAAAGTCCGTGATGCGTACCCGGCCTCGGCCATCGAGCATGATATTGGCGGGTTTCAGATCGCGATGAAGAAAACCGGAATCGTGCGCTGCGGCAAGCCCCGCGCATATCTGGTGCGCTGTCTCCAGGGCTTTGTCTGTCGGCAGCCGTCCGATGCGGCGCAGCAACGAGGCCAGATCCTCGCCGTCGATGTACTCCATGGTCAGAAAGTGCTGGCCATCCACCTCGCCAATGTCGTAGACCCGGCAGACATTTGGATGCGAAACCTGGCGGGCGTTGCGGACTTCAGCAAGGAGCGCAGTGAGAGCTGCAGCATCGCTCTGAAGCGCAGCAGGAAGAAACTTGAGAGCGACAACGATGCCGAGCTTGATATCCTCGGCGCGATAGACGTCGCCCATGCCGCCCCGCCCCTGCAAGGCCACGATCCTATACCTTCCCGCCAACACTGTGCCTGGCGCAAATCCTCCCTGGCGGAGCGGCGGCAAACTTGGAGCGGGGCGATCAGGCGCGGCAACCGTTCCATCCGGCGCCTGGGTCGCCGTGTCGAGGATGGGTATGCCGTGTCCGCACGAGGAGCAGATGTCTGCATTCTGAGAACAAGCGGCCCCACAGTTGGAACAGTTGATCATGCGAAGATACTAACCCTTCAAATGCTGAGGAAGCGAAGCCGACGCGATCGGATCGAGCTCCAGGATCAGGAAATGAGGAATTTTGGTCATCGGACCTGCCATTCATGAACGTGGAGTGCCGACCTGGCACTCAAGCCTACTTCACCGGGGGGGACGCTCCATTCTGAACTACTGTCGACTCCGGGCAATCCGGAAACGAACTCAACCGCTGCCCACAGCCTGAATCGCTCATTGATGCAACCCGTGGTCGTACATACCGATGTTCTGGCGCACGTATTCGGCCCGACAGGAACCATTCTATTCGCCGGCTCATGCCCGCATTCGCGTAGCAGGTGCACTGCGGTGCTATGATTTTCCGTTCGTGAATCAAGGAGGATCCAATGCAAACCAGGCGCAGCCTTGTTGTCTCGCTGTTTGTTCTCATGCTTGCCGCGGAGCTTGGTCTGGCTCAGCAGAACCTGCCGGCGAAATGGGAGGAACTTACCGGGCCGGACTTCATCACGGCCATTCATCAGTCGCAGGGGGTTTGCGTGCTGCCCTTCGGGATCATCGAGAAGCATGGTCCGCACCTGCCTTTGGGAACGGACCTTCTGGATGTGCGCTTCGCGGTGATGAATGCGGTGAAACAGGAGTATGCGGTGGTGTTTCCGGAGTACTATTTCGGCCAGATCTTCGAGGCGCGACAACAGCCCGGAACCGTGGCTTACAGCCTGACCACGCAGTTGACGCTGCTGCAGGAGACGGTCGAGGAGATGGCGCGGAATGGCTGCAAGAAGGTGGTGATTGTGAACGGCCACGGAGGCAACAACAGCCTGCTGCCGCTGTTTGCCCAGGCGCAACTCGCCAGCCCGCGCGATTACGTGGTGTATGTTTTCGGACTGCCGGAACGGGACGCTCCGGGACGGCCAGCGATGAAGACCAAGATGGACATGCACGCGGGCGAGACGGAGACCTCGCTGATGCTGATTGCACGGCCCGACCTGGTGCATATGGACCGCGCCACGGATGAATCGGGCGCAGACCAGAAACGGCAGTCGCTGCCGGGCTCAGTGTATACGGGCATCTGGTGGTATGCGCGCTTTCCCAATCACTATTCCGGCGAAGGCGCGGCGGGGAACAAGGAACTGGGAGAGTTCGAGCAGAAGGAATGGTCGCGGCAGATTGTGGAGGCGCTCAAAGCGATCAAGGCAGACCAGGAAAGCCTGAAGCTGCAGAACCAGTTCTTTGAGGATGCGAAGCACCCGCTGGACACGAAGCAGTAGCCGGCTTCGGTGGGGTTCGCCGCGGCGGATCGCTTGCGCGGCTTGAATACGGTTGCGTGTGGGATGGTTCTGTGGTCTCCCACCCATTTCGCAAAAGCCGCGAAATGGATGGGGCACGGAGGGGTGTTTTAGATTCCGGCACCCGACCGAAGAACGACCGCAGATCCTTCGACTTCGCTCAGGATGACAGGTTTTTGGCGGGGAGGGCTACTCGGTCTTGGGCTGGGCTGTGGCGCTGTCTTGCTTGGCCAGCTTGACCCGCGCGGTTTCGAGCTTGTGCTGCACCTTGGCCACCTCACCCGGTTCAACGTCCGCGGGCGCGGATTTAGCGTACTCGGTAAGCGAAAGCTCCCACTGCGCAGCGGCCAGGCGGATGCGGCCTGTCTTCTCGTAAAGCTCGCCCAGGTGATCGTGGATGGACGCGTCGGTCTGGTCGCGCTCAACGGCCTGGCGCAAATTCTCCTCGGCCTGTTCGTACTGCCCCAGCTTGAAGTAGACCCAGCCCAGCGAATCGAGGTAAGCGCCGTTCATGGGATCGATGTCAACGGCCTTGCGAATCAGCTTGAGGGCCTCAGGCAGGCGAATCCCCTTGTCGGCCAGCATGTAGCCGAGGTAATTGAGCGTTGCGGCGCTGTTCGGTTCCAGATCAAGCGCCTGACGGAATAACTGCTCGGCGGCGTCGAGGTGCTTTTGCCGCTCGGCCAGCGCGCCCTTGAGGAACAGCAGATAGGCGCGATCTTCCGGCTTGGTTGAGAGCGGGGTCGCCTTGGAGTAGGCGTCGTCGGCGTCCTTCCAGCGGCGCATCTCGGCGTAAAACTGGCCCAGCTTCAGCCACACCGCGCGATCCTTGTCGGTGTTGTCGAGCAGGCTCCTGGTCAAGGCGATGGCTTCGTCGTTCTTGCCCTGTTCCACGAGGGCTCCGGCCAGCATCAGCTTCATGTCCGAGTCCTTGGGGTTGGCATCCGCAGCTTTGCGCGCCAGGTCCGCGGCCTGATTGAACATTTTGGCGTCGATGAACGTCTCCACCTGTTCTTCAACGCCGCGCTGCGCGCTGTCGCCGCCCATGTCGACCATCTTCTGGTAAGCGGCAATGGCCTGGTCGGTCTTGTTCTCTTCGTGATAGACCGCGCCCAAGTGGTCGAGGAAGAAGCTGCGGTTGCTCTTCTCTTCGGCGGTGTAAGCGCCGTTGGCATGCGAGGTCAGGTCGACCATCTTCTCGTAGGTCTGCGCAGCCTCGTCAAAGCGGCCCAGCATGTCGAGCAGATGCGCTTCTTTAAAGCCGGCTTCGAGCGATGTGGGGTCCTGCTTGCGCGCTTTGCGAATGGTCGCGAGGGCGTCCTCGAGCTTGCCCTGGCGGAGCTGAATCTCCGCAATATTAACCAGCGCCTCGGTATCTTCCGGATCGGCTTCGGCCAGCAACTTGAACTGCTTCAGGGCTTCATCAAGCTGGTTATCGCCGAGCAGCGCCTGGCCCAGCGCGTCCAGCGTGTGCGCGTCTCCGGGGTCCATATCGGCAGCGCGCTGATAGGCGGCGATGGCGTCCTTGGGCCGCTTCAACTGGTCGTAGGCCGCGCCCAGAGCGACTTCCATCTTGGGGCTGCGGTCGTTCACCGGGACGGCCTCGATCACCTTGGCGGCGTGCGCCAAGTCACCGCTCTCGGCGTAGAGCCGTGCCAGGTTCAGAACCACTTCTTCGGAGTCGGGTTCAATGGCCTGGGCCGTCTTGAACTGGTCTTCAGCCTTTTTGGGCTCGTGCTTCACCGTGTAAAGCTGGCCCAGGACCATGCGGTCCTCGACGCTCTTCGGTTGCAGCGCCACTATCTTTTCAAACTCAACGATGGCCAGGTCCAGGGCGTTGCCGGAGGGGGACGACGAGGAGACTGCGTTCGATGCGTCGCTCAACTGACGCAGGTAGATTCGTCCCAGAAGCCGATGGGAATCAATGTCGTTGGGAGAAGTCTTGAGCAGATTTCGCGCCGTAATCTCGGCTTCATGCATGTGCCCGGAGCGGAAATAGAGGTCGGCAAGCCCGTCGTTCAACTGCGGGGAATTGGGGTCGGCATTGAGCGCGTACTTGTATTCGTCCACGGCCAGCCGCGCGGCATCGGTGTTGCCGTTTTCGAGCGCCTCGTCCTCATAGATGTTGGCCAGCGACAGGTGATAATAGGCGACAGCGCGGTCAGAAGGCGCCGTCGCGGCCTGGTGAAGCGAGTTCTCACCGGTCTGCTGCACAAAGGGCTTCGCGGGCGCAGTTGCGCCCGGCACGGCCGTCGCGGGCGTCGATTGCGCGCAGACCAGCGGCGCCGGGAGAAGAACGATTGACGCTGCGGCAAATGACAGCCAAGGGTGCAGTAAAGTCGGTTTTATATTCATCATCCTGGGGTCCAAGCCTCCCGAACCGGCCGAATGGGGTTTTACCCGCTCCGGACAGCCGACAGGTGGCGCAGGCAGCCGGTGGGAGCAACTCTGCCTACTGTAGAGACGATTCTACCTGCCATTGGTCGCAAAAGTGCGCCGGAATGCGGGATTTTCTCTCGGCGACACGTTACCTGAACCCGAAGGAGCAATTTTTCCCCGGAAGATGAAAGCCTAAACCGCTTATTTGGCAGCCGGCTTCTGCGTCTGCATATCGGCTGCCATCTTGCGCGTCTCCGCGCTTGCCTTCAGCCAGTCCATGAGCAGGGAAGTCACGTCCACAGTTGCCGCTTTGGGGTCTGCGGCAGAGGCCTCAACCACGCTGGAGAGCTTCATCCTGGTGGTAAGCTCTTTGAATTCCGGCCGCAGGACCGCAACGATGTTGTCAATGGGAGCTTTTCCGGCAAGCTGCTGCATGGCCATCACCTGGCTCTCACTGCCATACTTTTCCAGTTCCTTGGCTCTCGCCTCGTCTTTCGCGGCTTTGACCGTCTCGAGTTCGAAGCGGCGATCAGCCAGGATGGCGTTCCACAACGGCGAGCGATAGTAGGCGAGGACGATGGATGTCCGGTCAAACGTTCCAGTGACGCCCGGCGGGGTGGCCAGGGCTACGGGAGCCTGAGCGCCGGCAACAATCGGGAGCGCGGCAAAGACAACGGCAGTGGCGACGGCAATTCGATTCATGGCAAAGCCTCCTTTTTCAAGAACGCGACGATGGCCGTGCGCTTGCACTGAAAAATCCCGAATTGCCAGGCAATATATCCCCCCGCAGGTAAGCAGGTGGTGTTCCCTGTCACTTTTGGGTGTTTGAAGCACAAGGCGCAGCCATGGCCCCGAGCCAATTCACCTGCCGTCCTTGCGCGGCTCCTTGCATGTTCAACTCCGCCAATCGCTGGCGAGGATTACCCGTCCCCTGCACCTTCAATGCCGGAAATGCCGGATCCCGGTGAAGACCATCGCCACGCCCAGCCGGTCCGCGGCGTCGATTACGTCCTGGTCCTTCACCGAGCCGCCGGGCTGAATCACTGCTGTCGCTCCCGCCTCGGCAACCGTCTCCAGCCCGTCCGGAAAAGGGAAAAACGCGTCGGAAGCGGCTACGCACCCCTTGAGAGGCAGCGCTGCTTTCATGGCTCCGAAGCGTGCAGCATCCACGCGGCTCATTTGTCCGGCGCCCACGCCCAGCGTTTGCCCATCGCGTGCGTAGACAATGGCGTTTGACTTGACGTGCTTGGCGATGCGCCATGCAAACAGGAGGCTGCGCAGCTCCTCCGCCGTTGGCGGCCGCCAGGTCACCACCTTCAGTTCCGACTCGGTGACGCGACCCTTATCCGCGTCCTGCAGCAGCATCCCGCCGGACACCTGCTTCACCACCGGCCGCACCAGAGCGGCATGCACCTCTACTAAGCGCAGGTTCTTCTTGGCGGCAAACCGCTCGCGCGCCTCCCGAGTGAAGCCTGGCGCCGCAATGGCCTCCACAAACAGCTTGGCAATCTCCGCTGCGGCGTTCCCGTCCACCTCCCGGTTGATCCCGATCACGCCGCCAAACGCCGACACAGGATCGGCCGCCAGTGCCTTCTGGTACGCCTCAAGGATGGTTGCCCCGGTAGCCGCGCCGCAGGGATTGGTGTGCTTGACGATAATGACGGCAGGTTCGTCAAACTCCTGGGCGAGTTCCCAGCATGCGTCCAGGTCGACGAGGTTGTTGAAACTGAGCTCCTTGCCTTGAAGTTGCGTTGCGCCCGCCACGCCCAGTCCCGAGCCATCCGCGTAGAGCGCCGCCCGCTGGTGCGGATTCTCGCCGTAGCGCAGCGACTGTGCCAGCGGAAAGTTGATGCGTAGAGTCGACGGCAGCGCATCCATGTCCGGCTCTGCAGGGGAAGCAGGCGCGGGCGCCTCTGCAATGCGGTCCAGCGTATTGGCAATGGCCGTGTCGTAGGCAGCAGTGGTCGCGAAGGCCTGCTTCGCCAGGCGCCAGCGCGTTGCCCGTGACAATGCTCCTGCGTTTGTCCGCAGCTCTTCGATCAGCGCCGGATAATCGGCAACCCGCGTGACAATCGCCACGTCCTCAAAGTTCTTCGCAGCCGAGCGAACCATCGACGGCCCGCCAATGTCGATGTTCTCGATCAGGTGCCCGAAGGCCACTCCGGGCTGAGCCGCTGTCTTCTCGAACGCGTACAGGTTGACCACCACCATATCGATGGGCTGAATTCCATGCGAAGCCACTGCGGCCTCATGATCGGCATTGCCGCGAATATAGAGCAACCCGCCGTGCACTCGCGGATGAAGTGTCTTTACCCGCCCGTCAAGCATCTCGGGAAAGCCCGTCAGTTCGCTGATATCTTTCACCGCCAGGCCGGCTTCGCGCAGCGTGCGGGCAGTGCCGCCGGTTGAAATGAGCTCAACGCCAAACTCTGCCAGGGCTTGTGCAAACTCCACCAGTCCGGTCTTGTCTGTCACGCTTAACAATGCTCGATGAATGGACTTTGCCGAAGTTTGAGATTCGTTCACGATTTGACTCCTATGAATGGTGGCCAGTCTCGCGGCGCAAATTAAATTTCCGCGAATCCCGATGGACCAAACTCCAGACTACATCGAAGTTCCGGGCCGATTCAGTGATCGCCGGAGGGAATCAGCTTCGCCGACGTCTGCAATGGGACGCGCTTTGGAACGTCATTCTTAGAAATGCATTAAAGTGGGAGGATGGGCAGTTACTCCCCCACACCATCGCCCTTCGATCGTGGACCCGTTCGCGTGGAGCCCGGTGTCGAACCCGAAATCCTGCCTCCCGGGCCGGAAATGCCGCCGCCGCAGGGGGTGCGCAGGCCCCGGTCCTCATGGGCTACGGCTCCGGCCACGTATCTGCTGGTGGGGATCAACTGCGCGGTTTTCCTGGCGATGGTGGGAAGCGGTCTGAGCGTCCTGGCTCCCACCCCCGACCAGCTTATGCAGTGGGGAGCCAACAACGCCGGTTCCGTTCTGATAAACGGGGAGTGGTGGCGGATTGTCACCGCCATGTTTGTGCACGTGGGCCTGCTGCACCTGGCCACCAACATGTGGTGCCTGTGGAACCTGGGCCTGCTGGCTGAGCCGCTCATGGGGTCTTTTGGCGTGCTGGCGGTCTACATTCTCACCGGCGCGGCGGGGAACCTGTTGTCCGTGGACATCAACTGGCTCTTTCCCATCCGCGATGGGGGTATCTACTTCCCCGCCGGGGCAGGAGCGTCGGGTGCGGTCTTCGGCATCGCAGGCGCGCTGATTGTGCTGCTGAAGTCGAACCGATTGCCGCTGCCTCCTCTGGAACTGAAGAGGCTGCGCCGATCCGTAATCTACTTCGCTGCCTTGAACCTGGTGCTGGGCTTATCCATCAGCGGCGGAAACCTGTTTCTGCATTCCGGCCTGAATATTGACAACATGGCCCATCTGGGCGGATTCGCCTGCGGTTTGCTTTTTGCGGCTCCCATGGTGCCAAGGCTCGGATCTCCGCGAAGAGTCTTTCAAACCCGGCTGCGCCTTGCCGTTGGCATCGTGGTCGGATTGCTCGTGCTGTTTTCTTTCTATATAGACAACGTCCCGCCCCCAGCGGGCCTGACCCACTCCCTCAATGGCTGAACGTTATCGCACAGCAGTAGCGGCGAACTTTTTCACCATGGCCAGCAGCAACTTGCGGTCGCTCTCGTTCAGATTCGACGAGTAGCGGCGGATTTGTGTCAGGAATCGCAGTTCCTCGTCGGTGAGCTTCTGGGAGTTGAACTGGTGCCCGAACGAGTCGTCGGCGAAGAACTGTGCAATGGGAAGGTCGAGAGCCAGGGCAATCTTCGAAAGCGTGTCCAGCGAGGGAACGGTATGGCCGTTCTCCACGCGCGAAAGATAGCAGCGCAGCAGCCCGGTCTTCTTTTCGATATCGCCTTGTGACAGGCCTTTCTGCAGCCGGTGAGCGCGAATCGTTGTACCGATCTTCATGGCGGAATTCGTGTCCTGTCTGCTGCCGTCCGGGGAGGGTTACTTGCTCGGCAGCAATCAAATGAGTATTGGCTTAAGAGTTAACATGCGCCGCGCGGGAATGCAATAGCAAGAATGGGTCAACACCAAAGTTGGAGTCATCGGGATCCGCCAGCGCCTCGACTCACAGCGCTTTTCTCAGCCAAGCCAGCCCCTCCACTGGGTTGTCGTTATACGGAGCGCAAGGCTCGAACCCCATCTCCAGGTATAGCCGGTGCGCGGCTCCCATGGACGCGGGCGCCGTATCGAGATAGACGGCTTTTCGTCCATGGGCTGCGGCGCGATCAAGCACAGCTTGCGTCAGCGCGCGTCCCAGCGCCAGACCCCGCGCCACGGGACGCACCCAAAGCCGCTTCAGCTCCCAGGCATCCTGTTCCACACGATCCGGAATCGTACGCCATGCGACAAATCCGGCAGGATCTTGATCAACATGAGCCATCAAGCATCCGCCGCCCTGATCCAGGTAGCTGTGCGGCAGCCGAGCCGCTTCCTTTTCGAGCGAACCAAAGCAGAAACGGGCCGCTCCTGGTTGCGCGATCACAAAGCGCCCATATTCGAGCAGCAGTTCGCGCGCCTGGGCCACAGTGCTCTCCAGAGCAGACTCCGCAACTTGTTGCAGAGTCACGGTTCGGGATGCGGTTTCGCGCGAGTGCATAGCCGAGTTTACGACGGGGCTGGAATTACGATCAATCTGTGCGGTTCCACCCCGGTAAACCTTCGCAGCGCGGCAAGCGTCTGACTGAGTACGGGATGGAAATGCCAGGGAGCGCAGATGCGGCTAGCAGCCACGGTGTCATTAACGGTGGGGATGGTTGTGGCCGGCAGCGTTACGACAAGCGCCCAGACAGTGGCGCCTGTTCCGATATCACTACAGTCCCCCGCTCAGTCCGCGCCCCAGCAACCCGCCGGGAAATCCGCCCCCGCCCCGACTGCTCCCGATAATTCAACGGCCCCGGCAGCACCCGCTCCTGCAGTCACGGGCGGTCGGCTCCATGGCGTGGCCGCAAGCGGCAAGATACCGCTGCCCGGCGTGACGGTAACCGCCCAGAACACCCTCACCGGGAAACGCTACACCACCACCACGGACATCAACGGCACATGGTCGCTGACCATTCCGCAGAACGGCCGCTACGTGATTCGCACCCAGTTTGCGGCCTTCGCCGGCGGATCGCAGGAGGCGCTGCTTAACGCAACCAGCCGCGACCAGACGGTGAATTTCGATCTCATGTTGGCCTCTCGGGCGCTCGTTCAACAACAGCAGCAACAGGCGCAAGCGGGAGCCGGTTCCGGGCTGGACTCCGCCGGAATACAGGCTCTGCGGCAACTCGCAGCCAACGGCGCGCAGAGCCTCAGCCTGGTGAGCGCGCTGAGCGCGGATACCGAGACGCAGGCGGGCGCGCCGAGCAACGGCGGTGTCGCTCTGCCCTCCATCGCCGGCAACTCCGACTTCAGCGGAGAGTCCGTTGCCGTCAGCGGCCAGTCCGGCCAGGTGAGCCCGATGGCCGGCGTGGATATGGATCGCCTTCGCGATGCAATGGAGACATTCCGCGCCCAGGGGGGGCAGCCCGGCGCCGGCGGGTTGTTTGGCGGTGGCGGAGGCTTTGGGGGCGGTGGTGGGGGATTTGGCGGTGGATTTGGAGGAGGTTTCGGTGGCGCAGGCGGCTTTGGCGGCGGACGCGGCAACTTCCGCGGCTTCAATCCCGGCCAGCCGCACGGGGCAATTTTCTGGACCGGCAGCAACTCCGCGCTGAACGCGGAACCGTTTTCGCTGCAAGGGCAGTCGCAGGAGCAGCCCGCCTCCGGCAGCAACCGCTTCGGCATCACCTTCATGAGCGCGCCCTACATTCCGCATCTCACCAAGCCAAGCGGAAAGGACACAGTCTTCCTCAGCTTGTCAGGTTCGCGCACTTCCAGTCCGCTGGATGAATACGGCAATATTCCCACCGACGCAGAGCGCGGCGGAGACTTCAGCGCCGCCGGCCTGCCACCGATTTACGACCCGACTACCGGCTTGCAGTTCAGCTCCAACGGGATCGCCAACGTCATCCCCGCTTCGCGGATCGCGCCGCAGGCCGCGGCTCTGCTCAATTACTTTCCCCAGCCCAACCTTCCCGGCGACGTGCAGAACTATCACCTGCTGACCACCGCGCAATCGAACAGCACGCAGGCCGGGGCTCGCTACATGCGCAGCCTCGGCGCAAATGCAACCCAGCCCGGCGGGGGCCGCGGCGGTTTCGGCGGCGGTGGAAGAAGGAACGCCAACCAGGGCCTGCGCCAGAGCATCAACTTCAACTACAACTGGAGCCACTCTGCCCAAGACTTCGTCAACCTCTTTCCCCAACTGGGAGGCAAAACCTCCTCGCAGTCGAACTCCGTCCAGGCCGGCTACACGGTGGGATACCACCGTCTGACCAACATCTTCAATTCCAGCTGGAACCGCAGCAACGCCCACACGACCAACTTCTTTACCAGCGTGGAGGATGTGGCCAGCGACGACGGCATCTTCGGCCCTGGCGGCGCTCCGCTCAATACCAGCCCTCTCAACTATGGGCTACCCAATGTCACGCTCAGCGATCTCACCGGATTGAATCAGCAGCAGCCCAATTTTTCTCTCTCGCAGACAATCTCGGTTTCTGAGACGCTGAGCTGGATTCACGGCAAGCACAACATGCGCTTCGGCGGCGATTATCGCCGCGTCCATCGCGACTTCCTCGGCGGCACCAACGCCACCGGCAGCTTCACCTTCACCGGCCTGTTTACCGAAGCGCCCAATTCGCCTCCATCCAGCAGCGCGTCTCCGCCAACAGGCTCGGCGCTCGCCGATTTTCTGCTCGGCTTGCCGCAAAGCACCACCATCGATTCATCCGTGTCCAAGAGCTATCTGCGGGACAACGTGTGGGACGGCTATGCCCAGGACGATTGGCGCGCGCTGCCCTCACTCACGCTCACCTACGGTGTGCGCTACGAGTTTTATGCACCGTATACCGAGAAGTACGGCCACCTTGCCGACGTTGACACCAACGCCAACTCGCAGTTCACCAACATTGCCGAGGTGCAGGCCGGCGCCATTGGGCCTTATAGCGGCGCTCTGCCAGTTTCGCTCGTGTTTCCCTTCCGCACCGCCTTTGCGCCACGCCTCGGTGTTGCGCTACGCCTGCCCAAACAAACCGTGATACGCGCCGGCTTCGGCATGAACTATAGCGTCGGCGAATACGCCACCTTCGCTACCACCATGGCGCATCAGCCGCCTTTCGCCAACGAGCAGACGAATAACGTGCCATTGAATCCGAATGGCAGCGGCCCTCCGCCCTGCGCGCAGACTACGCCCAGCAAATGCTTCACCTTGGCGCAGGGATTTCCCGCGTCCGACACCACGGGCAATTACGCGCTGCAGCCTCACTATCCCATGCCCTACGTGCAGGTGTGGAACCTCGATTTGCAGAAGACGCTGCCGTGGGGCGTGGTGATGAACATTGGCTACAACGGATCGAAGGGCAATCACCTGGACATTACCAGTGCGCCGCGCGCCACGCCTGCCAACCCTCTCACCAACCCCACCAACCAGGTCTTCACTTACGACCAGGCCATGGCCTTTTCCAAGTTCACCGCTGGCACATTGCGGGTCAACAAGCGCCTCACCGGCGGCATCGCCGTGGGCGCAAACTATCAATATTCGCACTCTATCGACGATGCCAGTTCCGTGGGTGGAACCGCAGTGAGGGTTGCACAGAACTGGCAGGATCTTGACGCCGAGGAAGCAAGCTCAAGCTTCGACGTTCGTCACCAGGTCAGCGGGACTTACCTCTACGAGTTACCCTTTGGCAAGGATAAGTACTGGGTTACCAGCGGCACTGCCTCGCATATTCTTGAGGGATTCTCTGTTTCAGGCAGTTTCAGCTTCGCCTCCGGCTCGCCACTTACTCCGAGTTATACCGCATCGGTGGGAGATGTCGATTGCGGCACCGCCGGATCGGGCCGTCCCGATCGCGTACCGGGCGTCTCAATTTCGGTCGGTGGCGGGTCGCTGCGGCAATGGTTCAATCCCGCCGCGTTTACCACCCCTCCATCCGTTTCAGGCTATCCCTGCGCGGTGTTTGGCAATGCCGCGCGCAACTCGATTACCGGCCCGGGGACCATCCAGAACAACATGTCGCTCTCGAAGACCGTACAAATGGGCGATACGCGGAGCATGGAAATCCGCGCGACGGCTAACAACGTCTTTAACACCGTGCAATACTCCGGAGTCGGCACGAGTGTAACTTTGCCGACCTTTGGACAAATAACTTCAGCCGCGGCGATGCGGTCATTCAGCTTTCTTGCTCGATTCCGGTTCTAGTGCGTGAGTTAGCCGAGAATCCAGGTGCCCAGGCCTCGAATTTGAGATCTGGGATTCAACTAACTTGCTAGGGGCATTTTGCGGGGAAATTCGATGAAGGGCTGGCTACAACAAATCGGAGCAGGGGTTGTAGCGCTGGCGCTCTCGTTTCCAGGCGCGCAGCCGGCGCCTGCCCAGAACTCCGATCAGCCTGCCAACGGTCAAGTCTCATCCACTCCACAGGGCGGATTCGTCCTCAGGATGAACGGCGAACTCGTCCTCACCAACGTAGTAGCCCGCGACGCAAAAACGGGCGAAGTGGCGACAGGCCTGAAGCAGAGCGACTTCAGCATCTACGAAAACGGCAAGCAGCAGCACATTGACACATTCGACTTTGAGAGTGTGGATAGAGCCACTCCACTGAACGAAGCCATGGTGAGCGGGCTGGCTGCCGGAGCGAGTGGCCCTGGGAGCAAAGCGGTTGTGGTCGCCAAGCCCGAAGATTTGCGCAATCACCGTTTGATCGTGATGTTCTTTGACCTCACGTCAATGCAGCCCGAGGACCTTGACCGCAGCGTGTCAGCTGCCCAGGATTTTCTGCGCACCAAGATGCAACCCGCCGATCTTGTAGCCCTTGTCTCCCTCGGCGACACGCTAAAGGTGGACCAGGATTTCACCGCCGGCAAAAGCGCCCTGATCAACGAAGTGGGCGTCTACAACGGGACGGAGGGGCAAGGCTTGGCGCTGGGCGCCACCGCGAATTCAAACCAGGTGGAAGACACCACCGGCTACACCCCGGACGAAAGCGAATACAACGACATCAACACGGATCGCGAGTTGTTCGCACTGCGCGCCGTGTCCAAGTCTCTGGAAAAAATCACGGAGAAGAAATCGCTGCTCTATTTTTCCGGAGGCATTCAGCGCGACGGCATCGAGAACCAGGCTTCGCTGCGCGCTGCCATAAATGCGGCCGTGCGCGCCAACCTGGCCATCTACAGCGTGGATACGCGCGGCCTGCAGGCCATTTCGCCGCTGGGCGACGCATCTACCGGCAGCCTGCGCGGCACCGGCGCCTACAACGGCGGCGCGCTGCTCAACAACATGAACGCCAACTTCGCCACGCAGGAAGTGATGGCCACGTTGAGCACGGACACTGGCGGCAAAGCCTTCTTCGATTCCAACGATTTTGCGCCTGCCTTTGCGCAGGTTGAGCGCGACACATCAGCCTATTACGCAATCGGATTTCGCAGCACCAATCCCGCGCGCGACGGCCGGTATCGCAAGCTGACCATCAAGGTCAACCGTGCCGGCATCAAGCTTGAATACCGCCCCGGCTACTACGCCCCCGCTGACTTCCAGCATTCCGGTCACGAGGACCGCGAGCGCGAACTGGAAGAGGAGTTAGCCAGCGATCTGCCTGCGACGGACATCGCCGTTTACATGGATGCGCTCTATTTCCGCCTGGACGAGAACCGCTTCTTTGTGCCCGTCTCCGTCATTGTTCCCGGCTCGCAGATTCCCTTCGTCAAAGGCGGCGACAAGGACAAGGCGACGCTCGACATTATCGGCTCGGTCATCGATGAAGTGAAGCGCCCCATCGGCCACGCGCGCGAGACCGTGAAGCTCAATCTCGATCCCAGCCTGCAGGCGCGGCAAAAGAACATTGAATACACCACCAGCTTCGATCTGCCGCCCGGCAAATACCAGGTGAAGTTTGTTGTGCGCGAGAATCAGACCGGCCGCATGGGTTCGTTTGTCGCCGACATCAGCCTGCCCGACATGAAGAAGTCTCCGCTGAAGATGAGTTCGATC
This sequence comes from Occallatibacter sp., assembly GCA_052145815.1. Classification (GTDB taxonomy): domain Bacteria; phylum Acidobacteriota; class Terriglobia; order Terriglobales; family Acidobacteriaceae; genus Telmatobacter. The sequence goes on from JBKQNU010000140.1 coordinate 31,603, forward strand.
GTGCTCGCCTCGATGCGCCAGCCGAGCAAGAAGCAGAGCCCTCTGGTGCGCGGCGGAGAAGAGTATGTGCCCAATATCAGCCACGTCTTCCGCCAGGATCAGCACCTCTACCTGCTCTATGAAATCTACAGTCCTGCGCATGAGAAAGCCGCAGCCGAAGCGCCCAAAGGCACCAAGCCCGGCATCAGTTTGTTGAGCAGCCTTGAACTCATCCAGGGATCCACAAAGGTGTATGAGACACCGCTGGTGCAGGCGCGTGCCATAAACGTCGAAGGCCGCGACGCAGTAGCCATCGAACTCGACGTTCCGCTGGCGGGCCTGAAAACCGGTCAATACGTGTGCCAGCTCAACGTGATCGACGACGCTGGCGGCAGCTTTACGTTTCCACGTTTTGCGTTGCTGTTGCGCGAACCAAATGCCGCTGCTCCCGCAACTCAGCCGGGGGGCGGCGCGTCCTCATCCGGCGCCGCTGGCGCATCCGCGGCAGCGAATCCATAGGGGCAGTGCCGGCAGCCGGACCCGCAGCATGAACCGCGCTTCAGATGATAAGCCGCGGTGAACACCATGTACGGACCATCGAAATAAAAGTCCTCAGGGTCAAGTGTGGGCCGCGCGCTGCTGGGCGGAATTTCATCCATTCCTCCATTTTCTCTTGAGCTGCTGGTCTGAGTGGAGCGAAGCCAAAATCAAACTGTAAAATTGAAGCATGACTGTATCCGCTGAAGATCGCGCCCGTCGCATCAAAGTCATTCTTTTTGACGTGGATGGAGTTCTCACCGACGGCACCATCTGGGTTCTGCCCATCCCCGTTCCGCAGCCAGGCGGCATCATGGCCACCAATGTGGTCGAGGCCAAGGGCTTTAACGCTCACGATGGCGCCGGCGTGACACTGGCGCGCCTCGGCGGCATGAAGGTCGGCGTCATCACCAAGCGTATCAGCGAGTCGGTCGCCATTCGCGCACGCGACCTGAAGTTGGAATTCGTCTATCAGGGGCAGGCCTTCAAAATGAAGGCAGTGCGCGAGGTTGCGAAAAGGACCGGCGTTACACTCGAAGCAATTGCTTACGTGGGCGACGATGTGATCGACCTGCCAGTGATGCGCGCGGTAGGCCTTGCCATTGCCGTCGCCAACGCCCGCGCGCAGGTCAAGGCCGAGGCCCATTATGTAACTCCGAACCCCGGCGGATTCGGAGCGGGGCGCGATGCCATCGAATTTATCCTCGCTGCCCAGGGGCAGCTTGAAAGGTGCATCGCAGCTTCCATCGACGAAAACAATCCCATCCCTGCTTCCATGGATATTGGCAAGGGCGGGGACCTCAAATAGATTCGCGCGATGCAGGCGATGTGCACGCAGAGAGAACGATGGTTATTGAAAGCAAAAAAGCGGTAGTGCTTTTGAGCGGCGGCTTGGATTCAGCCACCGTGCTGGCCATTGCGCGCAGCCAGGGCTACGAGCTTTACGCGCTGTCGTTCTCCTATGGCCAGCGGCACATCTGGGAACTCGAAGCGGCAGCACGTGTTGCCGCATCCATCGGTGTCGTGCAGCATCGCACTGCCAACATCGATCTACGCATCTTCGGCGGCTCAGCGCTGACGGCCGACATCGCCGTTCCCAAAGGCCGCTCGATTGACGACATGGCCCACGGCATTCCCATCACGTATGTTCCCGCGCGCAACACCATCTTTCTCTCTTTCGCGCTGGCTTGGGCTGAAGTGCTCGGTTCGAGCGACATATTCATCGGCGTCAACGCGCTGGATTATTCCGGCTATCCCGACTGTCGCCCGGAGTTCATTCACGCTTTCGAGCAGATGGCCAACCTTGCCACCAAGGCCGGCGTTGAAGGCCGCCAGTCGCTCAGGATTCACACGCCGCTCATTGCGCTATCGAAAGCGGAAATCATTCGCAAGGGCATTGAACTCGGAGTGGATTACAGCCTTACCAGCAGTTGTTACGACCCATCGCCGAGCGGGGAACCGTGCGGCCAATGCGACTCGTGCCTGTTGCGGCAAAAAGGCTTTCGCGAAAACGGGATCGACGACCCGCTGCCTTATGCACGATCGGAAAAAGGTCCTGCGTCATGACCTACGCCGTGAAAGAGATCTTCTACACGCTGCAAGGCGAAGGTGCGCAGACAGGCCGTGCCGCGGTCTTTTGCCGCTTTGCGGGGTGCAACCTGTGGTCTGGCCGCGAAGCCGATCGTGCAGTCGCGACTTGTCAATTCTGCGACACGGATTTTGTGGGCGTCGACGGGACAGGCGGCGGCAAGTTTGACTCCGCGGAAGATCTGGCCGCAACCGTTGCTCAGAAGTGGCCTGAAGATTCACGCAAAGGCAAGCGATTCGTAGTTTGCACCGGCGGAGAGCCTCTGCTGCAACTCGACACGGCGCTCATCGATGCACTCCACGCGAGCAACTTCGAAATTGCAGTCGAGACCAACGGAACAATCGCGGTTCCGGCAGGTCTGGATTGGGTCTGCGTAAGCCCCAAGGCCGGCGCGAGCCTCATGCAACGGAACGGAGACGAACTGAAACTTGTCTACCCGCAGGCTGGCTTCGATCCGGATGAATTCTTATCGCTGGGTTTCAAACATTTTTTCCTGCAGCCGATGGACGGCCCAAGCCGCAACGTAAATACAGAACTCGCGGTCGCATATTGCATGGCGCATCCGCAATGGCGCTTGAGCCTGCAGACACACAAGTTCCTTGGCATCCCCTAGTTTTCTGAGTGTAAAGTTCCTCGCATTGATTCGGCGCAGATGCTCGTGTCGCTTGCTTACGAAAAGCAGGTCCTTCGACTCCGCTGAATTACGCTTCGCTCAGGATGACAGTTCAGTGGTTGTGGAGATAAGCGAAGACCGAGAAGCAGGTCCTTCGACTCCGCTGAAGTTCGCTTCGCTCAGGATGACAGCGTTTTTTGGGAATAAACTTCGGACTCACCACAATAGAGTAAAGGGCATTGAATTACACGCTCTGACGCTGGTTATTTCGACGTGGGATACGGCGTCACACTGGCAGGCGTCGCATCGGGTTGTACGAGCCACACCTTGCGATCCTTGTAATAACGGGTAATTTCAAGGTTGTTCGCTGCATCCATGTCGCGAGCCCAGATCACTTTCTGATCATCGATAACCGGGGAGTTATATACCCATTCGTCCATGGGGCTGTGATCCGGCGCGTAGCGCACCAGCACGAGTTGGTCGCCGGGTAGCTGCTGCAACTGTTGCTCGATACGCGCGCGTTCAACACCCAGCCGACCTGGTCCGTGCCAAGTGGCGCTCCATGCCGGACTGGGCCACGACGCAAGGCCGAGGTGCAACGGCTCAGCCCACAGGCGCAGGGCGGCCATGGCAAAGCAAACAACAATCGTGGAGCGGACGATCGCCAGCCCCACTGGCTGCCCGCCAGGCTTGCACTGGCGCAGATGCCGCATGGCCTGCAGGCCAACCGCATAAATCGCCGGCGTCACTGCGGCCAGATAATGCGGGATGAGCCAGGTCTGCAACAAGACTCCGCAGAGCACGACGAGCAGGCACACCACCAGGAATCGAATGCGGCGATCGCGAAAGACGCGGGGCAGCATGATCAACGGCGGCAGCAGAGCGAAGCCGGCGAAGAACAGGAACGTGCGCATTGGCTTGAAAAGCAACGTCTCTTTAAGGAAGCCGGGCACGCTGCGCAGGCGCTTCGCATAGCCGAGTTCCACATCGGTATAGAAATCGCGAATCAGCTTGTGCCGGTAAACCGGCTCGGCGCGCGGCGGCTGCCAAAACCAGTAAGGTACTACCGCATATTGAGCTCGATCGACACTGTAGGGCAGCGTGAGCGGACTTCCGAACGCGCGGTAATCGTAATATCCGAGCCACGTCAGGGCGGCCGCAATCAGCGCCACGGGAAACACGGCACGGCGCAGCAGCACAATCGCAGGTGGCCGAGTCTTCGCGAAGAAAATCCATCGACCCAAAACGAAACTGACAGGAATCGAAAGCAGCAGACCTTCGTAGGGGCGGCATAGCGCGAGCAGAGCGATGCCTGTCGCCAGCAACACGCCGTAGCGTGCCTGCGCCGTCCGCGTAAGGCGCGGAAGCGCTCCCATTACCAACGCGCCGCCAAGTGCGGCAATGCAGCCTCCGCCGGTGTAGGTATTAATCCAATAGCTGAACAGGCCAATGCGCAGCACCACCAGCACGCCGCCAAGCAACGCCCACGCCGGTGGCAGCCAGGCCTGCAGCATCCAGCAGAAGGCGGCGCACATCAGCGCAGTGACGCAGAGAATGCCGAACCACGGATGACCGAAGAGGACTTTTCCCGCGGCGAGGGCCAGGCCCTGCGCAGGAAAATACATCGACATGTACGTCGGCTGCATGGTTTCCTGCACGGTCTCGAAGTGCGTCCACATGGCCGGCGTGGGGTTGGCGAGCCTGCCCAGCGCGAACGTATTGCCGGAAAGCAGAAAACTGAAGTCGTCCTGAATGAAAGGCAGCGGGATGGGACAGAAGGGAAGTATCGCCAGGCGCAGCACAAACGCCGAGGCGCCCACCAGGATGACCGACAATGCTTTTTTTCGCGCCAGTCGCGCAAAAGCACGTTCGATCCGCATGAACCAGGATGCACCAAGGCGAGGCATCGCGAAGGATATGGCGACAGCGATCGCTGTAAGCCCGGCCTCAATCATCATCAGCGAAGGGGCGGTGTTCGTGGCGAGCGCGAGCGTCATGAGCGAAGTTCCAGCCCCTCTTTTGGTTTCAAGTTCATGGCTTCGCAAAAGCTACGCGCGTATTGAACCCTTCATGGTTGCGAACTTGTGAACCCGTCAGCCGGTGGCCCAATCGAGTTGTCGGACGCTCGATGAAGTAATAACTTGCAAGTACGGCTGCCGGCATAAACAAGCATAGCGCCAATGGGCTACGAAAGGCCATGAAGAATGCCTGCCAGATATAGAGGCTGTAGGAGATGGCGCCGAGCCAAGCCAGGGGCTTGAAGGAAAACGGCCGCACAAAAATGGACGCGGGGTGAAGCGTGGTCGCGGCGATGAGGCCGGCAATGGAAACGGATTCAAAAAGC
>JBKQNU010000141.1:0-3824 GCA_052145815.1 Occallatibacter sp.
GTTTGGGAGTTGGCGGATAGCATACTTTCCGTCGGTGGCGGCTGTGTGGTTTTAGGAGACGGGGAATCGGCATCTGAGAACTAGAATCCGCGGATGGTATGACCACTGATTGGGTCCAACTACCACCGACACTACTTCACTGGTTGGCGACCATAATCGTCAACGAGGTAAAGGGTGTGAACCGGGCTGTCTTCGACATAACTTCGAAGCCCCCGGCGCCAGCGAGTGGGAATAAATGACCCTTTGCCTCTGTTTTCAGTCAGAGACACCACACCAGTGCAATGAAACAAAGCAGCTTATCGGCTCGCCAGTTTCTGGGCCATGTACAACAGGAGCTGGCGGTCCTTCTCGTCGATCCGGGTGAGAAGCCGTTTAACTTTCTCATAGAAACGCACTTCTTTTTCCTGATCTGCGTCGAGAACCAGCTCTTCGGTCGTCTGGCGTTTGCTCAGATTGGGCAGCGGAGGAGCCCCATCCCCTTCATAGAACAACTGGTAAAGGGGCAGTTCGAGCGCCGCCGCGAGCCTCTCGAGGGTTTCAAGTGACGGAACCGTGTGTCCATTCTCGACCCGCGAAATATAGCAACGCAATAAGCCGGTGCGCTTTTCGATATCACCTTGGGAAAGGTTACGATCTTCTCTTAGCTTCTTTAATCTTGTACCGATTATCATGGGTAAATTCTTCCCCAATGTAATTCAGTGGTCAATAAAATTCTTGAGTAACATCTGATTATAGACTTGAATCATGTGTTATCCTACCTTGCGTTTGGCAACTTCTTTTGGCCCATTTCGGCGGTTTAATTTGGCCCACCTTGGGACGTTGTAGGTTGGGTGAGGCTTTTGCTTTGCCTTCCCGTAAGAATAAGGACCGCCGCCGTAGCTGTGGGAATGTGGGAATCCCGCCGCTGAGGCGGGATTTCCAAGGGCGGTGGGAAGAGTGGGAAACCGTTCTTGGGTTTTCCACGCTTTCCACGGCCCGTCATTTCCACAGCTAAGTTTTGTTGCCTTCCGCCGTTTTCGCCGGCCGATTGCGTTTTTCGGCCGTGCGCCGGAATCGGTACGATTCCGTGCCGGTCTCCAGAATGTGAGCGCGATCGGTGATCCGGTCCAGCAGGGCCTTGCAGAGCCGGGCATTGGGAATCACTTGCGTCCATTCGGAAAACGGCAGATTCGTGGTCATGATCACGGCTGCTTTCTCGGCGCGCTCCGCGATCACCTGGAACAGGAACTCCGCCCCGACTTCCGCCAGGGGGACGTAACCGACTTCATCAATCGCGATCAGATCGTAGCGCGACCACCGTGCCAGGACGCGGCGGAGCTGGAGTTGATGCTTGGCTTCCACCAGTTCATTGACCAGGGCCGCGGCCGTGGCGAACCGCACGCGCTTCTTCTGCCGGCAGGCGGCGATACACAACCCGGTCAGAAGATGAGTTTTCCCCGTCCCGCATTCCCCGATGAACAGAATGGGTTCGGCGCGTTCCAGATATCCACCCTCGGCGAGTTCCCGCATCTTGGCCGCGGACACATTCGGCGACTGGGTGTAGTCGAACTCCTCCAGCGTCTTGACCCGCGGCAGATGCGCTTCTTTGATCCGGTGCGCGATGGTGTTCCGTTCCCGCTCTTCCAACTCCGCCGCCATTAAAGCTTCCAGATATCCAATATGACTCTTCTTCTCGCGCACCGCCTGCTCGGCCAGGCTGCGAAATTGCGCCGCGATGACCGGCATCCGCAGTTGCTTGCACTGCGCCTTGACCGTCGCTTCCTGGAGTTGTGCCATAGGGTTGCTCATCGGGCACCTCCCAGAGTGAGCAACTGGTCGTATTCCGTCATCACCGGCAGCGGCCGCGAGTAGCGTTCCAGAGCCCCGACATCAACGGCCTCACAACCGTTCCGCCGCAGTTCGTCCTGGCGCAGCAGGTGCTCCACCGCCGCGGCATCGGAACATCCGACCGCCAGGGCCGTTTCCACCGACTCCTGCAGCTTGTCGCGGCCATACTGCTGGCCGAGCTTCAGCAGACCGACCATCTGCCGAGTGCCGTTCTGCTTCCCTTGTCGCGCCATCAGCGCCTGCCAGATCTGGTCGAAACTCACCGGCCACAGACCCGCTTGCCGTTGCTGGTCAAGGGCCGTGGATCCGGCCAAAGCCCCAGGCTTCCGCCACAGCACATCGAGGTAATGCTCGAGCTCCAGAATCTGCTGCTGGTGCCCGTAACAGCGCGCATGGTGAGCCACGCAGTTCCCCTCGTGCCACAACTCCACCCGGCTGGCATAGGCCTTGGCGTGGACCTCGATGCCCGCTGCCAGGGGCACCGAATAGAAGTTGGTCCGTACCTGGGCACAGCCCAAACCATTGACTGTGGGAAAGCTCGTGAGCGCCAGGTCCATGCCCTCGCTGGCCAGCGGCAGCAGATGCGGGCGTTCCACCAACTGCGCCGCCCCGACCGCCTGGCTCCGACCGCTGAGGGTGCGCTGCTCATCCTGCCGACACGCCCCGGCCAGTTGCCGGTTCAAATCCTCCAAGTCGGTGGCTTGCGGCACCGGCACCCAATGGTTGCGCCGGAAATAGCCTGCCTCCGATTCGATCCCCCCTTTCTCGTGACCTTCCCCCGGCGTGCAGAACTCAGCGGCGAACCGCCAGTGCGAACGGAAAGCAATGAAGCGAGACGTTTCTTCCCGCCGCTGTCCCCGCAGGATCTTCTTCACCGCCGAACTGAGATTGTCGAAACGTAGCCGGTGAAAAACCCCGCCAAACCACGCAAAAGCCGATTCATGAGCTTCTAGAAACGCCTGCTGCGTGGCGTGCGAGAAAGCGCAGTGGAAGGCCGCCCCACTGGCCATGCTGCGCAGGGCAAACACATACAGCTTCGTGCGCTCGCCCCCCAGATCGGCATAAGCCTCGTACCAATCCACCTGCGCTTCCACGCCCCAGTCGTAGCTCTGGGCCACGCACACTTCCCGTGCCAGCAACCCCAGGGCAAGCTTGCGATCGTGCACGTACTCGCGCACCGTCCGTTCCGCCACCCGGCAGTCGGGCCGTTCCTCGCGCAGGCGTGCCCAGACCCGATGCGCCGTGTGCCGCTGCTTCCGCGGCGCCTGGCGGTCACCCTGCAGGATCTGATCAATAAAGGGGATCACGGCCTGCAACTTCGAGTGCGGCCGTTCGGTCTTCTTGCGGGGCTTGGGCAAGGCGCTGCCGATTGCCTCCCGCACCATGCGCCGGTGTACCTTAACCTTCCGGGCCACCCCGGCAATCGTTCCTACCCCAAATTCATACTCGCGTCGAATCTCTTCAAATAGTTCCACCTTGGCTCTCCATTCCAACGGTCTCCCCCTTTTGGGCAATGCCCATTTCAGGGTATCCGTTCGCTGCCAAGGTGGGCCAAATTAAACCGCCGAACTGGGCCAATTCAGAGTACCGAAAACACCCGTATTCCTTCCTTGACCAGGATGCGTTCCAGCCGCCTCGTCACGTCCCGCTTCTGCGTATATACGGCAAAGACCTGGACCTTTCTCCCGCGCTCAAGCGAGGATTTGATTTCCTCAACTAACCGCCGTTCCTTGGCGTAAACAAAGTCCTCACCCAGGTCACGGGTAGCTGCAATCAGGAAAGGCTCACGACGCAGCGTTTCGGGATTGAACTCACGGCCTATCAAGTCCCCGAATCCGTAAGGCCGGTCGGGATACGCCAGCAGTGCATTCAGGGCGACGCTCGCAATCGACTGATTGCCCCGATGCTCGCGGAGGGCCTTCTTGATGTCCTCCTCCATATCCTCGTACGCCTTCTGCAAAGGCTGGTCCATCTCCACGCTGACGATTTCCTCCCGG
>JBKQNU010000142.1:0-27570 GCA_052145815.1 Occallatibacter sp.
TCCATCCGGGATTCTCCTTGAAGTGTGCTTGGCGGCTCACCTCTCGGAGTTTCTTGGATGGACTCCCGTAAATGTCAAACTGCTACTGCCACCCCGGCAGAGCCGGGGGAACTCCCATTACATTAGATTTTCAGTTACTTCCTTGGGATGCTGGCTCAGTTGACGAAGAATCACTGAGGCTCGAATTGGTCATACGACAGCCAGATTCCGGGGTTCTGGACGAGTGACCGCCTATCCGGACGTAACTCCAACGTTGGTGCGTGCCCCAAGATTGCCACGATAATTTTGCGTCAAGGATGGGGCCCGCACAGTTGTTGCTGGTTGCGTTATTTCCATTCCCACATTTTGGATACAGTGGAGCCGGAGGCGTCTACTTCGTATTCAAAGGCGACGCATGCGTTGTTGAGGCGGGCGAGCTTCGGGGAAGCGCTTCGAAAGAAGAGCATGCCGCGGTAGCTGACGGAGCCTCCGGGGCCGAATTTGCCAACGCCAGTACCCTTCCACGTGGCCGCTTCTCCATCGGCGGTCATTTCCATCCCCTGGCCTTCGCCATGGAGAGATCCATCTGCACCGACGACTGATGTGTATGTGCCCATGCCGCTGACGGCAACTCCATATAAGGTGCCGCTGTCTTCAAACGAGACTTCCGCCGTGGGGGGATCGGTGGAGAGAACCCGCCTTACGAGTCGTTTGCCTGTGGTGATGCCTACTTGTTCGCCTAGCACGAAATGAACCTCCTCTTTCACCCGGGTCCGGGTTGCGGGCCTCGCGGTGTGCCAAGGTATACGCCTTGAAGTATGCACGCGTCGAGTGATATTACGAAGAATTCCAGGGGCATGTTGGTGGACGTACCTCAAAGTGGATCGCGGGCGTATGACTGGCTATCCGGACAGAACTCGAAAATGGAGTAATGTCCGGATTGGCGATCATCCGGGCGGAAACCGCAAGACTGGACCGAGTCAGGGCGGGAAACGTGCATCGGGCTGTTGTCGCGAATTGACACTTCCCTCGTGCAATCAATGCCGGGCACTTGGCACGAATGTTTCCAGCTACAAGTTCGTTAGCCTATGATTGCCTGGAGCGAGATCTATGGGAACTCCAGTTCGACCGGTTTTGAACACCAAAGATACCCAGCCCGGATCTCCGAGCAGGCTTTATATCATCGCGAGGCAACCAATCCTGGATCTGCGCGGTCGCGTTCATGCTTTTGAGTTGCTTTTTCGGGGTGGAGCAGAGCTGAACGGGAAGGGCGAGGCGGTTGCCCGAAGCATGGCGGAGACCGCAGCATTCTTTGCTTTGCAGCGGCCCAGCGAGATGAAGAAGCTGACCGGCAAAATGACGGCCTTTATGAACTGTCCAGTGGAGGCGCTGAACGATCAGCTTAGGCAGGCGCTGCCCTCGACGCTCACTGTTCTGGAGATTCCAGCGAGCATGGAAATCTCGTCCGATCTGATTGCCATGTGCCAGCAGCTGAAGGCCGAGGGGTTCCGGTTCGCATTGAATCACCTCGAAGATCCGGCGCAATCCAAGCCACTCGTTGAACTGGCGGACTACGTCAAGGTGGATTTTGTCCGGACGCAGCGGGAGGAACGGCGAAAGCTGATTGCACAGTTGCAAGGAAAGACGATCGCCACGGTGGCCGAGAATGTTGACACCCAGACGGGCCACCAGAAAGCGCGCGACGAAGGGTTCAGTCTGTTCCAGGGCTACTACTTCTGCGAGCCGGTGCCGGTGAGGAACCGCAGGCCGCCTGTGAACCAGATCTTGCGGATCGAGATTCTGAAGGCACTGCAACAGAATCCGTTTGATCTGCGCAAAGTAGGCGAGTTGGTCAAGCGCGACGGTCCGATCACCTATCAACTGCTGCGGCTGGTCAACTCTCCCCTTTGGGCAATGCGCCAGACGGTGGACTCGATCGAAGTTGCACTGATGGCAGTGGGCGACGACGCGTTTCGCCGCATCGCCACGATGGCTATTGCGAGTGAGTTCAACGGCACTCAGCCGCCCGAACTCTTGTGCATGGCGATGGTGCGGGCTCGATTTTGCGAAGTCGCCGGACTCAAACTCAACCTCGATCCGTTCAGTCAATACCTGCTTGGACTGCTGAGCCTGCTGCCCGCCATGCAGGGCCGGCAGATGGAGGACATTGCTCCAACATTGCCGCTAGGCGATCCAATTCGCGAGGCGCTTCTCGGAATCAAGAACGAGGAGCGGGTGCTCCTGGGATGGCTTGAAAACCTCGAGCGCGGAGACTGGGCCGGGTGCGATGCGGCGGCCCTGGCAGGGGGCTTGAACCAGCAGGAACTGGCAAAGACCTACGTGGATGCCGTGGCGTGGGCGGAGGCGGCGCTGCATTCAACCGTCTAGAGCCCTTCCGGTTCGCGCTGTTACATTCCTTCGTCAGAAGTTCCGGTTATATTTGGATGCTCACCGGCCAGGTCTTCCAGATGTCGGCGCAATAATCCCGGATTGAGCGATCCGAGGAGAACTTGCCGATTCGCGCCACATTCAAGATGGACATTCGGGTCCACGCTTCCTGGTCCGTATAGGCTTGGCTGACCATGTCTTGGCAATCGATGTACGACTGGTAATCGGCGAGAAGCATATACTCATCGTTCGTCAGCAAAGAATTGACCAGGGGTTCAAACAGGCCTCTGTCGCCGTGGGAGAATTCGCCGCTGGCCAATGAGTCCAACACTTCTCGCAAATCGGCGTTCGACTCGTAGATGGCCCGCGGACTGTAGCCCTCCCGTTTCCGCTGCACGACCTCGGCGGCGGTGAGCCCAAACAGAAAAAAGTTCTCCGCACCGACCTCTTCCCGGATCTCGATGTTGGCGCCGTCCAGCGTGCCAATCGTGATTGCGCCATTCATCGCGAACTTCATGTTTCCCGTGCCAGAGGCTTCCTTGCCGGCAAGAGAAATCTGTTCGGAGAGATCGGCTGCGGGGTACACCCTCTGGCCCAGCTTTACGCTATAGTCGGGCAGGAAAATGACCTTGAGCCTTCCCTTTACAACCGGATCGGAGTTGATTGCTTCTCCAACGGAGTGGATCAGCTTGATAATCAGCTTCGCCATGCGATACCCCGGCGCAGCCTTGCCGCCAAAGAGGAATGTCCGCGGTACCTGCACCGTATTCGGGTCGCGTTGGATGCGCTTCAACAGTGTCAGGATGTGGAGAACCTGCAGGTGTTGGCGCTTATACTCATGCAGTCGTTTGACCAGCACATCGAAGATCGAGTCGGGGTCGGTTGCGATCCCCAACTGGTCATGGATGTATTCGGAAAGCCGAACCTTGTTGTCCCGCTTGATCGCTTTCCATTCCTGGCAGAACTCCGCGTCCGCGATCATGGGCTCAAGCCTGCGCAACTTCTCAATGTCGCGGATCCATGCCGAGCCAACCCGCGCGGTGAGCAGTTCCGCCAAGCGGGGGTTGCTCAACACCATCCAGCGGCGCGGTGTGACACCGTTTGTCTTGTTTGAGAACTTCTCCGGAGTCAGCACGTAAAAATCGTTGAGCACATTTGTCTTCAGGAGTTCAGTGTGCAGCTCCGCCACTCCATTGATGGCGTGACTTCCGAGTGAGGCCAAATGCGCCATGCGCACGAATTTCTCGTTGTTGCCCCCGTTGTCATTGATCAGCGAGAGCCTCTGCACACGGGCCTCGTCGCCGGGAAACTTCCCGCGAACATTGGCCAGGTGGCGGAAGTTGATTTCTTCGACGATCTCCATGTGGCGTGGGAGCAGCGAGGCGAACAGGCTGCGGGGCCATTGCTCCAGCGCTTCTGGCAAAAGCGTGTGGTTCGTATAGGACAAGGTGTGCTGAGTAACATGCCACGCTGCGTCCCAGCCCATGGAATGCTCGTCCACCAGCAGCCGCATCATCTCCGCCGCTGCGATCGCCGGGTGAGTGTCGTTCATCTGGATGGCGAAGTTGCGATGCAGCTCTGCCAATGGCCGATTTTGCGAAGTTTGAATGCCCAGGATGTGCTGCAGGCTGCACGAAACGAAGAAGTATTGCTGTGCCAGCCGCAATTCCTTGCCCTGGATACCCTCGTCATTCGGGTAGAGAATCTTTGAGATGTTCTCCGAGGCCACTTTCTCTGAGACTGCGCCGAAGAAGTCCCCATGATTGAAAGTCTCAAAGTCGAAACTTTCAACGGCCTGGGCGGCCCACAATCGCATGGTATTGACGGTATTGGTCCGGTAGCCCAATATCGGCGTATCGAACGGGACCCCGCGCACAACCTTGTTCGGAATCCACTGTACCCGCATCCGCCCTTCGGCGCCGGCGTGAGCCTCAGTTCGTCCGCCGAGCTTAACTTCAAACCCGTCCTCGGGACGTTCCAACGCCCAGGGATTGCCAAGCCGCAACCATTTATCAGTGGACTCCACCTGCCATCCGTCGCGAATTTGCTGGTCGAATATCCCGTATTCGTAGCGAATGCCATAGCCGATTGCAGGAATATCCAGCGTGGCCAGAGAGTCCATGAAGCAGGAGGCAAGCCGGCCCAACCCGCCATTGCCGAGCCCGGGCTCTTCTTCCTGTTCGATCAGAACGTTCAGGTCAAGGCCCAGTTGCCGCATTGCCTGCTCCGTCTGGTCATAGATTCCGAGGTTGATCAGGTTGTTAGCCAGGTGGGGCCCGGTCAGAAACTCCGCCGACAGGTAACAGACAACGCGCACATCCTGCGCCCGGTAGTTCTTGAGCGTCGACATCCACCGCTCAACGATTCGGTCGCGCACTGTGTGGGCCAGGGCCATGTAAAGGTCGTTCACGGTTGCCCGTTCGAGCGACCTGCCCTGCACAAAGAACAGGTTATCCAAGAACGACTGCGCAAGCGCCTCGGCATCAAGCGTTGTTCTCTGCCCCTTTTGCGACCCCAACTGCGGTAGGACTTGACCTGAGCCTTCGAACATCGCTGCCCTCGTTCTGCTGAACCTGCTGGTTGATTGATCGGAGCGATGCGCTCGCAATCATCCGGTCCCCTCAAGGATACGCCGCCGGGAGTCGTCGGCTGGGAGATGTAGTCGTTTCTTCACAATTCTCGACTACGCACGCCGATTTAATCCGCTCCTTAAGATGTACCGTGGTTGCCCTCGGCAACGCTTTTCGCTGATTCAATCCGCGGCGGTAAATCCTGACCTTTTGCCAAATCGCCGATGCAAGTCTCGAGCGTTTCGGACGGGGATTCTGGAGTTCCGGGTGAATGACCGGCAACCCGCGTTGAGCAAGACGAAGCCGGCTCAGCAGAAAAGCCGAGAAGACACGCTTTTCAGGAACGGTTGCTGCCTGGTGGTGAATGCATTTGCATCTGAGGGGCTGGTGCCGAAGACAGGCCGGCAATTTTGACAATTCTGGGGTAGGAGTAGACCGACTCCGCCGCGCATTTTGGAACGTAACCGTAGGGTGGAGGGCTTGTAACTTGCTGAAAATGTGGTGGCCAGAGACGGGATTGAACCGCCGACGCCGGCCTTTTCAGGGCCGCGCTCTACCACTGAGCTATCTGGCCTCAGTGCAAACTTCGTGGGTGCGATTCTGTGCGCGGAATCCGGCGTCGCCGGAGAAGATGGACGAGTCCCAAGAAACACTGCGCTCAAAAACAACCTCAGACAGTATAGCAACTCCGATTCCGCGCGCAAAACCGGGCTGGCACGCGCAAGGGGACCCGCATGAATGCGGGGATGGTCGAGCTGGGATTCGTTCCGGCCCTACGGGGCGGAATGACAGGAGGGGGCGCTTTCCCAGGATTCCCGTCCGCCGGGGCGGACTTTATCCTGGGCTATTCTCACTTTCTCCCTGCCGGGAGGAAAGACGGTTACACTGAGAGGCAATCATGCGGACCTATACCAGTATTCACGTAAGTGCGGGTGTTCACGCGAGTGCCCGTATTCTCGCCAGCCTCGTTCTTTCTGCCGCTGCGTCAATCGCCCTAGCCCAGCCGCCCGCTTCACCCGCAACCGGGCTCTTGGCCGGGCAGGAAACTCGCGCGGCGCGGGCTTACCAGGCGGCGGTCGAGAAGGGGCCGCTGGCGCTGAATGCGTTTCTGGCTGATTTTCCCAAGGGGGCCGACTTGCACGTTCACCTCTCCGGCGCGGTGTATGCGGAGAGCTTTATTCGGGCGGCCGGGGAAGACGGTTTATGCGTGGATCCGGTGGCGCTGAGCTTTGCCAAGCCTCCGTGCACCGGGCGGCTGGTAGAGGCGGCAACGGTTCCGGCAAATCAGGACCTGTACGACCGGCTTGTTGACGCGTTCTCGATGCGCAGCTTTGTGCCCACGTCGGGATTGAGCGGGCACGACCAGTTTTTTGCTACGTTTGCACGGTTTGGGGGCCTGGGCAAGAAGCATGCAGGCGAGTGGGTAGACGAAGTGGCGGCACGGGCCGCGGCGCAGAATCAGCAGTATCTGGAACTCATGCAGACGCCGCCCTTCAGCCATGCGGCGCAGATCGCGCACGAGATCGGCTGGGATGCGGATTTTGCGCGGGTGCGGCAGGCGCTGCTCGACCATGGTCTGCGCGACGAGATTGCCGCGGATCGCGAGGATGTGCGGTCCGCGGAGGCTGACCGGCACACCATGGAACATTGCGGAACTCCGCAGGCTGCGCCTGCCTGTCAGGTGGAAGTGCGCTACATCTACCAGGTTTTGCGCGGCAATCCGCCGGAACAGGTGTTTGCGCAAACGCTGCTGGGGTTCGAGACGATCCAAGCCAGCATGGAGGCGCACGACGATACCTGGGTGGGCATCAATTTTGTGCAGCCCGAGGATGGTTTCCTCTCCATGCGTGACTACAGCCTGCAGATGAAGATGGTCGATTACCTGCACGCCGTCTACCCCAAGGTCCACATCTCCTTACATGCGGGTGAGTTGGCTCCGGGCCTGGTGCCGCCTGAAGGACTGCGATTTCACATCCGCCAGGCGGTGGAGTGGGGACATGCGGAGCGCATCGGACACGGCGTCGATGTGATGTACGAGGACGACGCGCAGGCGTTGATGAAAGAGCTGGCGCAGAAGCATGTGATGGTGGAGATCAACCTGAGCTCGAATGAAGGCATTCTGGGCATCAAGGGCGCAGAGCACCCGTTCCCGCTTTACCGCGCGGCGCATGTGCCGGTAGCCCTGTCGACGGACGACGAAGGGGTGAGCCGGATTGAGCTGACGAATGAGTATGTGCGGGCGGCGATGGACTACCACTTGAGCTATCGCGATCTGAAGCAACTGGCGCGGACGGGGATGGAGCACGACTTTCTGCCCGGCGAAAGCCTTTGGGCGGC
Organism: Occallatibacter sp.; assembly: GCA_052145815.1. GTDB lineage: Bacteria > Acidobacteriota > Terriglobia > Terriglobales > Acidobacteriaceae > Telmatobacter. Next base: position 7,275 of record JBKQNU010000142.1, read on the forward strand.
CGCAGATGTGTTTACGGCGGCTTCGGGCGCATGCAAGGGCCAGACGATTGGAACGGAGAAGCCGTCCGCGGGGTGCAAGGCGTTTCTGGATGGAAGCGAGAAGGCAGCGGCGCAATGGGAGTTGGAGCGGCGCTTCCGGGCGTTTGAGGCGAAGTTCTGACGTTACTTTGCATCCGGTCATCGACACATCCGCCGGGACCGGACGCGCGCGCGCCGGACCAGGACGCGATACGGCCAGATGGCTCGCAACGACTGGGGAATGTGGTAATGCTGTTATGGAAGCCTCGGAGGCGCTATGGACAACGAGCGGATTCGGGAGATTTGCATGGCTCTTCCCCATGTGACGGAGACGGTGGGCTGGGGACATCACCTGGTCTATTGGGTGGGCGACCGGGACATCGGCGGCAAGATGTTTGCTTCCACCGATCTGGATGGCAGCGGCGTGGGCGTGCTGGCGTTCCACTGCGGGGCGGAGCGGTTTCATGAGCTGCTGGAGAAGGATGGGATCCGCCCCACGCCCTACTCGGCGAAATATTTCTGGGTCACGCTGGAGCGGTGGGATGCGCTGCGACCCAGGGAGATTGAAGACGAGCTCAAGAGGGCTCATGCGCTGATTTATGAAAAGCTCCCAAAGCGGACCAAGACGGTGCTGGCGATGCCGGAGAAGGAACGGGCGAAGCTGATCAAGGAGCGGAAGAAGAAGAAAGGGACTAGGGACTGAGGGACGAGGGACTGAGGGGTGAGGTACGGGGTTCCCAGTCTCTCTGTGCTTGGGAACCGGATGAGGTGCTGGTTCGTATTCTGAATTGGGCCGTTTGGCCCGTGAGGCGGGTAGGGCGATGATCAAGTTTCTGCTGTGGTGCATTCTGTTTGTTTTGTGCTGGCCGCTGGCGCTGTTGGCGCTGGTGCTGTATCCGTTTGTGTGGCTGCTGCTGCTTCCCTTCCGCCTGGTAGGGATTGCGGTGGGTGGAGCGCTGGAACTAGTAACCGCGGTGGTGACGCTGCCGGTAAGGGTGCTCCGGGCGATCTGAACCAAATCTTCAGAATTCTGCCCTGATCCCTAACAATCACTGGAGATCATTATTCTCGGCTGGCGCACCATGGAACCAGGCGCGAGACGTGAAGCGTCAAGCTGACCTTGGCGATCGAGCCGGCTTGCTTACTCCCCATCCTCCACCGATACAACTTTTTCATTGCTTTGCGGGAAACCTCGGACGCGGTGCAAAGCGGCCCTGCGTCTCACGCACCGGTTGCGGCTGAGTGGCCGGGTAGGTTAGCGTGAGCGCTATGGCTGGGGTTTCGCTCTTTCTGGATGACAAAGTCGCACTGATTACCGGTGGGTCGCGGGGAATCGGGGCGGAGACGGTACGCCTGTTCGCTGAAGCTGGAGCGCGAGTGGCGTTCAGCTACGAAAGGTCTCGCGACCGTGCTGAGACGCTTGCGGACGAATGCGGCGGGCCTGCGCGGTGCGCCGGCATCCAGCAGCACTTGAGTACGCCGGGGGATGGGCGGGCGCTGGTTGCCAAGGCGGTGCGGGCATTTGGCCGTCTGGACGTGCTGGTGGCCAATCATGGCATCTGGGTGTCGGCGGATGCCCCGATTACGGCCATGGAAGAGGCCCAGTGGCGGCGGACGCTGGGGGTGAACCTGGACTCGGTTTTCGGGCTGGTGCAGGCGGCAGTGGGCGAAATGCAGCGGCAGGGGCGCGGCGCGGATGGCGTGGCCGGGCATATTGTCCTGATCAGCTCGACCGCCGGACAGCGGGGCGAAGCTTACCATGCGGACTACGCCGTGACGAAAGGGGCGCTGATCAGTCTGACAAAGAGCCTGTCGAGCGAGCTGGCGCCGCAAGGGATTCGCGTGAACTGCGTGGCGCCGGGATGGGTGGATACGGATATGTCGGCCGGGGCGCTGGGAGATGCGGAACTGGGACCGAAGATTGAGGCGGGGATTCCGGTGGGGCGCGTTGCGAGAGCACGGGAGATTGCCGGGCCGGTGTTGTTCTTGTGTACGCCTCTCGCAGGATTCATTTCCGGCGAGGTGTTGAATGTGAATGGCGGAGCGGTGCTGGTTGGATGAGGGAGAAAAAACTGATGCGGAGAGTTTTTACAGTGGGGCTGGCGGTGGCGCTGATCATGTGGCCTCACGGAACGCAGGCGCAGACGTCCACTCAGGTTGCGGAGGATGAGGGCGCAAAGAACGCCAAACAGGCGCGCGCGGTGCTCGATCAGATGGTGCAGGCGCTGGGCGGACAGGCATGGCTGAACATGAAGAACGTGGAGCGCCAGGGCCAGGTGGCGGCGTTTTTCCATGGGAGTCCGGACGTGGGAACGACTGAATATTTCGAGTTTCACCAGTGGCCTGACCACGACCGGATCGAAATCACCAAGCACCGCGACGTGGTGCAGTTTTACGTTGGCCGCACCGGCGAGGAAGTCACCTACAAAGGCAAAGCGGCACTGCCCCAGGAACTGGTGGACGACTATCTGCGGCGGCGGGACCACTCCGTTGAGACTGTGGTCAAGACGTGGATGAATGACCCCAAGACCATTTTGATTTATGAAGGCCAGCGGCTGGCGGAGCGGCACCTGGCCGACCAGGTGACGCTGATCTCGCCGGAGAACGATTCGGTGACCATCCAGACTGACGCCCAGACGCACCTGCCGCTGCGGCGCACGTTTCAGTGGCGCGACCCGCTTTACAAAGACAAGAACACCGACGCCGAGGAGTACGACGATTACCACACCATGGACGGTTTCCCGACGCCGTTCACTATTTCGCGTTACAAGAACGACGACGAGATCCGTCAGTATTACATCGTCCATGTGAAATATAACCAGGATCTTCCCGCGGATTTCTGGAGCGTTGACGCGGCGGAAAAGAAGATCAAGAAGTAAGTCGATCCGTCACGATGAGGTGTTCGATTCCTACTCGCCTTAGTAACCATAAAGTAATCAAAATACACGAAAAAATTGAACGCCAAGAAAGAAGAAGTCTACTGAACGGACGCGAGGGGAGAAATCCGCTCAACCGACTTTACCACTTAAGTGGCACCCAGCTTTAGCGTTAGTTACTTGCTTTAGCTTTGATAAGTGGGTAAAAACAAGGTGACTTCCTCAGATTCCCGAGCTCGATCGGGGTGAAATCTCTGCAGGGGTTTGACCAGGTCGAGCGTCCTGGATGCCATTTCTAATACCTTGAGGAGGGTTACTTCAGGTGCCAAGCCGGGTCCCCATCGACGGCGAAGAACTCCGGAACGGCTGGGGTGGAGACTCCCCCAATTCCGTGTTCGCAACGGAAGAAGGCGCGAAGTGCGACTCCAGCGACGATGCGGAAAGCGATCTGGATCGCAAGATTCTCTCTTACTGCCAGCGCTTCGACATTCAGACCGGCCTGCTGAATCATCAGGCTATCCAGCCTGCGCTTGCGGCGATGCTGCGGAACCGGGCGCAGGGCGGAGAGGTGGCGCTGATCTGGATCGACCTGATGAACCTGCGGCGGGAGTTTTCGCTGTGGGGCTGGACGGGAGCGGAGGCCCTGACACGCCGGGTTGCAGGAACCTTGCGATCGGTGGTGGATGCCGGCTCGCTGCTGGGCCGCGTGGGCGGCCGCAGCTTTCTGGTGGCCATGCAGGCCGCCAAGCACGACAAGCAGAGCAGGCAACGAATTCAGGCGGTGGTGGACGCGCTGACGCCGGCCAGGTATCGCGGTTCCGAAACCCGGCCCGAGGTTGCGGCAGGCGTGGCGTTCTTTCCCATCGACACGGAGTCGGTGGAGGATCTGGTGCGGTTTGCCAGCCTGGCGGCGATGCGCGCAGGACATGTGAAGAGCCGGTCGGTGATCGCTTTCCATGCCGGCATGAATACCATGATTGTGCGTGACCACGCCATGGAAGTGGAGATGCGCAAAGGGCTGGACCAGGGCCACTTCTCACTCGTGTATCAACCCAAAATCGCGCTGGACACGGGAGAGATATTAGGCGCGGAGGCGCTGATCCGCTGGCAGCATCCGGAGTGGGGCGCAGTGATGCCGGCTGAGTTCATCCCCATTGCGGAACGTTCCGACCTGATTCACCGCATCTTCAACCTGGCGCTGCGGACGGCGCTGGAGCAGATGCAGTACTGGCACAGTGTGGGACTTTGTCTTCCGCTGATGGCCGTGAATGCATCGGCGGCCAACGTACGCTCAGACGAATTTGCGCGATCGGTGCGCACCATCATGGGCGAAACTCCGGTGGGTGAGACCGAAGTGGAGCTGGAGATGACGGAATCTCTGGCATTCGAGGACGAAGAGCTTTTTGCGCAACGCCTGCGGCAGTTGAAGGCGATCGGCGTGCGCATCGCGATCGACGATTTCGGGACTCGGTACACCGGATTCAACGTGCTCAAGCACCTGCCGCTGGACACGATGAAGATTGACCGGTGCTTCATCCGCGGCATTCACCACTCGCCGGGTATGCGGTCGCTTTGCCATACGATTGTGGCCATGGCGCGGCAGTTGAACCTGCGCACCGTGGCCGAGGGGATTGAGGAGCAAGGCGAGCTTGAGATGATGCGGGAAATCGGCTGCGATGCGGGGCAGGGCTACCTGTTTCAGCGTCCGGTGCCGGCGGAGGAGTTTGCGGAGTTCCTGCGCGAGTGGCCCTACCGCAGGCATGGGTTTGGTTTTGCCAACCGGCGGCACATGCAGGAGCACGATCCGCTTTGCGGCATCGCGTAGAGAAGAGCAGGGGACAAGCCAAGCATGCGCTTGTTTATAATCCAGACGAGCACGAAGCGGGGCAGCCCGCCTGCCGTCTGGAGCTAGAGAATGACCTTCGACATCCAGGAGATCCTGGGCTTTCTGCCGCACCGCTATCCCTTTCTGTTGATCGACCGCGTGGTGGAGTTTGAATCCACCAAGCGGCTGGTGGCGATCAAGAACGTGACCTTCAACGAGCCATTCTTTCAGGGACATTTCCCCGGATACCCAATCATGCCGGGCGTGTTGGTGGTGGAGGCGATGGCCCAGGCCGGCGGCATGATCATGATGGCCGAAATTCCCGATCGTGAGAAAAAGCTGGTGGTGTTCACGGGCATTGAGCGGGCCAAGTTTCGCCGTCCGGTGACGCCGGGCGACCAGTTACGCATTGAGGTCGAAGTGCTCTCCTTCCGAACCCGCGCGGGGCGCATTCAGGGCCGGGCCACGGTGGATGGGAAACTGGCCTGCGAGGCGACGCTTACCTGTCAGGTCGTCCCGCGGGTGCGGGAGGCGCGGCCGGTTGCGCCCGAGGCCGCCGCAGTTGCAGAGGCGCCGACGGAGTGAGCATTCATCCCAGCGCGATCGTCGCGGCCGGAGCCGTGGTGCCGGAGTCCTGCACGGTGGGTCCGTTTTCGACCATCGGGCCGGACGTGGTGCTGGGGGAAGACTGCGTTCTGATCTCTCACGTAGTGCTCGACGGGCGCACGCGCATCGGCGCGCGGAACATTTTTCATCCCTTCTGCGCGGTGGGAGTTTCGCCGCAGGATCTGAAGTATGGCGGCGAGCCGACGGAGACGGAGATCGGCGACGGCAATACCATCCGCGAATCGGTGACCATCAGCCGCGGTACGGTGGGCGGCGGAGGAATTACGCGGATCGGCTCCGGCAATCTGCTCATGACCTGCGTGCATATTGGACACGACAGCCAGGTGGGCAGCCATTGCATTCTGGCCAACGCGGCTACACTCGCCGGACACGTGATCATCGAGGATTACGCCACGGTGGGCGCGTTCAGCCCGGTGCATCAGCATTGCACGGTGGGCCAATATTCGTTCATCGGCGGCGGAACCATCGTGACCCAGGACGTTCTGCCGTTTTCGAAGACCTCAGGCCGCCGCGAGAACAAGGCATTCGGCGTAAACAGCGTCGGCCTGGAGCGCCGCGGATTCGGCCCGGAGCGGATCAGGGCCCTGCAAAGAGCTTTCCGGCTGCTTCTGGTGTCAAAACTGAACACCACCCAGGCCCTCGAAAAGATCCGTGAGCTCGAAGGCGACGATGTGGCGCTGCTGGTCGGGTTCATTGAGCGCAGCGAGCGCGGAGTGATCAAGTAGCGTGGTTGGATTCTTTTTCGGGAGGTTTCATGCGATATCGCAAATTCCTTGCCTTGGCCCTCGCCGTTCTGGCCCTCGGCCCCCGCGCCTCTGCGCAAGATGTTCTTCCCGTGGACCAGGCAATTCTCGACCAGCACGTAGACCATCGCGTGACGCCTTTATACCCGCCCATTGCGAAGGCCACCCGTGTTCAAGGGACTGTTGTTTTCGAAGTCCGGATCGGAGTGACGGGCAAAATAGACTCATCAAGAGTGGTTAGCGGGCCCCCGATGCTCCGACAGGCGGCTATCGACTGCCTAAAGCAATGGACCTATCGCCCATTTGAGAAGGATGGCGCTCCGATTGCTGCCAGCGGTACAGTTGCAATTGAGTTCAGCCTAGGGAAGGACGGGCCAACTCCCGACGAGGAAAAGATTGCGAGCAGGTACTTCCCGCTTTCCGACCAGTGCAGGAAGGCGGTCTCTGCGCGAACGGACTATCCAGCCGCGGCGGCCGTTTGCAAAACCGCGGCGGATACCGCGGATGAGTTTCCGGCGGATCGGAGGTTTATTGAGAAACGTTCCGCATTTGTTTGGGCAGCCTACGCGTTCATGTATGGCAATGACCTAAAGAATGCGCTGGTATATGCCGGAAAAGCGGTTGACGTGGTGAAGCTGGGGCATGACGACGAGTCGGGCAGCAACGCCGCATACGGAGTTAGAGGTCTTGTCGAAGGTAATTTGGGCGAGCTAACGGCAGCGGATCAAGATCTGAACGTAGCCGAAGATTACGAGCGGAAGGGTATTGCTCGGGTAGAGAAAGATGCGTCCAGTCTTGCACCGAGCTACAGGCGCGCTCTGGTCCAAGACTTGCGTTTCCACGCCAAGGTGCTTCAAGGCCTGAACCGACCGGGGGACGCACAGAAGAAGCTCGACGAGGCTGCAAAGCTAAACTGATCGTGCCTTGGCGAAGGGGAGTTGGAGTAACGCTATGAACTGGAATGTGGTCTCTGTCAAACCCATCTTGCCGTTGTCGATCGCCGTCCGATTTGAGGACGGCACGGAGGGTAAAGTGCGCTTCGAGCCCAGTCATCTGAGCGGCGTCTTTGAGGCGTTGAAAGCACCGGAGGTTTTTCAGCAGGCGCGCGTTGAAGATGGCGCTGTCACATGGCCTGGTGAGATTGACCTTGCTCCCGACGCAATTCATCGGGAGATCAAGCGGTCCGGCGAGTGGGTGCTTCGGTGAGCTGTAGCGCGATCATGCATCACTCTCTTAGTCGGCGGGTGCAATGAAGCTGGGCCTCATTGCCGGCAATGGGCGGTTTCCGTTTCTGCTGCTGGATGCGGCGCGGGCGCAGGGACTGGCTGTGACTGTCGCCGCCATCCGCGAAGAGACCGATGCGGAGATCGACCGGCGGGCGGCTGCGGACAAGAAGATTTCTGTGCACTGGCTTTCGCTGGGAGAGCTGTCGCGGCTCATCGAGGTCTTCCACAAGGAAGGCGTGACCCGCGCCGTGATGGCCGGTCAGGTAAAGCACAAGCAGATTTTTTCGAGCATCCGTCCCGACTGGCGGCTGGCCAAGCTGCTGCTGAATCTGCGCGCGCGCAATACCGACATGTTGCTGGGCGCGGTGGCTAAGGTGCTGGGCGACGAGGGCATTGAGCTGATCAGCTCGACGGCGTTTCTTGAGCCGCTGCTGGCGACCGAAGGCGCAATGACTGAGACCGTACCCGGCGGGCGAGAGCCGGACGATGAAGAGCGCAAGAACATCGAATACGGCCTGGGTGTGGCGCGGGCCCTGGCCGCATTCGACATTGGCCAGACCGTGGTGGTGGCGGCGCAGGCTTGCGTGGCCGTGGAGGCGATGGAAGGCACGGACGCCGCGATTGAACGGGCCGGGACGCTCATGCGGTCGCTGCGCGAGGACGTTGGCGACGAGAAGGAAAGATCGACCCTGGCGCGTAATTTGACCGTCGTCAAGGTGGCCAAGCCTAACCAGGACATGCGCTTCGATGTGCCGGTGATCGGCACGCGGACCATCGAGACGATGATGCGTGCCGGGGCGACCTGCCTATCCGTCGAAGCCGGACGGACGCTGCTCTTCGACCGCGAGGCATTGCTGGAGCGTGCTGCCGCGGCGGGGATTGCCATAGTAGGGTCGGCGCGCGCAAACTGATCTGACATCGACGGCCAGGAGAATTTCCCGAGTCCCGGCCGCATGATTCCCCGTCCAATCGAACGGAGGTCCCCGTGAGAAAACCACTGTTTATCGTTCTGGCCGCGGCGGTGGCGCTGGCGGTTCTTTATGGCACAGTCCATGCGGCCGATGAGCCGATGCCCGCCGTGGGGCAGACTGCGCCGGGCTTTACGCTACCCTCGCAGGACGGCTCGCAAATCTCTCTCGACAGCTTCAAGGGCAAGTGGGTGGTGCTCTACTTCTACCCCAAGGACATGACCCGTGGATGCACCATCGAGGCGCACAACTTCCAGCGCGACCTTGCCCAATATGAGGCCAAGAACGCGGTGATTGTGGGCGTGAGCCTGGACACTCCCGACAGCCACAAGGAGTTCTGCACCAAGGAAGGCCTGACCTTCCGGCTGCTGGCTGACCCCGAGCACAAGGTCGTGGATCAGTACGGGTCGCTGGGCCACTACGGCCCCATGACCATCGCCAACCGAAACACATTCCTAATCGACCCGCAGGGCAAGATCGTGAAGGTGTGGACCAAGGTCGACCCGCAGGTACATTCGGCGGAGGTGCTGGCGGCGATTCCGGCGAGCTAAGTCCGTTACCGCGTGGATTCGCACTTTTGGGGTTCGCGGTTTCCCACCCATTCGACAGGAAGAAGTCGAATGGATGCGGCACGGGGCTGGTATTGCGGCTTCATGCTGGCGGTAACTCCTTTGTTTTCGATTGACAACCAGCGGAAGGAAGCGCGTAAGGCCTTTGTTTGATAGGGCAAAATGGCTCATTTCCGATCTAAACCGGATGATTTCATTGTGATGCAGCAAAAGCGGGGGAGGGGTATGCCTGTTTCCCGGCTTTTTCGCTTTAGCTGGGATGTCGCTGCGGCTCGCCCGCTTGGGCAGTTTGAAGTCTTCACCGACACACGATCCATTGTGCGCCCAAGGAACGAAATTATCTGCAAACGGATGGAAGGAGGATTCGGTGCCGACACAACTTGCGCGGGAGTTTCGCGCTGAGCTGGGTGTGTTGCAAGCCGTGTTGCTTGGGATGCCGCCGGAGTTGGCGGACACGCCCTGGCGCGTGGGCGGATGGACGCGCAAGCAGATCGTGGGGCACCTGCTGGATTCGGCTGCCAACAACCGGCAGCGGTTTGTGCGGGCGACTGCGGATGGGCGCTATGCGGGCGAGAAGTACGCGCAGGATGCCTGGGTCGAGGCGCACGGCTACGCCGAGCAGGGATGGGAGACGCTGCTGCGCTGGTGGCAGGCGGAGCATGAGATTCTGGCGGCAGTTGTGGACCACATTCCCGAAGAGCGGCTGGGCGCGGAGTGCATGGTGGGCGACAATGAGCCGGTCACGCTGCGGTTTCTGATTGAGGATTATCTCGTCCATCAGCGATGGCATTTTGCGCAGCTGAACGGTGGAGCTCGAGCGGAATAGTTGGCCGTCACCGAATTCGCGGACCTGGGACGATTTCCGGCGCGAATCTGCGGCGTTTTGGGGTTGCTTCCGAATAGTCGGTAATACAACTGGAACTCCGAAGGCGCTTATCGAAGAAGCTCAATGAATGCATTGAATACGCACAAATTGACCGCTGTCCACTACCTGGCGATTAACCGATAATCCTCACGGCTTTCGCTGAACCTGTTCTGAATATCGTTAAAACCGGCACATCTCAAACGTTCTATCAACTCTTCGACACGAAATGGATAATAGACAATCGGGTAGGATCGGATCGTCACTTTTTCGCCGGAATCAAAGACCAAGAGCACTTCTATCGTGTGAGCGTCTTCAAACCTCTCCGGGAAGTTCCAAACGTAGATTGGCAAACAACGCTGCCCTGCGCGCTCTCTCCACTGAAAGTGCGTAAAACGTGTTTTCTCTTTCCTGAGTTGCTCCCAGTTTTTAGATTGAATGACGAGTTTGCCGCCACTCTTTACCAAGATCCGCATTCCTTGCACCGACCGAAACATTTCTTCCCCGTTGCGGGTGTGACCAATGGAATTGCCAAGGCAGAAAACCAAATCGAAGGGGTCCGCGAATTCGGCCGGCAGACCCTCCCAGGTGCAGCACTTCAGCGGGAGGTTAACTCCGGCATTCCTGATGGCAATATTCGCTTGCTCGATCATTCCCAGGCTGCCATCGGAGGCGCTGACTTCATAGCCAAGCTTGGCCAGCGCTATCGCGAACGTCCCCATTCCACAGGAGCAATCCAGGATGCGCGCCTTTGGACCGGCGTCTCTCAGAACGTCATGGTTCTCCTCAAGCGCCAGCTTTCCGGACAACACATAGTCCGAGTAAAGCCAGTGGTAGTCCACGGCAAACTCGTCGTATTGTGACCGACCGCTCGTCCTAGAATCCTTGAAGACATTGTAGGCGTGTTTCGAGAGGGGAGAAGGCGCCGTATCTGCCTAACGGGAGATTTATCTGTTCCAGGTTGTGAGCGGTTTGTGGGCTATCCGGAAGTTACCGCGAATTTGGATTGGTCCCCATAAGCGTGCGTCTGGATCTGGCCGGACGGGATGCAGTTTGGTCGAACCTGTGGCGATGCCGCCGGTGAGACTCTTCGAGGACAAGGCGCTCTGAATTCCCGCAGGGGCTGAAGCCCGCGTTTTCATTTCGGCGCTTGCGGCACGACTGAAGTCGTGCTCTGTTACAAGGCAGCCGAGCGTTTTTGAGTGGGTGAGTCTTTCCGCAAGCTGTGGAGTCGTGCCCTGAAAAGACGCAAGACCCTCGCTGCGTCCCTACGGGACGCAAGGGTTGGAGGGGGATCCGCATTCCCAGGACTTCGTCCTGGGCTATTCTCAATTCTCCCTGTCGGGAGAAGGGACCACGTGGATTCATACCCTGCCGGAAGGAGGAGCCATGCGGCTTCATTCCCTGCCGGAAGAACGAACCACTCGGTTTCATACCCTACCGGGAGAAGGAACCACGCGGATTCATCGTCCGCGCGCTGGCGAAGCTGGTGGGGGACCGTTTGAAAGCGATCTCACAAAAGCTGTTCAATGCAGAGCGATTTCCAATCATCGGAGGCTATTCGATGCAGAACGACTTCCAGACGCAGAAAAGCCCGCCATTGGCGGGCTCTTTTGCTTGCCTTGGATTGTATGTTGCCGTTACTTCTTCTTTGCTTTCTTCTTTGCAGGTGCCTTCTTGGCAACCGCCTTCTTGGCTGGGGCTTTCTTTGCTGCCTTCTTTGCCGGAGCCTTCTTGGCAACAGCTTTCTTCGCTGCGGCCTTCTTGGCGGGCGCCTTCTTTGCTGCTTTCTTAACTGCCAACGGTTTACCTCGTTTGGTGGGTTTGCTGGCGCTCTTTTTGGCCGCGGCCTTCTTGGCTGCGGCTTTTCCGCCCTTGGCGACAGCGGGTTTTGCGGCGGACTTCTTCGCGGCTTTTTTGGCCACAACTTTTTTGGCTGCCTTTTTGGCTGGAGCCTTCTTGGCTGCCTTCTTTGCCGGGGCCTTCTTGGCGGCCTTCTTCGCCGGCGGCGGCGCTTCGGGTTCTTCGACGATTATGACTACGGCTTCTTCCACTATGCCTTCATCGTCATCAGAGGAGGTGAGCACGCTGGAGGTTTCGATCTCTTCATCCTCGTCGTCGATGTCTTCATCGTGGTCGGGGTCCAATTCCTGCGGCTCGCCTTCCGGGTCGCCGTCACTCATCGCGTACATCCTGAACACTTCTTCCATCCCATTGCCTCCAGCGGCTGGCCGCTGACCTTGAATTTGTTTTCTGCTTCGCGAAGCGCACACACGTTGCGCTTGCGCAAGCGATTGTAACAATAGCTTGCACGCAATGGCTATGAAAACACAAGTATGTAATGAGGTGCGGGCGCGGTTTTTACTATTGAGCTGCGGATTTTTTGTGCGCGGATTGCGTGCTTGAGGTTTTTTTCTTCGCTGCCGAAGGCGCGGCCTTGGTTGGAGCGGCTGATTTCTTTGCCGAACTCGCGCCGCGCTTGTGCGCGGAACCCTTTGCCGGCGCGGAGGTCGCAGCTTCGGATTCGGCGGCGGTTCCGCGGCGACGACCGCGTGCCGCGTGAGTTGCGGCGGCCGGCTCGGCAACATGCAGGCGGCGGCCGGGCTCGACTTTAATGCCGCTCATCTTGTTCCAGCTGCGCAACTGGGTGAGGGAGACTCCGAAGCGATCGGCGATGGTGACCAGCGTATCGCCCCGGCGCGCGGTGTAGAGCACCATGCGCGAGGAGGCCGCGGCGATGGGAGCCAGCGGAATGGCGAGCGCTTCGACGCCTTGCAGGCTGTCTGAGACGCGCAGTTGATTAGCTTCAGCCAGCCCGGTTTCGGACACGTGGAACTGGTGGGCGACGGAGGCCAGCGTGTCGTCCGCGGCGACGCGGTGGTAGCGCCAGGCGTTGCGCTTGGCTTCGGGAATGGCGGCGACGCGCTGCTCATAGAGCGTCGCGGTGCCGGCGGGCAGGTGCAGATCGAAGGGCGCGTCGGGCGGCGTGACCATGCGCAGCATGCTGGGGTTCAAGGCGGTGAGTTCATCCACCGGTGCGCCCACAATGTCGGAAACCAGGCGCAGATCGACGGAGTAGTTGATGGTCACCGTGTCGGTGAGCAAGGGCGGATCGAGGGTGACGTCGTCAAAGCCGTACTGCGTGGGGTTGTTGGCGATGATGATGGCGGCAAGGATTTCCGGCACGTAGTTCTTGGTTTCTCCGGGCAGGTTGTTGCGCTTGTAGAGCTCCCAGAAGTCGGCGTAGCCGGTTCTCTGCACGGCGTGCTGGATGTTGCCGGTGCCGTGATCGTAGGCGGCCATGGAAAGATACCAGTCGCCCAGCTGGTTGTAGATGAACTTCATGTAGCGGGCGTAGGCGCGGGTGGATTTCTCCGGATCGAAGCGCTCGTCCACATAGGGGGTGCGGGCCAGGCCGTAAAACTTGTCGTTGGGCATGAACTGCCACATGCCGCCGGCATGCGATCTGACATTCATGGCGCGGGGGTTGAACCCCGATTCGGCGACTGCCAGGTAGATGAGATCCTGCGGCACGCCTTCCTCGGCCATGACGCGCTGAATCATCGCCTTGTAACGGCCGGCGCGCTGGAAAGAGTGAAGCAGCGTGTTGTGGCCGCGCTGGGTGTTGGCGAAGAAATTGATGTAGGCGGCGACGAAGTCGTTGACCATCAGGGGCAGATCGGACTTGGTTGTGGCCAGGGCGCCGCGGGCCTTGGCCACGATGTTGGGGTCCACTTCAAAGGTCACGTCGCTGGCCGCCTCGGCGGGTGTCGGCTCTTCAAGCGGGACAAAGCCGTTGCCCTGCTTGAGAGCTTCCATCTCCAGCGCGTTGACACCGTCGACGATGTGGTCGAACTCATCATGCAACTGGGAGTCGGCTTTAATGTCGATGCCACTCAGGAGCATGAGGTCGACGGCGCGGTCGAAGTCGATTTTGGCGTTGGCCAGGTCGCCCTTGCGATAGGCCGTTTGTCCCTGGGCGTAGGCGCCCTCAACCAGCTGGATGAGCACACGCACGCGCTGCTGCTGGGCGGTTGGCTGCGGCGCAGGCTGAGGTGTGGGGGCTTGCTGTTGCTGCTGCGGCGCGGTAACTGCAGGAGCGGTGGCCTGGGGCTTCGCGTCCGGATTGGCGTTGCCGGATTGCGGAGGGGTGCATCCGGCCAGCAGGAGGGCAAGCAGTGAGAAACCGAGGACCCGGAAACGATTCGACCTTTTGTGCATTGAGCGATCGCGCCACCCTGGCCGCACCCGGCTGGGGTTCGGACCACAGAAGACACTATCCCGATGATAAGCTATGGCCTGGAGGGCATTGCTGAACAGCGCTCGGAAGCCTCCTTCAGGGAAGGTCTGATTAACCCGTCGGCGTTCCCTCAGGGGCTAAAGCCCTCATTCATTTTGCGACATTTACGGCACGACTAAAGTCATGCCCTTTCAAAACGTCGAAATATTCAGAGGTTCCCTAGTTAGCCCCCGCATGGACGCCCGCCTCCTCCGCAACTTCGCTATCATCGCCCACATCGACCACGGAAAGTCGACGCTGAGCGACCGTCTTCTGGAACTGACGGGCTCGGTCACCGGGCGCGAGATGCAGGCGCAGATTCTGGACGACATGGACCTGGAGCGGGAGCGGGGCATAACCATCAAGGCCCATGCCGTGCGCATGATGTACAAGGCGGACGACGGGGTTACGTATCAGCTCAACCTGATCGACACGCCGGGGCATGTGGACTTCAGTTACGAGGTTTCGCGGTCGCTGGCTTCGTGCGAAGGAGCGCTGCTGGTGGTGGATGCAAGCCAGGGCGTGGAAGCCCAGACGCTGGCCAATGCATATCTCGCCATCAATCACGGCCTGGAAATCATTCCCGTGATCAACAAGATCGATCTGCCCTCGGCGGATATTCTACGCACCCAGGAAGCGATCGAAAAGGCGGTTGGCCTGGACGCGACCGACGCGATTCCGGTGAGCGCCAAGACCGGGCAGGGCGTGCATGAAGTTCTGGAAGCGATTGTGCACCGGCTACCCGCGCCGACAGGCGATCCGGATGCGCCGCTGCAGGCGCTGATCTTCGACTCGTGGTTCGATGCGTATCGCGGCGTGATTGTGCTCGTGCGCGTCATGCAGGGAACCATGCGCAAGGGGCAGCGGATCAGGCTGATGTCGAATGGGAAGTCGTTCGAAGTGGAGTCGATGGGCGTGCTGATGCCGAAGCCGGTGGAGATTGGCCAGTTGACGGCGGGCGAAGTGGGATTCTTCGCGGCCACCATCAAGAACGTTGGCGACACCAAGATCGGCGATACGGTGACCGAGGACGCGCGCCCGGCTGCGGCGCAGTTGCCGGGTTTTGAGGACATCAAGCCGATGGTGTTTGCCGGCCTCTACACGGTGGACTCGCATGAACACACAATGCTGCGGGATGCCCTGGAAAAACTGCGGCTCAACGATTCGTCGTTCTTCTTTGAACCGGAAAGCTCGGTGGCGCTGGGGTTTGGCTTTCGTTGCGGGTTTCTGGGGTTGCTGCACATGGAGATTATCCAGGAGCGGCTGGAGCGCGAATACGAACTCGATCTGATTACGACGGCTCCGGGGGTGCGCTACCACATCACCCTCACCGACGGCAGCGTGGTGGAGGTGGACAACCCTTCGCGCTGGCCGGAGCCGACTAACATCGACGAGATTCGCGAGCCGGTGATCACGGCGAAAATTCTGACCAATGAAGAGTATGTGGGCGGGATCTTCAAGCTGGTGGAGGAGAAGCGCGGCAAGCAATTGAACTTCGAATATGTGACGCCGACGCGGGTCATGCTGACTTATGAGTTACCGTTGAACGAAATTGTTCTCGACTTCTACGACCGGCTGAAGTCCATCTCGCGCGGGTATGCGTCGCTGGATTATCAGTTGGCAGGCGAGTGGGAATCGCCCATGGTGAAGATGGATATCCTGGTCTCCGGCGAGCCAGTGGACGCGCTGTCGATCATCGTGCATAGGGACTTTGCCTACGAGCGGGGCAAGCTGCTGGTGTCAAAGATGCGGGAGCTGATTCCACGGCAGCAGTTCGAAGTGGCGATTCAGGCGGCCATCGGATCGAAGATCATTGCCCGGGAGACGGTGGCGGCGCTCAGAAAGAACGTTCTGGCCAAGTGCTACGGCGGGGATATTTCGCGCAAGCGCAAGCTGCTGGAAAAGCAGAAAGAAGGCAAAAAGCGGATGAAGCGGATCGGCAAGGTCGATATTCCACAGGAGGCTTTCCTGGCGGTTTTGCGCGTGGGCGAAGATCAGCAGAAATGAGTAGAAAGTAGTAATCAGCCAGATACCTTAGTCACGTCACGTTCATGAGCGATTGTGGAAAGCTGTGAAATCGAGCACATCCAGAGAGGCGCGTGGCGGGTGCTGAGAGGACTCCGCCGCAGGCAAAATTGTTGTTGATAAATAAGGATTTAAATCGCATATCAGAAAACTGCCGCTGCTGGCAAGAGGAGAAAAAGGAATTTGTTCAAGATCTTGCGGCAAGTAATCCACATTTTTTTCCACAGGCAAGGGCATTTGAGCCGCAAATTATTTTGGCCAGAGCCTTGACGATTCGGCTCTTTGGTGAGTGAACAGTATTGATCTTAAAAAGGCCCCGGAAATCCGGGGCCTTTTTGCGTCATCGAGCAACTTAGTGGGCAGCGGGAGCCGGCTTGGCTTGGGGGCCAGGCGCGGCTGCGGACGCGGGCTGAGGCGGCGGAGCGGGCACGCCCGATTTGATGTTGTAGGCATCGACCACCGGCTTGGTGATGTCCGTGTTGGGAAGGGCGAAGAGGATGGGATTTTGCTGCTGGGAGACGTCAAGCACCAACTGGTATCCCTGCTGCTGAGCATAGCTGGCAAGCACGTCATAAACCTTGGAGGCGAGAGTGTTGTACATCTCGTTGGCCTCGTTGCCGCCCTCGGTGCGCAGATCTTCCGCATCGCGATCGAGCTTCTTCTTCTTCTCGTCGATGGTGCGGGCCTGGCTGGCGCGGGCTGCTTCGCTCAGCGTGGCTCCCTGGGCCTGCAATTGCTTGGTCAGGCTTTCAATCTCGTCGTTGCGCGCCTTGAGTGCGTTCTCCCTGGGCAGGTACTTCTTCTGCAGGTCGGCGAAGTTGCGCTGTCCCTCGTTGGTCTGGGCCACGGCCACCTGAAACGCGATGACGGCAATCTTGGTGGGGCCTGCTGGTGCAGTTGCTGCCGGCGCGGCGGCTGGGGGCGTTTGTGCGGCTGCGCCCAGGACAAAACCCGAGACCAGCAAAGTGGCAAGTACAAGCGAACGCTTCATGTGAATGGAAGACTCCTTCAGTTTCCCGTGGTGACTTTTCCTCTGCGACCGCCCGCGTGCTGCGGCGAAAGCGTGCCGGTGCCTCCTGAGCAACCTCGCGGTCCTTTACCAACCAGCAACACCACCGGAGGGAGCGAAGACGGAAAAGACGCAGACTGAGACGTCAGCGGAACAGTCTGGATTATAGGAGGGCAGCGAGTGGAGCGTCAAACGATTCGGGCAGGGGCTGGGTGGTGGGTCAGTTCGGAGGCTGATTCCCTCAGGGGCTGAAGCCCAGGTTCATTTTGATGCATTTAACGTATGGGCTGAAGCCCGTACCCTTCAATCTGGCCCACAATGGTGGCTTGCAGGGGGCTAGAAAGCAGAAAAGCCCCGCGATGCGGGGCCTTTCCGGCGGATAGCCTGCTTTTTGGGATCGATCCTAGTGGGTTACTGGCGGCTTGGCAGCGGCCGGCTTGGGAGTCGGCGCGGCAGGAGGCTGCGGCGGCGGGGCGGGAACGCCGGACTTGAGGTTGTAGGCATCGACAATCGCCTTGCTGATATCGATGTTGGGAGTGGCGTAGAGCACCACGGGAGCCTGCTGCTGGCTCGCGGTGCC
Organism: Occallatibacter sp.; assembly: GCA_052145815.1. Classification (GTDB taxonomy): domain Bacteria; phylum Acidobacteriota; class Terriglobia; order Terriglobales; family Acidobacteriaceae; genus Telmatobacter. Next base: position 24,882 of record JBKQNU010000142.1, read on the forward strand.
GTCCAGGACCAGGGTGAAGCCCTGCTGCTTGCAGTAGTCCGACAGAACTTCAAAGACCTTGGTAGCCACCTTGTTGTAGATCTCGTTCGCTTCCTGGCCCAGGTCGTTCTGAGCATCCTCGGCGAAGCGCTGGGCCTGCTTCTTCTTTTCGTCGATGGTCTTGGCCTTGGTGGCGCGGTCGGCATCGCTGAGCGTGGCGCCCTGCGACTGCAACTGCTTCTCCATGCCGTCGATCTCATCGGCCATGGTCTTGAGCTGGTTGCGCTTGGGCTCGTACTTTTTCTGCAGGTCGGCGAAATCGCGCTGGAATTCGTTGGTCTGGCTTACGGCGCCCTGGAAGGCGATTACGGCCACTTTGGCGGGGCCGGACGGCGCGGGCGCGGGTGCGGACGCTGCAGGAGCTGGCAAGGTTTGAGCGGCTGCGCTCAGGGCAATGCCCGAGGCCAGCGTAAGAACGAGGACAATGGAACGCTTCATTTGAATGTAAGACTCCTTCGACCTGCTTTGACGCGATTACCCGGCAGATGTCCGCAGAGCATCGGCGGGCCGAGCTTGTGCCTCCTGTGAAACCTAACGGTCTTTTTTAGGGAACCCCGGTCCCGGATCGGGACGGAGACAGGAAAAGACGCGAGCGGAGACATCAGCAGGAACTCTCTGGATTATAGGGGTCTGGGGTGGAGGAGGTAAAGGCGGGAAGGTGAAATTCGGTGCGGTATTCAAATCCGGGAGGGGTTTGGCATGACAGGCCTCATCCGCCGCGGCGGACGAGATCCAGTTCCGGGTTCACCGTTTCCCACGCTCTCCGCTCGGAACGCGAAAGAGATGGGCACCCGGCAAGAGCCCGGGCCTAAAGGCCTGGCTTTTTTTGTCCTCTTCCAGGAGTCTGAAGACCCCTGCTCCCTCCGAGTCGCCGATCCAAAACTGCAGGGCTAGTGTCATGAGTCAGAAGTGTATCGCATAATTTCCGAAGTGCAACCGCAGATCCCCATTCGACTACGCTCAGGGCAGGCTTTCGACTCCGTTGAACGCAAAAAACGCGCTCAACTACGCTCAGGATGACAGCGTTCTTTATGCACGAACCTTGTTCTCACCACACTAGAAGGTTGTCGATACCGTCAGGCGGAAGGTCTTGCGGGGTTCGCGGAACAGGTAGCGGGAACCGTAGGCCTGCAGAGCTTCCTGGTAGGTGTAATCGCCTGCGCCTCCGGGTGGGAAGAGATCGCGCGTAATCAGCTCGGCCGAGCAGCTTCCCTTGTTGCCTCCGACGATGACCGAGTTGCAATATGGGGTCTCATAGAGGCGAAGAGGATTGTAGGCATAGTAGAGCCGGAAGGGCGCGTTGATGATGGGCATGATAACCGAAAGCTCGCCGCCCAACGACATGCGCGGCACGAAATTGGTACCGGAAATGGGGCGGATATTCTGCCGGAAACCGACCTGGCTGCCGGGTATGCCGCCCTGGCAGGCGCCATTGTTGAAGACCGGGCAGCCATAGAGCGGAGCGGTCAGCGAGGCAAAACCCTCCGGGCTCTGTTTCAACTGGCCCTTGTTGAGGGCCACGTCGATGCCGAAATCGTCGAAGGCCGAGATCATGACCGGCCCGGCGATGGGAATGCGGTATTCCACATTGGTAGTGAGAGCAGTGTCACCACCGATGGAGGCAATGCCGTAGATGGGCAGGGGGATCTGCAGGCACTGGTTCAACTGCGGGTTGGTTGGATCGCGTGGCACGCAGGAGCCGTCGGGATTGGTGAGTTGGACGCTGGTGCGATTGGGGACGTAGCCGTAGGGGGTAGCGCCGCGGATATCGAAGCCGCGCAACTCAGCTTCGCCGCCGGAGTAGATGCGGTTGTTGGGCGGTGCGACATCGCCGCCAAAGCCCTGCACGTAGTTCAACTGCGCCCGCATGCCGAGGACGTTGCGTCCATTGGCGGATGGGATCAGGTAGTGCATGGGCATGAAGCGCTTGTAGGCGACGAAGGGGGCGATGTAACGGACGTTGCCGCCGATACCGGCCAACTGGAACACCGCCGTGTACTCCTTGCCGGTGCGCGAGCGGAGGGGGTTGTTGATGGTGTTGTAGATATAGCTGAACGAGGCATTGCTGTTCACAATACCGGCCAGCGCGTTGGCGCCCTGAATGCCGGAGCGGAAGCTGATGGTCTGGAAAAATGTCTGCGATGCCGTGCTGAATGCAGTAATGGTTGACCTGTTCAGGCTGTAGGTCATGCCGACACGCTGGAAGGCGTGGCGCTTCAGCGGATAACTCAGCGAGAACGTCAGGCCGGTGGAAGATTGGTTGTAGTTCTGCGTGAGCGACTGCTGCGCCGCGGAGAGATTGGGGGACGCACCGGTAGTGGTCTGGTAAGACTTGGCAGCGTTGTAATCCTGCTTGGAGCTGAATATCTGGAAGCCCAGGTTGAGCGGGCGGTTGCGCAGGTAGGGCTGGGTAAAACCGAACAGGAAGGTGCGGGCGACGTTACCCAGGTTGCCCTGCACGCTGAGAGTTTCTCCCAGCCCGAGGAAGTTGTTGGTCTGGTAATTCACGCCCAGGAAGGCGCCGGAAAGGCCGCTGACGCCGCCGGTGAGGCCGATGCTGTTCTTGCCCTTCTCTTTCACCTTCAGGGTGATGTCAACCGTGCCATCCTGCGCGTTCTGCTTGATCTCCGAATCCTGTTCCGGCTTGAGC
>JBKQNU010000143.1:0-120424 GCA_052145815.1 Occallatibacter sp.
CCACGATCCAGCGCCCACAACACACGCTCACGCAAATCCTGCGAATACGATTGCATCCTGCCTCCTCTCTGCCGGCAGGAATATTATCGCACAAAATGTAAATAGTTAAATTAGAAATGCTCTAGATAGAGTGTGGAGTGTGATTTTGAGAGGCGTTGATGTTCTGGGTAGTCCGAGCAGGCTTGTCTCTAGGCAGGGACTGCAACCGCCGGCTGGGGTTGCGCATCGAGGAAACGGACTAGTCGCTTGATGTTCTGAGCTGTAGCGGCAAGGAAGAACTGTTCGCGAACAAACTTGATGCGGCGCAACCGCAGGCGACGGAGTCCGATCTGATTCTTCAGTTCACCGAACAGCGCCTCAACTTTTCGGCGTTGGTTCAGTGCATGTTTGAAAGCGGGAGTGTTGACACGATCGCGGGCTCGCTGTCGAGCTGCTTCATGAATATGGATGCTGAGACGGCGATGATCTCCCGTAGTGCATTGCGACTTTTGCGAGCAGTGGCGACAGCGCGCTGGGGTGGAAAACCACACATGGTTTCGATTCCCGGTGTGGATTCCGAGGTAGGTGAGCTGTTTGCCTTCGGGACAAATATAGTTTCCGGTTTCCGGCACATAGGTGAAGTGATCGATTCCATAGAGCTTACTGTTTTGTCTCGTTTGCCCCTCGCGCGTGTACATATAGGGCGTGATGTTTCGCTCTTCCAGCCAGTTCAATAGCTCTCCGTTACCATAGCCGGCATCAGCAGCCAGAGACATAGGCCTTGATCCGTGCCTTTGGGCAAAGCGGGTGAGCATATCCCGTGCTGCAGCACTTTCCTGACTCAAGCGGGCGGCAGTGGCCTGCACTCCCACAATCACGCAGCTCTGGTTATCGACCAGGTAGTTATCGTAGTAGCCCATCACGGCAGGTCCAACCTTGCTGCTGTAAGTGGCGTCCGGATCAGTCGTGGAGATGTGATCCTGTTGATGGACGGGTTCGTAGGTGGAGTTTTCTTGCTCCAGATCTTCCAGATACTTGCGTACCGTGCGCTTGACCTGGGCAGCTTCTGCCAGTTGCTCACGCGGTATGCGGCTCGACTTGCTGGCATTGGCCTCGATGAGGCTGCCGTCCACAGAGAGGTGTTCTCCGTGAACCAGACCTGCTGCCATGCAGCGCGATACTACCTCCTCAAAGAGCTGCTCAAACACATCCGATTCGGAGAAACGACCGTGCCGATTCTTCGAGAAGGTAGAGTGGTGTGGAATCTCCTGATCGAAACCAAGTCCAGTGAACCAGCGCCACGCCAGATGCATATGAAGTTCTTCGACTAGCTTGCGCTCGCTTGTAGCCCCATAAAGGTAGCCAATCAGCAAAATGCGAAGCAACAGTTCCGGATCGATCGATGGGCGGCCGATTTCACTATAGGAGTCCTTCAGCCTCTCACGCACCGACGCGAAGCTGATGTGCCGGTCAATGAGCCTCAACAAATGATTTTCCGGGATATGATCTTCCAGTCGAAAACAGTAAAACAGAGATTCTGAACGGGTGTGCTCTCCCATCATGATCAGCGGTCCTCCGAGTATGTTCATCAACCACAACATGCTCGAAGTCTCGCCTAAATAGCGCCCTTTTGCACTCGCACGTCGCCCAATCGGTTCACTAAGAAACCTTTTTCAACACCCACGGACGTTATCATTCACTACTTGGAGGGCAAGCCCGCATCAGGATTCTGACTCATTTGTCCGAGAAGCCGGTGTATCGGCCACTTGAAGGGGTTAATCCCCAAATACCTGCCGACTCTTGAGATCGAAGCATTCGGCAGTTAGCCGAGAGGTTGGGGCTTCGAATCCCTCCTGAGGAGCCAATCCCCTTTGGAATCAGCGAACTAGAAATGATATCATTTCGATTCCCATCGAGCTTCGCCAAATTTCGGCGAATTCGACCTTCCCGCATAGCTGAAAACTTCAACGATTCCATCTCGAACTCCTTCATCCTCTGCGATCGCATTTGAGCGTGGAAGTCCAGCGGAAGTCCAGCGGAAGTCCAGCGTTGACTCGAATTGGGATTTCACCCGAAGGGTTGTAGAGGGTACAACAACAGATCCTGAACCAGGGGCCACTCAGTCGTGAGCTGGAAAGGGAGCGTACTTTCATCGTCAAAAGTTCGATGGTCGTTTCGAGGCCATCCGAATGAATATCGACACGGCCTTCGCCGAGATGAACAAAACGTCATTCGTCGACCGCTCTCCAATACGGACGAACATCCGTCTTACGCATTATCGCAACCAATGGAGCCGCACTGAAGTTGCGCAGGCAATCCGGACGCGAGCCAAGAAGCCTTCGCTCTGACCGGCAGAGGTACGCAGTCAATGGAGCCTTTCACAGCGCAAAGCTGCTTGATCGATTTCGATCGAAACGCGGCAACGATATCGGGATCGGTGGTTGTTGCGGCCAGGCTGCGGAGGCAGCGGCAAGAAGGGTCAGCCTCGTGTCTCTCGAAGAGACTCTATCCATCAGGAGCCTTCTCCATGCTTCCGTTTGGCAGGTCGGTCTATGTCTTTCTGGTGTTTCCTGTAGTTCTGTTGCTTGCTTTTGCCTTGGATGCCCAAACTCTCACACATCGGCCTGCCGTCACTCCCCAAACGCCGCCCGCTCCATCGATGCCGGTTAACGCCGGAACCCCGCTGCCCCCCACAAAGCCCATGCTTGCTCAGGGAACCAACCTTCAAGTCGAGATCACCAGGCATTGTCCGATGAAGGCCAACGAACAAATCGAGGCGCGGTTGTTGCACCCCATCTTCGCGCAGGGAAAGATGGTCGTCCCTCAAAACACGCTGCTTCGGGGCATCATCGTTGCTCTGGAACCGGACACAAAAACCCGTTGGCATTCAAGGCTGCGCGGGGATTTCACGCCGTTCCATACTGCCCGAGTCCAGTTCAATCAGCTGTTGCTGCCGGACGGTGCTCTGGACCTCTCAACCGGCGGAGCTGCAAGCGGAGCGCCGTTTCTTCAACTCACCGCGGCGGGAACTACGGCACAGCAATCCTTCATATCCCGATACTGGACGCAGGCAAAGATCCAACTGCACGACCGCGTCGCTTACTTTCGAGCGCCGGGGTTTGGCGATCGAGCGTTGCAGTTGCTCTATCACCAACTCCCCTTTCACCCCGAGCGAATCGAAGCACACACAATGTGGTCCTTCGATCTCGCAGCGCCTCTGGTTCTGCCGGATTCTCCACCAGTAGATCCACCGCCGGACTCGGCAGCACCTGTCGCAGGTAAACCTGAGGTATGGTCCATCCATGCCCTGCTCATGGACGATCTGACCTCCGCCTCCGCCAAACCTGGTGATCAGGTCAAGGCGCTTGTGATTGAGCCGGTTTTCGACAAGGACCGAACGCTCGTGGTCCCGCAGGACTCGATTCTCATCGGCAGGGTGACCACCGCCAAGGCGGCTCATGCATTGGGCCGCAACGGCAAGCTGCGCTTCACCTTCCAGGAAGTTCGCTTCCCTGAAGCGATGGAAAGCTCCCTTCAGGGCCGGCCCGTCGAGGGCCTGCTCTCGGGAGCTACCGCCGAGCGCGCACAAGGCCTCACCCTCGACGCGGAAGGAACCATTTCGCCTGGCAATCAGTCCAGCGTCATCGCGCCTCTGCTGCTGACCATGCTCGCCGGTCGCGCGCTGGACGACGACGGTAACCTCACCGTCGGCACAGGCGTGGCTTCAAATGGCTTTGGCCTGGTCGGCCGGGTGGTCGGCGTCGCTGCCGGAAACCGCAACTTGGCGGCCGGTCTCGGCTACTACGCCGCCGCACTCTCTTTGTACGAAGACTTTCTTCGTCGTGGGTGCGATGTGGTCTTTCCCAGAAACACTCGCATCGAGATCGACACAACACCACTCCGGGCAAACGTGCTGACACCGGAGAGTCACTAACGCCGTGCAAATCCAAATCGTTGCATCGCAGAGATATCAAGGGAGTAAGAATGACGTTAAGGATCTATTCCGACATGCGTGCCCTTGGCAAGGCCTTCCCAAACGAGACCCCTCGAAAAAGGAAGTTGGAACTGACATGCACGGGATGGTTGGCGGCTATCGTGATTATGATGCCTGTCCACGGCGCGTCGGGTCAATCAACTAGCGAGATTGCAATTCATGTTTCGGTGATGGGTGAGGACCGGCAACCATTGGCTGGCGTCATCATCGAAGGCGCCAACGAACAAGCCGGATTGACCGCTTCAACTCACTGTCGCGCAATCACCGATGTACATGGCAAGGCTTCATTGCATTGTAGCGTTGAGAAAACAATTCAATTGAACGCGAGCCTGTACGGCTACCTGTCTGTGAATTCGGAAATCGATCAAACTGAGCTAGGACAGCAACCGCTTGAGATCGTTTTGAGCAAAATCCCGGCTGTTCAGGAGTCAGTCGTCGTCCGTGGCGATTCGGAAGGTCCACTGACCGAGCGCCAAGGCAGCACAACAACTCTGGCTGTTCAGGAAGCAACTACGAGTCCGCTTCGCCCCAACACACTGGTGGACGCATTGCCCATGGTTCCGGGCGTCATTCGGACCCCGGATGGACAGGTTCAGATCTCGGGCATGAGTGAGAATCACAGCGCGCTTATTATCAATTCCGTCGGAGTAAACGACCCCGCGACCGGCAATTTTGGTCTAAGCGTGCCAGTTGATACCGTTGACACAATCCAGGTGATGCAGTCTCCGTATCTGGCACAATACGGCAACTTCATTGCCGGGGTGGTCAGCGCTGATACCCGTAGGGGAAGCGATAAATGGAGTTATAGCCTCAATGATCCTTTGCCGGTTTTTCGCATTCGCAGCGGCCACCTTGAAGGCTTGCGCAATGCAACCCCTCGGCTCAATTTCGGCGGTCCCCTTATGGTCAACCGCCTCTATTTTGCTGAAGGTTCCGAATACCTTATCGACAAAGCTGAAGTGCGCACCCTGCCGTTTCCTGTGAATGAAACCCGCTCGACGGCATTCAACTCCTTCACGCAAGTTGATGCGTTGCTCGGAGCTCGGAATAGTGTCACAGCAACGTTCCACTTTGCACCGCATTCGCTGCGCTATCAGGGACTCAACTTCTTCGACCCGCAACCGGTGACTCCCAACGCCGTCTATCAGCAAGACACTGGGACTGTCCGCGACCAGATCGCCCTGAATGGTGGCGTCATTTCGTCGACAATCGCCGGCACCCGGATCGCTTCAAATATAGGCGGGCAAGGGAGTCAAGATATGACGCTCACTCCTCTGGGAAACTCCGGCAACTACTTTGGGCAGCAGAGCCGCCAAGCCACTCGATTTCAGTGGATCGAAACTTGGAATCCGGCGCCACTGCACTGGCTCGGGGAGCACAACCTGCAGATTGGCTCCGTTCTTGCTCACGCGGAAGACGAAGGATCTGTCGCCGGCCATAACGTCAGCATAACTGACGCCACTGGCGGGTTGATACGAACCATTTATTTCAGCGGCAATGGAGCATTCAGCCTTGGAGATCTGGAGATGGCGGCGTATGCCGAAGACCATTGGGTCATGAACACTCATCTGGCAGTCGATCTGGGTCTTAGAGCCGAGACTCAGTCCATCACGTATTCGACCCGCATTGCTCCCCGCGCCGGTTTTTCCTGGACTCCAGAAGCGAATCATGCGACCGTTGTCCGCGGCGGCTTGGGAGTTTTCTATGACAGCGTGCCTCTTGATACCTATGCATTCAGCAGCTTTCCTCAGCAGGTTATTACAACATTCGACGGCAGCGGTCATATCACAGATGGGCCTCGCCAATATATCAATCTCACTAGCACGGAAGCTTCGTCGTGTTTTCCATGGATTCACCAGGACATCCGGAGCGGCGATTTCGCACCCTACAGCGTGGCCTGGAATTTCGAGGGTGAGCGCGCATTCAATCAATGGTTCGCGCTCAAGGCGCGTTATCTTCATGCATACGCGCACAACCAACTTACGCTGACTCCCGAAATTGCATCGTCCTGGAGTGCGCTGGTGCTCGGCAGCTCTGGCTCGCTTCAGACCCGGCAAATGGAACTCACTGCCCGCTTGGGTGCCAGCAAGCAGCGCCAATTCTTTTTCTCCTATGTGCGTCAATCCGCTAAAGGGGCTGTCTCTGACGCTTCAACATATCTTGGCGACTTTCCTTTCCCGGTAGTCCGATCGCCAATCACCGCTAGCACCGCAGGAGAAATCCCGAACCGCTTCCTGCTCTGGGGAACTTCGACGCTACCTTGGAGAATGCGCATCACGCCACATATCGAGTATCGCGATGGATTTACTTGGCAACCAGTTGATCAATTCCAGAACTACATTCCATTTGCGTCGTTGCAGCCTCGCTACCCACACTATTTCTCAGCGGATGTACGAATTGCTAAGGATCTCAATCTGGGCCCGCACCACGTGATTCGCCTTTCCATCACAGCGCGGAATGTGACCAATCACGACAACCCGCTTCAGGTCCACGGCAACACTGCCGATCCCCTTTACGGAACGTTTTTCGGCAATTATGGACGCCACTTTCTGGCCGACTTCGATTTTTTGTTTTAGGCGTGACGTTCTTTGGCGGCGACTGTCTTCTTGCTGAGGCGCAAAGCGGAGCGGCTGACATTCCCCAAGGCCCCGGTTCAATCCTCGGCTGAACTCCCCGACCAGCAAACCGAGTCGGTTTCAATCGGCATTTCAAATGTCTTGATTTGATAGCCTCGCCGCATCCTTAGTTGCCAAACTCCATTTTGTTTCATTCAGCTGTGACTGCTATCACATCTGAATCCATGTGAGCCCTATCACAATTATCCACTACCGAGAAATGGGGCGGTGCGCTGGATCACTAAAAGTGGTTTACGAACGGCGATTGAGTGCGCCAAGCCGAGTAACGGTTGCGATGAGGGGGTTTCATGAGGCGTCGTATCTCAATTTGCGTGCTCGGGCTTTTCGCCAGCGCTGTGGTATTTGGTCCAAGTGCAAACGCGCTTCCCAGCTATGCACGCCAGACTGGATTGCCGTGCAGCGGCTGCCACACCACGGCGCCGGAACTGAACAACGCCGGCCGTTTGTTCAAGCTCCTGGGGTACACAGATCGCGCTCAGAACACGAGCATCACCGCTGATCCCACTACGCGCCGCGCATCCTTGAACTTGCTTCAGAATTTGCCCTTGAGCGTATTTCTTGAAACATCGATGACGGGCACCAAAGTTCCTCAGCCCGCCACTCAGAACTGGAATTTCGAATTTCCCCAGGATGCTTCACTTTTTCTCGCGGGCGCCTGGGCCACTCATGTCGGCAGCTTCCTGCAAATCACCTACGATGCGCAAGGCGATCACTTCAGCATCGATAATACTGACATTCGCTACGCCAACAAGACCAAGGTTGCCGATAAAGAACTGGACTACGGTCTGACACTGAACAACAACCCTACCCTGGAAGATCTATGGAACGCCACGCCGGCATGGGGATATCCGTTTGTTGCCAATGATGTAGCTCCGGGCCCAGCGGCAGGCCCGATTATCAATGGACTGTTGGCAGCCGACGTAGCGGGGTTGGGCGGCTACGCGATGTATGACCAGCATGTCTATTTCGCAGGAACAGTTTACCGGTCCGACCATATCGGAGATACGCAGCCAACTACGGGGAAATGCTGTTCCTATACGATCCAGGGCGTCGCTCCCTACTGGAGGCTGGCATTTCAGCAGACCGGGCAAACGGCAAACCTGGAGGTCGGGGCCTATGGCATCCACATGAAATCGACACCGGGAGCGGTGACCGGAGCGGAAGACAGCTACACAGATTTTGGTCCCGATGTCGATTATGAGCGGAACTTCGGCAAAGATGTCCTCTCTGTGCGCGCCAGCTATGTCCGGGAGAACGCGGCCCTGGTTGCGAGCGCGGTCAACGGATCCGCAAGCCCAGGTCCGCATCATCTGAACGCGAGCAATGCCAACGTCGAGTACCACTTCGGTAGCCGCTTATCGGGGGCCGTGGGATGGTTCCTGACAGACGGAACAAACGATCCTCTTTTGTACGCCCCAGCTGCGGTTTCGGGGAGCGCAAGTGGCGGAGCGCGCAGTGAAGGGTTCATCAGCAACGTGTCTTACTGGCCGTATCAAAACATCGACCTGGCTGTTCAGTACACCAATTACACGCGATTCAATGGCGGCTCGACCAACTATGACGGCTCAGGTCGCAACGCCAGCGATAACAACACCGTTTATTTGCTGGCTCGTTTCGTTTTCTGATGAGGATTGAATTCCCCATCGAACCCAACCGAACTCAAACGCAATCACCACCAGGAGATCCTATGAAGTGCATCGCTCCCGTCGTACTCATGGCAATGACCGCTTTCTGCACGGCTGCGGTCGCCGGCACCATCCACGGCAAGGTTTCCGGAGTCAAAGGCGAGTCCGTCGTGTATGTTGAAGCCATTGCGGGCAAGACCTTCCCCGCTCCAGCGCAACACGTCACCATGGACCAGAAGGGCCTTATGTTTGTGCCCCATATCATTCCCATTCAACAAGGGACCACCGTAGAATTCCTCAACAGCGACAGCGTTGCCCACAACGTCTTTTGGCCTTCCATAAGCGGCAACAAAAAGCTTGGCCACAACCTGGGCACCTGGCCGCAGGGCCAGCGACAATCCTTTAAGTTCGACAACCCTGGAATCGTCGGGCTCTTCTGCAATGTGCATCCGGACATGGCCGGTTACCTGATCGTCTCTCCGACTCCGTATTTTGCTACGACCGACAAGACGGGCGTATACAAGATTGAAAACGTGCCGGATGGCTCCTATACCGTGACCGCTTGGAACGAAGGCGCCAAGAGCAAATCCAATCCTGTGAATGTCGCCGGCGACGCCTCTGCCGACTTCACTCTTAGCAAGTAAACCTCGTGGGCGGTACAGTCCTAGCTGGCCGCCCCGTGCGTTTCTGCCTTCAATCGGTTGAGGTTCCGGGATGCTCGAACGCTTTGTCAACAAGAAGGTTGACAGGGATTGGCTGAATACCAACTTCCCCTGCATGATGGCCTGTCCCGCGCATACCAATGCCGGCCGATATGTAGCGCTCATTGCGGAAGGGGAGTTTGAAGAGGCCTATCGGACTGCGCGCGAGCCCAATCCGATGGCCAGCATCTGTGGCCGTGTCTGCGCGCATCCGTGCGAGACCGCCTGCCGTCGCGGAGAGATCGACAAGCCCATCGCCATTCGCGCACTCAAGCGCTTTCTCACTGAACGTCACGGACCCGAGTCGCGACGCCCCATCGATGTAAATGCGGGCCGCACGCAGCCGAAGCTTCCTTTTCGCATCGCTATCGTGGGTGCCGGGCCGGTGGGTCTGTCTGCGGCGCACGACCTGGCGCTGATGGGTTATGCTGTCACGATTTTTGAAGCGTCTCAGGTTCCCGGCGGCATGCTCTACCTCGGCTTGCCCGAGTATCGCCTATCGCGTGACGTGGTAGAAGCGCAGGTGCGCGAGATTCTATGCACGGGCGACATCACGCTGAAATTGAATCATGCGGCCGGCCGCGACTTCGCCATCGCGGATCTGCGCCGCGACTTCGATGCCGTGCTGATCGCCGTGGGCGCGCACCGCAGCCGCGACCTCACAATTCCTGGTGTGAATTTGGACGGAGTGTACAAGGGGATCGATTTCCTGCTCAACGTCAACTTAGGCTATCGGTTCACCATCGGCAAAAAGGTACTGGTCATCGGTGGTGGCAATGTGGCCATGGATGTTGCTCGTTCCGCTGCACGTGAGGTGCTGCGTCAACACGCGGGCGGCGTCGAGAATTTTGAGCCTTCGCAGGGCAGCGTGGATGCAGTAGCCGCTCGCGAGATGATGGACGTTTCCCTCTCAGCCTTGCGGCTGGGCGCACAGGAGGTACACCTGGTGTGCCTGGAGAACCGCGCCGAAATGCCCGCGGCCCTCGAAGAAATTGAAGAAGCCGAAGAGGAAGGTATCATCATCCATCCAGGCTTTGGCCCTAAACAGATCATCGGCGAAAATGGGAGGGCCGTAGCGCTTGAAGTGCTCAAGACAAAATCTGTATTCGATGCCAACCGGCGATTCAGCCCAACCTTCTACGAGAACAGTGAAACGCGACTGGACTGCGACACCATCATCATGGCCATCGGCCAGGCGCCCAATCTCCAGTTCCTTAGTCCGAACGATGGCGTGGATGTCTCACCGCGCGGCCTCATCGCGGTGAACCCACAGACGCTGATGACCTCGGCCAGCGGCGTGTTTGCAGGAGGCGATTGCGTCTTTGGCCCTCGCCTGATCATTGACAGCGTGGCCGATGGCAAGCGCGCCGCGATAGGTATAGACGAGTTCCTGCGTGGCACACTGCATTCCGATCCGATTGTGGAAGTCGAAGTGCTCGAACGCCATCGCATGCCTCTTCAGTTGCTCGACCTTGTGCGGCAACCGATCCCCATGCTGCCCCTTAATCGCCGCACCGGAGTCACGGAAGTCGAGATTGGCTTCGACGAGGAAGCCGCTGTCGCCGAAGCGCAGCGTTGCCTGCACTGCTGGGTCAACACAGTTTTTGAGGGCAACGCCGCGGACGCAACCTCCTGCATTCTCTGTGGCGGCTGCGTCGATGTGTGTCCGGAGAATTGTCTGGAGCTTGTCTCGCTCGATCGCATCGCGTTTGACGAAGCTACAACCAATCAACTCGCCGAGGTTCGCGATCTGCTCGGCGTGGAACTGGACAACATCCAGGCAGAAGAGCTTGGCATCATCACCGGCTCCGCCATGCTCAAAGATGAATCGCGCTGCATCCGTTGCGGTCTGTGTGCCATGCGCTGTCCCGCAGGCACTATCACCATGGAATCCTACAACCTTGTCTCTGCAGACCCGACCGGTTTGATTTCTGTGGAGTCCATCGACCGCCCATTGCGCTCAAAGCCCCTGCTGGCAGGCGCGCTGAAGAGGTAACACATGCCCGACAATGCACACGCGATATCGAAAACGCTCCCCACCGAATTTGATCGCAGAGCCTTTTTTACAAAGATAGGACTTGGGTCGCTGGGCCTTGCCGCCGCGGGCACCATCGTCTTCTCCTACGAATATCTCTCGCCCAATGTGCTTTATGAGCCATCGGCCATCGTCAACGCCGGCAAGCCAGAAGGCTACGCAGTCAATTCGGTCACCATGGACGTCAACTCTGGAATTTATCTTGTTCGCGCCGAAGAAGGCTATTTCGCCCTTAATGCAGTTTGTACGCATCTTGGTTGTCTGACCGCATGGAACCAGGACTTGGGCATCATCGCCTGCCCATGCCATGGCAGCAAGTTCACGCGCACCGGCGAGAAGATTGAAGGGCCTGCCCCCAAGCCGTTGCCATGGCTCAAGACCTGGGTGAGCGACGAAGGAGACCTGATGGTCGATCGCTCCACCGACATTCCGCCGCTGCAGTACTTGAGGATCTGAGCATGCCCACGAAGACCGAGGACGTTGTAGCCAAAGTACGCGGAAGCCGGGTGTGGCAATCCGTGTTTCGCAGCGGGACAGGAAACAGCACGCTGCACCGCGCGCTCGCCATCCAACAAAACATTTTCCTCCATCTATTCGCGACCAAGGTCCGCAAGCGCATGGTGCGCTTCAGCGCTACATGGTATCTGGGCACATTGACATTCGGCACGTTTCTCATCCTGGTCATCACCGGAATTCTTTTAATGCTTTACTACCATCCTTCCGTGCCGCAGGCCTACGCGGACATGAAGGACCTCCAGTTCGTCGTGTCATCCGGTCTCTTTCTGAGGAATCTGCACCGCTGGTCTGCGCAGTTGATGGTCTTTCTGGTGTTCGCGCACATGTTCAAGGTCTTCTATCGTGGCGCCTATCGGACACCTCGCGAATTCAACTGGGTCATCGGGGTCGTTCTTCTTGTCATTACGCTGCTGTTGAGTTACACCGGCTATCTGCTTCCCTGGGACCAACTCGCATTCTGGGCCATCACTGTCGGTTCAAACCTTTCCTCTGCCGTGCCGCTTGTTGGCAACAAAATTCACTTCCTGTTGCTGGGCGGCAACCAGGTCAATGCGAATGCGCTGCTCCGGTTTTATGTGCTGCACTGCGTTGTTCTGCCCCTTGCTGCGATTCTCTTCATCGCTGTTCACTTCTGGCGTATTCGCAAGGACGGCGGGCTCTATGTGCAGCAGTCGGAGCCCAAGGCGCTGTCAGCCTCTGACGCTGTGACCAAAGCGAAGGAGGCGAAATGAGCGACCCGAAGGATTTCGTTGCCGGCATCGACTCAGATCAGCGGCGCTCACCAACCCGCGTAGTCTTTGTCACGCGGCGCACCTCAGCGCAGGTCAAGGTTAATCGGGAAGATCAGGTGCAAACCTTCCCTGAGGTTCTCTTCCGTGCGGCTCTCGCTATTGAGTTGCTTGCCATCGCGCTGGTCCTGTTCTCGCTTTTCTTCAACGCCCCGCTGGAAGGCATTGCCGACCCAACGCACACCCCAAATCCCGCAAAAGCGCCATGGTATTTTCTTGGCCTGCAGGAACTTCTGCACTACTTCCCGCCGGTCGTGGCAGGCGTACTGGTGCCCACGCTCCTCATCCTCTCTCTGGTAGTTATTCCCTACTTCAACGTCAACATCGAAGCCAATGGCCTGTTCCTGAAAGAGCGAACCAAGCGATTGCGCCTGTTCTATCTCACGGCCTTGGCGATGCTCGTCTTTCTTCTTGCGTTCCATGTTTATGTCGCCGTGGCGCCAACAGTGATCGTGGCATTGGCCATGATCGTCGCCGCCTACAGTTCGCCCGAATCGCCGTCAAGATTGCGCAGATATCTGGCCCTGCGGCCTCTGGCTTACTGGATCATGACATGGTTTCTATTTGAGCTCATTGTGCTCACTGCGGTCGGCACATGGTTCCGCGGCCCTGGCTGGTCCTGGGTCTTGCCCTGGAGGAGTTAAGTGCAGCCGATCAGAAAGTACGTTTCCTCTGCGTGGCAGGCGATGTTTGGCGACCCGGTAAGAGCGTTCGGCGTTGTCAGCCTGATCCTGCTGCTGGCGCTCGCGATCGCGCCGGCAAAGGAGCACTTCAGCCAGTGGCATAGCTTTCAGCGCAAATATCTGGCACTCATCCATGATCGTGGCGATGCCATCAGCCTGCGCCGCCGGTTCGAGCCGGGTATTCATCAAATCTGGCTTCCGGAACTTGGCGTCGTAGACCGCTGCACCACCTGCCATCTGGGCCTTAAAGAAGCCAGCCTTTCGGACGTAAGTCAGCAGCCTTTCCGTAAGCACCCGGCTATCCCGCATTCCCTCGATGGATTCGGTTGCGTAATCTGCCATGGTGGCCAGGGGCAAGCCACCACGGTTGCCGAAGCGCATTGGAGCGAACGCGCAGGCGAGCAGCCGATTCTTCCCTCGCGCTACATTGAATCCGGCTGCGGCCAGTGCCACCAGAATGCGCTGACCGGAACGCCGCAACTCAACTCGGGAAGAACCATGCTAACGCGCTATGGCTGCGTTCATTGCCACGCCATCATAAGGCCGGATGGAAGCAAAGTCGAGGCCACGGATCATCCTCCATCGCTTGCGCATATAGCCGATAAGACGACGCGTGAATGGATTTTCAGCTGGCTCAAGGACCCGCAGGCGTATGCGGCATCAACGATGATGCCCAACTACAAACTGAGCGATGCCGACGCGAGCGATATCTCGGCGTATCTGGTGAGCAGCAGCACATCACACGCTGGAGACACTGCCGCGGTCGATGCCAAGCTCCCTGCAACCGTCGACCCTGCGGCGGGACCGAGTTTATATGGCGAATCGTTCTGCGCCTCGTGCCACGCTGTACAGAACGCGGCGGGCAATCTGGTGGGCGGTGATCTGGGCCCGGAACTGACACGCATCGGCAACAAGGCAAAACCCGAATGGCTGGCGGCGTGGCTTGAGAATCCGCGGGTCTACGATGCCACAACGCCGATGCCCCACTACCGCTTCACGCCACAGCAGATCGCGACACTTGCTGCATTTCTGCAGGCCAAATCGGATTCCGACTACGGCTCGGGCGTTCATCTGAATGCGGCCAGCCAGCAACAGATCGCCCATGGCCGCAAGCTGATCGTGGAGCTGGGATGCGCGGCGTGCCACGAGATCAATGGCGTGCAAAAGCCGGAGAACTTCGCGCCCGACCTCAGCACCATTGGCAGCAAGCCGCTGGCGCAGATTGTGTTTCTGCCTGGCATGGAACACTCGCTCCCTAGCTATATTGTGGCCAAGATTCGCCAGCCGCGCGCTTTCGGTTCCAGCGTGAAGATGCCGCAGTTCACACTTTCCGCCGGCCAGACGGACGCTTTGACCACGGCTTTGCTCGCGCTCACCGCTCGCGGCCGGGCGATGCCCGACAATTTGCGCGTTGCGGCAGTTCCGGAGACCAACTACCAGCCTGCCGGACACGCAGGCAAGCTCATTACGGAACTCGCCTGCTTCAGTTGCCATCGCTTCAACGGAAGAGGCGGCGATATGGCGCCCGATCTTACCTGGGAAGGAAGTTCAGTGCAGCGGCAATGGCTCACAGACTTCCTGCACAACCCCAATACGTTGCGGCCATCGCTCATTCGGCGTATGCCGCGTTTCAACCTGAGCGACAGCGACAACAAGCAATTGACGGATTACCTGCTTACCGTCTATCAATCACCTGCCATTGATGCAGACTTCGTCCCCGCAGCCACAAACTCCGCGGATGTTGTGGAGCACGGGCGACAGTTGTTCTATTCAAAGTACGCCTGCCAGTCGTGTCACATCGTCGACACCAAGGCCGACAAAGGCTATATCGGGCCGACGTTGACTCAGGTTGGCTCGCGGTTGACTCCGGCTTGGGTCTACGCGTGGCTGAAGGATCCGCAGGGGCTACGGCCAGGCACGACAGAGCCGAACCAAAACCTGAGCGATGAAGATGCCCGCGCGCTCACAGCTTTCCTGATGTCGCAGAAAGGTCCGAGCGGGCGGGGAGTGAAGCAATGATGATTCGATTCACTTCGAGAATGGCATTCGGGACCACGCCGGCGTTGGCGCTTCTCGCATTCGCCACACTCGCCGGCTGCAAGCACTCAGCGCCGACGAAAGCTGGGTTGAAACCCACAGCTCAAGGAACCGCGCTCGTTGAGTCCAGCGGTGGCCACCAGGTTGGCGTCACCGGCACGGCACTCAAAGACCCGCTCGTAATTCAGGTGAACGACGATCATGGAACCGCGGTTCCCGGTGCGCTGGTCGAATTCCACGGTTCCCCGGGCGTCGGCTTCGATCCCGCCGCGGTTCTCACAGACAGCAGCGGACAGGCAACGACTTCTGTCACGCTGGGCACCATTGCGGGACGATATGAGTTAAGTGCGGAAACACCCGGCAAGGTCAAGCCCGTGTCCTTGGAGATTGTTGAAACGGCGCTCGGCTACCAGGAGCGAGTGGGGTCCATTCTCGTGGATAAGTATTGCAGCCGCTGCCACGATTCAGAATCGTCCCCAGAGCGGGTGTCAAATTACGACAACCTTGAAGTGAAGCCGCATCCGTTCACCGAAGGCGGCACGCTGAACAAGATGAGCGATGCCGACCTGACTTCAATCATCCTGCACGGAGGCCCGGCTCTGAATCGCTCGGCGCTCATGCCGCCCTACGGGACTACGCTGAGTGCCTCGGATGTAAAAGCTCTCGTTGCTTACACACGCGCGGTGTCGGACCCTCCCTATCAGCCGCCAGGGACGGTTTACGAGAGCAAGTAGATCTGAACCTCTAAACTGCGAATCGTTGCTCCCGGATGACCGGCTAATCGAAAGTTACTCAAATTTCGGAAGTATAAGGTACGACGAACGCCGTTTTTGCGGAGGCAAGCTCCTTGCGGCAATTATCAACATCTCGATCGGCCCTGGCGGTCGCATTGTTGGCAACGGGTTGCTTCCTGGCAGGTATGCGGGCTCAAGCTCCACAAGGCCCGCAGAGTGGTGCGGAAAGGCCGTCACGAGCCTCGCTCAGCACCTTTCCCGTGCCCACCAACCTGCGTGTGCTGCCCAAGAACCTCTCGGGTCAACAGGTTCACGACATCATGGAGCAATGGGCACATTCTCTCGGTGTTCGTTGTGACTCTTGCCACAGTGAAGATATTGATGCCGTTAACCCGGACGGGCGTCCACGTCTCAACTTTGCGGATGATTCCAAGCCAATGAAGGCAGTCGCGCGCATCATGTATACCATGACCGACAAGATCAATGCCGAGTACGTCGCCAAGGTCGACGGCTCTGGCTTGCCTGTCACCTGCGGCACCTGCCATCGCGGCGAGATAAGTCCGGAACCGTTTACGATGCAGCCGCCCGCTCAACCACCGGTTGCACAGACCCCGCCGATTGGGGACGAGGGTCCGCACTCGAAATGAGAGTCTTGCATGAAACTCCCACTCCAAAGGGCACCACAAACCGGCAATCAACCACCCATCTGCCGATAAAAGCGCCGGGATCCTGCCCACGAGCCTATCTCGTGCTGATGCTGGGTGCGGCGATGCTTTGCACAACACCAAATGTGGCTCAGCCAAGCCATGCCGATCCCGACGGCCACCAAGCGGTGCAACCGGCTTCGAGCGGCTTTACAGACCCCGACGTCTGCGCGACCTGTCACAAAGAGGTCGTCAAGAGTTTTGCCAATGATCCGCACAACAAACCGGTGCTCGTCGATGGCGGCAAAGGCGTGACCTGCGAGAGCTGTCACGGCCCGGGCACGGCGCACGCAAAAGACGGCGACACTACTTTGATCTTCGACCCGGCCACCGCCGCGGCCAAACAAGTGGATGAAAAATGCTTAGCGTGCCATGACAGGCACGGACATTTCGAGCGCTCGGCCCATGGCGAGGGCAATGTGAGCTGCGCCGGTTGCCATGTCATCCATGCTCCCGGCGCGCCGAAGCCTCTGCTCAAAATGGACCAGCCCCGACTTTGTTTCCAATGCCACAGCGATGTCAAGCCACAGTTCTCCATGCCCTTTCACCACAAGGTTGAAGAGGGATTGATTGAGTGCACGGACTGCCACGATGTGCACGGCGCGTTAGGAGAGAATACTCTGCCCTCTTCCAAATGGCAGTTCAAGATGTGCACCAAATGCCACACGTCGACGGCCGGACCCTTCGTTTATGAGCACGCTGCGGTCACCGCTGAGGGTTGCAGCGCTTGCCACCTGCCGCACGGAGGACCGAATCCCAAAATGCTGATTCAAGCAGATATAAACAAGACCTGTCTGCTATGCCACTTTCCTCCGCCGAACGCAGGGGCGGGCCAGCCTGCCGTGCCGGAGCACATCCAGTCGGCACAGAGCCAGTCGTGCATCAGTTGTCACTCGAGCATCCACGGTTCCAACACCAGCGCTATGTTCCTGGGCGCTACGCAGGTAATGGGCGCGCGTTAACAGGACAGACGGAAATCCCGAAATGTGTGAGTAGCTCTGCTGAACAACATTGCGCTCACGCCGCCTTATCTCCATGATGGCTCCGTGCGGTGCTGGAAGAAATCT
This sequence comes from Occallatibacter sp., assembly GCA_052145815.1. Taxonomy (GTDB): domain Bacteria; phylum Acidobacteriota; class Terriglobia; order Terriglobales; family Acidobacteriaceae; genus Telmatobacter. Next base: position 17,500 of record JBKQNU010000143.1, read on the forward strand.
GGACCTCTACAATCCGAAAGATGAGCATGGCCGAACGACTCAACCAAAGATGAACTCTACGAACTGCTTGAGTACCTCAGAACAGTTCAACGAGCCCCAATGCCGAATGTTGCGCGATGTTCTTCACAACCTTGAAAGGTTCACTCAAACAATGCGAGGGAGGTTAACGGCGTTAGCCATCATCAGCACAGTCGTCGTGCACAGCATTCGAAGCCGTTTATCTGCTATCCGATGAGCGTCCGGCAACGCCTATCAAAAACCTCACTCGGGCTTCCCAGTGTAGTGTTGTTGGTGATGGACCTCGGCATGGTCCTCCAACGACTCAAGGTGCGTTATGACCTCGGCTGGATTCTTCAAATCCACTGGAAGACGCTCCTCAAGCTTCGTGGCAAGCGCATGAGCCTCACTCACCGACGTGAGACGCGGGAATAGCAGGTGCACTTCGATGATCTGCCTGTATCCCGTAGTCCGGAAGCGCACACCGTGGTACTGGATGTTCATCTCTGAACACATTGCGTCCAAACGCTCGCGGATCTTTCGTCCGGTCTCGGGATCGGAATAATCAAGCAATCCCAACGCTGATTGCCAGACCAGTTTCCCTCCCGACCAGAGGATGTTGATAGCAACCAGAATGGCAACCAGAGGATCGAGGGGCTTCCAATGGGTGATCAGAACCAACACCAATGCGCGGTCGACTTCCTCAGCAGCATCGCCACACCAAACGCCAAAGAGAGTCGCATGGCGAATTGCGCATCGCGCAACTCCCGTTCGTCTCTTGCCGGCCTGGAGCCGTCGTTTATCTTGGACATCCTGATCTCCTGGGAAATGGACGAAGGCTTGACCTATCATTCCGTCTGCCCTCCAGGAAAGGATGTGATGAGGCTCTCGACGCCGCCTAGGTGTCTTCAAGATGAGCGTGCTATCGTGCAAACGATGTGACTTCTGAGGTCCCTACTCAAACACCCCGTCAATTGCTACCCTACTGGTGTGCGCAATTCACCGCAACTTGTTTAATCGGAGACTCCTGATGAAGCGCGGTCGTTTACCAAAAGCATCTGGCCAATCGATAGTTGAGCGCAGGTTCCTACGCTCGTTCGTGCTGATTCTGCTCTTCGGCCATCTTGCCAATGCTCAATCGTTCAGCAACCCACCTCAGCCTTCCGAGGCCAACCCCAACGTTCTCCCAGATGCTCCATCGCCCAAATCCGCCAGTCCGATCCCGAGTGACCCCAATGAAAAGGACGTCGTAACGCTCCGCGCCACCCCTTACAACGTTCTCAAGGACCAAGCCGCCATTTGGACCAGCCCCGCCCGGATTCGTGAACAGAATCTGGCTTTCCTCGTCCCGCTTGTTCTCGCCACTACGGTCGCGATCACTGCCGATCATCAGATCATGTCTTCGGACAAACTCGATGACGCATCTCTCAATAGCCATGCCTCCACGGCTTCGAACGGCTTGCTCGGTGGCTTCGTAGCCGCTCCCGTCATCATTTACGGCCTCGGTCATATCCATCACGACGACCACGCAACGGAAACCGGAATCCTGGCCGGGGAAGCGATGGTTGACAGCCTTGTCGTAGATGAGGTGTTGAAGGCCGTTACGATGCGCGAACGGCCTACTCTGGATAGTGCCAAGGGCAAGTTCTTTCAGACCAGCGTAGGCCTGGATTCCTCATTCCCTTCCACTCACAGCATGATCGCCTGGTCTTCAGCCGCAGTCATAGCCTCTGAGTATAAAGGCCCTATTACCAAACTCACTGCCTACGGCCTGGCCACCGGCCTGAGCGTCAGTCGTGTCCTGGCCCGACAGCACTTCCCCTCCGATGTCCTGGTAGGAAGCGCCGTTGGCTGGCTCGTTGGCCGTTACGTCTTCCACAAACACCACAAGGAAGACTAACTTCGAAACCTTCCAGAGTGCTAATCCACGCCTTCTCAAACCCAGTGCCTCACGGCTCCCGCAACAAAGTGCGCAATCAGCGAGGCAACTGTTCGGAATCTGCTCATCCTACCAAGACAATATCGCCGCTTTGCGATCTTTCTCCACTCAGGGATGCCATGGGTGGACGTTGAGGTTCCGTGACAGCATCAACTTAAGAGTCCATTTGTCCGAAGCCGCAGTCATGCCGTAGCCGACACCGGTTTCAACGTTGAGGCCGAGAAACTTGCGCCCTGAGTAATCCGTTGTCGCCCAGACCTCGTGAAACTGCTTCGAGAGCGGCAAGAAACCGCGCAGTGGGCCAAAACTGTCATACTCCTCCGCAGCGAGGGCCCACCTGTCGTTGAAGTTGTAGGCCACTCTGCCGGAGGGGTTGTACTGCAGGTTTCCAAGTCCGCCGGTATAGTCCGTGTCGACAATCGGGTTATAGATGAGATCCCATGGATGTAAGTGCAGCCCCACGATTGGCCTGATCTCGGAGGTAATCGTCCTAGATTCCCAATACTGGTGATTGACGCTGAGCTCAAAGTTAGCTGCGTAGAAGAAGGTGTGGTCATGAGCGTTGGGTCGCGCGAATAGTTCGCGAATCTTGAAGCCGTTGATCGTCGAGCCATCGTTCTCGGAATAGGGCGACGTTACGGGCATATAGAGTCCCTGCTCGAACCACGGAGTAACGCCATACGCCCACTCGGCAGTAACTTGATATGAATGATTGGCGATGATCGCGCCCGGATAATCAGGTATCGTCCGTCCCTTGGGCGTGAAGTTGTTGTGGACCATCAGATTGAAAATCCCAGGCGGCGCGATCTCTCCGTCGTACACCTGGATCTCGTCGGTTTGCGCAACTATGAGCACCGGCATAGCGAAGAACCAGAAACTCGCCAACATAATCGCACGCATATTCATTCTTCGTTTTATCGCCCCAAGGTTTCAATTGCCGATGTTGCCTACGAGGTCTAGGTCTATCGCAACGTCATTCTCTGTCTTCCAGATCAGGAAGCTTGGGTTCTTGAGACCCCACTGCACATAGGGGACGACGAAATGCGCCTTCGCTGTCGCCTTGGAACCTTCAATATGAATCCGCATCGGAATCGTCAGGTCGTGAGGCGTGCCGAGCAAAGTGAACACTCCGCTCACCTGAATGGTTGAGTCGTCTGAAGCAGCAATCGTTCCGGTATACGTTTTAGGCGCAAAGGAGACGGTCGTGTACTGATCTACCTTGAGGATGTCCCTGTTCATTTTTTTATCGCGGCTGTCGTTTCCTGTCTTTCCGCTGCCGGCTGCGACAACGACGATGCCCGATATCTTCGTTGCACTGCGGTCGAACTCGATCGACCCGGACTGCACATGGAAGGTTCCGTTGACGACCTCGTGGGTAGTGTTGAGAGTCATCTTGACCTCGCTAGCATCGGGGTTGACGGCGAATGTCTGATGCTGGGTGAGTGCGGATGGAGCGAGTATGACCGCGAGAGCTAAAACTGCGAAGGACTTCATTGCATCTCTCTCCTGGAAGGTTTGATTACCGAGCGTTGGTTCGGGCGTGGCTCGATTTCAGTTGGCGAAAGCGTGGGATCCAACAGCGGCGGGCTGGGAGACACGCGTGAGCCTGGCCGTTACGCGCATCGCGCCGGGCCACACCCTGAGGCAGAATGGCAGCACAGCGCGTGCGAGTGCGTTGTTCAAGCCGTCGGCGGCGAACTCGGCAAGCCGCATCTGGGGCAACATTGCGGAGCGCAGTTTTGGCTGAAAGACCGGCGCCGGCTCCGCGGCAAGATAAGCAGCGGCGGCACGGCGGGCGGTATGCAGAGCGATGGATATCCCATCGCCGGTGAACGACGGGATTACGGCTGCCTGATCGCCGATGCAGTAGAGCCCATCCTCTGTTACACGGCGAAGGTAACCGTACGGGATATGGGTGACGGTGATCGGCTTGTCGAGCAGCGGCTCCGCACCGCCAAGACGCATCGCGAGGTGGGGACAGTCCTGCTGCATCTTCGCGAGGAGGCCCTCCCAGCGAAGCCCGGCACTTGCAAGATACCGCCGTTGCACCACGCAGCAGAAATTCGTAATGCCGTCTTCCACCGGCTGGATGCCACCGTAGCCTCCGGAATAGAGCGTCAACTCGGAGGCGTCCGCCAGGTCAGTGGTCTGGGCGGTGGTCATTCGGTAATACATCTTGAAGCCGACCCATTGGTGAGGGTCCTTCGGGCGACAGTGGCCACGGAGATCGTGCTTGCCGGTGGCCAAAAAGGCGGTTGGAGCTTCGTATGTGGTGCCGTCGTCGAGCGTAGCTTGCCAGAGGTTTGCGGTCGCGCGGCTGAGCGACTGAACACTGCGACCACGCTCAACGCGGACTCCCGCGGCGATGGCTGTGGCGATGAGGGCTGTATCGAGCGCCTTGCGCGTGAGCGACTTCGCGGGAAACGGTAAGGGGGCCGTCGCGGCGCGTCTGGCTGCGGCAAGGCGAACATAGTTGATGGACACCGCGCCAAGAGAGGCCACGTCGATGCGAAGTGCATGCAGGTCTTCAAGGGCCTCACCGCTTAGGAACTCTCCGCAGACCTTATGGCGCGGCGTGGGCTCGCGTTCGATCAACGTGACGCTGCGTCCCTTTCGGGCGAGCGCGATCGAAGCGGCGCAGCCTGCCACTCCACCACCGAGAACGAGAACTTCGTCTTGCAAAGCATTGCTCCTAATTCACTGGATCTTCAAACAATTTGTACCGAGATCCATATTCCTAGTAGACGCCCAATCGGCGGTTTGGCGCGTCATTCTGTACAAATCGTCATTTTGAAGCAGGTAAAGCCGGAGTCGGAAAACGTCTAAGGCCTTAGAACGAGGAATCTGATGAGGCGAAGCGATTTCTTGGTCGTCGTTTTATGGACGATCACAGTAGGCACCGCGGCGCTTGCTGAACCGATTGCAGTGAGACATACTCAACGGCCAATGCACCGGTCTATGGTGGCCCGCTCCGAGGATGGAAGAACCATTGCCGCTGGAGAGTTTTCGCAGGTTGTGCAGGATGATGAAGTAACGATGCGCATGACCTATCGATTTGTGGATGGATCGATTGATGATGAGACGACGACTTACAAGCAGCAGGGTACGTTTCGATTAGTACGCAACCATCACATAGAGCAAGGGCCTTTCTTTGCAAAGCCCATCGACTTTATGGTAGAAGCCGCAACCGGTATAGTGACCAGCCGCACAACAGGCAAGAATGGCAAGGCACACGTCGCGAACAAGCACATGGACCTGCCGGATGATCTGGCGAATGGGTTCGTCGGCACGTTGCTGCTGAATGTGCCGCCCAATACGGCGCCGTTTCGGGCCGGGATGCTGGCACCAGTCGGCGGCGGCCGGTTGATTCGGCTCCTGATCTCACCGGAGGACGAGCAGACTGTTCACCTGGCAGGACAAGCCCTCAAGGCGACAGTGTTTTGCATACATCCGGAGCTGGGCGGCATCGTGGGAATGATTGCGAAGCTGCTCGGTCTTCAGCCGAAAGATGTGATGGTGTGGATACTGGAGGGTGAGGAGCCTGCGGTGGCAGTAATTGTTGGACAGCTCGGTGGTTACGGGCCTGTAGTCAGTTCGGAGCTGGAGGCGGCGAGCCTCGGGAAATAGGACATTTTGTAAGCCTACATCTCAAGATCTCATAAGCCCTCGCCGGCGATCAGTCGCGACGCGTGGTGAGTTCGTGCCAGTTGAGGCCGATGTCAACGATCAGCAGGGATGCAAGTGTGAAGGCGATGACGCCAACAGCGGACAGGACGTCGCCGAGATGGCTCCAGTACGCGGGCACGAGGTTCAGAACGCGACTGGAGACGAAGGTAAAGGTGACGGCGTAGGAGCGGGCCATCCATTGGCGATGCTGGACGATTTGGCGGTTGCGCGCGGTGAGGAAGGCGGCAGTGGTGCAGACCATCCACGCCGCGGCCTGCATGGAGGTTCCGGGGAGGCCCGGACGTCCCCAAGCGAGAGCGATCCCAGAGAACGAACCGACAAAAACGGAAACCACGTAGATGCGGCCGAGGACGCGATGGAGCGTGAAATGACGCTGGCGGATCCGCGAGGAGAAATTGATGGGGCCCATCAAGAGCGCGAAGATTCCAGCGAGCGTATGGGGAATGAGGAGGCCGCGGTCGGCGATGACCTGGAGACGGTAGGCATGGTACATCGGGTAATCGGTTACAAGGAGAACTTCTGAAGTAATGAAGACGAAAAGCGTGGTGAGACCGAGCGAGATCCAGAGAATAGTCTTGAATTTGGAACTCGAGGTTTTGCCGGCTAGCAGCGCGGAAGATGGCATGATTCATCTTTCAGATGGTTAGACGTGATAAGGTGCGCCACTAGGGCGACAGGCTTCATATCTCCTAGTCTAACGAGGCGCTTCAGAATCACTGACCTCACTTCCACCGCCCCACACACAGCCGTCCCGGCCGCCAGCGCTCCACCGCCACTGCATTTCGCGGGACATCAGCCGCCGTCAGCAACCGCGCCCAGTCCTCCTCCCGGAAGGCCCGACGGAAGGATACCGGCCCATCGTGCCGCACAAACCGGTGCCACCCCGCAATCCTCTCCACCCACCCAAACATCCGGCAGCTCAACTCCGATCGTTCCAGATCATTGACGAACCAGCCAACCTGCGCGGTCGCTTCCATCCATCGCAACAGCGAAACGACCCCCTCATCTTCGAGATGATGTGCCATCAGAGAACTCACGACAATATCCACCGGTTTCACCGGCCGATATTCCAGGGCATCGCCAGTCACCCACCCAATTCCGAGTTCCTTCGGGGTGGACTCTGCTGCCGCACGCGCTGCATGAGGATTCAAGTCGATGCCCGTCAACTGCACAGCAATTCCGAGCCTTCGCGCCCAGGCTGAAATCTGCCGCAGCAGATCACCGCCGCCGCAGCCTACATCGACAATGTGCACCGGATCACTCAATCCAGGCGGTAACTGCTTGAGCCAGGCCAGAGTCGGTCGATACCCAGCAGCCAGCGGTTGATCTGCTCCAGACTGCTCAAGCAGCCACGGAAATCCTCATAGCTGCAGTCGCCATCGATCAGCTCCAGCAAATCGCGTGGAGCGACCCTCGGTCCGAATTCGATATCTGTACTAGACAACATTGAAGCGCATCGTCTCAGGTAAGTCTTACTCACGCGTACTAGGCCCTCGGCTCGGAATGAATTTGGTGTCGCGTGTGTGGCTTCAGAAGCTGAACCACGAAGCGACGACGATCCGGCGACGGTCGACTACTTGAGAGAACAGGATCCGAATTCTCGATTCAGCGGCTACTCTTTAAGACGAGGCCTCTGTTCCTTTGGTAGCACTCTATAGGAGCGGAATAGGATGACGATTTGTTCATGGAAGAGGCAATCAGCGGAGCGCTTCTTGAATTGGAAGTTCGCGCGCCGGAAATCTGTCGCTCTGCTCACCCTTGCGGCAGGAGTCGCTGTTCCGGCTAATCTGCTCCTTTTCTAGCGTTTTCCGATTCGTTCATCGATGAGTGGACGCAGATGACCGAATCGTCATCTTGCAGCCCTCCTGGAGCATTCGAATCGTGAATCGAAATGTCTTACCATGGATCATGCAACTTCTGCTGGTCGAGGATGAATCCGAGATTCAGAGTTTCCTGCAGCAACCACTTGCCAACGCAGGTTACGAGGTGGATGTCGCCAAGGATGGGCGAACCGCTATCCAACTCGCGTCTGGAAAGAAATATGACGTTCTGATCGTCGACCTTGGACTTCCAGATCAAGATGGCATTGACCTGATTCTTCAGCTTCGACGCTCTGGCATGAGCAGCCCTGTGTTGATACTTTCAGCCAGAAGATCGGTCGACGATAGGGTCAAAGGGCTGGAACAAGGTGGAGACGATTACCTGACAAAACCCTTCGCACTCGCAGAGCTGCTGGCAAGATTGCGTAATCTCTTGCGACGTAATCTTGCTACGAGTGAGGAGGCGACCCGCCTCCGCGTACTAGACCTGGAGCTGGATTTCATCAGCCGTCGAGCTTCTCGCGGTGAAGAGGTCTTGAATCTAAGTCCGCAAGAGTTCGTGCTTCTGACGTATCTCTGCCGACACGCGGGACGTGTTGTTACTCGATCAATGCTCCTCTCCGAAGTATGGGGGATGCGAATTCAACCCAATACCAATGTTGTTGATGTGCATATCTACCGCCTGCGCGGCAAGGTGGATACAGAAGGCCGTGAGCCGCTGATTAGGACTTTACGAGGTATTGGTTATGTCCTCAAAGACCGCTAATCCCGTCATGCGTAGCGCCGCATGGCGCATTTCTCTCTGGGCAACTCTGGCATTTGCCATTGGGATAATGCTGGTTTTTGTCATGCTTCATCGCTTCGTAGCGAACGACATTCAGCGCAGGAGTGACGCGTGGCTAACTGGAGAAGTTGCGGTTCTCGGTGATGTCGCCGGGCGAACGCCGAAGGACCGCCTCTACGGCCGGGTATTGAGAGAAGTCGCGGAGCTTGCGAGCAGAGAGGTGCCAAACAGACTTCGCTCCAACAGCAATGAGAACGACTCCGTCTTTTTTCTGCAGGCTGGCGACGATGGGACTCTGAAGCTTTGGGTAGGTGCTGGTGACGGGTTGCCGAACTTAGCCGCGATTCGTGCGCACAAGTTCATTTCCGATGTTCCGTACGACTTGAATGTCCAAGGCTTCAATCATCCTTTTCGAGTGGCATCGGTGCGGCTCGATGATGGGAGCCACATCTATCTTGGTCTTTCGGAACGAGATGAATTACGTGTACTGAACAATCTGCGCTTCCGTTTTTTCTGCTTCTGGCTGCTTATCGTGCTGTTCGGATCCGCAATTGTCTTTTTTGTGACCAGGCGTATGCTTGGTCATGTTCGCGAGATCACCGAAGCTGCATCCAGGATCGGGCAATCTGATTTGAGTAGCAGGGTTCCGACCAGTAAGCGGAACGACGAAGTGGGGCACCTCGCGCTAACGCTCAACCACATGCTGGACCGAATAGAAAGCTCCGTGCATCAACTGCACACCATTACTGAGTCTCTCGCCCACGATATTCGTAGCCCGTTAACGGCAATTCGAGGAAAGCTGGAGATCCTTTTGTCGGGCGATCTAAAGGTTGAGCCGACTGAGCAGATCGTCTCAGTCATCGATGAACTGGATCGATTGTCTGAGTTCCTGAATACTTCGCTCGACGTTGCCGAAGCGAAAGCTGACGCGCTTAGGCTTTCACGTACTCACGTCGATCTCGACGAACTAGTTCGAATCATGATTGACCTGTACGAACCCTCGCTGTCGGAGAAAGGAGTTCGAGTGAATCTGCGCAGCGCAGGTCCTGTAATGGTACTGGCAGACGCTGCTCTTCTTCACCGAGTAATCGCAAACCTCCTCGATAACGAACTCAATCACGTCCCCGCATCATGCACGGTTTCCATAACTCTTGGCGCAACCGAGGATGCTGCGACCCTGGTTTTGGAGGACGATGGCCCGGGATTTTCTTCGGAGATCGGACTGCAGGTGTTCAAGCAAAGAGTGAAAGGAAGAGACTCCAAAGGGCACGGCCTTGGGCTTGCATTCGTTGAAGCCGTAGTGCGCGCTCACGGGGGAAGTGTGACGGCGTCAAACCGTCCGAAAGGAGGAGCCTTGCTGTCGATCACTTGGCCTCGCGAGGCAGAAGAGAAACTTGAACCTTCTCACTCTCTAGCACTGGCCAACAGGTAGGCACACACGAACCTTGCATAAGATCGGTGTGACCTTCGCGAAGATCAATTGGGAACACTCGATCTTCGCGCTGCACTTCGCTTGATTGCTGCGATGTAAAGAGCATCATTCCTCGATTGCGGTTGCCTCCGTGTTGAGAGCCGGGATGAGCCAGCGGAATAGAAACGTTGCCGCGAACGCTCCGACAAGCTGTGCGGCAATGAAGCCAGACACGTCGGTCGGCCGTATTCCCGAGAATGAGTTGGTCACTGATCGTGCGAGGGTGACGGCGGGGTTCGCGAATGATGTTGACGCGGTGAACCAGTAGGCTGCCGTGATGTACGCTCCGACCGCAAAGGGGACTGCCGAGGCGCGGTGCCTAACGCATCCCCAAATGACTGAGAGCAGACCGAAAGTAGCAACAGACTCGCTGAAGAGCTGCGCAGGGCCGGTGCGGATGCGCGTCGAAGCAAAGAAAACGGGGAGCCCGAACATGAGGTGAGCGGTCGCGACTCCGGTGAAAGCGCCTACTGTCTGTGCCGCTATATACGCCGGCGTCTCCCGCCAACTGATACCGCCCTGCCATGCGTCAGCCAGAGTAACGGCCGGATTAAGATGTGCGCCTGAGATCGGGCCGAAGGCAAGGATAAGTGCCACCAGAGCCGCACCCGTCGCAATCGAATTGGCCAGCAGGGCGATGGCAATGTTGCCAGCAGCTAGACGCTCTCCCATAATTCCAGACCCGACCACAGCAGACAGGAGGAACAGGCTTCCGGTGAACTCCGCAACGACGCGCCGTTTGAGCGAGGCTTTCATTGCCGACCAATCTTTTCGATTTCTCTCTGAATCGCGAATTGTTCCAATGTCGAAAAGGGCAGCGCAAGGAACAACCCAATACGCCTGTCCAAAATGGTGAACGCATCTCGGAAAGCTCGCTCGATCTCTTCCGGCGTCCCTTGCACAGCCGCGGGATCCGGAATCCCCCAATGAGCGGTCATTGGCTGTCCTGGCCAGAACGGACAGGCCTCGTTCGCAGCGTTATCGCAAACTGTGAAAACGAAGTCCATCTTCGGCGCGTCAGGATTCGCAAATTCATCCCATGATTTGCTTCGCAGACCGCCCGTCTCCAGTCCAGCCATTTCGAGTTGCTTCAACGCTTCCTGTCGCACCATTCCCGATGGATGGCTCCCGGCGCTATAAGCGGTGAATGCGCCGTTCGATTTGTGGTTCAGAATGGCCTCCGCCAGAATGGAACGAGCGGAATTGCCAGTGCAAAGGAATAGAACGTTGTACGGATCGGGCATGATAACTATTCCTTTGCTCCAAAGAGAGTTGGTATGCAGCAACCGGGCTGGCAGCATGCGGTGTGGGGTTTTTTGGCGCGGATGAATGCGCTGAAGAACTTGTCATTCACTTCTGGAGCGATTGCGTCCACGTCAACGCCGGCCTCGGTGAGAAACTGCCGGGCGTCCTCTACGCTGTAAACGCGCGTCGGTTCAACCGTTGCATCCTCGAATCCAGCGCCCTTCAGCTTAGCTATGTACTCACTCTCTTCGAGCGCCCCGGCGATACAGCCAACCCAGAGCAACATGCTTTTACGGACTTCTTCCGGCACGCTGCCACGCACCACCACATCGGAGACTGCGAACCGCCCGCCATGCTTCAGCACACGGAAGGCTTCACTGAGGACACGATCTTTGTCGGCTGAGAGATTGATGACGCAGTTCGAGATGATTACATCAACAGAGTTGTCAGGCAGAGGAATGTCCTCGATTTCACCTTTCAGGAACTCGACATTCGTGATGCCCGCCTGCTTCTGGTTTTCGCAGGCTAGCGCCAACATCTCGTCTGTCATGTCCAGACCGTATGCTTTGCCGGTTGGACCAACGCGCTTCGCCGAGAGCAGCACATCGATGCCGCCACCCGAGCCAAGATCCATTACAGTCTCTCCAGGTTGAAGATCGATCAGTGCGGTCGGGTTTCCGCATCCAAGCGAAGCCAGGACGGCCTTCTCCGGAATGATCCCGGTCTGATCGGCATTGTAGAGGTTGGTGGTGATCGGATCGCAGCACCGAAGGCTGGGGTCGCAACATGCCTGCATGCTGCCGGACTGCGCTACGGCCCGCGCAGCTCTCCCGTACTTTTCCTTAACCTGTTCCTGAACGTTGGTCATCGATTCCATAAGGTAGTATCCTCGCATACGCTAAAGCGAATGTATTTTCCTCTACACGTATCTGTCAAGGCGTATATAATGGGAGTGTGAGTATTTCCCCCAAGAGCTACGACCTGGCGCTGCTGTTTGCGGCGCTCGCCGATCGCACCCGTCTCAGGCTGTTGAACCTGATGAACGGCAAAGAAGTGTGCGTCTGCTATTTCGTGGAGATCCTCTTGCAGGGCCAGCCCAAGATTTCACGGCATCTTGCTTACCTGCGACGTGTGGGCATCGTGACCGCGCGCCGTGACGGCAAATGGATGCATTACAGAATTGTCGTGCCGAAGCACGCTGGCGCCGCGCGAATCCTGAGCGAAACGCTCGCAGTTATAGGGCAAGAGAAGTCAATGCAAGCAGATCTGGCACGTCTCGGAAAAGCCTGCTGCGCCCCGCAGAGAGTTTCAGCGCTCGAAGACGCGCCGCTGCCGATTCCAGTTGAGGCGGTCGGCTGCACCGCATGCTGAACTGACGAGAACAAAAAATGTCGACGGTTCCACTAGACTCGATGGTGATTTCTAGTACAAGGCGTGGATTTTTCGAGTTCGGTGGCCTTATGCGTACCCAGCGCGTTTGTAAGGGCAATAAATTACTTGGCTCATCAAAAATCGTCGACAAGGGATTAATTGAGATTAGAGTGTGTGAATGGATTCCAATCCCATTGAATACGCTCAGAAAATAGAAATCTTATTGTGCGAAACAGACTGCACGACAGCCGACGCTGCGCTCAAAATCGCGCGCGAACTATTCGAGTATCGATCAAGCCGAGAGGCGGTCAGTCGCGCTTGGGACGGATGGACTCCGGGGCCGGGTCAAAATCCGAAAGAGTAACCTTCAAGTTCTTTTCGGAAACTGTCTTGACTGCTCGACAAAGGTAGTCAAGTAGATATGGGATTCGTTTCGTAGCGTCCACTAGTTCTTGCTCTTGATCTGGTGTCATGGCGAATCATCCTTTCTAGGATTGCGCCATGATAACGCTTTTGGCGGTATCCTTGAAGGATGGACCGCTTGCCACAACGCGAATGGATCAGGGCCGATGTAGGTCTCATCCACTTCCACGGGACCGCCGTTCTCGCCTCCGAATTGCTCGGTGGCATCGTAGCCCAATGCCATCCGAATCCGGTGGAGCATAAACCATGCGGTTTTCTGGGTAACGCCGGTAGACCGGGCAATCTCATGGCTGGACACACCGTTCTTGCAGTTGGCAACCATCCACATAGCCATCAGCCACTTGCCGAGAGCAATCGGTGAATCCTCAAAGATGGTTCCTACCTTGATTGAGAACTGCGCCTTGGGATGCCTACTCTTGCACTGCCACACGCGCCGCGCCTCAACATAGGCTGCATCCTTCCGACCGCAGATCGGACACACCACAACGTCATCCGGCCAGCGTTTAGCCGCAAGGTATTGAATACAGCGGTCTACATCAGCGAAGTAGGTAATCGCCCCTTGCAAAGTCTTAGGCTCAACTATCCGTCTCATACTCCCACTTTGACAGAAAACATCTGATGAGTCAAGTATATTTATGCCTTTGTAAGTTGTTGAAAAACCTCGCACTGCACGACGTCACATCAAAGGTCAACAACCTGGCCGAAAAGTCGGCATTTCAAACAAGTGACCCTCGGCTACCTGCGGTTAAGAACAGAATTCGCTGGATTTTTCGGTGATACTTTTGGGGATACTTTGTACGAGACTTTCCTGCGATTTCCTGCAACAGGATGCAAGGAGGATACCCCGCGTACTATGCTCATAAAAAATGACTTATTCTATCAAATGCTAGACCATGCAGCATCCTGCAAATTTCTGAAAAACGGACTCAAAATCCGCCGACCCTTGCGGTCATGGGGGTTCGCCCCCCCCCTCCCGGCACCATAACATAAGAGATTTAGAATGAATTATTTACACTGACGATTACTGTGTCTGTACTTGTGGTGTACTTTGTCAAGACTTAAAACGTTGAGATAATTGTACTTAATTGAGACCATCCTACGCCTTCAAGAGTTGCCCGCCCTCGTGGGCGGCGCGCAGGTTTGAAGTTTGGGCTGACTCCGGATGGTGCTCTACGGACCCTGCGAGGTATTGGCACACAGGAGATCTATCCACTGGCCTGGCAAAACCAGAAATGCAAGTCAGTGTGCCAGTAACGCGGTGGCCTCAGTTTTCTCCATTGTCGCGTCAGCATGCCTGTGGATGATCTTCCATGAGCCGCCCTCACGACGATAAATATGCGTGACCCGCAAGGCGAATGGACGTAAGGTATCACTTCCCTGTACGCGCGCTTTATATCTTTCAATTCCGACGGTATAGCCCAAGTTCCCGTCCTCGCCTTGGGCAATTGTTTGGAAGGTCACCGTCCCTTCCAAAAAGCGTTCCGCGGCCCATTCTATGCGACGGGCGACATCGTCCCAGGAGCTCTCATACGATCCCCATCCGCCCATGATCGTGGCATCCGATGAGTTCGACCAAAGGGCCTTGGTGGGCTCTGCGTTGCCGCTGCAGAACTGTTGTGTCGTGGCGTTCAGGGATTCAATTGTTTGCTGGAAATCGTTCTTTGTATCCAAGGACACTTCTCCTATCCTCCCGATCGAATCGCGCTTTACCCTGCAAGAGCCCAGATGCAGTTTGATTGCCAGTGAAGCAACAGTCAACCTGTGTCTATGTTCGTGGCAACGCGACTGCCTCGTCCTTCACGGCTCTAAATGCACGCACTAGATCCTCGGAAACGCACACCCAGCCGAAGAAGAGTTCAATCCGTGTCAATGCGGATTCATGCAACTCCGGGGTAATGTCCGCTGTGCAGTCAGACAGGACCAGCGCGTTATACTCCAGGAACATCGCATCCCGCAGCGTCGACTCAACGCATACTGTTGTCGTCCCGCCTGCAAAGATTAGCGATTCGATGTTGCGCGATCTCAGGACTTCGTTCAGATCTGAGCCCCAGAAGCCGCTGAAGCGCGTCTTGCGTACGACTAGGTCGGACGGTTGAGGAGCCAGTTCCCCCACAATCGCGGCAGCAGGGTGGCCATGAGCAAGCGGGTTCTCGCTCTTGCCGGATCCCCCTAGGCCGTCAATCATCTGCCGTGTTCTTGATCCGCAACGGCCAGCATCTTCCATGTCGGCGCGGAATTCAGTCTTGAGGTGAACAACGGTCATCCCTGACGAGCGCGCCTCAGCCAGAAAGCCCGCAATGCGCGGGACGATCTGCCGCATGGCCGCAAACGGCGGCGCTTCTGTAAAAGCCCGCTGCACATCGACGACGATTACGGCCGTCTTCTCGGGCACGAGCAAAATGGCGCTCCCCATTCCCGGTGGCCGATGCGGCACAGGCAGGGGCTGAATCGAAATGACACCATCGTCGAAAGACACTAGTCGGGTTGGCTCGGGCATTTTGACCTCACACTCAGCGCTCACGAATCACGGGGAGTGATCGCCGGTTCTGGGATCTGCATTCCCTTGGTCGACAACAAGACATTGGCGATCAGGTAAGACCATTGTGGCGGAGTCCCGCATCTTCCACACCACCTAAATGTGTAGTTTTGTTGTTCGGCCTGGAAGTTTTTATTTGGCCGCGGCAGAGATGCCATGGCGGTGACCGAATGAGGCGGCTTCGGTCCGATTGGAAGTGCCCGTCTTGCTGAAGATGTTCCGCAAGTGAAAATTGGCGGTGTTCAGGCTGATAAACAGGCTCTCGGAGATCTGCTGGTTGGTCCGGCCAGCGACCAAGAGACGGAGCACTTCCACTTCGCGACCGGAAAGCCCGGCCGGATACTCAGCCGGCGTCTGGCGTCTTCGACGTTGGGCGCGGGCAAAATCCCTTTCTATGCCGAAGCCTTTCGCGAAAAACTGTGCCATTGCTTGCACCGTGGGCCGATCGCGCCAGATATCCATGCCGGACCTGCCCGGCACCGTCCTCAAAGTCGCATCCCTCATGGCTTTCACCAGCGATTGCACCTCCTGAGCCGGCACCAATTCATCTTCCGCCGCGTGCAGACACAGGACGGGCACCGATACTCTGGACCCCACCGAGGTTAGCCGGTTTTCCACGAGCAACTTTTCCCAAAGCATGAGCGACGGGGAATTCAGCGCCTCTCGCGCCACGGCCGATAATGCCGACGCATTTCCCTCGTCGTCGAGGCCGCCCAGAAGGGCGCCCCTCATGTGGGCTTCCAACCTCGGATCGGCGTGTCGGATGTTGAGTACTCTGCGATTCGTCTCCGACTCGCCGGCGCCAATAAAAGCCATGCTCGATACACGAGCAGGCCACAGTGAAGCGATATGGCATGCAACCAGCGCAGCGTCGCCCATGGCACACAGGGCAACGCGATCGATTTCGAGGCATGCCAATACCGCTCGCAGATCCTCGGCAAAAGTATCCAATGAGATTGGGGAGGCAAGCCGTTCGGAGAGGCCCGCGCCGCGAAAGTCCAGGTTGATGACCGTAAATGATCGCGCCAGGAACTCCATTGCACCCCGATGCAACGGGACCTGCCAGTTCAAAGAGAGATGGTTGACATGGTAGGGAAAGAGAATTGCGACAGCTGGCCCTTTGCCAAACGCATGGAATGCGATGCGGACGCCATCAGCGGTGCTTGCGAATCGAATCTCTGGCGGGGCCATAATTGGTTATCTGTTGGGGAAGCTTCCTTCATGTCATGCAACGCTGACCTCCGTCGAAGCTGAGGCTGAACGGATTGTACTCCCGATTCAAAAGGGGGGCGTAGGCCTGAATTGCGCATCCGGTGCTTCCGCCCCTTTTTGAAAGCTGAGCTTCTGGGACTGCCAATTCTTAGTCGCCAAGATCGCATGGTAGAAATTCAACCTGTGCCCATCTGAAGCCAGAAGAATTGCGGTCTGCTCAATTCGGCCGAATGCAAAATCGCAATTGTCTGAAAGCTCGTGTACTTGTGGTGTACTTCAGAACCGCGTTTCCTGCGTTTTGATAGCTTTGAGCGTCTAGTGTTTTCAATAACTTGTTTAGAATCAACACGGGCCGGCAATCAGACCCCCCCCTCCCGGCACCATATGTCTTGTTTATAATCGATAGTTTACCCGGTCTTGTGCCTGGATGTTCGTGAGACGTGCGGAATTAACGTCGACTGATTTTTGGCGGAAAATCACATTGGCGACCACTTCTATGCGGGTCCATTACAAAATCGGCACATCGTACCTGGTAACCGAAAAGGGCAGAAATATACTTGCCCTTGTTTGGGAATGCTCCCACCTGTCGATCAGTAATCCAGCGGCCAACTCCGCTTCAAACCACGGCCCTGTCTTAAGGCCTGATGATCTTGGCCAGCAACTGGGCCAGGCCGTTCCACGCGATCTGCACGCCAATGCACAGAAGGATAAAGGCGACAACCCGCAGAATACCGTGCGCAGTATTGGGCGGAATGACCTTCGTGATCTTTGGCGCGTAGGCATAGGAGAAGTAAACCAATACGCTGAGCGCAACAATGGCAAGAAACACCCCCGCATGCGCCAGAAGATTTCTCGAAATTTCCCGTTCCGAAATGTGGGCTGTGAGGGTCAACAGCCCCACCAGCGTGCCGGGGCCGGAGGTGATCGGAAAGGTGAACGGATAAAATGCCTTCTGTTCAAGATCGCGCATGCGCGATTCATCCCGAGTATCGCTCTCCTCCTGCTTTTTCCGAGAGTCTGCGGCGGCGTCTCTTTCGTTCAAAACTGACCAACCCATGGCCGCGATAACGATGCCACCGGATAGCTGCACGATGGGCAGCGAAATGCCGAAGAAATTGAGAATTGTCGCACCTAGCAGCTCAATGACCGCCAGGAAGACTACGTTATTGACCGCGATCCTGCGCGAAAGAGCGCGATAGACTTGCGGTGGGGCCTCGCCCGCCAGCCCAAGAAAGACCAGAGCCGACCCGAGCGGATTGATCAGCGGAAGAAGCACGCTGAAAGCGATGAGAAAGGATTTCCAGAGCGTCAAAGGGATTCTCCCTGGATCAAGCTTAGCCCCCGCAGGCTATTTTAATCATGATTCGAATGCTCGGTTCTCCTCAGGGCAAAGCCGGGTTCCCGCAACGCCCCGAGCCAGTGCCGACTTTGCCTGAGCGTAGAAATGAATCTTAGCGGATTGCACGCGACGGCATGTCGCCCGATCGGCTGTCGGTTGTCAATTGATTGTTACTTCGCAGGTTGAGACCAGGGCAGATTGTTGCAGCCGCGAGCAATCGATGTTGATTCGAGACTGAGTATGAAGACAGCGGCGCCGCGAATTGTTACCGATTTGTCACTCTTTTGTAGGAGTGTGTGCAGGTTTTTCGAATTCAGGCACAAAGTAATTCAACGGCGCAGACTTCGTTTGAGCCTGAATTGACTCTTTGCTGAAAATGCTATCGAGGCTGCAAGAAATGCCGTAACGCGGGTTTGATTACAACCCGCCCTGTTTCGCGCGTGCACCGCGCCAATACAGGATGAGCCCGAGCAGCACGGAAGCGGCAGTTCCGGCGACTAGCTTCAATTCAAACCCAAGCTTGTCGGCGGAATCGCCCGGCGGAACAAGCGAAACAAGAATGCCGATCAACACAACAACGAACCCCAGCCCACCGGCGATCCATACACCGGGAGTCCCACCGGGCACGAGGATTGCCAGCGGATTCTCTCTGCGATCTTTGCGGCTTGCAAGCTTGATGACCGCTGCGAACATATAGAGAAACGGAATGAAATAGAGAATGATGGCAGCGTCAATTAGAAACTGATAAGCGCCGCGCGTAGTCTCGTTGATCTGGCTTCCAAGCAGAATGGCGCCGGAAACAATTGCCTGCACCAGGATGGAGATGTACGGAGTCTTCCATCGCGGATGAATCTTGCCGAAGGCCGCGGGCAGATAGCGGTCGATTCCAACAACAAACGGAACCCGCGCGATGCCGGCCACCGTGCTGCCCACTCCACCCGCATTCCCCACGGTGACAAGGATAGCCGCCAGGATTCCAAGGATGCCGACACGCAGCGCGATAGACCCAATAGTGATGGCATGAAACACTCCGCTCTGCGGATCGAGATCGGTGGCGGGCACGAGCGCGAGAATGGCGAACGTCCCGGCAATGTACATCAGCGCGATCAACGCGCCTGCTCCGAAAACGGCTCGAGGCAATGTGCGGCGGGGGTTGCGCACCTCCTCGCTCATGGCGGAAACCAGTTCAAGCCCGGTGAAGGCAAACGCAATTTGCGACCAGAAGTTGACCGTATCCCAGTTCCATGCGGGCATCATGTTTTGCACCGTGAAATGGGTCGCCGACCCGTAGCGCCAACTGACAATTGCCGCAATCACCACCAGCATCAGCAAGGGGAGATAGGTTCCCACGCCACCGGCATTCTGCAGCCACTTGCCGATGTTGAGTCCGATGATATTGAGCACGACGGAAACCAGCAGCAAGCCAAGCGACACCGCGACCAGGAAGGTACGATCCTGTGCGAGTTGCGCGCCGCGTCCGCCAATGATGTACGCGCTCATCGACGCGCTGGCGAGAAGCAGACCAGGAAAATAGAACACGGTATAAATCCAGTAAGTCCATCCAGCCACAAATCCGTGAAAGGGACCAAAGGCCTCACGGGACCAGACGTAGAGTCCGCCCTCTTCAGGAAACCGCGATGAAAGCTCATTGATCACCAGCGCACCGGGCACAAAAAAGAACACGGCTGCAAGAACCCAAAGGCTGATTGAAGACGTCCCGTTGTGCCCGGCGGCGGCAATCCAGCGGGGACCAAGCACTGTAGCAATATTGAACAGCAGCACATCCCAAAAGCCCATTGTCTTGCGCAGTTGAGATTTAGTGTCGAGTGAGGCAGGCACTGGAATCGTCATGAAGTCCCCAGGTGTTTGGAAAGGCACGCGAACCGCATTGGGGAATAATAAGGTACAGAGTTGCCTGAGTTCTCAAAAACAGCCGGCAAAATCGTAGCGGGGGCCCCCTTGGCGGAACCCGCATACCACGCGTTGAGGCAGAACTATCCCCACAATCAGCGATCCTGTTTGCCCATGGAAATGAGCCCCGCTCATGCTCGATTCTCCATGCGAGCCTGCTCTTCACCTCGGCTCGAATTCCAGGACGGCGGTAACTCGTCGACGAGTCTGACAACGATGCCCAGGCCAGCCCCACCTTGAAGCATAGTTGCCGATCGGTTAGACTTACGCGGACTTCAGTTTTCCAATCCGAGTCCTCTGAAGCCATGTACGCTCGCGCTCCAACCAGAAAGGATTTGTCCATGAAGAACCTCCTTTACGGCTTGATCTGCCTGTTGCTGCTTGTTCCCGCCACCTATTCACAGGAAAGCAAAGCCACCGGACTTCCTCCCCTGATCGACCGCGAACTCATCTTCGGGAATCCCGAGATTGCGGGGGCGGAGCTATCTCCAAACGGCCAATACATTGCGTTCCTGAAGCCGTGGAAGGATACCCGCAACGTATACGTAAAGGCGGTAGGCGAGCCATTCAGCGCAGCGCGCCTGTTGACCACAGAGAGCAAGCGGCCGGTAGCCGGATACCTTTGGTCGCGCGACAGCAAGTACGTCATCTACGCCAAGGACAACGATGGAGATGAGAACTTCAATGTGTATGCCGTCGATCCCTCCGCCAAGCCCGAAGCGGGCGCGGATGCGCCGCCTTCACGCGATCTGACCGGGTTGAAGGGCGTGCGCGTCCAGTTGTACGAAACTCCCAAGAGCGATCCTGACGTTGTGTACATCGGGTTGAACGATCGCGATAAGGCCTGGCACGACCTCTACAAGCTGAGTATCTCTACCGGGCAAAAGACTCTGCTGCGCAAGAACACAGATCGAGTGACCAACTGGAGCTTCGATCTCAAAGGCCAGTTGCGGCTGGCCATCCGCAATGCGGAAAACGGGGACACGGAGATTCTGCGCGTTGACGCCGACAAGATGACCGAGGTCTACTCGTGCAATGTGTTTGAGGTCTGCGCACCGCTGCATTTCACCCCCGATGGCAATCGGGTTTACATGGAAACCAACAAAGGCTCTGACCTGGTCTCGCTGGTGCTTCTTGATCCGGCGACGGGCAAAGCCGAATTGGTGGAATCCGATCCCCTGGGCAAAGTGGATCTTGGCGGCGCGTTGTTTTCTGAAGCCACCGACGAGCTGGTGGAGACCTGGTATGTCCACGATCGGGTGAAGACCTATTTCAAAGACAAGGCCTTTGGCGCGGATAATCACTGGCTTGAAGAGCATTACAAAGGCAAGGAGATCAGCGTAGTCTCACGGACACATGATGAGCGTTACTGGCAGTTCACCGCGTCCAGCGATACGGAACCTGGAGAGACAGCGCTTTTCGACCGCAAGACACGCACGCTCACCCCGCAATACACCATCCGCGAGAAGCTGCCGCGCGCTGACCTGGCAGAGATGAAGTCAGTCACATACAAATCGTCTGACGGGCTCGAGATTCCGGCTTATCTCACGCTTCCCAGGGGCGTGCCTGCGAAGAATCTTCCCACGTTAATTGTTCCTCATGGCGGTCCGTGGGGGCGCGATGAATGGGGTTATAACTCCATGGCGCAGTTCTTTGCCAATCGCGGATACGCCGTGCTGATGCCCAACTTTCGCGGCTCCACTGGCTATGGCCGCAAGTATCTCGATGCGGGCAATCTGCAGTGGGGCCGCACCATGCAGGACGACCTGACCTGGGGAGTCAAGTATCTCGTTGCGGAAGGAATCGCCGATCCCAAGCGCGTCGGAATCATTGGCGGATCCTATGGCGGCTATGCAACCCTCGCCGGTGTCGCGTTTACACCCGATGTGTATGCGGCCGCGGTGGACGTTTGCGGCCCCTCCAACCTCATCACGCTCATGGAGTCCATCCCTCCTTACTGGGAAGCGGCGCGTAAAACGTTTGCCGTCCGCATGGGCGATGTCAGCACACCCGATGGCAAGGCAGTGTTGAAAGCGGCGTCGCCATTGAATTCAACTGACAAGATCAAGACGCCCTTGCTCGTTGCGCAAGGCGCCAACGATCCCCGCGTAAACCGCCGCGAAGCCGAGCAGATTGTGATTGCCCTGCGCGATCGTGGCTTCCCCGTCGAGTATGTGCTGGCTCCCGATGAGGGTCACGGATTTGCCCGGCCCGTGAACAACATGGCCTTGTTTATGGAGTCCGAGCGGTTTCTGGCGCAGTACCTGGGCGGAAGGTACCAGCAGGGCGGCACGGCTGAGTCCGTGGCCCGGTTGAAGGAGATCTCGGTCGACCCGAAGACAGTGGTGCTGGCCAAGACGGTGGATGCAAATGCCGTCGGTCTCCCCAAGCCGGCCATCGACCTGCAGCCGGGAACCTATCACTACCAGGTCACATTGGAAATGGGTAGCCAGAAAATGAACCTGAAAGTCTCCACCGCCATTTCGGACGGCGGTGCGTCGTGGACCGCTGTAAACACCATGGTTACGCCGCAAGGCACGGCGACTGACACGTCTACGATCGCCAAATCGAGTCTGAAGCTGGAGAAGCGAAGCCTCGTCCAAGGTCCGGTCACCATCGAACTCGATTTCTCCGGCGACAAGGCCTCGGGAAAGATGAACATGGGCGGTCAGGAACGACCCGTCGCCGTCGATTTGGGCGGACCGCTCTTTGGCGATGCTGCCGGCGGAGACCAGGCCATCGCCAGTCTGCCCATCGCGGTTGGATATAGCACCACCTTCCGCAACTTCGACATCCAGACGCAGAAGGTAAAGCTTCTGCAACTGAATGTTCCCAGCGTGGAGAGTGTAACCGTGCCCGCAGGAACCTTTGAAGCATTCCGCGTAGACGTAACTTCGGCCGATGGCAACGCGGACAAGAAGACCCTTTGGATTGCGAAGGACTCTCACAAGGTGGTGAAGATTTCCGCTGTTGTTGCCTCCATGGGCGGCGCTACGCTGACCGAGGAACTGACCGAATAAGCTGAGGGAATCTTTCACCTTCCCCAGAATTCTTGAGGATTACTAATCCTCTTATTCCCTACTGCCGATAGCTCAGGTAGCAGCCACAACCCTTTTTGCGGGCGCTTCGTAACAGGGAATTCGATCATGTCCAGCTCGGCTCCAGCTTTCGCCCTCTCCGTCGCCAACGCTTTGTCCATTGCGGTGATTGGTCCGGACGACGCGCGGCGCCAGGAGATTGCGACGGCCTTGAACAAAAGTGAAGAGGGAATTGTGTCCGGCTCTAGTCGTCCCGGCGCAGAACGGACAATCAAAGAATTCTGTTCCTACCCTTTCGACCTGGATGAATTACCGCGCATGCTTGCGCAGATCCACGACGTCGTGTTCATTGACCTGGACAGCGACACCGAACACGCACTGAAAGTGGTGTCCTGTCTCGCTGCAGGCAACTCTGCAACCGTCATGGTCTATTCCGCGCAGGCCGGCCGCGACCTGGTAATCCGCTGCATGAATGCAGGAGCGCGCGAGTTCCTCTATCTTCCGCTCGCTCAGGGCGAAATGGCCGGCGCCCTGGCCCGCGTGCAAGTCCGCGATCGAGCGCTGAGCCAGGCCGCGGCTCCCGGCAAAAAGCTCATGGTGTTTCTCGGCTCCAAGGGAGGCTGCGGCGTAACCACGATTGCCACACGGTTTGCGGTATCGCTTGCACAGGATTCCGGGCAAAGCACAGTGCTGATCGACCTCGGCCTGCCGATTGGAGACGCCGCGCTCCACCTCGGAATGGCGTGCGACTACTCGACCACCAACGCTCTCGAAGACTGTATCCGTCTGGATGCGAATTTCCTCCGTTCCCTGCTGGGAAAGCATGCCTCAGGGCTCTCGGTGTTGGCAGCGCCCGGGGAGTTCCCCAGAACGAATGCGCCGACACATGCCATCAATAAGCTGCTCGCCGTAGCGCACCAAAGCTTTCAGTACGTCATCGTAGATATCGGGTCGCGAATGGACTTGATGGAGTCGGTTCTGTTCGACCCAGCGGCCCACCTGTACCTCGTTTCGCAGGTGGGAATCTCAGAGATGAGAAACGCAAATCGGCTTGTCACGCATTTCTTTTCACAGTCGCGCACGCTCCAGATCGTGTTGAACCGCCATTCGTCGCACGCGCTGGGATTGAGCGACGAGCACATCGCAAAAGCACTCACCCGCCGCGCGCAATGGAAAATCCCCGACGAGGATCCGACCGGCATGCGCGCCAGGCACGCGATCGGCAATTTCGCATTGGATGATTCAGCAATTTCAAAACCCATCCGCCAAATGGCCAGGGCTGCTTGCGGCCTCCCGGCACTCGACGAAAAAAAGAGCATCTTCAGCCTGTTTGGGCAAAAACAAGACCGTATTGCATGAATATGCTTCGGGCCAACGCACTGTTTTCGAACTGGCAGAAGAAACCAATCGGGGCCGCAAGCTCATTCCCGCGCCTGCACAAGGACCTTATCCTGCGCTGCAGCCTTGTTCGTTTCCACCTCGCGAACCGCCAGGTGATCGAACCACGTGAATTTGAGGATTACTGAAGTTCCGAGAATGATTCCGAGTGCCAGGGCCGCACGCCTGAACTCTTGAATTACAACGTAGAGAGGCAATGCCACCAGCGCAACCTGCCATACGATGCCCACCGCAATATTGAACATGTCACGGAAGAAATCCTTGTTGCGTTGAAAGCCCGGGTCCTCGGCCAGAACCATCTTCAGCACCGGCCCCCAGAATCCCCATGGCCGCACGCGGCGGTAGAAGTCCTTGAGTACCGCGTCGTCTTCCGGCTTGGTAAGCAGCGTTCCCAGCAGGCAGCCGATCAAAGAAATCCCCACCACAATCGGAAAGATGATGACGACGTCCATGTTGATCGAATACGTCGCCAGCAGGTGCTGCACAAACGGCAACTGCGCCACCAGCGGCGGCATGGCCAGCGCGGAAGCGATGCCTGTAATCATGCCCCAGAAATACCCGTAGCCGTTGAATCGCCACCAGTACCATTTCAAAACATTCGACGCCGTGTACCCGCCCCACAATCCGGAGACAATCCACACCACCACCGCATTCACTGATGTCACTTTCCACCCGATCGCCACGCCGATCACCACTACGGCAAACGAAGCCAGATAGCTGAGCCTGACATACGTCTTGGGCGCAGCGTGAGGATTGATGAAGCGCTTGTAAATGTCGTTGACAAAATACGGCGGCGCTGCGTTCACCGTGGCTGCAAAGTTCGACATGAAGGCTGCCAGCAGCCCGGCGATCAAAAAGCCCAGCAGCCCCACTGGGACGAATCGTCCCAGCGCGTAAGGGAGTACCAGTTCGAAGTCCATGTTGGTGCCCATGGCGCGCAGGTTGGGTCCATAGAAGGCCGCGGCCAGCACTGTAAGCCCCATGACGAGAACATAGCGCGGCGGCGTCAGCACGATGTTCACCCAGGCAGACATCATCGACGCTTCGCGTGGGTCCTTCGCTGAAAGCACTCGCTGCATATCGTAATTGGGGGCAGGCCCGGCCGCGGAGATGGGAATGCCTTTGAACAGCAGCATGATAACGAAAAAGCCGAACAGCCCGTAGCCATCCTGCGCTATCTTGTCGTTGGCCGCGGACAGCAGCGTGGACCAATCGAGGTTCAAATGCCAGCCGAAGAAGATGTTGTCCCAGCCGGCAGGCACCACGCGGTGAAGCATCTCCGGCGCCACCTTGCGCATGGCGATGATGCCCACCGAAAACGAGGCAATCGAGAGGATGAAGAACTGCACAACTTCAGTAATCACCACGCTGATCATGCCGCCCTTGATCACGTAGATGGCCGTGATCGCAATCAGAATCAGCGCGTATTCATTGGCGGAAAGATGCCAGGGCAAGAATGTCTGCGCAAATTTTCCGATGCCCTTGAACGCATAGCTGAAGAATCCGATGATGCTCACGAACGCGTAGATGACCACGATGAGGTGTGACAACTGCGCGCCCCGCCCGGTGCCGAAACGGGTCTTGATCCACTCCGCTCCCGTCATCACCTTTGAGCGCCGCAGCCACGCGGAAAGGTAGACCATGAGAAAGATCTGGTTGAACGTGGGCCACAGCCAGGGAATCCAAACGCTCTTCAGGCCGTACACAAACATCCACGAAACCAGCAGCATGGTGCCGCTGATGTCGAACATGCCTGATGCGTTGGAGATGCCGAGCATGTACCAGGGCATCGCGTTGCCGCCCAGAAAATAGTTCTGCATGCTTTGGGAAGCGCGGTGAGAAACCCAATAGCCGATCACCACCGTGCTCAGCAGGTAAGCCACGATGATGGCGATGTCAATTGCGTGAAGATGCATTCAATCCCTCGATTCCGGCCACGCGAGCATCGTCTCTCCGCGCCGCGGAGCGTTCATGCTTACGTTCTGGCCGATGAAAGCCGGTGCCGCAACAGGCGGTTCAAGCAGGAGTTAATCCCCTCCTCGCGCGTCCGCTAACTCAGATCGGACTCCTCTGGTCTCTCAATTGCTTGAGTTTCCCGCGGCTCTCATCGATGCAGGTGGCTTAATTCAATTCTCCGGCCAACAAAAATACCAGCGCAGCTTGCCAGTTGATGCAAATCTCATTGCTTGCATACGAATCTAACTGATCGGCATAGACCTTCGCTGGGGGCAAATCCTTGGGTAAATTCTTCAGCACTGCATCCTGGCGGCCTGCGTTAGGGCCGCCGGAAAGCAAGCCTGGCCATGCCGCGCCCGTTGCCGCGCTGGGGCGATGATGCGGATGCTGAAATGGATTCTCTCCCAGCTGCGTAACCCAGGAAAGAGAGAACGTGTTGCGGCCCAGCAGATAGTGCAGATTGTCGCGCGCCGTATCGGTGAAAATCGCATGGGGAGAAAACACGTTAGCGATCAGCAGATACATCCCGTAGCCCGCCGCAATTCCGTTCGAACCCCACACGTAGTCCGACGTCTTCATGCTGGTGTGGTAAGCGTTGCTGCGCGTCCGCTCGACCACCGTGTGCGCCGCAGCCAGGGTCCGCTGACGAATGGCTTCGACAATTCTGGGGTCCGCGCCCTTTGACTTCGAAAGCGCATATGTCCATAGACCCATCGGCGCCACCTGGCTCCAGCTTTCCGCCGGAGGCGAGTCCAAAGTGTGCAGGAACTGCTCGTAATTCTGAATGAAATAGTCGTTGAAGGCGGCTTCGCCGGTGGTGCGGGCAAGCTCAGCCGCAGCCCACAGCCGTTCATCGCTGCAATTGCGGTCGCCGTACTCACCGGTAGAGACGCCGGGCGGATTGCGAAAGGTCACATTGGGATTCTTCTCCGACCAAGCCCAGGCTCGGCGAGCGGCTTCCAGCGCCTGCGCTGCGAACTTCGCGTCAAACGGCTTGTAGACGCGCGCGGCAATAGCGGCCACGGCTGCCAGATCGGCGGTGGCGCAGGTGCTCTTGTAAGGTGCTGCACCGGTGCCGATCACCTCGCTGGGCATGGTGTCGTCCTGCGGCGCAATAAGCCCGGAAAAGTGCACGCTGGTCTGTTTGTGCCATACCCCGCCGTCCTCGTCCTGCATCTTCAACATCCACTCCAGGTTCCAACGCGCCTCGTTCAGAATGTCCGGGGTTCCGTTGCAAGTCTCGGGAATCTTCAACGAAATGTCTTTGAGTTTGTGTCCGTAGATCTCCCACGCCCAAAGCAGCGTTCCCACCGAGATGCTTGAGTTCACTTCGTAGCGCCCGTAATCCCCGGCGTCGTGCCAGCCACCAATGTTGTCGCGCTCGCCTGCCTTGCCTGAGGAGGCGTGAAACTCGCCGTGCAAATGGCACGCCGGATGGCTGAACCCGTGAAACTCCGGCCCCATGTCGACCGCCGTCCCGCAACGCTGCCCATAAAAGCCACGCATGGCCATGTAATACGGGCGTGCATAAATACTGTTGCCCAGGGCAAAGCTCCAACTTCGGCCTACGCCGGCTATCTCAAGGTAGTAGGTTCCCGGCTTGGAAAAGCCGGAAAAATCCGCCGCCTGCACCTGGTCGCCCGTGTCCGCGTCCGCCTGTGGCGCCGTCAGATTGCCCTGAAAAACCACTACCCCGTCACTCGAACGCTTGAGCTCAAAACGCTTGCCTGTTGCACTGACCAATGCCACCTTGGGTCCATCCAGCGGATAGCCCACCTGGTCCACTTTGATGGCGGTGGTCGGCGCTTCCGCGCCAAAAGCCCGCGCCAGCGGAACCACAAATAGAGCGCCAAGCACGCCCAGGAGCAGCAACTCCCGTGCGGACCGGGGACCGAGCGGCGACAGGAAAAGAGAGCTTGCCATGCTTTCCGTTTTGCCTCACGCAAACGACCGGGTTCGGTGCAGAATACGGACGGAGTGTCTCACACCGGCGCGCCCACCCGGCAGTGATCCAGGACACAGCGAGCCATTCCCCCAATTTCGCTTGCGCAGATACTTTTGCACACTCACGCAACAATGCGCAAATGGAATCCCGGCTTTCGGAAATATCGCAGATGGTTCTACAAAATCGTTTGATTAAAATTTGTGCAGAGGACTATACTTGCGAGACGTTTGAGGGCAAGGAAGCAGGCGCGATGAAATTCGGATATTTCGACGATCAAAATCGCGAGTACGTGATAACGCAACCAGACACGCCGCTGCCGTGGATCAACTACCTGGGCTGCCAGGCTTACTTTGGCATCATTTCGAATACGGCGGGCGGTTACTCATTCTATCGCGACGCTCGGCTGCGGCGGCTCACCCGCTACCGCTATAACAACGTGCCGCTGGATTTCGGCGGGCGATACATTTACCTTCGCGACGATGAGTCGATGCAGTTCTGGTCGCCAAGTTGGCAGCCAACCCGTCACGAGCTGAAGGACTACTCCTGCCGCCACGGCATGGGCTACACGGTCATCGGTTCGTCCTATAGCGGCATAGAAGCGCACACCCGCTACTTCGTTCCTCTCGACGAAAACCTGGAGATCTGGCAACTCACGGTGACCAACCACCGCGCAACAAGGGCCTCGCTCTCCGGATTCGCCAGCATCGAGTTCTGCCTTTGGGATGCGCAGGACGATGCAACCAACTTCCAGCGCAACTTCAATACCGGCCAGGTGGAGGTTGAAGACGGCGTCATCTACCACAAAACCGAGTACCGCGAACGCCGCAATCACTTCGCGTACTTCGCCTGCTCGGAACCTGTCCGCTTTGACACGCAGCGCGAGTCATTTCTGGGCCTTTACCGCGCCTGGGATAAACCGGCAACGGTCGAAGCTGGCGAACTGACCAATTCAATCGCGCATGGCTGGTCGCCCATCGGCGCGCACCAGGTCAAGCTCGATCTCGAGCCGGGCGAGACACGCCATGTCGTCTTTGTGCTGGGCTACCACGAAAATCCAGCCGACCAGAAATTCGATCCGCCCGGCTCGCAGACCATCAACAAGAAAACCGTAAAGCCGGTGATTGCCAGATATCTTGACAAGAAAGAAGCCGACGCGGCCTTCGAACGGCTCCGCGCGTACTGGCACAACACGCTCAGCGTTTTTCAAGTCAACACACCGGACATTCACACCAACCGGATGGTCAACATCTGGAACGCCTACCAGTGCATGGCCACGTTCAATATGTCGCGCTCGGCATCGTTCTACGAGTCCGGCATCGGCCGCGGCCTGGGCTTCCGCGATTCCAACCAGGACCTGCTCGGATTCGTGCACATGGTGCCGTCGCGAGCCCGCGAGCGCATCCTCGATCTGGCCGCAACGCAACTGCCTACCGGAGGCGCCTATCACCAGTACCAACCGCTTACCAAGCGCGGCAATAACGACATTGGCGGCGGCTTCAATGACGATCCCCACTGGCTCATTATCGGCGTAAGCGCTTATCTGAAGGAGACCGCCGACTGGAGCATTTTGGACGAACCGGTCCAATATGACAACCAGCCCGGCTCCGAGCAGCCGCTCTACGAACACTTGCAGCGCAGCTTCAATTACACCCTGGCGCGCCTCGGGCCACATGGCCTTCCGCTCATCGGTCGCGCCGACTGGAACGACTGCCTCAACCTCAACTGCTTCTCTGACACGCCCGGACAAAGCTTTCAGACCACCACCAATAAAGACGGCAAGGTAGCTGAGTCCGTCTTCATCGCCGGCCTGTTTGTTTATGCCGGCCGTGAACTCGCAGCCATTGCCGATCATCTCGGGCTGGGCATCGAAGCGGCAAGCTACCTTAACGAAGCGAAGAAGATGGAAGAAGTCATCAAGCAGCACGGTTGGGACGGCGAGTGGTTTCTGCGCGCCTATGACGACTTCGGCACAAAAATCGGCTCCAAGGAGTGCGAAGAAGGCAAGATCTTCATCGAGTCGAATGGCTGGTGCGCTCTGGCTGGCATCGGCCTTGAAGACGGCAAAGCGGAAAGCGCCATGGATGCAGTTGCCGCCAACCTGGCAACAAAGCATGGAATCGTCGTGCAGCAGCCGGCCTATTCAAAGTATTACCTGCAACTCGGCGAAATCTCATCGTACCCGCCCGGCTACAAGGAAAACGCCGGCATCTTCTGCCATGTCAACCCTTGGGTGATGATCGGCGAAACCCGCCTGGGCCGCGGAGATGCCGCGCACGACTACTACAACCGCATCAACCCATCGGCACGCGAGGAGATAAGCGATCTGCATCGCTGCGAGCCCTATGTTTATGCCCAGATGATCGCCGGCAAGGACGCGCCCACTTTCGGCGAAGCCAAGAACTCCTGGCTTACCGGCACCGCCGCATGGAATTACTACGCAATCGTGCAGTGGATTCTCGGCATACGCACCTCGCTCGACGGCCTGGAGATTGCACCGGTGATTCCAAAAAACTGGCCGGGATTCACAGCGACGCGCGTGTTTCGCGGAGTGCTCTACAAGATCGCCATCGAGCGCCACGGCGAAGGAAATTCAATTGCACTCACTGTAGATGGTGAGCCGATCGCAGGAAACGTTGTCCATGCGCCAATGGATGGGCGCAAGGAAGTTGTGGTGAAAGGAATCTTGAGTTAGAAGTTTGAACCGAGGAGCAGATCTTGTACATCGCCAACGAGCAACGCTACGACACAATGCAGTACCGCCGATCCGGCCGAAGCGGCATCCGCCTCCCGCTCATCTCGCTCGGCCTGTGGCATAACTTCGGCGGCGTCGACACCTTCGAAAACAGCCGCGCCATGGTGCTTCGCGCTTTCGACCTCGGCATCACCCACTTCGACCTGGCCAATAACTACGGGCCGCCGCCGGGCAGCGCGGAGAGTAACTTCGGCGAAATTCTGCGCCTGGATCTCAAGCCCTATCGCGACGAGCTCATCATCAGCTCCAAGGCCGGATGGGGCATGTGGCCTGGCCCTTACGGCGACTGGGGATCGCGCAAGTATTTGTTGGCAAGTCTGGACCAGAGCCTCAAGCGGATGGGCCTGGAATACGTCGACATCTTCTACTCGCATCGGCCCGATCCCGAGACGCCCATTGAAGAGACAATGGGAGCTCTCGATCGTGCTGTGCGTTCCGGCAAAGCGCTCTATGCCGGTATCTCCAGCTACGGCGCCGCGCAAACCGCCGCGGCTGCGAAGATCCTGCGCCAACTTGGCACGCCCTGCCTCATCCATCAGCCCAGGTACTCCATGTTTGACCGCTGGGTTGAGGACGGGCTGCTCGATGTGCTTGGTGACGAAGGCATCGGCGGTATCGCCTTCTGCCCGCTGGCGCAGGGCTTGCTCACCGACCGCTATTTGCAGGGGATTCCCGCAGATTCGCGCGCCAGCAAGCCCCACGGCTTCCTCAAGAAGAACGACATCAACGAGCACCGCCTGGGCCAGGTGCGCGCGCTGGGCGCAATTGCAAGCCAACGCGGACAAACGCTGGCGCAGATGGCCCTTGCGTGGGTGCTTCGCGATCAACGCATGACCTCGGCATTGATTGGCGCCAGCCGCGTGGAGCAGATTGAACAAAACGTAGCTGCGCTTGCGAATTTGAACTTCTCGCCAGGGGAACTGGCAGACATCGATGCGATTCTCACGCGCGCTACGTGAGCAAGCGGGGATTTCCTCCCCCGGGAAATATCTGCTCGGACCGAAGACACAAGGAGCTTCCCGTGCACGAATTACTGGAGAGCGTTAAAGCTGAGTTGCTGGCCGGCATTCTGCCCTTCTGGCTCAACCACGCCGTCGATGAAGAATACGGCGGCTTTCGCGGGCAAATCGCCAACGATCTGACATTCGATCCGCATGCGGCCAAAGGGCTCATCCTGAATGCGCGAATTCTCTGGACCTTCTCCAAGGCGTTCGGCGTGTATAAGGAGCCGGCGTATCTCACTGCCGCGCGGCGCGCCTATGAGTATCTCTGCCGCTGTTTTTGGGATCACGAGTTTGGCGGCGTCTATTGGATGGTCGATTACCAAGGCCGTCCCCTCGATACCAAGAAGCGCATTTATGGACAGGCGTTTACCGTCTACGCATTGGCTGAGTACGCGCACGCCACTGCCGATCGCGAGCCGATTGACCGCGCCATGCGCATTGTTGCGCAGATTGAGTCCGCAAGCCACGACGATGCGCACGGCGGCTACTTTGAGACCTATGAGCGCGACTGGTCCCTGGCCGCGGACCAGCGCCTGAGCGATGTGGACCTGGACGAGAAGAAGTCCATGAACACGCATCTGCATTTGCTTGAGGCGTACGCCACGTTGCTACGCCACCACGAAGACACGACAGTGCGCTTTCGCCTTCGCGAGTTGATCGAAGTATTTCTCAAGTACATTATCGATCCGGTCACGCAACACTTCATCCTCTTCTTCGACGAGGCGTGGCAGCCAAGGTCGGAGATCATTTCGTTTGGCCACGACATTGAGGGAAGCTGGCTGCTGTGCGAGGCGGCTGAGATTCTCGGCGACGCAGGCGTTCTTGCCCGTGTGCGCGCGACCGCGGTGAAGATGGCGCAGGCAGTCTTCGAGCAGGGACTGGATGCAGACGGTGGTCTGCTCTATGAGGCAGAAAGAAAGGCCGGCGGTCCAGCGCAGATCGTAGATACAGACAAGCACTGGTGGCCGCAGGCGGAAGCTGTGGTTGGATTCCTGAACGCATACGAGCTGTCTGGAAAAGAGCATTTCCTGAACGCAGCAAAGCATAGCTGGGCGTTTATTGAAAAACACATTATCGATCACCAGTACGGCGAGTGGTTCTGGCTCGTCTCGCGCGAAGGCGAGCCCGATGCACAACGGGAAAAGGTGGGCCCCTGGAAATGCCCGTACCACAACAGCCGAACGTGCATTGAAGTTATGCAGCGGCTGCACCTGCTTGATCACCGAATAGAGCAAACGGTCCAGGAAGAGCATTGGAGATCGC
Organism: Occallatibacter sp.; assembly: GCA_052145815.1. Lineage (GTDB taxonomy): Bacteria > Acidobacteriota > Terriglobia > Terriglobales > Acidobacteriaceae > Telmatobacter. The sequence continues at coordinate 50,591 of JBKQNU010000143.1, forward strand.
GATGAATCCCGCGGAGTTTCAAAAGAGAGTCCAAGGATTGTTCAAAGATCAGGAAAAGCTCTTCACGCGGCGCAACCACAAGTCGCCCGGCGGTAATGGGATCTACGACCGCTACGAGTTTCCGGTGCTCACCGCGGCACACGCGCCTATCAACTGGCGTTACGATCTGAATCGAAAGACCAATCCCCTGCTTCTCGAACGCATCGCCGTGAATGCTGCATTTAATGCCGGCGCCCTGCTGCACAAGGACAAATACCTGGTCGTCGCACGCGTTGAAGGCGCCGACCGCAAATCATTTTTCGCGGTAGCCGAAAGCCCCAACGGCGTGGACAATTTTCGTTTCTGGGATTACCCCATCCTGATGCCCGAGACCGGCGAGCCGGATACTAACGTCTACGACATGCGCCTGGTCAAGCATCAGGATGGATGGATCTACGGACTCTTCTGCACCGAGCGGAAAGACCCCAAGACTCCGGCGTGGGACACGTCCTCCGCGGTCGCCCAATGCGGCATAGCGCGCACCCGGGATCTCAAGACGTGGGAGCGTCTCGCCGACCTGAAATCGAAGTCGCCGCAGCAACGCAACGTTGTATTGCATCCGGAATTTGTCGATGGGCAGTACGCTTTCTACACGCGCCCGCAAGACGATTTCATCCAGGCCGGCAAGGGCGGAGGGATCGGCTGGGGGCTCTCCCCGAGCATTGAAAACGCGGTCGTCGACAACGAAATCATTGTCGATAATCGCGAGTACCACACCATTCAGGAAGTCAAGAACGGCCTTGGTCCCGCGCCCCTCAAAACTCCGCAGGGCTGGCTACACCTGGCGCATGGGGTGCGCAACACCGCTGCCGGGCTGCGCTACGTGCTGTACCTGTTTCTAGCCGAGTTGGGGCGTCCCTGGGTGGTGACGCACAAGCCCGCAGGTTACTTTATTGCTCCGGAGGGAAATGAACGCGTGGGCGACGTTTCCAACGTCGTGTTCAGCAATGGATGGATCGAGAAGAAGAACGGCGATGTGCTGATTTACTACGCGTCTTCAGACACGCGGCTGCACGTGGCCACCAGCACCGTCCCTCGCCTGCTCGATTACGTGCTGCATACACCCGCCGATCCGCTGCGCAGCGCTGCGTGTGTGGCGCAGCGGTTTGCGCTGATTGAAAGGAATTTCGCCGCGCTGAAAGCCTTGCAGCCGGCATCAGGCAATACAACTCCCAAGGCGAAGCACAGCAAAGCAAAGAAGCGACAGAGTTGATTCACTGCATCTGACACCACTTCACCTTGTTCTAAGCCTGGTAGTGATGATGATGGTGGTGGTGATGATGGTGGTGATGGTGGTATTGCGCTGCCACCACCTGCGCCTGCGATGCGATCGGAGCCGCGAAGCAGAGGACAACGATGAGGCCGAGCAGAAACTTTTTCATGAATTATTAGATGCAGATGGTTCGTGCGCGAGTGCAAAGCCGCTCCGTTCACCTGCACCCGCGCCCTATCTTTCAGGCCATTTCGGGCTCGGCGGTTCAGGCTGCTTGGCATCTTCCCTCGCCTTTTTATCGGCTGCGTCCTGGGCCCGCGCCTGCGCATCCAGGCCATGGGTTGGATCCTTGTGCAGGAATCTCCGCGAAATGTCGGGCCAGAACTCCTGGAACAGGGAGCCAAATCCTCCCTCCGCGGTTACGGTCAATCCATTCGTGATGGTCTGCCCGATGCCGGAGTTGCTCGAGGGATAGTAGAGATTTGAGATTGCTCCAGAGATGATGTTGCCGGCAACATTTGAGTAATTAGGCTCCCACTTGTGGGTGTTGTCGTGTTTGCACATGACATTCGTTGACAGCGCATACAGGATGCGGTGTTTGGTCGTGCCGTGGCCTAGGCGGAAATAGCGGGGGTCCTGGTGCAGCACGGCGGGCAGGATGCCGTTGCCAATGATGGTGCCGTCAAAGGCGTCGAGATAGGCCGCTCCGGAGCGCTTGCCATAGCCTTTCCATCCCCATCCGAATCCGGTGTCGTCGTCGAGCGCTTCATGATAACCGGCCACCAGAAATGCCGCGGCAAAGGCAACCGGGTCCACGGAGGAATGAAAGGCCAGCCTCATCTTCTGGCCTGCCGTCAAGGAGACGGCGTCGGAGCGATAGGAGATGTTGAAAGCTGGGATGACGCCCAGGGTGCGCTGCTTCTCCTGCTCCTTGATCTGCTCTTCGGCCTTCTGGCGCTGGCTCTCAGTGTCGGACTGCTGTGCGCCTGCTTGGGAACTTGAACTGCCCTGCGCCGCCGGGGCAGGGGCGGGCGGCGCAGGCTGCGGGCTGGTTTGCGTCTGCGGAGTCTGCGTCTGTTGATCTTGCTCGGTATCTGCGTCCGGCGCCAGTTGGGGCTGCGGCGCTTCGGGCAGTGTGGCGGAGGAGATTATCGCGACGGTGGAAGAGGCTTGCTGTGAAATGAGAGGACGAGGCAGCGCCAGCAGGGCGATACAGGGGAAGAAAACTCCAGTACTCAAGCGAAACGCTAGACGCATCATTCACCAGTTGTTGAAGTCCGCGCACACCCGGCTCGCCGGCCCAATTATGGCCTAACGAAACCCGACCCGGACCGGTCTTTGACCAACTTCAAAATCCCGAGAACGCAACCTTTAGGGTAAATGACCCGTCCGCAAGCTATTGTTTGAATGAGCTGGGCGAATCCAGGTTGCAATGAGGCAAAACTTCCTCACTGTTAGACGTAATAGAGCGCTTCGGGGACACAGAAATTCGAATCGGCCGCCCTCACCGAGGGAATTGCTTGGCATTGCTACCCGGATGGACACCGGATCGGCCCGCGAGCCTGACTGTCTTTGAATTAAACCGCGAAGTCGATAAACCCACGCTGCGGGTCGGTTGAAATCAACTTGGCCGTCACCTTGTCGCCCACATCCAGCCCTTTGCCGCCCTGCACCACCATCCCGTCCACAGGCGGGGCCAGGGTCCGCACAAACGTCCCGTACTTGTTGACTCCCGTAACGATTGCCGGAAAGCTCTGCCCGATTCGTGGACGCAGAACCACGGCCGCAATCCGCTTCTGCATCTCCCGCTCCACCTTGCGGGCATTGTCTTCCATCAGCGTGCAATGCACGGCAATGGCGTTGAGATCGTCCTCGGAGTAAGGCGGAGCGGATTTGGCGATCAAGGCCTTCATCAGCCGTTGCGTCACCATATCGGGGAAGCGCCGGTTGGGCGCCGTGGAATGCGTATAGTCCTGCACCGCCAGGCCGAAGTGGCCTGGTGAGGGCTCGTTGGGCTTGACCAGAACATATTCCCCCGGCCCCATGAGCTTGATCATAGTGAGCGACAAGTCGGGAAAGTGGTCGGGATCTTTCTTCTTTTGTTCGAGAAGAAAGTCGTTGAGCGCCTTGGAGTCAGGCTCTGCGGGCAGAGTTGTTCCCAGTTGCTGGGCCACTTCGACCATGCGGTCCCAGCGTTTGGGAACGCGGACGATGCGGCGGATCGAAGCTACGCCGGCATTCTCAAAAGTGCGAGCGGCCACGCCGTTGGCCGCGACCATGAATTCCTCAATGAGGGAGGTGGCGCGGTTCTTGTTGAGGCTCACTATATCGACGGCCTTATCCCCCTGCAGAATGGGCCGGGTTTCCACGGTCTCCAAATCGAGCGCGCCATGCTGGAAGCGTCCGCCCACCATGCGCTGGGCCGCGGCGTCCTGCAGCTTGAGCTGCGCGGCCAAATCTGCGCTCGCACCCACTTTCGCCGGAGCTGGGCCGCGTCCCTCCAGCCATGCGCCAACACCGTTATAAGCAAGCTGCGCACGGTTGCGGACGAGCGCGGGGTAGACATTTCCGTCAGAGACGGCACCGGCCGGGTCCACCGAGAACTCGATGACGTGGGCCACGCGGTCCTCATTCTCGTTCAGCGATGTAATGCCCTCCGACAGCTCGGCAGGCAGCATGGGAAACACCTTCACGCCGGTGTAAACCGAAGTCGTTTCGCTTTTCGCATGACCGTCGAGCACCGTGCCCACTTTGACGCGTGCATCCACGTCAGCCACGCCGACAAGCACGCGGATGCGCCCATCGGGAAGCTGTTCGGCCCATTCGATCTGGTCCAGATCCTTCGAGGTGTCGTTGTCGATCGAAGACCAGAGCAGGCTGCGCAGATCCTGCGCTCCGGGAGCCGCGGGCAGTTCGGGATGAGCCTCAATGGCGGTTAGCTGAGCAGCGGCTCCTGCAGGGAATTCCGGCTGGAAACCGTGTTCAATCATGGAAGCGTGTGCGGCAGCGACGAGGTTGAAAGGCGCAGTCTGGCTGGAATGCATGAAGAAAATGACTCCTTGGATGAGACAAGCCAGCCTATCACGCCCGCTGCCTGCATTGGTGGCGGACGCTTCGCGGCCGTTGCCGGATTACCTAGGTTGTCGCACCTCGTAAGTCCTTTAAATTGAAAAGAAGCAGGAATGGGTTGCCCTCGTAAGCCCTTTGTTTTCATAAGAAAGATGGGCTATTATCTTAACAACATGTTTATTTACAAGAGGATGAGGCAAAACAGGGGATGGGTGGGGTCGATAGGGGGTACGGACCCGTCACGTCCCTGAAAGATTGAACCCGGTGCCCGGCGAGAAGAACCTGCGTCGGGCAAACGATGCAGTTCGGGAATGAGCTCTAATGGAACCATTGTGCGCCTGCAGGCCGTAATCTTCTGCAAACCGCAGCGAAAAAAAGGAAGGATTGAAATCGGACAACGGGTTTCCCAAAGAGCAACCGTCCGGCTGCGCAGACGCGCAAACCGGGCGGCCGACTTCTCTGCTTCCACTGCCTTTGTTCCTTACTGAATGCCGAGGTCGGAAAGAACCTTGGGCTTGGCTTCGTCGACGGCCAGCAGGTTGTGGCAGGCAGCGCAATCCTGGGTAATGCTGGTGCCGTCCTTGGCTGCGTGGCTGCCGTCATGGCAGCGGAAGCACCCCGGATAGGTCATGTGCCCGATGTGGTTGGGATGCGTTCCCCAGGTCACCTTCATGTACGGAAATACATTCTGGCTGTAGAGGGTAACCAGTTCGTCGCCGGCAGACTTCACCGCCGCGGCTTTGGCAGGGAGAATCTCCGGGTGCTGCGACTGGTAGAAGGCTTGAAGTTGCTGCGGAATCTTCGCCGCGGCATCGGCTTCATCCGCATAGTTGCCCTTGAGCAGTTCCAGGCTCTCCTTGTGTACCCAGGGCAAGTCGGGGCTGATGGCGCCCTCGGCCATGGCGCGGTTGACGGCGTCTTCCGGGGTCACAAAGGTGTGTGCCGCGCGGTTGTGGCAGTCAATGCAATCCATCACCCGCCGCTCGCCTTTGGGAACGCCGCTCCCCGCCGGCAGGGAAGTAAACACCGTCTCCGAACCGTCCGCGTTGCGCTTCTGCACCCAGGGAATGTCCGTCCGCGTCGGGTCAGTGGCCACGTATTCGATGTGCCCCAGGTGAACGCCGTGAATGCCGGTCAAATGGGAGAGCGAATCGCTGCCGCCCAGGTGCAACACCACCACGGTCTGCGTCTCGGTGTTCTTCTCGTCGTCGGCAAAGTTCGACTTGACCAGCAGTTTCTCGCCGACAAACCTGGCCGGAGTATGGCAGCCTTCGCAGATGTCCCGCGCCGGGCGAAGGTTCTGCACCGGCGACTCGATCGGCGTTGGATAGCGATGGAAGGTAACCTCAACAAGCTGCTTGGTCCCGTTCACCTTGGCTTCAAAGTAGGACCTGGCGCCGGAACCGATGTGGCAGGCAACGCAGTCCACATGCGAATGCGCGGAGATCTTGTAAGCCGTGTACTCGGGATGCATCACGTGGCACGACTGCCCGCAGAACTGCGGCGAATCCATGTAGGCAGCGCCGCGATAGCTGGCCACCGCCACCACGAGCAGGTTGACGATCGTGGCAACCAGCACGATGTCCAGCCCATGGCGGAATATGCGGTCGTTGAGATCGATCTTCGGGAATTGGGCGGGTATCTGCCCCGCCTTCTGCAGCTTCTTGCGGCGCAGAAATACGCCAATCGGGATGAGGATCAGCCCGGTGATGAACAGGGCCGGCAGAATCAGAAAGAAGATGATGCCGAGATAGGGATTCGCACTGAGCCGGCCGAAGATCTCTACCAGCCAGTAGCCGACCATGGTTACGCCGGAGGCTGTGGTAAGGGCGCCACCGGCAAGACTGATGGGATTGTTGCCGAAGAACAGCGCCGGCCTTACCCAGTTTTCGCGAAATTTCTGAAACAACGGCACCTTTACCCCCAGGTTCGATAGAAATCGCCCGCCGCAAGAGCGAAACCTCGATGGGTGCGGAAGAGGCGCGCATGCAGAGTCGACTTCTGCAGTCAACTCTGCCCATGCAAGCCCGGCCCGCGGTTACACGGTCGTGGTCTCGCTCCAGGCGAGTCAGTTGTGTGCGCGGTATGCGCCGGCTATTTCAGACCCTTGTAGTAGGTCGCGACATCCTTGATCTGTGCGTCCGTCAATCCCGAAATCGGCTTCATCTTGCCCTTGCCATCCTTGATTGCTGCACTCATCTGGTCAATGGTGAGTTTCTGGATGTCCGGGTCGGATACGGCCTTGATGCCCATCGCCTTGGCCATCCCGGCGCTCGGGGTGCCGGTGGCGCCATGGCATGTTGAGCATTTGGTTTTGTAGGTTGCATCGCCGGATTGGGCGAAGCTCACGGCACTGGTCAAACAGACAACAACGGCCAGAACCACCTGGGATCGAATCAACTTTGTCATTGGTGTCACTCCTTGAAGTTTTGCAAGCCCCGCTGCGCAGAGCGGCGTGGCCAATGCTTTCATGGTTGAGCCGGGGACTCGTGGACCAATTCGATCCACGAGAACTCCGGCAGGGTACTAAGTTGCGCGCGAGGGTCAGCAGGATTCTATCTCCTGACCCTCCTTCGCTTGCTGCATGTTCTCCGCCGCCCCTTCTTCCAGAAGCGCGCGGAATCGGTTTACCGGCGACCCAATCTCGCACCGGTAGGGCCATCCATAGAGCGGCTGCGTCTTGTCCATGCAGTTCCTGTTGGCGTTACCCCAGCAATCATCCGGGGCGGCGCAAGTTTCTCCTCAGAACTCGTAATGCACTCCGAGGGTTACGTTATTGGCATGAAAATTCCGTGGCGCAGTCTCGCCGGCAGGCGATTCGGTCAGACCCGTCTGTTCAGGTAAAGACATGCAGGGAACAACTGTTGAGGTCAAAGATGTTGACGTGCTGCAGTACTCCGGGCCGGAGGGACCGCCCTCGCCGTAGCCGTAGAAGTTGTACTCGGCCTTCAAGATCAATCCAGGATGGACCGTCCAGGCGAGATTCACGAAGGGAGACTGATACGAGGACACCAGCGAGCCGTTCACGTCGCGTGCATCGTTGAAGAACCGGCTTCCATTCACGGAACTGATCCGGTAACCGAGATTCGATTGGATTGGCTTGACTGGCGACAAGCGGATCGACACCGATCCGTATTGCGTGGGCGCATCCATGAAATCGCGCCCGAACCAGTCGGCGAGCTGGGTCGTCGACCCTCGGGTGAAGACGCCAGGACAGACGTTCGGCATCCCGCTGCTGGTGAGGGTTGCCGTTCCGGGATAAGCGCTCGGCTTGGCGCTCGAGGTTTGGGCGCCGTTGTCAAAGCAGATGTTGGTTGCGGTATAGACATCGGTGTAAGCATAGCTGAAGTCGAGCCCATAGTGGTCATTGGGCTGCAACACGCCGCTCAGGCTTGCTATCCGGGTGTGATCGACATGATCGAGCGGACCTTCGTACGGATCGTCGCCCGCGGCGACGGCGGCCTGATTGTTATCCGTGTTGTTATGCCGCTCCAGGTCATTGAAGGCTCCGGAGATCGTCGCCCAGGGTTTCGGTCTGTAGCGGGCATGAACCCGGTAGTGCCACAGCTGCCGCGGTGAAACCGGGGTGAGGGCGTTATCGGCATAGGCCATTTCCACAGAACCGTTCAAATCGAGGCTTGCGGTGGGGCGCACAGCGGCGGTAAACACCCCGGCGTTTTCATTGATAGTCACGGTGCCGCCAACCGAAGCGCCTACGGGTAATGGAGCGTTATGAGGATCGCCCTCCGCCACGACGTGATTCTGGTGACGATAAGTGAGCGAAAGCGTCGTGTTCGAAGAAACGTCCCATTCGCCAGTAAGACTGTTGGTGATGTACAACTGGCCGGTAAAGCCTCGCCCCGGCACGCCGACGGCCGGACTGCCTTCAATCGTGGAGGCCCCGGCTGCCGCGCTGGTGGTGGTGAGTGGGCCCAGGTAGGTAATGGTCTCATTGGGATTGGCGGGCGTGGCCACGGTGGTTCCGCTGGTCATATTCGCTGTCCCGGGCTGGTGCATGGAGGAGAAGCTGATCTGGTCAGCCAGGCTGAAGTTGCTCGTTGGCTGCCACACGGCGCCCAGATCGGCGGCAAGAACCTCGCGTTTCGCTTGCGCATTTCCCATGTAGCTCAGCTCGCGCGTGGCCCCGTTCAATCCCTGATAGCTGTCGTAGTAGCTGGGCAGGTGCATGTTGGCGTTGGTAAAGCGCACATTTCCGTTGACCGAAAGGTTCTTGATGCTCGCGCTCTGCAGGCGAAGGATTTCGGTGGGGAAAATGGCGCGCGTGGGCTGGGAGCGCAGATAGCTGGTAACCACGGCGCAGGCGGGATTGATGACCGGCAGGCCGCCGGGCGTGTTGGGCGCGGAGAAGATTGTGTAGACCGCAGGATTGCCTCCGCTTGCAGGCGTATAGGCGCTGCCCATGCTGCCCGTATTGCAGGCGCCGATGCCATACGGCGAAAGGCTGTCAAAGTCGTTGATCGCAACGGGGATTCCGTCCGCCTCCTGCGCGATCAGGGAATTTTGAGCCAAGGTGAAGAACGAGTCGCCCTTGTAGTGGGTGATCTGCTCTTCGTAGGTGACCATGGTGCCCCGCACCGGCTTCCAGTCGATCGCGCCCGTAATGTCATCGGTGTTGTTGCGCTGATACTCGGCGAGAATGGCATTGTACTTGGCGAACTGATAGCCGCTCGGGCTATAGCTCGGCCCTTCCATCAGGTTCTTGGCGTACGCAATCCGATACGTAAAGGTCGACAGCGGCATCAGGACGACGCTCACATCGGTCATGCGGCGCATGGTGTTCATCATGAACGGCGATTGAAGTACCTGCGGCCATGCAAACGAGCCGGTGGGCGCGTTAGAAGGGCCGATTGGAATCGACTGTCCCGAGGGGATGTTTGGATTGCCGAGCAGGTCGTAATCGAAATATCTGCGGTCGCGGCGGAACAGGGCGGAGAATTCGTAGATCTTGCCCTTCGAGGCGTTCATGCGGGCAAAGTTGACCGGGTCGCCTCCGAACCCGCCGCCGGTGGCGCTGAGGGTATCGACGACGGTGTTCTTCTGGCCGGGCAGGGCGCGCAGCAGAAAAGTCTCGTTTTGCACCCGCGGTCCGGATTGCAGATTCACCAGGTTACTGTACATCGCCTGGCTGCCCGTGGCATTGGCGATGCGGCCGCCCAGATCGACGCTCTGATGGATCGTATATCCGCGGGGCACAGTCATTTGCGCTGCCGGCGCCGGCAGGGGGTCGGTGGGAGTTGGAGTTTGGGCGGGAGCAATCACCGCCGTCATCAGTACAAGAGCGAAACCAATGCCACCGGCGATGCGCCCGATGGTGGCAACAGGGTGCTGTTGTTCGGACAGCCGAGAATACCAGCCTGTCGTAATCATTTGAAGCCTCACTTGAGAACTCTGTTCGAGACACGAGCTTTCAACTCACGTGCCAGTTGCCAGAGAACCCGTGCCGCACAATCCGCCGTGGCGGGAGGGTGCGGTCCGGATCCGTGCCTCCTACCTGAGAAATGCCGCATTCATGTTCGAGCCGTGAATGAGGGTGTGGCAGTCCGTGCAGGGTGTCAGCTCGGATGAACCCGCGTTCATACCGTGCACGGTGCCTGCGGCGACCGGACTGTGGCACTGGTTGCACAGCACGTTGACGTTCGGCATGTTCAACATCCGAGCATTCTGCGAGCCGTGCGGCGTGTGGCACCCCATGCACCCTTCCCCTTTCACCGGCGTGTGCTCGTAAACAAACGGCCCGCGCATCTCGGTGTGGCACTTGGTGCAGATCAGGTTGGAATCGTTTCTGGATCTCAGGTTGCTCTTCTCGAATGTGCCGTGGACATCGTGGCAGTCGCTGCACCTGACGAGCCCCTCATTCACTTTGTGGTGGAACGGCATGTCGAACTGCGGCTTCTCGTCGGTGTGGCACTGGTAGCAGAGCGTAGGCTCAGCGGCTCTCAGAAGGTGCTCCGGGTCCGCGCTCTTGTGAATGCTGTGGCAACTGGTGCATCCCACGTTGGCCTTGGCGTGCGGCGAGCGCTCAAAGTCCGGATGCGCGCTCGAGTGGCACTTCAGGCAGGTGGCATCGATCTCTTTGGCCGAGGCTTTGGAGGGGTTGAAGATCTTGGTCATGTCCCCGCCGCCTTCCACATGCGCTTTGCCGGCGCCGTGGCAGTTCTCGCAGGTAGCCCCGTTGCTGCCGTGCATCTCGGTCATCTTGGTGTGGGGGTTGTCGGCGAATCCCTTGGCCACATCTTCATGGCAGGTGGCGCAAACTTCTGACCCCACAAAGTCGCCCGGCGCCGTGTCCTTGGTCTGCGCGGTGGCTGCTTTGGCAGCCGCATCCGCTTTGGTTGCGGGAGCAGCCGATGCGACGGCGCATGCCAGGCTCGCGCCCACGATCCATAAAAAACAAGCTCGCAGCCCCCGCCACCTTCGAGGGGCCGCACCGATCGGCAATCGTTTTACTGGTCCACGCTCATGCATGCAAAATTACCGCCTTCGACGTTCTTGTAGCATTCTCAAGATGCACTGCAGCCGGGAAATCGTTACGTCGTGCAGGCAATTCCCAGAAAGGAGACGCCGCCTTGAATCCGAGTTCGCAAAATGGAAACTTCCGGAAATTGCTCTTGCGGCCGGTATCGCTTCATGTGTGAAGATTACGTTTCCTTTCACGAGCCAAGCGGTGATCTTAATCACACTCAATCCAAATGCAGACTCAACAATGGCGCGCCCCATCACACGATCTCCTCGATTCCCCGGGGGAATTGTCAGCTTGGCCCGTTCACCGCTCTATACCTCTGATGGAAATGCAGTTGCCCGCGCAGCGAAGATCGCAGAAGTGCGGGAGGTGTCCGCCTTGCATTGGAACAGCAAATGGATGGTGATTCTGTATAAGACTGCTCAGATGGGAGAGAAAGCAGTTGCTGATTCCCATTGCTTGTATGCTTCAGCCCACGCCATTTGTGCTCTCGCTCACATGCTGCGTGTGACCGGAGGTCGTCACTGGGAATCTGCCACCCATGTTCATTCCAGAGACGTGAGGACCGTCACATCCATTCCGTTCGCCCCTGCCGCACACTCCTAGGGAGCAAAGTGTTGCATGCTGGAGTGTCGCAGTGCTGCATCTGGAATCAAACGGCCACGCTAACGGCAGGCTGGGCAAGGCGAAGAACTCCGGCGGCGTCGGAAAGGGCACGACCATGTCAAGCGCAGAGATCCCCTTAGACACGCAGGTTCGGCAGAAGCAATTTGGCCGGCAGGTTCCAGCGGGATGTGCGGCTTGCTCCAATCGTCGGCCCGGCTGGTTCTGCTCCCTGGGCAGCTCGGTCCTGGCCGATCTTGAACTGGCCACCAGCACCATCAGCCTTCCTGCGCAGGCTTCGCTGTTCAACCAGGGAGAAGACGCACGCTGCCTTTATCTGATCTGCGGCGGGTATCTGAAGCTGACCGCGGGGTCGGTTGACAACCATCACATGATTGTCCGCATCGCCGGCCCCGGCTCCATGCTGGGGCTTTACGCCGTGCTCTCCCACGGAGTCTACGAGGTCTCGGCCGAGTCCTTGACCAGCGCCCAATTGCGGCCCGTGGAGCGAGATCGCTTTCTGGGATTCCTGCGTATCCACAAGGAAGCGCAGATGCGCGCCGTGCAATGCATCTGCCAGGAATACCGGTTTGCTTTGCAGGACGCCTGCCGTATTGCGCTTGCCGAGACAGTTGCAGCACGCCTGGGCAGGCTTCTGCTGGAACTGTCCCATCAGATTGGAGAACACCTCGAGGATGGAACCTTCCGCTTCCCACTGCTTCTGACGCATGAGGAGATGGCTTCCATGACCTGCACCACGCGCGAAACCGTAACCCGCACTCTTGGCCAGTTCCGCAAAGAGGGGTGGATTTCGATTGAAGATTCGCTGGTCACGATTCACCAGGCGGAGCGCCTGCAATCTCTGATCTAGGGCCTGTTAAGCGGCCCTGATTGACCAATCCTTTTTTCCGCTCCCCTCGCCCTCGAGCCCGAGTCCAACAATTATCATAGGAGCTGGCGGTTGCCAGGCGTCCGCTGTCAGCGCAGAACGGCAAAAGGGTTTTCCGCAGACTGACAACAACGGACAAGAAAACCGTTCCAGTGGGAGTTCATGTCGCGTATGACCCGTTTTTCAGTTTGCTTTCTTGCTCTTGTTCCTCTTTGCTGCGCATCCGTTGCTCAGTCTCCTGTTTCCAATGCGGTTTCGAGCCCGGGCGCAACCCCGGCCCCTACGCCTGTTTCGGTGCAGTCCACCGCTACCTCGGCAGCCAGCCCCGAGATTCGCGAGTTCCAGAAAATTGAAGACTCCTGGTCGGCGGCCGTCAACGACCGCGATCAATACGGCCTGGAATTGGTGCTATCCCCGCTGTTTGTCGACGTTGCCGCCAGCGGCGACATCACCACCCGCAATCAGCAGGTAGCAAACGTGATCACCGGCGAGGACAAAACCGTCCATCTGGATCAGCGGGTTATCACCGTACGCATGCTCGGCGACGTAGCTGTGGCAAACGGAACCTACGCCCTGCACCACAAGGTCAACACGGCGGAAGTGACCGAAAAGGGCATCTTCACGCACGTTTACGAGCGCTCCCACGGCAGCTGGCTGTGCATCAACTCGCAGCGCACGGTGCTCCACGAGGACTCAAACGCCAAGCCGAAGAAGCAATCCAACGCCGAGCTTCCCTTCCACATCCCGCTGTTCTCGAAGAGCGACAAGGGACCCCAGTAAAGCGTGAGCGAAACGCTCAGGAAGTGTACGACCTAACTCACCAGCCGCTTCGCTCCCTGCACGCGAATCGACACATGCACCAGCGATAGCGCCGCGGGAGTAACGCCGGGCAGTCTGCTGGCTTGTCCAATTGTTATGGGACGGACGCGTTCCAGCGTCTCGCGCATCTCGCGGGAAAGACCGCTGATGGCGCTGTATTCAATCCAATCGGGAATTGTGACGGACTCCGCCGCTTTGAGCTTCTCGATGGATTTTTTTTGCTGCTCAAGGTAGCCGGCAAACTTGATTTCGGTCTCCACCGCGCGAGCTTCGTTGCGCATGCTGCTGCGTAATATCGCCGCCTCGCTTCTGGCCCCGTCCGCCGAGTCTGCAGCCGCAAATGAGTCAGGATTCCCGAACAGGGCGGCTGCCATCTCCTTCAACAGCGGGTTCTCGTCTCTGGCCAGGCCTTCGCGCAGCGCTTCCATCACCGTTTCAACCCGCACTTCGGGCCGCTTGAGCAGCTGCGCCCAGGTCAGGCCCGCAGTGGACGGCTGCGCGCCAAGCCCAGCCTCTGCGAGCCGTTTCTCGCTCACCTTGCTCGTACTGAGCAACCGCTTCAACGCATCCATGCGCACGCGCTTTCGTTCGAATTGCCACCAGGCCGCATCGTCGATCAAGCCCAGCCGCCGGCCATGCGGAGTCAGCCTCCTGTCTGCGTTGTCGATGCGCAGATGCAGCCGGAACTCCGCGCGCGAAGTGAACATCCGGTAAGGCTCGTTGGTTCCCTTGGAGATCAAATCGTCAATCAGGATGCCGGTGTAGCCTTCCGTCCGGTCCATGGTGAAGGACGGCTGGCCCTTCAGCCAAAGCGCCGCGTTGATCCCGGCCATGATGCCCTGGCAGGCAGCTTCCTCATACCCGCTCGTCCCGTTGATTTGGCCGGCAAGATAGAGGCCTTCCATGCATTTCAGGCGCAACGTACGATCGAGCTCCGTCGCATCCACCGAGTCGTATTCGATTGCGTATCCCGGCCGCAGCATCTCCGCGTCTTCAAGCCCCGGAATGGAGCGCACAATCTGCCATTGCACCTCCATGGGTAGCGAAGTAGACATGCCGTTGACGTAGACTTCATGCGTGTTCAACCCCTCCGGCTCCAGAAAGAACTGGTGCTGCGTCTTGTCCGGGAATTTGACGATCTTGTCTTCAATTGAAGGGCAATAGCGCGGCCCGATCCCCTCGATCTGCCCTGAGTACATCGCCGAGCGGCCGACGTTTTCGCGGATAATGCGCAGCGTCTCCGGCGTGGTGTAGGCAATGTGGCAACTGATCTGCGGCTGCACAATCTTCCTGGTGCGGAAGCTGAAGGGTGTCGGGTCGGCATCGCCGGGCTGCTCTTCGAATGTGTTCCACCTGATGGTTCGTCCATCAAGGCGCGGCGGCGTGCCCGTCTTCAAACGGCAGGTGCGCAAGCCCAGCCTGCGCAGCGCCTCGCCGAGAAGCACAGACGCGGGTTCACCGCTGCGCCCCGCTGGATAGCGCTCCTCGCCGCAATGGATGAGGCCATTGAGGAACGTGCCGGTGGTGATGATGGTGGCGCCGGCCAGCAGGCGCCGCCCGTCGCGGAGCTTCAGTCCGAGAACGCGGCGACGAGGGCGGGTTTCGGTCCCACTTCGCCCCGGCCCTACGGGACGGGACAGGTCGGTTGGTGACTCTGACCCAGGGTTGCACCCTGGGCTATTGTCGTGTTCTCCCTCCGGGAGAAAAGAGTCCTCTAGCACCGGGTCAACGACCTCAGCCGCAGGGTTGCACCTTGGGCTATTGTCGTGTTCTCCCTCCGGGAGAAAAGCGTCCTCTGGCACCAGGTCAACGACCTCAGCCCCAGGGTTGCACCCTGGGCTATTCTCGCGATCTCCCTCCGGGAGAGGGCTATTGTCGGTTTCTCCCTCCGGAAAAAAAGTGTCCTCAATGACGAGGTCCACCACTTCAGCCTGCCGGATATGCAGCCCCGCCTGGCTCTCCAGCACCTCGCGCATCTTCACCCGGTAGAGCTGTTTGTCGCACTGCGCCCGCGGACTCCACACCGCCGGTCCCCGCGAAGTATTCAGCAGACGAAACTGAATGCCCACAGCATCGGCAACCTCGCCCATGATGCCACCCAGCGCATCCACCTCGCGCACCAGGTGCCCCTTGGCCACGCCGCCGATCGCCGGATTGCAGCTCATCTGCGCAATCAGGTCCAGGTTCATAGTGATCAGCGCGGTCTTCAGCCCCATGCGCGCCGCCGCCATCGCCGCCTCGCACCCAGCGTGCCCCGCGCCGACTACGGCGACATCGTATTGTTCAGTAAATGCCATCTTGATGGGGAAAAACCTCAATATCTATTCTACGGGTTCTTATATCCGTAATGGACATTGATGCAGTCATCCTGACCGCATTAGGGTTGGGAAAAATGCCCGCGCAGGAAGCTTCAAACTAGCTTTTCACGCCGCCTGCAACTCCAGCAGAATCGCCGCCCCGCGCGGCTCCAGGTTCACCGCGGATGCGCGCCCATTATGATCCCGCAGAATGCTGGCGCAGAGGCTCAAGCCCAATCCGGCCGTTTCCCCCATGGCCTGGGCGGGGACGAAGGGGTCGAAGGCGCGGTCCGGATGCAGGAAGCCGGGGCCGGAATGAGCGATGAGGATCTGCACCAAATTGCCTTCCGCGGTCGCTTCAAGGCGGACGGTCTTCAGTCCCTCGCCGGAAGCGGCGGCCGACTGGCTCTCCGACGCCTCAATCGCATACTGCAGGCAATGCAGCACCGCCTGCCGCAACTGCTGCGCATGGCAAAGCACCCTGGGCAGCCCAGGGGCGACGGTGAGCCGGAACTCAATGGAGCGGCGCAAGAACTCCGAGCGGTGCAGATGTTCCATGTCGGTCAGCATTTCGGCAACCGAGACGGCGGTGAACTGGCCGGTTTGCGGACGCGAGATGCGGGTAAGGCTTTCCAGCGTGGCTCGCATACGGCGAGCCTCTGCCAGGATGGCTTCAACTGCTTTGTGCTCCTGAGGATCGAGGAACGACGTTTCGTCCAACAGCGAAGCGTAGCCGAGAATGACGGTGAGAGGATTGTTCAGTTGCTGGGTCACGTTGCTGGCCAGTTGGCCAAGCCCGGCGAACTTCTCCGAATCGATCAGCTTTTCCAGCATCATGGTCTGGCTGCGCGTTGCCTGCAGACGCTCTGTGAGCATCTCGATCGGCAGCAGATCGTCGGCCCGAAGCGGCGTCTGGCGTGGATTAGCGAAGTTGATCATGGCAGGGCGCTGCGGAGCATCGCGCATGCCGGCCAGAAGCAGAACGCCCTCGGTGACCGACCGGCCCGTCATGGGAACGGCGAGGACCGAAGTAAAGCGCAGACGCTTGAGGTCGTCGCCGGGGCGCAGCCAGGTATTCAGATCGAGCATAAGCGTGTGGCTGTGCTCCACCGCCACCGGAGCGGAACCGGGCGCGAGGAACCCCTCCACCGGGATGCGCGTGGCCAGCTCTTCGAGCGCCGCCACAATCGCTGGATCAAGCCCAGCGGACCCCGCAAGCCGGTATCTCCCCGCGTATTGCAGCAGCAGTGCAGCCTGCGCAAAACGGCTGTGGGTGGTGACCGTCTGGCAGATTTCATCCGCCTGACGGTCGAAGTCCTCTACCCGGCGGCGGGAAAGGATTAGATTGGTGTAGGCCTCGAGTTCAAGCCTGGCTCGGCGCTCGCGCTCCTGGCCTGACTGGTTGATGGCCAGTTGATCCTCAAGCGCCAGCAGGATCATTCCCATGGCTGCGATCACCTTGGCCAGGATGATGGCGCGGGTAAGCCCCAGGTTAAGCTCGGGCATGGTCGAGATGGGCGGAAACCACAACAACACCGGAGCCGCCCACAGCAGGAAGCCGGTCACGCCGAGGATCATGCCCGAAGACAGCCGCCGGAACGTGTAAACAAGCAGCATGGCGGTCAGGACGTGATTGCAACACTCGACGAAGGTCAGCGGCAATGACGGCCCGGCGACCGCGTAGAGCCACAGAGCACTCAGCCCGCACAGTCCACAAAAGCAGGCACCCAACAACGTGGGAAGGGTCCCTTTGGCGACGCTCCAGTAGAAGCCCACCGCCAGGGAAAGAATTCCCAGGGCGGGAAAAACCAGGTACATGAGCCCGGTGGGAGCTGCACCGCGAAGAATTCCGTGATACAGGATCGAATACACCACCAGCGGAACGGTGTAGGGAATGACATAGAGGACATTGATGCGGCCGACGCGAAAGCCCAGCGGCGATAACGAACCGAGGAACAGCGCAGAGCTGATCTGAACGGAGGTTTGGCCGGCGGCCGACATCCAGGGATGGATGCCATCCTGGAAATCCCAGCTACCGAGCCTGGTGAGCAGGCCCATTCTGATGACGGAAAACAGGAAGCCGAGAAACCACAGGAGGGTGCGGGTGTCACGAAATCGCAGGTAAAGATAGCCAAACGCAGGCAGCAGCAGCGCAGTGAGAATGAGAGCTGGAGCCTGGTAGTAGTCCGGCATGGAAGCGGTCTTTCTCCTTCAATCCCCTGGGTGGTTCCGGCCAATCGCTTGGCATTTGCCCTAACCGGCCAATTTGCTTCGCATGAAGCTCAAGCCTAAGGCCAGGACCCTCTTCGCGCAAGCGTGGAATGCCGGCACAAATAGGTCCACAGAATCGCCCAACCGGCGGAAGGGCGGGATTCCGCTCCGTCCACGGGCCCCGTGCCTCTCTGATTTTGGAACCATCCCGGTTCCGAGTCCATGCGTCTAACGTTGTAGACGGACCAGCTATGCATTGGTGCCCCGGACCGCCGCATGTTGGCGCATCCGGTGTTAGCCTCCATACTAGGGAGAAGAATCAGCGTGAGAAATAGAGGTTTGATCCGGGCGATTGTGACCGCGGGGTGCGCCCTGGCCGCTGCCGCGCAAATTACTGTTGCCCAAAATAAAGATAGTTTTACGCCCATGGCTCTGGACTCGGGCTTCGGCCCCATGGACCTGACCCCGCCCACTGTCGCCCCGGAGCAAATCATCAAGGAGTTCGCCGCCAAGGAGAGCGAATTCCAGCAGGCGCTGAACCACTACACCTACCGGCGAACCGCAAAAGTTCAGACCGTCGACGACGACACCAACAAGGTCGACGGCGAATACTACGAGGTGGACGACGTCATCTTCGACCCCTCGGGCGCCCGCATAGAGAAGGTAGTTTTCGCTCCCCAAAATACGCTGACCCGGGTGATGATGTCCCCTTCCGATCTTCAGGACATCCAGCGCGGATATCCCTTCGTGCTCACCGCGGAAGAGATCGGCCAGTACGACGTGAAGTATGTGGGCCGGCAAAAGGTGGACGAGGTCGACTGCTATGTCTTTGACGTGAGCCCCAAGGTCATCGAGAAGAAAAAGCGCTACCTGCTGGGCCGCATCTGGGTCGACAAAACGGATCTGCAGATCGTGGTCACCAACGGCCGTATGGTTCCCGACGACACCCGCAAAGGCAGCGAAGACCTGCACCCGCCCTTCATGACGTGGCGCGCGCAGGTCGACGGCCACTACTGGTTCCCTGTCTACACCAAGGGCGAGGGCGTCCTGCACTTTACCGGCGGCAACGGCTATCTTGGGCAGGACGTGCACATGCGCGACGTAATCAAGTACTCCGACTACAAGCGCTTCGGCTCGACCACGAAAATTATCTACGAAGGCCAGGACATTACTAACACCAACACTCCGCCCAACCCCAAGCCGCAGCAATAGGCAGGATGCCGCCGTTGACTCGCTGACTCGCAGACTCGCTCACCGGGCGCGAGCGGGGGGATGATTTGCCGTCTTCAGAACCGCAACGAAAGACAGCTAAGCCCCCCATCCATCTTCTGAAACTCGCTCATCTCCAGCACCAGCGGGCTGAACCCTCGGGCGCTCAGCGCCTTTGTCAGTTGCGGAAATCCAGCCGCCACCAGCACGCGATCGTTCACCCGGACGCAGTTAGCGGCATAGCTCTCTTCCGCAGAAACACGAATCAATTCAAACCCGCGAAACTGCTCATTCCCCGCCATCTCTTCCATCACCACCAGCGTGTTGCCGCCGATGTACGCGATGCCGCTTTTCAAGTGCAGAATCGAACTCATCGGCCGTACCTCGATCGTTGAAGAAGTGTAGCCGAAACTGGCCAGGTGTCTGGCAAGTTGCCGCGCGCCTTCATCGTTGGTGCGATGCGAGAGTCCGATGAAATAGTGCTCCTCCGCCTCGCAAATGTCGCCGCCATCTACCGTACCCGGCGCTTCGATGGTGAGCGGAGAGGGGAAAAAGCTGCGGACCGCGGGCCGGATTGCCTCCATCTCCCCCTCACGGCTCGCCGCGCCAGGCCTCGTGAGCACAGCGCCACGCGGGGTGAGGATCGCCGTGTCTTCGACAAATGTCGAATCCGGAAAGCGCAGATCCGCCTCGAGCGTGGTGAGCGCAAGACCGCACCCAACCAACGCGTCGCAATAACCCCGGTGCTGTTCCAGAACAAGATCAAACAATGGCGCCCCGAACTCCGCCGTAGTGAGCCCCGCATCGAAGTTGCTTCCCGGAATGCGTACGATAGCCCTGGTGAACAAATGAAGAGCCCTCCAGGTGCATCATTTCACAAGACATCGTTTCACAAGAAAGAGTGGCTTCTATCCGGGCGCAGCCAAGCGGCCTGCGATCTTCTCTTTATCTGAACTCCAGGCTAGACCGGCAATAGCCTTCGATTCCTATTTCCCAGACCTCATTCCAGGTGACAACCCGAACCAGGCGCTCACCGCGCCGGGCTTATAGCGGATTTCGAATTACTGTAATCCGGAGCGAATGGCCCCAAGTGGCGTTTTCCTCAAGAAAAAGCCACCTTCCGGGACGCCAATAAGGCTACACAAATTCGAAATCCGTTCTAGTGCACAGCCAAGTGCATCTCACCGAATTGGCGGAGCTTGGCCAGCGTGGCCGCGGCCTGTCCTGAGTCGATGGCCTCGGCGCCCATGGCTACGCCTTCTTTGAGATCGAATGCCAGGCCGGCAGCTACCAGTGCGGCGGCGGCATTGAGCAGGATAATGTCGCGCCGGGGTCCGGGAATGCCGCTGATGACGTCGTAAAGCGCCGACGCGTTGTTCTCGACATCGCCGCCGGCAAACTGGGCAAAGTCGTCGGGTGTAGCGCGGGTGAGTCCGGCCATCTCCGGGGTGACGCGGGCTCCCTTCAGGGTGGGCGGACCGGTTTCCGATTCCTCCACGCGGGCGACGATGGACTCGCCGGTGGTGGTGAGCTCGTCGATTCCATCGGTGCCGTGGACGACAAAAGCCCGCTTGGCGCCAAGCGCCGCGAGTGTCCGGCCGACGAGCAGCACGCGACTTGGCGCCAGGACGCCGATGACCTGGTTACGCGCTCCGGCCGGGTTGGTGAGCGGCCCGCAGAGGTTGAAGATGGTTCGAAAGCCGAGAGCGCGGCGCAGCGGCCCCAAGGCCTTCATGGCGGGGTGGTAGAGAGGCGCGAAGAGAAACATGAAGCCGGTGGCGCGCAGGCATTCGGCGGCCAGTTGAGGAGAAAGATCGATGGGCACACCGAGGGCTTCGAGCACGTCTGCCGCTCCGCAGCGGGAGGTGACAGCGCGGTTGCCGTGCTTGGCCACCTTGGCGCCCGAAGCCGCAGCCACGAGCGCCGCGCCGGAAGAAATGTTGAAGGTGAGCGGTCCGCCGCCGCCGGTGCCCACGATATCCACCAGCTCTGCCCGCTCCTCAGGGTCGAGAGGGACAGGCGTGGCACGCTGACGCATGACCTCGACGAACCCGGTCAGTTCCGGTACCTGCTCGCCGCGCGTGGCGAGGACCGTGACGAGCGAGGCGATTTCGACATCGGGAACCGCGCCGGTGAGAATCTCGGTGAGCACGGCTGCCGCCTGCTCGCGGGTGAGTGCGGTGCCGTCCTCGGCGAGCGGCTTGAGGAGTTCCTTCAACAACGTCATATTCCAATATGGTAACGGGCGACGCGCAGGGCCGCACATGCAGGGCGCATTGTGGGAAGGTTGCGCAAGGCCGGTTTGCGGCGACTTTGGGCCGCAAGATAGAATTTGGACACCGCTGTCACGGCTTCGCCGGCCTTCAAGTTCAACGGGTCCGGCGCCGAATCCCTCAGAAAACAGCGGACTGGGCGGACTCAACTTGAAAATTCACGAGTATCAGGCAAAAGAGATTCTGGCCAAGTACGGCGTTGCTGTGCCCAAGGGCGAGATGGCCAACACGCTGGAAGAAGCCAACGAGGTAACGCGCAAGCTGTTTGCAGAGGGCGCGAGCGGTGTGGTGGTAAAGGCGCAGATTCATGCCGGGGGCCGCGGCAAGGGCGGCGGCGTGAAGGTGGCGAAGACGCGCGAGGAAGCCGAACAGTACGCGAAAAACATTCTTGGCATGCAACTGGTAACGCACCAGACCGGGCCGGCAGGGCAAAAGGTGCAGCGGCTGCTTGTCGAGGAGACAGCGGCCATCGATCGCGAGCTTTACCTGGGCATCGTGCTGGATCGCGCGACCGGCAAGCTGGTGTTCATGGCCTCGCAGGCCGGCGGCATGGAGATTGAGGAAGTGGCCGCCAAGACGCCTGAGGCCATCTTCAAGGAGACCATCGATCCGGCGATTGGTTTTGGCGGGTGGCAGGCGCGCAAGCTGGCTTTTGCGCTTGGATTGAAGCCCACGCAGATCAACGCAGCGGTCTCGTTCTTGCAAAGCCTGTACAAGGCGTTCATGGACACCGATGCATCGCTGATCGAGATCAATCCATTCATTACCACCAAGGACGACAAGCTTTTCGCACTCGACGCGAAGATCACCTTCGATGACAACGCGCTTTTTCGTCACGCGGCCATCAAGGCGCTGCGCGATACCGCGGAAGAGGACCCGCTTGAAGTAGAGGCGAGCAAATACGCGCTGAACTACATCAAGCTCGACGGCTCGATTGCGTGCATGGTCAATGGCGCAGGGCTGGCGATGGCCACCATGGACATCATTCAATATGCTGGTGGAAGCCCAGCGAATTTTCTCGACGTGGGCGGCGGCGCAACGCAGGAGCAGATTGAGCACGCATTTGGAATCCTGCTCGCCGACGAGCACGTGAAGGCTATCTTCATCAATATTTTCGGCGGCATTCTTCGCGTGGATCGGCTGGCTACGGGCGTTGTGGCAGCGGCGCGGAATCTGAAGGTGAAAGTGCCGATTGTGCTGCGGCTGGAAGGAACCAACGTGGAAGAGGGCCGGCAGATTCTGAAGGAGTCGGGTCTGGATTTCCAGGTGGGCGCAACAATGGAAGAAGCGGCAAATCTGGTTGTGAAGGCAGCGGCAAAGTGACGGCTCTTAGCCGTTAGCTATCAGCCTTCAGCGATACCTAGTTCCCCGAACCTGGGAGCAGAACAGGGAGAAAGATGCCGCAGAACTTCCAAGACTTGACCGTCTGGCAACGGGCCATCGATCTAACTGTTTGCATCTACAGGTTGGCCCAGAAGTTTCCGAAGGAAGAGACTACGGGCTCGTTGCACAACTGCGTCGTGCCAGCATTTCAGTGGCCAGCAATATCGCCGAAGGGCGGGGAAGGCTCAACCCCGCGGAGTTTCGGCAGTTTCTTGGAATCGCGTTAGGGTCGACGCTCGAGATTAAGACGCAACTTCTGGTGGCTCGAAGACTGGAAATGGGAACTGAAAAGGCAATATGTGAAGCGGCGACGTTAAGCGATCAAGTTTCAAAGATGCTAACTTCGTTCATCCAAACATTGAGCTCGAAGCCAAAAGCTAAGAGCTAAAAGCTGAAAGCTAGGAGCTGTTTTCATGGCAGTTTTAGTGGATAAAAACACGCGGCTGATTGTGCAGGGAATTACCGGCAAAGAGGGAACGTTCCACGCCAAGGGCGCGGCCGAATACGGGACAGTTGTCGTCGGCGGCGTGACACCGGGCAAGGGTGGAACGACGCACGAAGGCTGGCCGGTGTTCAATACTGTTGCCGACGCGGTGGAGAAGACGGGCGCGAATGCAACGGTGATTTTTGTGCCGCCGCCATTTGCCGCGGATGCGATTCTTGAGGCTGAAGACGCAGGTCTTCCGCTGATCGTCTGCATCACGGAAGGCATTCCGACGCTGGACATGGTGAAGGTGTGGGCCAAGCTCAAAACTTCGCAGTCACGGCTGATCGGGCCGAATTGCCCGGGCGTGATTTCACCGGGCAAGGCGAAGATCGGCATTATGCCGGCACGCATCCACAAGGAAGGTTCGATCGGGATTGTGTCGCGCTCGGGAACACTGACCTATGAAGCTGTGCATCAGCTCACACAGCGTGGCATCGGCCAATCGACCGCCATCGGCATTGGCGGCGATCCAATCATCGGGACAACGCACATCGATGCGCTGCGCCTGCTGAACGACGACCCGGAAACGGAAGCGATCATCATGATCGGCGAGATTGGCGGATCGGCGGAAGAGGCTGCGGCAGAGTTTGTGAAGCAGTATGTGAAGAAGCCTGTCGTGGGCTTTATCGCCGGGCAGACGGCGCCCCCGGGGCGACGCATGGGGCACGCGGGCGCGATCATCTCAGGCGGCCAGGGCACGGCGAAGGACAAGATGAAGGCGATGACGGAGGCCGGGATTCATGTAGTCGTTTCGCCTGCGGAGATTGGGGCTACGCTGGCGCGGGTAATTGGAAAGGGCTAGCTTTGAGCTGCTAACTTCAAGGTAGAAACAATGAAGGCCCACTGCAATGGTGGGCCTTTTCATTTTGACGTCACGGCCGATGCGAAGAAAGACAACCGCAGGTCCTTCGACTTCGCTGCGCTTCGCTCAGGATGACAGGTTTGTGGTGATGACAAGTTTTGTACCGAGCGGGACGTCGGGAGCCGATAGTTTCTACCAGACCCGGCATGTCGTCGCCGCGACCATCTTCGCGGTCTTCCTGCAGCTGAAGCTCTTGGCAAACTCCGGCAGATCGCTGAGGACTGTATTCGCGCGGTACTCGTCCGGGGCGTGGGGATCGGTCTGCGCTTGCGTGCGTAACTGCTCGGGGCGGGTTTGCGTGCACCACGATTGCGCATACGCGATCCAAAAGCGCTGTTCAGGAGTGTAGCCGTCGGTCTTCGCCGCCATGTCGATGTGCGCGGTCTGCGCCTTGTCGAGCCAGGCAAGCCACGCCAGCCAAAGACCGCCCAGGTCGGCGAGGTTTTCGCCCAGCGTGAGCTTGCCGTTCAGGTGCACTCCGGGAACGGCTTCGATGGCGTCGTATTGCTTCACCTCGCAATCGGCGCGCGCGTTGAATTTATCTTCGTCTTCCTTGGTCCACCAGTTTTTCAGATTGCCGTCTTTGTCGAACTGCCGGCCTTCGTCGTCGAATCCATGAGTCAGCTCGTGGCCCACGGTCGATCCCATGTCGCCGTAGTTGACTGCGTCATCTTCCGTGCCGCTGAAGAAGGGCGGCTGCAGAATGCCGGCGGGGAAGTTGACGTTATTTTCCTGCGGATTGTAGTAGGCGTCCACGGTGGGCGGCGTCATTCCCCACTCTGTCTTGTCGACGGGCTTGCCGATCTTGGCCAATTGCCGCGCAAACTCGAACTCGGTTGCCCGCGTCTGGTTGCCCAGCGCGTCGCCGGGGACAATTTCAAGCTTCGAATAATCCCGCCATTTGTCGGGATAGCCGATCTTGTTCATCACCGCATGCAGCTTTTCCTTTGCTTTGACTTTCGTCTCCGGGCTCATCCAGTCGAGGGCGTCGAGGTCCTTGTCCATCGCCTGCTCGATGGCCAGGGTCATATCGAGCGCGCGCCGCTTGTCTGCGGGCGGGAAGTATTTTGCCACATAGACCTGGCCGAGCGCTTCGCCAAGTTCGCCATCCACGCGGCTGGTGCAGCGCTTCCAGCGTGCCTGCTGCTCTTGCGCTCCATTGAGGATGTGGGAGTAGAAGTGCCAGTTCTCCCGATCGAAGCTCTCCGGCAGGCTGGTTCCGGCGTAGGCGTGGAGCAGTTGCCAGCGCAGATACGTCTTGATCTGGGCGAGGGGCGTGTCTGCGATGAGGGTATCGAATTCGGCAAAGAATTTTGGCTCCATGTCATTCGCCTTGCCGGATGCGGGAGCGTGCGCGGCGGCAACGTAATCGGCAAGCGAAAAATGCGTGAGCTCTTTTGAGAAGGCAGCTATATCGGTGGGGTGATTGAGATTCTGCGGGTCGCGCTGCTCGGTGACGGTGAGGGAAGACTTAGCCAGGCGGGTTTCGATGGCCAGAACCGTCTCCGCGTCTTTGGCAGCCTTGGTGTCGGGCTCGCCTGCGAGAGTAAACATCTTGCGCACATGCGCCAGGTACTGCTGGCGCTGCTCCCGGGATTTGGCGTCGGTGCGGGTGTAGTAATCGCGCTCGGGAAGGCCCAGTCCTCCAGCGCCGTAGAAGCTGATCACTGAATTCGAATCGGCAAAGTCCTGATTGGAACCGAGGGCGAAGAACGCATTCACGCCGATGGAGTGCAGGTGAGCCAGCAGCGCGGGAAGCTGGGCGCTTGTCTTCAGCGCTGCAATGCGATCGAGTTCGGGCTGCAGAGGCGCGAGGCCAAGCTTGTTGATGGCGGCGGTGTCCATGCAGCTCGCGTATTCGTCGCCGATCTTTTGTTCATTGGCGCTGCGCGTGCCTGCCGGTGATGGCGCGGCGGCTTGCTCTAGAATCTGCCTCAGGTGCAGGCGGTTCAGTTCAGAGAGCTCGGTAAAGCGGCCGTAGGAAGTCTGGTCGGCCGGCAGTGGATTGCGTTTGAACCATCCATTGCAACTGTAGCGGTAGAAGTTGTCGCAAGGGTCGACGGACTTGTCGATGAGCGAGGGATCGAAGACGCGGAGTTCCGGCGCAGCAGTCTGGGCGTGGGCTGCGATGCCGGCAAACGTGGCCGCCAGGAATGCGCCGAATGCGAGTGAAGATGGAAATCCAGCGGAGCGGAGGAACATGCGAAAACTCTAGCAGATTGACGGCGATAGAGGGCAGAACTGCGTTGCGGCTGCGGCCATTACAATGAATGGGAAGACGCAAATTAATGAAGGAGCAACATACGTGGCGCAACGCACATTCAGCATCGTCAAGCCTGACGCGGTCCGCAAGGGATTGACCGGGGCCATTCTGGCCGAGATCGATAAGGGCGGCTTCCAGATTGTGGCTATCAGGAAACAGTCCATCTCAAAGAAGCAGGCGGAAGGCTTTTACTACGTCCACAAGGAAAGAGGCTTCTTCGACGAGCTGACCACATTCATGTCTTCGGGGCCGCTGGTGCTGATGGTGCTGGAAAAGGAGAACGCGATCGCGGACCTGCGCAAGCTGATGGGCGCCACCAATCCGGCCAATGCGGAAGAGGGAACGATCCGCAAGAAGTTTGCGGGGTCGCTGCAGGAGAATGCGATTCACGGGTCGGACGCGGAAGAGACTGCGGCGTTTGAGATCGGATATTGGTTTGCGGGGTATGAACTGATTTAGCCTTAACCCGGAAGGAGATATTCGAATGTTGCCCAGGTGCGCAGTGCCCTTCGTCCTCCTGGCGACCTGCCTTTCCGGACAGCTACCCGGCCAGTCGTCGCAAAAGGTCAGCCTCAATGCAGTCGACAAGCTGGAATTGCACAATGTGAAGGCTGACTTCGTAAGCTATCGCGGAGTTGTGGCTGTGCGTATCGCGGACGCTGCAGCTACCGATGTCGGGGATGCGGGACGGCTGGCGGTGGTCCGGCAGATGCCAAACTGCGCGCACAACTCGGTCAACGTCTGCTCATCGCGTTCAAACTCAAAGACAAAACGCAGCTTCTCTTCCATCGCACTGCTCGTTTTCCAGTGCATGTGAACGTTGTGCGTCCTGCGGCCCCCGTTGCAGTGTCGGAGATGCGCCCGGTTTATACCCCGAGCCGAAACCCACCCACCCTCTCCCGTTTTTGAGGGATAAGTTTCCGCGTAAGCCACAGAGGATCAACAGTTTGAACAGCAATTCCGTGTACTTAACAGTAAACAAAAACCTGAAAAAAGCCCGGCTTTGGGGACAAAAACAGGACCATGGAGTCGTTTTTGAGTAGAAAAGGCACTCTAATCGGCACCCAGGCGCGCCATGCCCATAAGAACCGCGCCGAACGAAGACCTTTTTGGCGTCAGGCGCAGCAACCCAGCGAAGTCCAAAGGTCTTTGAACCTACTTGTTTTCGTTTCCCGTCAGGCGGAAGGTGATGGTCCCCCAGAACAGCCGGGCGCGCATCTGCACGGGCAGGTGGCGCTCATCGTCCGTATACCAGATCCAGATGTTGCCGCGATTCTTCACCACGCCGGCGTCGGCCGTAGGCTGCACACGAAGCGTCTTGAAGGCGCCCAGGGTGGTCTTGATCTCTTCGCGGCCCTCCACCTTCATGGTCACAGGAACCGAATGCAGGGCATCCACTACAGGAATCACGAAGGTCTTTCCTACCTCCATGGGTTGCGACGACGCGTAGTAGACGCCTGTGAGCAGATCGGTTATGCAGCCTGGAATGGGAGTTTCCACATGCTTGGTCTGGCTCGTAGCCAGGTTCTTCTCGTCCAGAATCGACTTCCCTGTGGTGTAGTCCAGCTTCAGCGTCGAGTTGATCTGCCGCCGCCCCTCCACCGTTTGCTTGTCGAACTCGTACGTGCAGCCTTTTTCGCGGTCAAAAGTGGATTGAAACCGGTCGGCCACGTGAAACAGCAGGTTGATGGCGCCCACTGTGTCGGCGTTGGCTGTAATGCGCTCGCTGTTGGCGGTCGCCTCAAAGTGCAGCACGGCCGTGCCGGCGGGAAAGACGCGCCAGTCCACGGTATAGATCAGGGTCTGCTTGTCAGGAAAACTGAACCCCGCGCGCGGCGGCGTTAGTGTACCTGCCTGCTGGGCTCCGGAATCGGCGGCCAATGCAAGAAAACAAAAAAAAGATGCTGCAATTTTGCGGGTCTTCAACTTCAGAGGAGGACTCCTTGATAGTTTGACTTATCTGGTGCGGGAAGCGCTCACCGCAACGCATGTGCGAGCAGGCTGAAAACCGGCCGCAGGAAGAGCAGGCTGAGATACAGCAGAGCGGCCCCTATACCTGCATTGTACTCGCGATGCCTGAGGTAGAGCGCCATTGAGAAGCCGCCGGAGCCCGCCTGATCACCCGCCTGGGAAGCAGGAGTCAATCGGGGAAGCAGGCGAGGCACCCGTCGGCAGTAGGCGTCGAACCCGGGAAACGTGGCCCTCAAAAACCGCTCTTCTGAGGCAATTACCGGGATGTAGATGACAGCAAAACCCGCCGCCAGCAGCACCGCCACTGGCCAACTGAGCAGCGCCACTGCGAATCCGGCAGCCATCATCATCGACCCCAGATACAAAGGGTTGCGGGTGTACGCATAGGGGCCCGTCATGGTCAGCTCGCGGTTCTTTTTCACGTAACCGGCCGCGTAGCCGCGCAGCCACAATCCGGGCAGCACCAGCGCCAGGCTCCATGCAATCGCTTCCGGTTGCGGTGCGTGACGGACCAGTTCAAATAGATAGAGGCCCGCGGTGACGAAACCCAGCGGAACGCGGATTCTCCGCGCCACACGCTGCCATCGTGCGATCCAGTCGAGTTGTCGGGTGTCATTTCTAGACTTGTCCGGCTGGCTCATCGGCAAGTATCCTTCGCCAGCAGCTCATCGGCAGCCCGCAGCACGTCCTCCGGCGTAATGGTCATCAAGCCGGCCTCCGGTTCCGCGCGGCGGGTGTGGTCGCGTCGGCTCTGGGGGCTGCGCAGCACCCTGAACCTGGTCCCGAATGGCCCGTTGCGGGCGGGATCGGTCGGCCCATAGATCCCCACTACGGGCCGGCCCAGGGCGCACGCCAGATGCAGCGGCCCCGTGTCGCCGGCAATGGCCAGCGCCACTCGCCGCGTCAGCGCAATCAGTTGCTCCAGTGAGCAGGTGAGGGGAACCGCCGCGGCCGCTGATTGAACAATGACCTCCGCGAGCGGCTCTTCGCCTGGTCCCGCGTTGACCAGCACGCGCATTCCCCGATCCATGAGCCCCTGCGCCACGGCCGCATAACGCTCGACAGGCCAGCGCTTTGCCCCCCATCCGGCTCCGGGATTGATGAGCACGGCAGGCGGAGAATCGTCGCGCGGCAGAATCCCATCGACCCACTGCTCAGCCGCTGGATCCAAGGGCAGCCAGGGAGCAACCGGCTGCAGATCGTCGCCGGCAATTGCCGCGGCTAGCTCGAAATCCTGCTCAATCACATGTGCGCCGTGCGTCTCAATCCTGTCCGTGAACAGCCAGCGCGCGACCCGCTCCCGCGGCTCGTCCTCGCCAATCAGCCTGGGACAACCCGCCATCCGCCCAATCACGGCCGACCGCACAGCTCCCTGGAGATCGATCGCCGTGTCGTACTCGCCGGCCCGTAGCGCCCGATGCAAAGCCCCAATTTCATGAAGGGTTTTCGAACTAAACGGCGATCTCCGCCATTCCCTGGTCGGCGCCAGGTGCAGTCCATCCACAACCGGCCGCGACGGGTTCCGGCCGGAGCCGGTCTCATCACCGGTGGCACAATCCGCCGCAAGCAAAGCCCGCCATCGCGGCTCGACCACCCAGTCAATCACCCACGCTGGATGCGTCTGCCGTAGCGCCGTCACCGCGGGCAGTGCGTGCAGAATGTCACCCATGGCGCCTAGCCGGACCACAAGCAACCGAAACTTGGACTGCGTGTGCAAACTTCAATTTTCTCACAGCGGCTTTTCTCACACAGCGCGTCGCGGAATAGGCATAGACAGCTTCAGCCGCTCGATGAGTCCTTCCACCGCCTGATCCTCATCCTCGATCTCCACCCTCAGCGCTGCGGCATTCAGCGGCAACGAGTCCCCAAAGCGAGAGGACATCCCGCCCAGCCGGACAAGGTCCTTTTCCGTTGTAACCAGCGCCGAAGCAGACGCAGATAGCGCAGCTTTCGTCAGACCTTCGAGGTCCTTCGCAGTGAAGCAATGGTGATCCGGAAACGCCTTGCGCACAGCCACTTGCAACCCGCCAGCCTCAAGCCCGTCAAAAAACTGCTGCGGCCTGGCGATGCCGCAAAACGCAGCCACCGGTCCATCAATCGCCGGGACCTCCATTCTGCGATGCAGCCGCCATACCGGTCCCTGCCAGCCCCAGGACCGCAAATCCTCCTCCAACTGCGGGTCATCCGCCGGAATCGCGACAATGCTGGCCCTGTGAATGGCCCTGACCGGTTCGCGCAGATTCCCCGCCGGGAGCAGCCAGTCCGTCCAATCCTGCCGGTCGAGCAGCACAACATCCACGTCGCGATGAAGCTGGCGATGCTGAAAGCCATCGTCAAGCAGGTGGACAACCGGCTTTGGCTCCTCGCCAAGAACGGCGATCGCTGTCGCATCTCCTTCGGCGAGTTTCCCCGCGTTGTAACGCAAATCGGCGACGTATACGGGAACGCCAGCCTGGCGCGCAATCAGAAGCGGCTCGTCGCCAAACTCCTCAACGCTCCCGCCGGTCTTGACAAGCGTGGCCACGTGGCCCTTCCGTCGGTAGCCCCGGGAGAGCACATCGACTCGTAAGTCAAGACCCATCAGCGCTTTGGCCAGTGCAATGACGAGTGGAGTCTTGCCCGCGCCACCCGCTGAAAGGTTGCCAATGCTCACCACCGCCCAGCGCAGCCGCTGCACCGGTTCTGCCCTCGTTCCCAGGCGGCGCTCGCGCAGCCACAGTCCCAGGCTGTAGACCGGAACCAAGGGTAGTAGAAGCGCGCGCCGAGAAGAACTAGAGCTCATAGATGTTGCCCCGAAGTCGATTAAAATCAGAGTAGCTGCCGCAGCGCCTCTACGCAACGTTCCGTCGCCCCCGCCTGCCGCTCGAACACCTGCTTCGCGCGCTCGCCCATCGCCTCGGCTGCCGTCCGATCCTGGAGCAACTCGATCAATGTCCCGGCCAGCTCTTCCTTCCCGGCAATCCGGACCGCGTCATGCGAGCGCAAATCGTCCGTAATGGCGCGGAAATTGGCGTAGTGCGGACCCATCACGATTGGAACCCCAAACTGTGCCGGCTCCAGCGGATTGTGCCCGCCCGCTGCAACCAGGCTGCCGCCCACAAACGCGATTGTCGCCAAAGAATACACCGAAGCCAATTCGCCGATTGTGTCCAGCAGCACAATCCCCCCGGGTCTGAGCGGGTCCAACGCGCTAGTAGCCTGTCCGCGCCAATCCGAGCGCCTTGCCCAGGGATTCCCTGACCTCTCCACCAACCCAGCCACCGCTTCAAATCGCTCCGGATGCCGCGGCGCCAAGACCAGCACCAGCCGCGGATCAACCTCCAACAGGTGCGGCCACGCTTCCAGCAGGGCAGCCTCTTCGCCCTCCAGTGTGCTGCCCGCCACCACCAGGCGCAGGTCCTGCCGCAGCGCCTTCAGAATCCGCGTCGCCTCTGCCTCCGCCTCCGCCCGCACGTCGAACTTCAAATTTCCGGCAACCGCAACCCGCTCCGGATCGCAGCCGATCTCCTTCAACCGCTCCGCATCCGTCTCGCTCTGCGCCAGCACCCGGCTGAGCCGGCTAAGAAACGGCGTCCATAACCAGCGCAGCCGCTTGTAGCGCGGCCACGAGCGGTCAGAGACGCGCGCATTCACAACCGCAACTGGAATCTGCCGCCGGAAGCAGCCGCTGAGAAAATTCGGCCAGAATTCGGTCTCCGCCAGCACCATCAACCTTGGCTTAAGTGCAATCAAATAAGCCCGCACAGCCCACGGTAAATCCAGCGGGCAATAGAATACCCGATCGGCTCCAAACCGCTCCCGCGCCAATTTCTGCCCGGTACGGGTGGTGGTTGAGATAGCGACTGAATACTCCGGGAACACGACGTCGAGCGTATTCACCAGCCGACTCACGGCCAGCACCTCGCCGACAGAAACGGCGTGGATCCAAATCAGCGGCCTGCCGCTTTGGCCTTTCAGAGTCCGCACCCGGCCCAGCCTTTCGCACAATCCCTCCCGGTATTTTTCCTTCGTGGCCAGGCGGAAAAGCCACCACGGCGCCCCCAGAACGAGCACCGCCAGCATCAGCAGATTGTAGAAAAACAGAATCATGCGTTACGGATTTTCCCCAACGGCAGTCTAACCCTAAGATGATACAGTCGAGCACGATGAGGACTCTGGGGGCAATTCCGCTCTCCCTGCTTTGGCTGGCGCTGCCGGCCATGGGAAGCGACCACTCCCCGCCGCCCGTGCAGCCGGCCACCAGCTTTGCCGCCGTCGAAGTGCACGACAAAGAGAATGTCGCCATCGCCGCAGAGCCTTACGACACCAAGGAAAAAGAGTCACTCTTCAAAGTGGATTATCTGAGCCACGGCGTGATGCCCATCCGGCTCATCGTCACCAACAACGGCGACCGCCCCATCAGCCTGCGCGACGCGCGCATCCTCTTTCTCACCGCCGCGGGCGACAAGATTCCGGCTGCAGAACCGGAGGATGTAGAGCGGCTGATGACCCGCAAGGAGCGCGAGGGCGGCAAGATTCCCATGCCCGGTCCCATCCCCGGCATCAAGCTCAAGCCCAAGGCCAGCAACAAGGAGATCGAGGAAGATTTCAACACCTTCGAGTACCAGGCCCTGGTCGTCGAGCCCCACACCA
The DNA here is from genome assembly GCA_052145815.1 of Occallatibacter sp. Classification (GTDB taxonomy): domain Bacteria; phylum Acidobacteriota; class Terriglobia; order Terriglobales; family Acidobacteriaceae; genus Telmatobacter. Next base: position 83,292 of record JBKQNU010000143.1, read on the forward strand.
CCCGCGCCGGGTTCCTCTTCTACGATGTCTCTCAGCTCGACCACCCGTTGAAAGGCGCCAAACTCCACCTGCACAAGCTCCGCGATGCCGATGGTCAGGAGCTGTTCTACTTCGAAATCCCCTTCGACAACTACCTCAAATCCCGCTCCAGCCAGATGAATTAGGCCAATGCAAATGGCCTCCCGGCAAGGAGCCGCAAAAGGAGCTCAGGATGAAGTCCGCAGCTGCGGCGGAAATTCAGTGGTTTCGTGCGTCCGGCTCCGGTTGGGCGAATACCGCAGACCCAACCATCTCCCGGCAGGGAGGTCGTGAGAATAGCCCAGGACGAAGTCCTGGGAGAGCGTCCGACCAGCTCCTTCGCGTCCCGTAGGGCCGCGACGAATCACTTCCTATGAAAACAGAAAGCCGACTCACTACGCGTAATAAGTAGCCGTGGTCGTATCCGTCTCCCAAATGGTGCAGTCTTTTACGCGCACGCGCCCCTGCGTCATGCCGGCAAGCTGGTCGCTGGTCTGGTCGTAGAAATACTTGGCCAGGTTTTCGGCTGAAGGATTGAGCACCGTGAAGGGATCCAGGTCATTGAGCATCTGGTGGTCGAGCCGGTCGATCACCGGCCGCATCACGTGCTTGAGCAGTTTGAAGTCGAGCAGCAGCCCGGCCTCGTCCAGCGTGGCCCCGGCCAGCGTCACGCGCACCTTGTAGTTATGCCCGTGCGGATTCTCGCACTTGCCCTTATAGTTGCGGAGGTAGTGGCCGGAAGAAAATCCAGCCTCCACAGTAACTTCATACATCGGCGTCTGCTCGTTCCTGCGGGAATGCGTCCCAGCTTCCATTCTAGGCTAAGGGCGCTTCACAGGCCCCGGCGTTTGCGCCGTGCCGCCTGCCGCGCCTCTTCGCTGCGCCGGTCCACCTGCTCGAACAAGTGGCTCATCACGCCAATTAGCGCCGCCGCCAGCGCAAAAAGCAACAGGAACATCGCCACCGTCCGCCACAGCGACCCGTTCGCCGGAAGCCCCGGCTGAAAGCTCGAAGGCACCAGCGACATCCCCGCCGAAATCAGCGCGAACAACCCCAGCGTAGCGGCGAGAATGTAGAAGTTGCGCGACATAAATGAAGGCAGCGGGGAAATACCGCCTAGCCTGCTGCGATTCTACGCGGATACGGTATTCCTCAGTCCAAAACCTCTGCAACGCTTTTCAGCACCACCCCCGCCGCAACAAATTCCGCCTCCATCTTCTCGACCGACCCGTTCAGGTCGATAGCCCTACAAGCATCACGAAGCACAATTGCCTCAAATCCCAGCCGCCTCGCATCGAGCGCCGAGTACCCCACGCAAAAGTCATACGCGAGGCCAGCCAGAAACACCCGCGTCAGCCCTCGCTCGCGCAGGTACCCGCCCAGCCCCGTCGCCTTGGTGCGGTCGTTTTCAAAGAACGCTGAATACGAATCGATCTCCGCGCGAAACCCCTTGCGCAAAATCAGCTCGGCCTTTGTCAGCTTGAGCGCCGGATGAAACTCCGCTCCCCAGCTCCCCTGCACGCAATGATCCGGCCACAGTGTCTGCGCGCCGTAGCTCACTTCAATCTGCTCGAACGGTTTCTTTCCAGCATGCGCCGAAGCGAACGACGAGTGCCCGGGAGTATGCCAGTCCTTCGTCAGCAAGACATGCTCAAACCAACCCGCCACGCGCAGAATCGGCTCAATCACCGCATCGCCATCGCAAACCGCCAACGCTCCGCCGGGGCAGAAGTCATTCTGCACGTCAATGACAATCAACGCATCCCGCGAAGTAATCTGCATCATCCTAGTCACAGCCTCGGAGCGAAGCGTGCTTCAACGGAGTCGAATGCCGGCAAGGGCAAAGCCGAAGGAAACCTCCATTTTTCAGGCGCATGTCACAAGTCGCGAATCCGAGCAGGTGCTGCGAATTCTTGAGACACGACAGAAAGCAACCAAGCGAATCTGAAACCTGCAAACGCCCAGTCTACCTGCGCCGCTCAAATCCCCGCGGCTTTACCGGCGCTGTCACCGGCAAGTGTGTCTTTCCCGCCGGATAGACCGCCAGAAACCGGTCCTGCCCTTCGCCGGAGCTGGCCGTTTCCACGCCCTCAATCTCCTTGAACGACATGTGCAGGAGTCTCCGCTCGCGGCTGTTCATCGGCGGAAACGCATACGGTACGCCGGTCCGGATCACCTTGTCCGCAGCCGTTTCCGCCTGCAGCTTCAGCTCCTGCGCCCGCAGCGCCTTGAAGTTGGCCGCATCGAAGCTCACCAGGTCGTGCTCGCGCTGATCAAGCCGCAGCATCTGCCCAGCAATGGTCTCGAGCGCCCGGAGCAATTCGCCGTTATGCTGCGTGACCAGGGGAACGTCGGGCCCGGCCAGTTCGACATAAATCTGGCGAGCTTCAAGGCCCTGCGGATCGCGCGCGCCGTCTCCCGCAGTGATGCGGTACTTCAGGCGCAATCCGCCCAATTTGTTGAGGTTGGCGAGGAATCCCGCAATCTTCTGTGCTGCCTGCTGCAAGTCGTCAATTGGCATAACAAATCAGTATCGCAGAGCCGGGCCGGATGCGGGCTACCAATTGCCCGGAAACTGCTTCGCTTTCCCAAAGCGATTCCTTTGGCGGGGCTTCTAATTCAGGTAGATAATAACGATATGGCGACTCAGCCCAAGTCGGAAGAACTCTGGACCGTACAGCAATACCTGCGGACAAGCTGGAGCCCGGACCGCGAGCTGGTGAATGGGCGAATCGAGGAGCGCAATTTGGGCGAAAAAGAGCACTCTCTGATTCAGCGTTATCTCACGTTCCTTTTCATGCTGCGCCGGGAGGAATGGGGTGTCGAGGTTTTCCCGGAGCTGCGCACTCAAACCGCGGCGTCGAATTTCCGCGTTCCGGACGTTCTCGTGGTCCGCGTCGGGGAAAGGTTCGAACGGTACATCACCCGCCCGCCGCTCATCGCTATCGAGATCATGTCGCCTGAAGACAGGTTGACGGCCATGAAGGAGAAGGCCGCCGAGTATCGCCGCTTCGGCGTTGAGAACATCTGGATCATCGATCCCGAACCGCGGATCGCCTATCGCTATTCCGGCACCGGCCTCGAACAGGTGCATACCGGAGAACTCGTGGTGCCCGATACGCCGATCTGCGTGGTGCTCAGCGAACTCTTTGCGGAGCTTGCTCGCGCCTGACCGGGAATCCGCAGACCGATCGAGAGGATTTGTTCCGGGATTAGTGTGAAATCCGATCTCCCGTCTTAAGCCTGCCTTCCCCCCTCCGGTGCTACCTTTAGACTTAGGCGATATTAGATTGACGCGAAACTCTGATTGACCGGAAAGCCTTTCTCCCCTTCATGCGCAAGTTGTTGCCGCTCCTCATTTTGCTCGCTCCGGTCCTCTCCACGCCGCTTACCCGCGCGCAGGGCGGCCCTCCCTTCATTACCGACGACCCCGGCACGCCCGGCAACAAACACTGGGAAATCAATTTCGGCTGGATCGCCGACCACAACCCCGCCAACGCCTACTACGAGACGCCCGACCTCGACATGAACTACGGATGGGGCGACCGCATTCAGCTCAAATACGAGTTGCCCATGGCCGTGTATACCGATCCCAACAACACCACGCATGCAGGACTTGGCGAGTCGCTCATCGGCGTCAAGTGGCGCCCTTACGAACATCACAAGAGCGGTGAAGAGCCCAGCGACGAGAATATGGACTTCTCCATCGGCACCTATCCCCAGGCCTCCATCAACAACCCCACTAGCGCTGTGCGGCGCGGCATTGTCGAGAATGGCCCGCAATACTACCTGCCTTTGGAAGCCACCACCAAGCTCGGCCCCATCAATCTCAACGGCGAAGTGGGCCACTGGTTCGGCAACCGGCTAACCCCCAGCCGCTGGGGACGCGGTCTCATTGCGGGTCGCGAATTCAACGACCGCTTCGAGCTCTACTCGGAAATCTACGACCTGCAGGACGCCAACCGCATCGGCAGCGTTCCCAAACAGCGCGAGCTCACTCTCGACATTGGCGGCCGTCAGACGCTCGACCACCAGGGACACATCCGCCTGCTGTTCATGGCTGGGAGGGCCATTCAGGCAGTTACACGGCAGAATTCCGAGCCAAGCTGGATCGCTTATCTCGGCGTGCAATTGCTGCTTGGATCGAAGGAAAAGGAATCGCCCGGCCAGAATCCGTGAAACCGGGGAACTCCCGCGCATGAAACTCGGGGCCGATTGACCGCGGCAACCCCCTCGGCGCAAAGTGGAGATGAGCCTATGCCCATCACGCAGCCCCTCCACCTCAGTCCGGCCCAGGCCCGTGTTCTCGGCGCCCTGGTTGAAAAGGAAGTCACCACTCCGGACTACTATCCGCTTTCGCTCAACGCGCTGATCAACGCATGCAACCAGCTTTCCAACCGCGAGCCGGTCATGCGTCTCGATGAGGAAGAAGTCCGCCTGGCCCTGCGCCGGCTTGAAGAACTGGGCCTGGCCGGGCGGGCACGCGGCGCCGACGGCCGCGTCACCAAATACGAGCACTGGCTTGGAGAAGCCTTCAATTTCACCCGTGCTGAAACCGCGCTCATCTGCGTGCTGCTGTTGCGCGGCCCGCAGACCCCCGGTGAACTGCGCGGCCGCACCGACCGCCTGCATCGCTTTGACGAAATCAGTGAAGTGCTAGCCGGCCTGCAGAAGCTCGCGGAGCGCGACCCGTCGCTGGTCGCCATGCTCCCCCGCCAACCCGGCACCAAGGAATCCCGCTACGCCCATCTGCTCTCCGGTCCGGTTGAGTCGGCGATTGCATTCGAACGTGCAGCCGCGCCGCGCGCAGTCGACCTCTCTGAGGCCCGCGCCGGCGGCGACGACCCCGCCCGGCAAAATCGCATCGCCCAGCTCGAAGCCGCCGTCGCCGAGCTTCAGCAGAGAGTCGAAGCCCTCAACCGCAAGATCGACGATTTGTTTGGGGACGCATAGCGCTGAAGAATGCTCGCCGGTCAGGGAGATATCTTCAAATCGGCAAAATGAGCGATTGTTCCCGGACCGACCGGGACGGACCGGGCACATAGCTGACAGATTGAACGCTGACAGATTGAACCGGGGCGGAGGATTGCCATAGGACGATGGTGCGCCTTCCGAGGCTAATTATCTGCAAGAGAATGCGCGATGGCGGAATTGGGCCAGACGGCGGGTCGGCGCTCTGCGCCAGGTCACTTGCTGTCTGGGAAGTCGGCGCCCAGTGTCACGGGCTCCCATGCGGCGATTTCCTTCTGCCACTCGGCGAGTTTTCCGCGGAACCGGGTGAGGGCGATCTTGCCTAAGATCAGGTGCAGGGGCGGATTGGGCGAGTCGGCGACGGTAATGATTGCCTCGACTGCTTTCTGCGGGTCGCCGGGCTACGTGCCGGATTGGGTTTCGAGATACTCGCGCGCTTTGCCGGCGGTGTCATTGTATTCGGGCAGTTCTTTCGCGGCGAGCTTGCCGGAGCGGCCGAGGAAGTCTGTGCGGAAGGGGCCGGGTTCGATGACGGTGACGTGGATGCCGAGCGGTTTCAACTCCGCGGCGAGGGCTTCGCTGAAGCCTTCCACGGCGAACTTGGTCATGTTGTAGAAGCCCCAGCCGGCGCCGCCGATGAGGCCGCCGATGGAAGAGAGATTGAAGATGTGTCCGCTGCGGCGCTGGCGGAAGTGGGGAAGAAAGGCGCGGGTGGTGCGGATGAGGCCGTAGATGTTGGTTTGAAACATGGGCTCGAACTCGTCTTCGGAGACTTCTTCGATGGCTCCGTTGACGCCGTAGCCGGCGTTGTTTACCAGAACATCGACATGGCCGAAGGCAGCGATAGCCTGCTGGGCGACGGACTCGATTTGCGCGGGCTTGGTGACGTCGAGCGAGAAGGTGCGGGCGGTACCGGGATGCTGCTTGAGAAGATCGTCGAGGCTAGAGGCGTTGCGGGCTGTGGCGATGACGCGGTCGCCGCGGCGCAGGGCTTCCTTGGCTAGCAGGTAGCCGAAACCGGTGGAACTGCCGGTGATGAACCAGACGCGGGGGGAATTTCGATCGGGCATTGAACGCGCTCCTTGTCGTCACACTTCGCGGCGACTGGTGAGTAGATGCGGGAAGCGCAGAAGGCGTCGCAGGGATCGGCTCTTCGGTGCTGCGAGTTGTTGGTGAGCGGGGACTTCGCGGCGTCCCTACAGGACGCCAAGGCCATTTGGGATGGTTAACCCCGGGTTGCCCCTTCGCTGCGCTTCGGGTTCACCCGGGGCTATCTTCAGGTCGTCCCTACGGGACGCCGTCGGGGTACATGCGTGATTACGCGCCCGGGTGGGATTCGCGGATCCCAGGTCCGAGAATCCGGACCTGGGGCACCCGGCTGTCCTTTATCGAACCAACGGCCCTGTTCCATTCCGTGCTAAGCCCAGGAACAGCAAAAGCAACCGCAGATCCTTCGGCTCGCTGCGTTCGCTCAGGATGACAAGTCTTTTAGGAGGGTTTTCCTGTGGGCGGAATTCGTATTTCAAGTTCACTTATCTTCCTGTGCCGCCGACGGTCATTCGGTCTAGCTTGATGGTGGGCATGCCTACGCCTACGGGGACGGATTGGCCGTCTTTGCCGCAGGTGCCTATGCCCTCGTCCAGCTTCAGATCGTGGCCGACCATGGAGACGTACTTCAGGGCTTCGGGGCCGTTGCCGATCAGCGTGGCGTCGCGGACGGGGGCGGTGATTTTGCCGTCTTCGATGAGGTAGGCTTCGGAGGCGGAGAAGACGAACTTACCGTTGGTGATGTCGACTTGTCCGCCGCCGAAGTTGACGGCGTAGAGGCCGTGCTTGACGGAGCGGAGGATGTCTTCGGGCTCGTCGTCGCCGGCCAGCATATAGGTGTTGGTCATGCGGGGCATGGGGATGGACTGATAGCTCTCGCGGCGGCCGGAACCGGTGTTGGTGGCGCCGGTGAGTCTCGCGGACAACTTGTCGGTGAGGTAGCCGCGCAGGATGCCGCCTTCGATGAGGATGGTTTCCTGGGTGGCGGAGCCTTCGTCGTCTACGTTCAGAGAGCCGCGGCGGCCGGCGATGGTGCCGTTATCCACCACGGTGACTTTGGAGCTTGCTACCGATTGGCCGATGAGGCCTGCGAAGGCGGAGGTTTTCTTGCGGTTGAAGTCGGCTTCGAGGCCGTGGCCTACGGCTTCATGGAGCAGGATGCCGGGCCAGCCGGGGCCGAGGACGACTTCCATTTCGCCGGCGGGGGCGGGAACAGCGCCGAGTTGAAGGATGGCTCCACGGGCGGCTTCGCTGGCCAGGCCTTCGGGGCTCTTGGAGCCTACAAACTGGTCTAATCCCGCTCTTCCTCCGCCACCGGCGGAGCCTTTGGTGATGATGGCGCCTTCCTTGGCGATGACGAAGACGTTGAGGCGGCAGAGGGGCTGGGTGTCGGAGGCGAATGCGCCGTCGGAGGCGGCGATGAGGATGCGGCGGAGCTCCTCGGAGTAGCCGGTGCGGACCTGGACGATGCGGGGATCGTAGGCGCGGGCGGCGCGGTCGGCTCTCAGGATCAACTCCAAGCGGGCGGCGAGGTCGAGATCGAATCCGCCGAGGGGGACGGGGTAGAGGTTGGCCGCGGGGGCTTCGACGAAGCCTTGCACGGTTTGCTTGGCGGGGCCGGAGGCGATGAGGGCAGCGGTGCGGGCGGCGTGGAGCAGGCGCTCGGGGCTGAGATTGTCAGTGTAGGCGTAGCCGGTGCGCTCGCCGGAGAGGACGCGGATGCCGCAGCCGGCGCTGGTGCCCTGGCTGGCTGACTTGACGATCTGCTCATCGACGCCGAGCGAGGTGGCGGTGACGGATTCGAAATAGAGGTCGGCGTAGTCTCCGCCGGCGGCCAGGGCTTCGCCCAGGCAGCGCTCGAGAAGGCGCTCGGTGATGCCGAATTTGTCAAAGAAATAGCGTTTATGGCCGGCGGCTGGGGGAGGGGTCGGATTGGTCATCTTGGTTTTAGTCTACGCTGAATCGGGGTTGGTGGGGTTCAGGAGGCTCCAACTGGGGAGGCGGGATATCGACATTGGGAGAGTTGGATATTCGAAATGGAACTGGCGGAGTACTGGAACAAATGCCGCGGGTTAGCCCCGGTAAACCGGGGATTGGCAAGTTAGCGAGTTAGCGGGGTTCATCGGGTTGGCAGATGTGCAGGATTGCACGCGGTTGTTCCATGTTGGGACTGCTTCCCACACCCCTTGCTTCTCTTGATGCGCGGCATTGAATCCGCTTTTCACGTTGGGGTGGTCGTGCTACATTCGTGGCATGAAAAAGATCCTCGCTGCTGCCCTGCTTCTGATGGTGTTTGCCGCTCCGGCGTTTGCGGCCGGGCATCACCATCATCATCACCACCACCATCATCACGCGCACGCCTAACGCCATCCCCGGCCCCAACGCAGCAAACTGCCGGGGCCGGGCCGCATTCTTTCATTCCTGTGTGTACCCACAATCGGCCTGAAAGCTGATAGGTTCGAGCCATGAGCAATTTGGACGACCCTCGCTTTCCGATTGGACGCTTCAGCCCGCCGGCCAGCAGTTCGCCGGAGATTCGTGCGGCGCACATCCAAGCTCTGCGCCTTTTGCCTGAACGTCTGCGCGCTGCGGTCGCGGGGCTAAGCGACGCACAATTAGACACTCCTTACCGCGATGGCGGCTGGACGGTGCGCCAGGTGGTGCATCATGTTCCCGACAGCCACATGAACAGCTATGTGCGGTTCAAGCTGGCGCTGACCGAAGACTGGCCAACGATCAAGCCGTACGACGAGGCGGCGTGGGCCAATTTGCCGGATAGCCGCATGCCGGTGGAGGTTTCGCTGGAGCAGGTGGCCGCGCTGCACGGCAGGTGGGTGGCGCTGCTGGAAGCAATGACGGAGGATGATTTCCAAAAGGGGTATGCGCATCCCGAACTGGGACGGCAGAACCTTGCCCAGGTGCTGGCGCTCTACGACTGGCACTCGCGCCACCATACGGCGCACATAACCAGCTTGCGTGCGCGGCAGGGCTGGTAGCGCGGCGCATGGCTGCCGAGGATGCCCGGCCTGTTGCCACAGAGCCCTCTGCGGAAGGTTTGGCAAAAAGCATTGAAGAATATCTGACTGACCATCCGGCAGCGGCAGTCTTGGAGGATGGCCGCGCGCTGTTTGACATGCGCAGCGCTCGATATGCAGTGACGGAGCAGCATGGGCGATGCCTGCTGCAGCTGTGGAGCGAAGAGCGGAACCTGATGCGCACGGTGGCCGGGCTGGAGGAACGGGCGCAATGTCTGCGGCTCATGACACGGCGCATGGGCGCCGCGAAACCACAGGCGCTAGAGCTGGTTCCGACCACTGACCGGCGTACACCAACGGCTCGCGAGGCGGCGCGGAGAAATTATCAGCGGCTGCTGGAGCGGGCGCTCACGCGAAGATTTATCGGGTCGAAGCTGGATGGACTGCGGTCGGCGATGGACCTGGAGCACAGCTTCGGACCGGCATATGTGCGCGGGCGGCTGCTCAAGGGCGCGGCTGCCGATGCGGTGATCGGGGTGAGCAAGGCCGAATCCGGGGCGATGGTGGATGGGATTCTGACCCTGGGAATTCTATGGCTGGATCATTGCCGGCAGATGGGTGATGGGCGGCGGCACTTTGGCGGGCTGAAGGTGATTGTGCCGGCCGGTGCCTGGCGGACGACAGCGGAACGGCTGGCCTGGCTGAACCATGGGGCGGCGGAGTTCGAGCTGTATACGCTGGACGAGCACAGTGAAGAGCTGGAGGCAGTGGACTTTCGCGATACGGGAAACCTGGACTCGCGGTTGGTTCATGCGTTTTCTGCGGCTGCGGCCGTTGAGCGGTGCCAGGCCGGTATCGAGAGGCTGATGGGGCTGGTTCCGGAGGCGGCGCGGGGGCGGGTGGAGGTGCGCGCCAGTTCGTCTAGCGAAGTGGGGCTGTACCTGCATGGGCTGGAGTTTGCCCGGGTGCGGCGCGGGTTTGCGGCCAACAGCTTTTCCCAACAAGATGAACTGACGTTTGGCGCGGGGGCCAATGAAACTCCGCTGACGGATGAATCGGAAGCGATGTGTCGCGAGCTGGTGAGGCGGCTCTTCGCAAGCCGCCGGCCGGATGGCACGCACAAGGATCCGCTCTACCGGATGCAGCCGGAGCGCTGGCTAGAGGCGGAACTGCGCGCGGGGATTGCGGAGATGCTGCCGGGACTGCGGAGCGATCTGTTATACGCGCAGGTTCCGGCGCTTTCAACGGGCGACCGCGGCATGCTTGACCTGCTGACGCTCGATCGCAGCGGGCGGCTGACGGTGATCGAGTTGAAAGCCGATGAGGATCTTCATTTGCCGTTGCAGGCGCTGGACTACTGGATCAGGGTGCGGGCGCTGAACGCCGACCGGCAGCCCGCAGCCGGGATCGGTGGAGGACGTGCGCTTTCGGCTTTTGAGCGGCAGGGATACTTTGCGGGGGCAGAGGTTTCGGAGCAGCCGCCGCGGATGCTGCTGGCCGGGCCAGCGTTGCGGATTCATCCAGCGAACGAGCCGGTGCTCAAGTATTTCTCTCCCCAGGTGGATTGGGAACTGGTGGCTGTGAGCGAGCACTGGCGGCGGGAACTGAAGGTGGTGTTTCGCAAGCGGAGCGGGGAGGCGCAGCGGTAGGCTCGCGACCCGGAATGACATAGGTAACGTTATTTGCGAACGTATCCGATGTTCGGTTACCTGCGGCGAAAGTGTAATTCACGCAGCGTGTTTTCCCGCATAGATTGAGGAGACTGCAACGCGATGCGCCGGCTGCGCTACGCGTCATGATTCGCAAGTAGAATTCAACGGCGCTCTCAGTTCGGCCCGGCAGCAGTTCGGCCCGGCAGCGCGCAGGGGCTGGGAGCGTGGGTGGCGCCAACGCAGTGCCCGCGAGCTTTTCCTTGAATGGAGTTACCTTGAACGGAGTTGCCTGCAAGTGGGGCAATCGATCGGATTTCGAGCATTTGTAGCCTTCATGGAATCGTGGAGGGTGGCATTTTCTGGGGGGGGAACGCCACCTGGCCCGATTTTTACCGGCAGCAGTGCTTCGAAATCCGGTATAGCCCGGGAGATCCGGGTGGTGCAGAGACGGCGGGAGACTCAAATCTCCCGCCTTTCTGCGTTCAGAGGGGTTCAGCGGATGTCTGCCATGGAGGCGTTGAGGCCTTCGAAAATCCCATCGTACGTGCCAGTCTCGGCGGCGAAGCGCAGGCGCTTGACGTTTTCGACACAGATTTCAGCGGGTGTGGGCTGCTGCTTGAGAATCTCCATCACTTCGGCGATGAACTTGTCGAGCGGCATGGCGCGGGGATCGGATGCGCCACTCATGAGGTCTGTGGCGACATAGGGCGGAATGAGCTCCAGCACTTCAATCCGGGTGGCGCGAAGCTGGCAGCGGAGCGATTGGGTGTAGGAGTGGATCGCGGCCTTTGTGGCGCAGTAGGTGGGCGTGAAAACAAGCGGCAGAAATGCCAGGCCTGAAGAGACATTGACGACGGTGGCTTGAGACTGCTTTTGAAGGTGAGGGAGCAGCGCGGCAGTCAGGCGGATGGGGCCGAGCAGGTTGGTGGTGACAATGGATTCAGCATCGGCCAGATCAGGCTGCTGGGCGAGCAGCTTTTCGACGCGCATGATGCCGGCGTTGTTGATGAGGACATTCAGTGAGGGGAAGTCCGTGGTAAGTTGAGTTGCGAAGACGCGGATCGACGCAGGGCTTTCGATGTCGAGCTGCAGAGACTTCATGCCGGGGTTGGCGGCGGTGGTCTCGTCGAGGGCACTTTGGCGACGTCCGGCGATGACGACCTGGTTGCCGAACTTGTGCAGCGCTTCTGCAAGTCCGCGGCCGATGCCGGAGCCGCCGCCGGTGATGAGGATGGTGTTGCCGGTGAGGTTCATGGGGTTGATTTCCCTCCACTTGCGATTCTAGGGCAACAGACCATTCGGGGCGGCAGACCAGCCTGGTAACAAATACGTCTATCCAATTCTGGCGGGGAGAAAAGACGGGAGCGGACAAAATCCATGAGGCGGTAAGTGGGCCTGGGTTGGAGGGGCCGATGAGGGAAGGCGACGCTGCGATGAGAAGCGGCAGTGCGCATGGCCTCATAGGTTACACACTGGATTCGGGGAGGGCTCATGAGAGAACTTTTCCGGACGAATTACCGTACTGTATGAGCAGGAGCTAGAGCGATGGAGATGCGACCCAATTCCGATCAGACCGCGTTCGGCCGCCAGGCATTGTAAGCGGGCGCTGGGAACTGCGTGGAGGGTTCAGCGCAGGAAGCTCTCGCGTTGCGGGAAGATCGCGAGCGCCGGCGGATCGAGTTTCGCTCCAGCCTGTTGAGAGCCAGAGCCGCCCAGGCTCGAGCGGAAGGCCGGGAGATTGCACAGCAAGCGATGCGGCAGCTTTCCGGCGGATTCATGGAGCGCCACCCGGCGCGCATGATGGCAGACTTGGCCAACGCGCGGTAATTGCCAGTCACTCAACTGGCGGAGAAGACCGGGATTCATGGCTAGACGCTGCACCAGATGTTCGGGCCGAAGGGAAATCCGACGGCGACGAATCTGTTCAAGATCATTGTTTCCTTGCAGGAGCATGAAGGGGTGAGGCTGCAGGTGCTGGCGTGAACTTATCTGCCATCCCAGGTCCCAGAATCGGGGGCATTTGGCACCCCTGGAATGGAACGCGGGTCGAAGAGACTCATTTAAAGCCTCCTGAGAGCAAGTCCGCCAGCTCGTCCTTGGATAACTCCACATCGCGCAGGATCGCTCGCAGCAACCCAAGGCCGATCATCTCGCCGGAGTGTACCGGAACGACAGTAGTTCTGCCATCCTCATGTTTGAGAAGAACGTGGCTCCCGCGCTTCCGGTCCACATGGAATCCCGCTCTCTCCAAGGCGCGGATCAGGTCTTTTCCTCTGATGCGCGGAAGGCGGGTCACACCGTTACTTGCTGAATGCCCACCAACTCAAGCGCCGGGGGAGCATCCTTCTCTGCTTCAAGACACAAGGCGATGACCTCGCGCACGCGTTTCATCAGCGTGTCGAGGCTTTTTGCCTGTGTGTGGCAGCCGCGGAGGGCGGGAACGGTGGCAACGAGGAGGCCCTCCTCGTCTTGCTCGATCAGGACGGTGAATGTTCTCCTGGGCTTCACGCGCAACCTCGCGTCTCCAATCTATCACGATTTCGAGGAGCGCCGGGAAAATGGAGGGTCAGGGCGGCGAATGTGGCGGCGGTGAGCAGATGGTCGTCCGAAACGAGGGAGTGGAAGGGGTTGACAACGTTTTCCGGGCGCATGGTGGCGACGCGGCCACTGAGGGCGAGTCCGACCAGGCCGGCGATGCCGACGGCGACGAATTTGTTCAATATCATTGCTTCCTTGCAGGGGCATGAAGGGGTGAGGATGCAGGTGGTGGCGTGAGCGAATCAGAACATTTGCTCGACGGTTTTCAAGGGCAGAAACAGACGCTGACCGGCGTCGAGGATGGGCGCGAAGCCATACTTGATGTAGAAGGCGGCTGTTTTCTCGTCCTTGGCGTCAACGACTACGCCAGTCGAGGCGATGTGGACGCTTTGCAGCAGGGAGCGATGAAGGGCATCGAAGAGCAGGGTTTCACCCAGGCGCTGGCCGCGGAAGGCGCTGGATACGGCAAGGCGGCCAAGAAGCGTGGCGGGAACGACCGGATAACGCGGGAGACGTTTGGCGAGCGCTTCGGGAAGAAGCATGAAGTCAATGCTGAATTGGGAAAGCGTGTAATAGCCGGCGATGGCTGGAGGCTCGACGATCGCCACGTATGCCACGGCGGCATGTTTCTCCATGTCCTGCGCGGCCTGGCGCTGGAGATAGGCGTCGAGAGCTGGAACCCCGCAAGAAAATGTGGAGCGGTCGTGGCGCTTCTTGTCGAGCAGTTCGATTCTCACGCATTTGCCTTTTTGCTTCGAACAGCCCAGGATGCAGGCGGGGTGCGGCGGCGTTTCGCTTAGCCCTTGGCAAACGCTGATTTATAGCGGCGGGCAGCGGCCATGGCTTTGCGGTTTGGCCGGGGCGGATTGAGCAGAAGCTCCGCAAAGGCAACGCGCGCGCGTTCGTTGAGGGCGAGGACTTCGTTCTCGCGAATGGTGCGGGTTGCGGCTTCCTGGGCGCTCTGGACGACGAACTCAGACAGAGTCGCACCGCGCAGAGAGGCAGCGTATTCCAGGCGGCGCTTCAGGTCCGGGGAGATGCGGGCTTCCAGGCGGGCGGCTCGGGTTGTCTGGGTTTGAGGCATTGTGGTTGCGCTCCGATGTGCTGTTCCTATTGTACGGCAAATTGCCGGATTCAGTTTCGGTGAGGCTACGCTAGACTTTCGGGCCGAAGGGCAATCCGACGGCGGCGAATCTGTTCGAGATGATCGGTTCCTTGCAAGAGCACGAAGGGGCGCGGTTGCAGGTGGTGGCGTGAGCCTTCCTCGCGCCCACGATTCACAAAATGCGCCAAGGTCATCGCCCTATTTCTTCATTCCGGACTCAAACGCTTCTTGCAGCGCCTGGAGTGCCGGGTCCAGCTGACCGGCTGCGCCCGCTTGCTCCCTTGGTTCGACGTATTCAATTGCAGAGAGGCATTCATCGAATAGTATCGAAAACATCTTCCAGTCCCGTTTCATTTCTTCGGCAAGTGGCGTGGACGAGAGCATCGTAAGGGCATCGAGAATTCTTTTGCGAGAGCTCGCTGTTTCAGCCGGGTTGCCAGACCTGATTGCTCTATACAGTTCAAGAGCGAGTTCATAGAACCACGGCGCATCGTCGCGTAGGAAACTAGCCAAAACCAGAATCTGCAGCGGGTCTCCGGGCCTTCCTGCAAAGCGACGGCCCATCTCCTTCAGTTCAAGTACGCGAGGACTGCGTTCGCGTTGCCTTTTCCATGCAGCCTCCTCTTCATGGACCTTCATCATGTGGTGCATATTCGTGAGTTGCAGCTCCAGGTTCTCCGCGTCCGCCTTCTTCATAACCATGAGGCGCGTTTCTAAGTTTCTAATTCCTGCGACCAATTCTTCGAGGATTTCCCCCTCTGGACGCGATGGCTTCGGTCCGCACTTGGTCTCGGGGATTGCCGCAATCTTGTTCTCGAGGTCGGGCCAAGCCATCGTGAATAGTTTCTCTAGGGTTCCATCGGCAATCGGGGTCGTAGCAGATCTGTTTAGGCTCAAGATAAGCTCTTTGATCTCGCCCCGTTCTACCTTCTTAGCTTGGAATTGCGCGAGCGGCCCCGAGATCTCCTTCTTATCGAGATCGAGCAGGAGGGGTATCACTTTAGCTTCCTGCATCGATTTCGCGAGTGCACCAGCCTCGAACAGTATCCACGGCGCGTCGCGATTATCCCGAGTGATGCAGATTATTCCAAAATTGCAGGATTCGAGTCCCTTCGCAATTTCGATACCCCAGCGGCCACCTGCATCTATATCGGATCGGGACAGCCATGGCTCCGCATAATGCAAAACAAGTGGCAACCACTCTTTTAAGGCCTGTGCTAGGGCCTCGCTTCTTTCGCTGCTCCAACTTATGAATATCTTCATTCTTCGCTCCTGCCGTAGCCGGGGGCCTCGGACGCTAAACAATTTCGAAGGCAAGTCTAGAGCGTCTTCAATAGAGTGGCAAACGGCGTCCGGGAATCCGATTTCTTTGAAGGCACGAGGCTGTGACTTTACCAGGTTTCAGAATCGAGCCGTGGATGCCCGTATTTCTGAATCTTCAACGATGGTGCGCGCTATGAAATCTTACTTCTTCAGCGGCTTCCTTGCGAAGTAATAGAGCGCGAAGGCTAGCGCGGCGAAGGCTAGGACGCTGACGTAGTTGTTATCAAGGAAAGTGTGCGGGAGGTTTAGCAAGTCGCGGTTGCTGTAGTAGGTGGCTTCGATGGCTTTCAGGGCTACGCCGATGAGGCCGACGATGCCGCCGGCGGCGATGAGACCTGATGCAAATAGTGAGCCGGGAGAGATTTCGCTTTCGGCTTCGGATGTGTTTCCGCCGGCTCTCTTGACGGCTTGATCGACAAGCCAGCGGACTACTCCGCCGACGAAGATGGGGAGCGTGGTGCCGATGGGTAGATAGGCGCCGACGGCGAAGGTCAATGATCGGATGCCGAGCAATTCGACGGCGATGACGAGGGAGACGCCGATGAGGACGAGTCCCCAGGGGAGCTTGCGGCTGAGGATGCCATTGATGACGGTGGCCATGAGCTTGGCCTGCGGCGCGGGGGCGTTGACGCTGCCGATTCCCTGGATCCAATGCACCTCGATTTCGCCGGTGGCGGGCGAGTAGAGATATTTGCCGTCCTGCAGTTCGCTGGAACCAATTGCGTTGAGGATGACGTATTCGCTTTTGCTGTGCGTGGTGGCGGAATTGTCTGCGCCGAGGACGCGAATCTCATTGGGTAGGTGGCCGTTGTCCTGCTGGATGGCGATGCCGGGGTGGGGAGCGCTGAGGTTCCAGGGCTGCGGGGCGGCGTGGAACTCCTGAAGGCCGGTGTTCATTAGGTTGAGTGTCCACCCGATGACGATGGTGGAGACGACAACGCCGATCATGAGGGCGATCTGCTGCAGGCGGGGGGTTGCGCCGATGATGTAGCCGGTCTTGAGGTCCTGCGAGGTGTCGCCGGAGTTAGATGCGGCGATGCAGACGACACCGCCGATGGTGATGGCGAGGGCACCGAAGGCGGGGCTGGTCCAGCCGTTGACAAGGAAGATTGCGGAGGTGGCCATGAGCGTAGCGATGGTCATGCCGGAGACGGGGCTGGCCGAGGAGCCGACCAGGCCTACGATACGCGAACTGACGGTGACGAAGAGGAATCCGAAGACGACGACCAGAAGCGAGGCGGCCAGGTTGGCGGCCCAGCCGACGAAGGCACCGGGCACAGGCTTGAACTCAAGGAAGACGAACATGAGGGCGACGATGAGGGCCGAACCGATGAGCACGACGCCCATGGAGAGGTCGTCTTCCGTGCGGATTGGCTTAGCCTTTGCACCTGCGGCGCCGGGGCGCATGTTGCGCATGCCCGCGCCAAGAGCGCTGAAGATGGTGGGAAGCGTTTTGATGAGCGTGATGAGTCCGGCGGCAGCAACTGCGCCTGCGCCCATGGGCTTGATGTAGGTGGCCCAAAGATCGCTGGGCGACATTTGCGCGATGGGAACCTGGCCGGGATAGACCGGTGATCCGATGTTCTTTCCGAAGAAGTAAATCAGCGGCATGATGACGAGCCAGGAGAAGACGCCGCCGGCGAAGATGACTCCGGCGACTTTGGGGCCGATGATGTAGCCCACGCCGAGATACTCCGAAGTGGCGTCGGCGTTGATGGATGCGCCCTTAAGCACGTGCTGCGGGCCGAAGTCGGGCTGGTATTCCGGAGCATGCGGCCAGGCGCGGAAGAGATTGCCATTCTGGAAGAGGGTGTAGAGGCCGCCGATGCCGAGTCCGAGGAAGACGCGGCTGGCAAGAGAGCCTCCGCGCTCGCCGGCGATAAGCACGTCGGCGCAGGCGGTGCCTTCGGGGTAGGGCAGGGCGTCGTGCTCCTGCACGATGAGCTGGCGGCGCAGGGGAATCATGAAGAGCACACCGAGCCATCCGCCGATGAGGGCGAGCATGAAGATGCGGGAGTACTCGAGGTCGAAGCCGAGAAAGACCAGCGCAGGCAGGGTGAAGATGACACCGGACGCGATGGACTGGCCGGCGTTGCCGGTCGTCTGGACGATGTTGTTTTCAAGGATGGAGGCGCGGCCGAAAGCGCGCAGGATGCTGATGGAGAGCACGGCGATGGGAATGGAGGCAGCTACGGTGAGTCCGGCGCGCAGGCCTACGTAGACGGTGACGGCGCCGAAGATGATGCCGAAGATGGAGCCGAGAAGAATGGCGCGGAAGGTGAACTCGGGCCGGTTCTCGCTGGCTGGAACAAAGGGTTGAAATTCGGACATGGACGGCCCCTCCAACGGAAGCACGCGGATTTGACTGAATTTGCCTGAAGGGGGAGTTTAGCAGCGAAGGGGGCAAAAGCGACAGCGGAGCTGTGCATCAATTCAATCGAGATTTCCCTCGGGGGCTAAAGCCCACTTCATTCTGTCGGGTTGATGTACGGGCTGAAGCCCCTCCCCTTCACTCTGAAGCCCATACCATTCAACTTGATCCGATGCTGACAGCGGGATTGGGGCGCGATGCGTGGAGGGGCTTGCGCGGGCGGGAGTAGGCTTGTGGATGCGCGAGTTCGCGAGAGCATGGGGAAGCGAGGGCGGTTATGATTTTCGGGGCGCATGTGGTTGTTTACAGCAAGGACGGAGATGCGGACCGGCGGTTCCTGCGCGATGCGCTTGGGTTTTCATCGGTCGACGCGGGGCACGGGTGGCTGATTTTCGCGTTGCCGCCGGGGGAGATTGCGGTGCACCCGGCGGAGGAGAACGGGAAGCACGAGCTCTATTTCATGTGTGACGATTTGAAGGCCGAGATCGAAGCGCTGGCTGCGAAAGGGGTGCACTGCTCGGCGACGCACAACGAGCGGTGGGGATCGATCACGAAGATCGGGTTGCCGGGCGGGGGAGAGATCGGGCTCTACGAGCCGAGGCATCCGATGGCGATTAAACGCGATTGAAAACTGAATGGAAACAATAGCTCTTGGCGACGGGGGGCCTGAGCGGATAGGGTTATGGGCATTGTGCGCGCTAATGCTCTGACCGCTTGATTTCGCACTTTAGCGTTTGAGGTCTCCCACCCATTCGCCAGAAAAGAGGCGAATGGATGGGGCACGGAGCTGGTATGAAAAGCGAGCGGTTAGAGTCCTAGCTTCAAGGAGAATCGGATCGGCATGACGGAGACGGCACTGAATCCCAAGCCCGCGCAGCGGCTGCTCTCGCTGGATGTGCTGCGCGGCATCACTATTGCGTTCATGATCATGGTGAACAACAACGGCGGCCCCGGTTCCTGGCGATTCATGAACCACGCGTACTGGAACGGGTTGACGCCGACGGACCTGGTGTTTCCGACGTTTGTGTTTGTGGTGGGCGCGTCGATCGTGTTTGCCTTTCACGCGCGGATGAAGCGCGGGGCTACGCGCAAGCAGCTGGCATGGCATACCGTATGGCGGGCGGTGATCCTGTTTGCGCTGGGTATGGTGGTGAACAACTTTCCGTTCTTTCACTGGCAATACGTGCGGTTTTACGGCGTGCTGCAGCGGATCGCTGTCTGCTACCTGGTGGTGGGACTGTTTTACATCTGGGACCAGCGCGTCTGGACCAAGGTTGCGGCGCTGGTGGCGGCACTGGTGGGTTACTGGGTTCTGCTGCGCTGGGTTCCGGTGCCGGGAGCGGGGATGCCGGGGCGGGATTTTCCGTTCATGGATATCAAGATGAACCTGGTGAGCTGGCTGGACCGGCTGATCATGCCGCACCATTTGTATCTGGAGTGGGGCGGGCCTGATCCGCACAATCTGCGCGATCCGGAGGGGCTGCTCAGCGATCTTCCGGCGATTGGAACGGCGTTGCTTGGGCTGCTGACGGGGCTGTGGCTGCGCGGGCAGCGTGCGGCGAGAACTACAGCGATGGGGCTGGCGGCGGGAGCTGTGACTTGCCTGGCGCTGGGCTACTTGTGGTCGCTCGAGTTTCCGCTGAACAAGAACATGTGGACGAGCTCGTTTGTGCTGGTGGCGGCGGGGTGGTCGCTCACGGTGCTGACGCTTTCCTACCTGGCGATGGACGTGTGGGGCTGGGGGCGCGGCGAGAGCAAGTGGCTGGTGTATCCGTGGCTGGTGCTGGGGTCGAATGCGATTACAGCGTATATGTTCAGCGAGATTGTGCCGGGGGCTCTGGAGCGGATCCAATTTGCGGCGGATGGGAAGCAGACAAATCCGATGGCGTGGATGGCGAATCATGTCTTTGTGCATATGCCCACGCCGGGCTGGGCGGCGTTTGCGTTTTCATTTTTCACGCTGGCGTATTGCTTTGTGCCGGTGTGGATCATGTACCGGAAGAAGATCTTTGTGAAGGTGTAGGCACGGCCTACGCCCTTTCAACGGTTTCGCTTGGTCCGACATGGGGACGTTAACAGCGTCTGGTGAAAGCCCAAATTGCCTTAAAACATCTCTCAGGGGCTAAAGCGCATCGTTTATTATCAACCGTTTGCGGCACGACTAAAGTCGTGCCCTTTCAAAACCTGACTTTCACTACAGGTTGTTAAGTCGTGGTCCGGATGGAATTGCCGCGGCCCACAGTTCCCCAGGCGTTATTGGGTGTTTTTTGACTGTGAAACTATGGAAGCGGAGAGATTAAACTGCTGATTCCCCGCCGGTTCGATTGGTCTTCACAGGATCACAGCCCAAAAAGCGATGTTTTTTTATTTCGGGGTCGTGGTGGATCGGGGGTGGGGTCGGCGGACTATTTCTTCGGGATATGTCTCGAAGATCCATCTTCGAGGCGCCCTCCTTTCAGTTTTTTTTTGTTTCCAATTCAATGGTGCGCCGACGGTGAGTAATTATCTGCAACTGTTTTTGGCGCGACGGCGGATTCTTTTGCCCTCGGGTGCCGGGTGCTGGAGAGTGGCTCCGGCGAGGCACGACGTTTGGTTTTGAGGGGGTTGAGTGACGCATCGGCGTTTGTCGGTACCGATCATGTGAAACATCAGAGCGCGGACCGTCCTCCCGGGCTGTATGGGACAAGGATGCATCGAAGTCCATGTGGGGCTGAAAGAACCTAATTCAATCGAGATCATCTATGCAGAGGGCAGAGTGAGCCATTCGGTACAGAATCTCTGGCCAGGTTGGAGATGAGAATCACATGTGGTCTTCTCTTTGATTTGTTTTCTGCGTTAATCACTTGGCGCATTTGGAAATCTGATTGAGACTTAGTTTTCTTGCGGCCTGACTGGCCCGTTTGCAAGAATTCTTGAGTGCTGACCGGCACAATCTTCCGGTCAAAAGGATGATGGATGGTGAGGGAAAGAACGAGCATGGAAGAAAGCGAGACGGACCACGGCATTTGGATTCGAACCGTCGAGAGTTCCTGGCTGGATTGACCTCGATTGGGTTGGCCGGGTGGACTGGCATCGCCTGAGGATTGGTCGCAAGCTCGCAAGGCGCTCGAGCGTGTGATCCAGTTGAGTCCTAAATTAGCGCCCGCCCATAACCAGTTGAGCCGCGTCTATGCACATCTGGGACTGAACTCCGAGGCCAAACAAGAGGCGCAGCAAACCCGCGCTGGAGGATGCGCAATGCAACGAAGCGCTCAACATTCAGCGCAAGCGTGCCACGAGCTTCCAACCGCAACCTGCTGCAATCCGGTGCCGTGACCGCGAACTGACATCGATACGTTCCGCTCGAGCAGCCAAGCATTTCGGTTGCGAGCCTTCAACAATCAAAGGAGTTGACAGAAATGGTCTTTCACGCAAGACTGGACCGCCGCGAGTTTCTTGCCCTTTCGGCACTTACTGCGACGGCAACCCTGCTGCCGGAATCCGCATACGCTGCCCAATCAACCGAAACCGATCTCGTCTCTCTTGAGGTGACCGGCGATGCCCAGCGCGGATATGGAGTCACAATCCTCTATCGTGGCCGGGCCATCGCCCGGCACCATCAGGGAGGAGAATTCTCAGCCGCCTTCCAAAACAGCGAGCGCAGTCTCGAAGACCGGATCGATGATTGGAAGGCCACATCATGGAAGGGAAGTGGGAGAAAACTTAATCTCTTCGGCGAAATGACACTCACCAATCTGCGAACAACGGTTGCTGTCGAAGTCATGTACGAGATCGTGTCAACGCAGGAAATCAAGAAGACCATTCAGCTGCGTCAGGCTGATATGTTCGCGCTGCTTTACCAGATAACCAATCGCTTGGAACCGGAGACGTCCCCGGCAAAGCTGTGGAGTTTCGACCATGCGGATTGCAAAGGCGGACCACTCCATGAGTATTTCCCTGCTGCTGGCTTCCGCACACAAGATGGTGTGACTGTCGGCCTTCTCACCGCCGCCGGATTCCGCAACCAATGGAGCCGAATCATACGGCGGGATGGAACGCCCGTGAAACCCGCTCCGGCCAGCATTCCCGATCTGAACCTCTACTTTCTTCCGAAAGCCGCAGATCGCGCGTTACAAGGTTCATTTATCCAGCAGACATTTGGAGAGACCACTGTCCAAATGTCTGGAGAGGGCTCACGCACCCGAATCGATCTCACCGCTGCTTTAATGTGGAAAAGACACGGCGCGATCGAAGTCGAACAGCAAGGCGCCGCCGTGAAATTGTCTCCCAGCGCCCGGAAAGATTGGGTTCTCCTGCCATTTCCAGCAAGGGACGGAGAAGTGTATTCCGTGTCCCTCAAATATCGATCTGCGGTTCCGATATCTATCCACGCATGGGACACGGACGACGAGTTTCAGAAACTCGGCGATCTCACCTTGTTCAACGACACGGCGCCGGCGTCCCCTTTAGCCTTCAGAGAATTTCGCCAGTCTTTTGTTGTGCCCGCCATGCAAGGTACTGGCGCTGCAATTGTGTTATCACTTCCGGATTTCCTTGAAGCTCCAGAGCTGGAGTCCGAAGATGGCAGACTGCCTTCGTTTGAAGTGCGAGATCTGGAGGTCTCGCGCATCGCGACTCAACGCGAGCCATACCACTGCCTGGAGATGGGTCGCCCGCAAGCGAAGACCAGCTTCATCTTCGTCAGCGATAGTGTTCCCGACACGGTCGGCGGCTATCGTATTGCAAGCCAGCTTCACCTCGCGCATGGCCTTGGTTGCAAAGGAGGGGAGACGGAGAAAGTGCTATATGCAGACGTCATGATGTTGAGCTGGATTGCGGACGAGGAGGGCGAACGTCCGATGTTGGCACCCAGCATCTGGTATTCGGCTGCCGGTGAGATGTACCTGCGCGATAGCTTTTACGCTCTCAACGGCATCCACGACCGCACTCTGAACGAGAAAGTGTTCGCCCTGTGGGCGGACAACCAGGGAACGGACGGTGCAATCAACACCCTGGTGGAGCCGAATATCGCCAACCTGGAACGCAAGTCCAACGACTCGACGCCTCTCTGGTTGACGTGGGCCCTCCTCAATCGAAGAAGATTCGGTACCAGGCTGCCAATGGATAAAGTTCGCCGAGCGGCGGAATACTGTCTTGCCTCTTACGACCCGAAACGCGAAGCAGTTTGTACAGCCCAGTTTGTCATGGGTCAGCTTGACGTGATCCATTATCCCGAAGGCACTAGCATTCTGTGCGAAAACCAGGGAATTCTGGCCGTATTGTTGAGAGTGATCCGCGAGTTGCAGATCCCAGACTTGAGCGCAACGATCGCAGAGGACTACATTGCGCGGGCAGAGGAAGGCTATCGCAGCTACTATGACGCGGGCCTTGGATTTCTTTGCCCGGCACGGAATATACGCGATGCAGTAGGCTTCGCCGATATCTTTCCTGAGTTTCTATCGCTCTGGCTTTTCAACCGGAAGATTCTGACGGACGAAATGGTTGTCAGTCACCTCAATCGCATTCCAGTGATGCTGCCGCGCAAGGATTGCCCCTACCCTGGCGAAGGTGGCTCAGTAAGGCCGATCTTCATCGGCCTGCCGCGAGGAGGAAACGAGTGGAGTTACTTCAACGAAAAGTGGCACCCGATGGTCAGCGACTCTTACGCTTCCAGCTATGCAGGCAAGGCCGCCGACGGCGTGTACTACAACGGCGGTAGTTGGATGAGGATTGAAATCTGCGGGTATATCACAGGAAAACTCCACGGATGGGAAAAGGCTGAACGCGCGATTGCGAACAGGCTCTGGGCAGAAATTCATATAGACGAAGACTATCCGACGAGTCAGGAGTATCTGCCTACCGATGCGAAAAACCAATTCTTCGGATATCACCGCGTCTTCGCATGGAATGCGTTCGTGCTTCAGGCCTTGGAAATGGCGAAACTGCGAGCGCCGGAAATGGATCCAGGATACTCGGATTCGCCGTCCGCTGCATAAATCTGCAGGCCACGGTAAATCCCGCTTGTGCACAATGTGTAAAGCACATCCGTACGGCTTCAGTCCGGTCATCAAACCCTATCAGGGCCCTTCAATTCTGCGTTGCGCCTGGTTTCTCACGTCCGAATCGCTCAGAAAGTGATCAATTTGATGGGCACATTTCGAGATTAGTCCTGATATGTCGGCAAGTCTTTACAAATCCAGTCCACTTCGCCGTATTGCCGGCTTCAAGGCGACTAAAGTCCGGCCCGGTTCGCGCGAAACCACCACGCAAAGGCCACGATCCACTCAGAACTCGAGAATTGGCTGTGCCTCCTGCTCGAAAGATATGCGATTAAGCCGCCATTCACTTTCATTTCCGTTTTTATTGGAGCCTCGCGTACTCGACTTTTGCCTGCAGCAGAATGGGAAGATCGTGGTCGGCGTTTTTCCAGAGTGCGAAGAAGTCCTGGAACGCTTCTTTTGCTTTCGCCGAGTCGCCCGCAAGCGCGAAACCGCGCGCCATTCCGAGATAAGAGAGCGAATAGTACTGTCCCCAATTTGGATGGTCCCAGTCGCTGGCCCAATTGATTCCTTTGTGGTCCGCGATCTTGCGAAACTCGGCCGCGGCTTCCATTCCTCTGTGCATGGCCAGGTATGCGCGGCCCCGCAAATACGCTGCCTCTAGAAAAGCACGCTCGAATGGTAAGGCGGATTCCAGCAACTCCACGCTCTCCTCGGGCCGATTGCGATTCAACGCAATCGCAGCTTGAATCTCTGGGAGCTGCACTTCGTTCCATATTGTTCCATTTGGGAACAGCATGGAATTCGCGGCGGCCAGTTTTTCCGCAGGCGCCGCTTCTCCGCAGATCGCCAAGGCCAATGCTGGACGCCGCAGGCGGCGCACAGTCTTGCAATTGCCGGACAACGCGTCGGCCCGTGCATCAGCTTCTTCAAAGTCGGAAGCGACGTTGGGTAGCCCAACGCGCCGAGCCATATCCGCGGCCCGTTCGTATAGATCGTGCGAAGCCCGCCGCTGGCCATAGTGATTCAGGTGAGCCGCCTGCAAACCGAGGCTGAGGTATTCTTCCGGCTTGCCCGCGAACCATTGAATCTGCCGAGCAATCTCAGCTCGGTCGTCCTCGACGTAGGCGAGTTCTAGCAAGCGCTGGTGAATCCTCGCTCCGCCGAGCCCCAACTTCCGCAGCTTGTCCGCCACCTGGTCAGCTTCCTTAAGGCGATCGAGGCAGATGTAGGCATCCAATTGCCGACGGTAAGGCGGTTCAACCTTGGGCTCCAAAGCGGCCGCTTTCAGGCCTTCCCGCAACCCTTCCTCGTATTGCCCCAGGTAGATGAGGCTTTCGCTTAGTTCGTTATGGAATCCCCAGAAGCGGGGATAGTTGCGAATACCCGATCGGTAGAAGCTAACTTCTTTGTCCGACTCGCCGGTGTTTGCGTAGTAGACAGCCGCGATAGTATCGCGTTCCCATTCGGAAACATGATCGATCATTGAGAAGGCTTTTTTGGCGTATTCCCGCGTCTTGGCTGAATCTCCCGCCTGATAGTATGCAATCGCCAAGTATTCGTAAGCCGCGGCGAATTTCGGATCGAGGTCGACCGAGCGCTCGAGAAATGGCACTGCATCGAGAAAATGTCCTTGTTCCATCACAGACATGGCCTCGCTGAAGCTCTGAAGGGCCTCGAGCGATGGCGTCGTGACTTGATCTTCCACTGGGACGCTGAACTTCTGAATCGAATCGTGAGATTCTCCCAGCTTGCTGCGAAGAGCTGTTGCGGCGGTTCCCAGTGCACTCAGCACATGCTCTTTATCGTTGGCCTCGACCTGTTGCCTCGCAAGCGTCCTCCCGTCCTGGCACGAAATCGCCTGAAGCGTGATGACATAGTTTCTTCCCAGCGTGGCAATCGCACCATCAATGGTGGCTGCGCCTCCTTCGCGGATGCAAACCTCGCGTGCAATTGCATTCGTAATACCGGCATCCTCTGGACGGCTCATCAGGCGAAGTGCGCGCTGTACCTGCTCGTCATCCATGATCACAAGGAAGGGCGATTGCTCGAGTTGAATGGCCAGCCCCTGGCGAAGCGTACGGTCAAAGATCGGATCGGCCGTTGAGTTGGTGAAGTCGGCGAGCACGATCGTGTCCCTTTCACTGAGCACAGGCGCATGGTGGTTGAACAGTTTGAAGCTGACAACGCCAATGGCGACCACGAGGACCGCAGCGACCGCAATCCAAGGCCAGGACCTTGTCTCTTCCACCTGCACCTGGACCTTGGCGTGGGTTGCTGCAACTATGTTGAGTTCGCGCTCGGGCACCAGTTGCACGTCGTCCGCAAAGCGATAGCCACGTCCAGGAACGGTGACGATGTACTGGTGGTCCTGCGGAGTTTCGCCCAGTGCCTTACGAAGAAGGAAAATGTTGCGGCTCAGGTTCGCTTCTTCAACAAACGTGTCGGGCCATATGGTTTTCAACAGATCGTCTTTGGTGACGACCTGTTTGCTGTGGCGCATCAGCACGAGGAGAACCTGGAAAGCCTTGGGGGCTATGGGAACGGCTTCGTCTTCGCGCAGCAGCAGTTCCCTTTCGGGGTCAACACGAAAAGGCCCGAACCCGTACAGTTGCCTGGTTTTCTGATCTGCGCTGGAATCCATGGGGAAGCACGCTGCTCTCTCGATCGAAAAGGGGATCCGGCAAAACCAGCGTGAGTAGGACCGGATCAGCCCTGAGACTGATCCCTCTTCGTCGATCACGTCAGCAGAATCGGATTTGAAAAGCAAACCTGGTTTGCTTCAGCAGTTGGATTCTAGCACGGTTTCGCTCAGAATTCCTACGCTGGCAGCCCGATCTCGCTTCGCTCGAAGAAGTCTGTATTCAGTAGCTTAGGCGAAAAGCGAGAAATCATCAGAAACAATCATCAGCTTCGTCAAGACTTCTCTCCCCGATTCAGGCAAGCTGCAATCCTGCTTGAGAACGACGTGCTCTCGAAGAGCGGTCTTGCAGGCAGGTGAGGGTGATGGGCATGGCAAAGCGCACAACGATCACGGTCGAAACTGATTCGCTTCTCGTTCTTCGGGGTCGAACGTTGCTGCGCGGATGGTGTCCGGAGTGCGGCGCTGAAGGCGAGATGATCCCCCTGAATGAGGTTGGGGTGATCTCGAACCTGACGCCGCCGGAGGTTGAGGCCTGGATTGAGTCCGCAGACCTGCATCATACGATGGCCGACGGCCATCCCCTCATCTGCCTGAACTCGATGCTCAAACGTGTGCACAAAGCAAATTCGACCAGTAAAACCCCAAAAAAGGAGAGCTTATGAAAACCACACTGAAATTGACCATTCTTCTACCGATAGCGGCTGTGTTCACACTCGGTATAGCATCCACGTTCGTCTACGCGGAGGATCCCGTAAAGATGACATTCTCGGGAACGGCTGCGAACAGCGTCATCAATCTTCAACAACCCAATACCAGCGATGACGAAGACACCTTCGCGGGGACAGGTACGCTGGGCTCATTCACACTTCGTAACGTGCGCGCGATCTCAGACTCTCCAACGACATCCAGCACTTGCTCGGGTCCAGATGATCTCTATTTCACGGAAACGGCCGGCGGCGGTGTATTTCGCTTCAAGGATGGCAGTCTGTTGTACGTCCAACTTACGCAAGGAGGCGATTGCATCAACGTAGTGACGAATGAGGCACACTGCACCTTGAGCTTTCAAATCACCGGCGGAACCGGCCGCTTTAAGAATGCGTCCGGCACGCTTTTGTTCACCGAGACGGTGGTGACGGTGCTCTCCGACGCCTTGAACAACCCGGTCTACTTTGCTGCGACTGGGAAGCTTACGGGAACGGTTTCCGGAGTTCGCGAGGAGCAAGACAAAGAAAGCCAAGATGAAATGCAGTAAATTGAAACGGCCGGATCGCAGAGATCCGGCCTCCACTTCGTATTGCGCCCGAGTCACCGGCCACCGTAGAAGATGCCGACAAGTTGACGCGAAGGCGACTATACAGACAAGTGGACTCGTCTCGATGGTCAATGGGTGCCGCGCCTCGGCGATTACGCGTCAACCGTCGAACGAATGAGAATAGGCCGTAGTCCATCTTACCCTTGACAGTCGACAGGAACGCGCGTAAAGCTATTGTCGAATGTCGAGAGAAGAAGATGCCGCAATCAACTGACCTTCTGCAAGGAACACTGGATCCACTGATCCTTCAGACGCTCGCGCTTGAGCCAATGCACGGATGGGGCGTGGCGCAGCGTATCCAACAGCTGTCGAATGACGTCTTGCAGATCGAGCAGGGTTCGCTTTATCCAGCGCTCTATCGCCTTGAGTACAAGGGATGGATACGATCGGAATGGCAGATCACAGAGAATAATCGGCGGGCGAAGTATTACCGCCTGCCCCAGACAGGCAAGAAGCAACTCGCGACGGAGTTGGCTACTTGGGATCGCTTGTCCTCGGCAATTGCGTCTGTCCTTGGCAGGGCTACGGAGGCGTCCTCATGATCTCTGAACTCCTGACGCGGCTTCGTTTCCTGATTTTTCGCAAGAGGCGCAGCGAACTCGATGAAGAGATCGAGTTTCATCTCGAACAGGCAATCACAACCAGAATTGCGACTGGAATGGACCCAGCCGAAGCGCGCCGTCAGGCGCTGATTGAATTTGGCGGGATCGAGCCCACGCGGGAACAATGCGAGCGGCAGCGTCCCGCATGGTGGATTGGGACCGTAATGCAGGATGTCCATTACGCGTTTCGCGGATTTGGCCGCAATCCGCTGTTTACCATCAGTGTCCTGATCACTCTCGCACTTGGCATTGGCGCGACGACTGCCGTCTTCAGCGTTGTAGATCGCATCTTGTTCCGGCCTTTGCCATATGCAGAACCGAGTCGAATTGTGTCGCTAGGATTCGTGCACCCACTGGAGCGGCAGGAGTTTGTGATGGGCCGCTTCTATGTGGAATGGCAGAAGGATCAGACCCCTTTCTCGGCTCTCGCAGCGCAGAGCACAGGGGTCCACAATTGCGACCTGGTTGAGAACGATCCGATGCAACTGAGCTGCATTTCATTCCAGGCGAGCTTTCTTCCTTTATTCGGAACCTCTCCGGCTCTTGGCCGCAACTTTCTGCCAGAAGAGGATCGTCCCAACGGACCTCCCGTGGTGATGATTTCTTACGGACTGTGGAAGGGGCATTACAACGGCGACCCGCACATCCTGGACCGGATGATCAATGTGGATGGCAATCCCGCCCGAGTTGTGGGCGTCCTGCCCAAAGATTTTCAGTTTCCTACTCTGGAAGCAGCAGATATCGTCTCTCCTTTTGCCCTCGATCCTGCGATTCAGCAGAAAGTCAATGGGGGGTTCGGCGACCCAGAACGGGTATTTGCGCGCCTCAGACCCGGTGTCAGCGTGGAGCAGGCGTACGCGCAGATGCAGCCTCTGTTCAACGGCGACCTCAAGTGGTTCCCTCCTTCGGCGAAAAGCGAAACTCGTCTCAGCATTCGGACGCTGCGCGATCGCGAGACGCAGGATACGCGGCCGGTCGCGTGGGTTCTCTTTGGGTTTGTCCTTGCGGTTTTGCTGATTGCGTGCGCGAACGTAGCCGGATTGATGATGGCACGCGGAGCGGGGCGGCAGCGCGAGCTTGCGGTTCGTTCGGCGATCGGCGCGAGCAGGGGTAGGCTCATCCGCCAAGCGCTGACGGAAGCACTTGTGCTCTCGTTCGCGGGAGGCCTAGCGGGGCTTGCCATAGCGCAAGCACTCGTCATGGTGTTTGTCCGCCTCGCTCCGACCGGAATCCCATTCATCAGCAAAGCGCATCTCGATCTGCGTATTGCAGTGTTTGCGGCTCTGGTCTCGTGCCTCTGCGGAGTGATCTTCGGTTTTGCTACGGCGCTGCAGAAACCAGGATTGGCCGCGCTGAACTCGAAGGCATCGATGTCGCGCAATCACGCTGTTTTTAGGCGCAGCCTGGTCACGGCGCAGATCGCCGTCAGCATCATCCTGCTGTCAGGTGCGGCGCTGTTGCTGCGCAGCTTTACGAAGATCGAAGAGCAGAATCTCGGAATGCAGACGGGTGGGGTGTTGACCGTGAAGGTGGCTCTTCCCTGGTGGCGCTACAACACAGATCAGAAGGTCATGGACTTCTATCTCCGTCTTGAATCATCCCTACGGCGGCTGCCCGGCACACGTGCGGTGGGGATGACGGACTCGATTCCACCGGGAGGGTGGCAAAGCGATTTTCGGTACTCCGATCTTGCGGTGCAAGGAAAGCCACGCGGAGTTCCTGGGATCGGCGGAACTGTTGTGGGCCGGTCCGTGACGCCCGACTATTTTCGCGTACTCAACATTCCCATTGTGCGCGGACGGAATTTTGCGGATCAGGATCGCACAGGAGATGAGCAAGAAGTGATTCTTAGCCGGTTATTGGCCGAGCGCCTGTTTCCAGGCGAGGAGCCGATTGGAAAGCGATTCCTCTCGGACAGCGTTCGCGGGCGCGGGGCCGTCGTAGTGGGCGTGGCAGACAACGTAAAAAACAGTGGACTTACTGAAGAAAGCGATCCGGAGATGTACACGCTCCGTCGGAGCGTATCCCACGACTGGGACGGAAACCATTTGATGGTGATTGTGGATAGCGCCATGCCGGTGGCTGCGATTGAACCGTGGGTCAGATCGGAGGTTTCTTCCATCGATCGCACCATTCCGGTGGAGATGGAGCTACTGAATCAATCTCTCAACCGACTGGCGGACCGCCCGCGCTTTGAAACAACGTTGCTTGGGTTTTTTGCTCTGACGGGTTTGGTGCTGGCAGTTGTAGGCCTTTATGGCCTCATTTCGTATATGACAACGCAGCGGACACACGAGATCGGCGTGCGCATGGCCCTCGGCGCAACGCGGGGCAATATCCTGCGCTTGATCGCAAATGACGGATTGCGCATGGTGCTGGTGGGCATGGCGGTCGGGCTCGGCACTGCGCTGGCGGTATCGCGCATGCTGAAGACGCTGCTGTTCCAGGTCAGCATATATGACCCGTTGACGTACATGGTTGTCCCGCTGCTTCTGTCACTGGTAGCTCTCGTTGCAATCCTTATCCCCGCTCGCGCTGGAACGCGCGTCGAGCCGGCTATCACGCTACGCGCCGAATAATGGTGTGACCGCGCGCTAGGCAGCGCGGTGACTACGAGTCGAATGGTGCTACAGAGCAAAGCGCTCATTGAGCTATTCAAGTCGATCGGTGTTTTCGGCAAGTGGCTGAATAACCGGCAAGTGTCCCAGTTGGCGATTATAGCGACATGTGGCTCGCGTTACATTGCCGGTGAGTGCATTGGCGATTGTGAACTCAATTAAACTTTGGGTCGTGAAGGGATTGTCGGACTGAGATTCTCGGGCTCGCCTACTCACTACGGAGAGAGTCGATCGGATTCACGGTTGCCGCGCGCATTGACGGAATGAGACTGGCCGCCACGGTGACCACTGCGAGCAGCAGGGCGGCGCCGGCGAGAGTGGCCGGATCGCGCGGCGTCAATCCGAAGAGCAGCGCGCCGGCGGCACTTGTCGCAGCGAGGGACAAGCCTGCGCCCAGCACCAACCCAACCGCCAGTAGCGCCGCGGCCTTGCCGAGAATCATGGCTGTGATGTTGGTGCGGTGCGCGCCAAGAGCCATGCGAATGCCGATCTCGGTAGTCCGTTCGGTCACCATGTAGGACATCACGCCGTAGAGGCCGGTCATCGCAAGAACCACAGCGAGTACGCCGAAAAATCCTGAGAGCGTGGCCAGCAACCGCTCGGCAAGCAGGGATTGCTCAATCTGGTCTTGCAGGCCTTCAAATTGGAAGCTGATTCCCGAACTCACGGCACGCAGGGCGCCACGGATTGCCAGCTCCTCCGCACCCATAGGCAGTCTGGATTGGATCAGCACCTTCATATTGCTCTCTGTGTCCTTGTCCTGCGCGATCGTGAGGTAGGCAATGGGTTCGGCGGGGCGCCGGATGCTGTTATATTTCGTGTCTTTTACCAGGCCGACGATGAGGTTCACTTGCTCGGGGGTCGATGGAGTGGCCTCACGCCGGAAGCGCGCTCCAATCGGATTTGCGCCCAGCCCGAGCTTTTTGGCGAAGGCCTCGTTCACGAGAGCCACACGTGGAGATTCGCTGGTGTCGTTGCTATTGAAATCGCGTCCGGCGACAATCGGAATGTGCAGCGTATCGAAATAATCAGGGCTGACGCTACTAAAGTGCGAATCCTCCCTCCGGGTTGAGTCATGGCCGTCGATCCACACCGCATTGCCCCAGCCGTCACCGCCCAGCGGCACGATGTTGGTGATGGCTGCCTGGTCCACACCGGGAATGGAACGGATGCGATCGAGCAGTTGGCGCTGAAATGCAGGACGCCGATCGACAGGGATTTGCAGACGCGTGAAATCCAATCTTGCGATCAGTACGCCTTTGGCCTGGAAGCCCAGATCGTCTGTGAGCAGATTTCGCAGGCTCTGCGTGAACAGCAGCGCGCTGAACAGCAGCACCAGGGAGAGAGCTACCTGCGATACGACGAGGACGCCGCGAAACCCCAGGCGTCCGCGGCTTGCCGTCATGCCGTGGCCCCCCGACTTCATGGCCGCACCCGGCGGCGTACGGGAAGCCCGCAGCGCCGCAGCCAACCCGAAGAGCAGACATGTGAGCAACGAAATCCCCAGCAGAAAGGCATAGAGGCGCCAGTCCAGCTTGAAGTCGAGAGAGATCGGATTGTCCTGTGTGCTGAGGTAAGCCACCAGCCCGCGGCTCAACGCGCGAGCCAGCGCTGCGCCGGCCAGAGCCCCTGCAATGGACAGCAGCAAGCTCTCGGCCAGCACCAGCTGGATAAGCCGCCACCGCCCCGCGCCGACGGCCAGCCGCACGGCCATTTCCCGCTCTCGCGCAGTGGTCCGGGCCAGCATCAGGCTTGCCAGGTTGGCGCACGTGATCAGCAGCACCAGGCCTGCGATCCCGAGCAGAAGCCGCAGCGGATCGGAATACGTATCGCGCAGCATGGACACGCCTGCCGCCGAAGGCTCGGCGGTGAGCTTCATCGCGAGATAATCCTTCACGCTCTCCGGGGGGTAATCTGCCCGGAGCGTCGAGGCAAAGATGCCGGGCGAGGTAGCTCCAAGACGCGCTGCCACTTGCTGAACAGACCAAGCGGGATCGAGCCGGCCAATGATCGAAAGCCACCACTTGGTGCTCGTATTCAGCAGGTTTCTGGGTTCAAGATAAGGTTGCGCGCAGACCGGGACGGCCACGTCGAAGTTGCGGCCAACAGTTACCCCGAAGAAATTTGCCGGCGTGATGCCGATGACCTCAACGGACTTGTCGTTGAGTCTTAGCTTTCGACCCGGCGCCGGGCCGCCACCGAACTCCTGCTGCCAGAAGTTGTAGCTGATGACTGCGCCGGGCATTCCGCAGCCGGGCCGGTCGTCCTCCGCCGTGAAGACTCGCCCGGCAAGAGGCTTGACTCCCAAAACGCGAAAGAACTCACCGCTGACGTAGAGGCCATGTACATAACGGGCATCCCCGCCCGCATCACGGGAAAAGCCGACGTCGCGCCACGCAGCGATTCCGGAAAAACCCTGGTGATCCTCTCGTAGCTTCTCCCAGATGAGATTGGTTACGACTGGATATCCGCTGAACCAGCCACCGCGCGCCTTGCTCATATCGACGACACGCACCTGCGCCAGCTCCTGCGGATTTTTCACTGGCAGCGATTGCAGCAACACCGCATCGAGGAGCTCGAAGATAGCGGCGTTGGCGCCGATGCCCAGTGCCAGCGTGGCAACCACGACGAGGGCGAATCCTGGACTCTTGGCGAAGACGCGCAGAGCACTGCGCACATCGTGCCAGAGGCTCTCAAAACCGAGCGCAGTATCTTCCGCCGAGACGTGCTCGCGCATGACCGTGGGATTGCCGAAACGCCTGCGCGCATCGCGCTCCGCGTCTTCACGGCTCATGCCCTGGGCGATGTTGTCGTCGATACACATGGCGATGTGCTCCCGCAACTCCGCGTCAATCTCACGCACTAAGCGCGCACGATTTCCGAGCGACAGAATTTTTTGGAAGAGTGCCATCGTAAACCTCACGCAAAACGCAGAACTGCGTTGACGCCCTTGACGACCTGCGCCCAGCTCTTTTCGCGGCTGGCCAACTGTTCCCGGCCCGCGCGCGTAAGCGCGTACCACTTGGCTTGGCGCCCATAGTCGGTCACAGCCCAGCTGGCGCGGACCCAGCCGTTCTGTTCCATTCGATGCAATGCAGGGTAGAGCGAGCCCTCTTCCACGATGAGGAGTTCGTCGGTGACGCGCCGGATGTGCATCATGATGCCATAGCCGTGCATGGAATCCAGCTGCGAAAGAGTCTTGAGGATGAGGAGATCGAGCGCGCCCTGCAGGTCATTTTTTGCCATGTGTCAGCTCTCACCCTAGATAGCGAGGGTAGGAAAGAGCGTATCCATGGCATACCCTAGATGTCAAGGGGAGAGTGATGGAGTTGGGCGGCCTTAGCAGGCGGGAATGTCCAAAAAAACTGACAGCTCCAAAGATTTCGAATGGCGACTTCAGCCCTAGGCGCTCATTGCCCCCGACGCAGGTCGATTTATGTCTTCGGCAGTTGCTGTAAAACCGGCAACCCGGAAGCAACGTGAGCCAGATCACGTTCGAGACGGATTGCCGACGATCCAGGCGGAACTCGGAACCGCAGATGGCAGTGAGTCCCGAAACGTGCTTTTCTTCAAAGGAGAATCGAGTCTGCCGACGTTGACTTTCTTGGATTATTCGCGCTGCCTCTGTACCTGTTCATCGTAGAATTTCTGTCATGAGATTTACAGAGTTTTCCGTCGCCGCTCTGATGCTGGCAACAGCAACCACAATCGCACAGACCGATTCCGCATTGAAGCCTCCAACCGCGGCGAAGATTCACGCGGAAAAGACGATCAATGGGGCAGTTTTGCAAGACGACTACAGCTGGCTGCGCGAGAGAGACAATCCGCGGGTGCGGGAGTATCTGGAGGCGGAGAATGCCTACGCCGAGCAGTTCACTGCCGGCGAGAAGCCATTCGCGGAAAAGCTCTACAACGAGACGCTGAGCCACATCAAGCAGACCGACACAACCGTGCCTTACCGCAAGCACGGCTTCTGGTACTATTCGCGCACAGAGGAGGGTAAACAGTACCCGGTGCTGTGCCGGAAGAAGGAGACGCTCAGCGCGCCGGAAGAAGTGATGCTGGACGTGAATGCACTCGCGCAAGGAGAGAAGTTCATGTCGCTGGGCGCTTCCCAGGTCAGCAACGACTCGAATCTGCTGGCATACACGACCGACAATGTCGGCTTTCGTCAATACAAGCTGCACATCAAGGACCTGCGGACCGGCAAACTGCTGCCGGACACGGCGGAGCGCGTCGATTCGGTCACCTGGGCCGCGGATAACAAGACGCTCATCTACTCCACCGAGGATGCGCAGACCAAACGCAGCGACCTGGTGCATCGGCATGTGCTTGGAACCGATGCGGCGGTCGATCCGATAGTTTTCAACGAAAAGGACGAGCGCTACGGCATCTATGTCGGCCGCACGCGGGATGGAAAGTACCTAATCGCAGTTTCCGAGAGCCACGTGACCAGCGAAGAGAAATTCCTGCCGGCGGACACTCCGAACGGCGAGTGGAAGCTGATTGAGCCGCGCAAGGAAGGTATTCGGTATTACGCCGACGAAGCCAACGACGTTTTCTATATTCGCGTCAACGACACCGATCCGAGCTTTCGGCTGGTGACGGCTCCTGTTGCGGCCCCCGGCAAAGCGCAATGGACCGAGCTGATTGCCGCGCGTAAAGAGACGCCGATCGAGGACGTGGATGCGTTCAAGAGTTTTTACGTAATTACAGAGCGAGTCAAGGGGCTCCCGGTGCTGCGGGTTGTGACCACCGCAAGCAAGGAGACACACACCGTCGAAGTTCCCGAGCCTGCCTACACGTTAAGCGCCGCGGTCAACGAGGAGTTCGACACGGATAAGTACCGCTATAACTATCAATCGCCCATCACACCCAATTCCACCTTTGAATATGATTTGAGGACACGGACTTCAACCCTGCTGAAAGAGCAGGAGGTGCCGGGTGGCTACGACAAGTCACGTTATGCCGTCGAGCGGCTTTTTATGCCGTCAAAGGACGGGGTTGGAATACCGGTAACGGTGGTCTATCGCGAAGACAAATTCAAGCGTGGCGAGAACCCGCTGTTTGTTTATGGCTATGGCTCCTACGGCTACCCGATTTCCGACACGTTCTCGGTGTCGCTTCTGCCGCTGCTGGACCGCGGTGTGGTGACCACCGTGGCCCACATTCGTGGCGGCGGAGAGCTGGGCGAGGCGTGGCACGACGCAGGCAAGATGATGACCAAGCGAAACACCTTCACCGATTTCATCGACGCCACCGAAGGATTACTGGCCCAGGGTTACGGCAAGCGTGGCGAGGTCGGCATCGAGGGCGCAAGCGCGGGCGGCTTGCTGATGGGCGCGGTAACCAACATGCGTCCGGACCTGTTCAAAGTGGTTCTGTGCGAAGTGCCCTTCGTCGATCTCATGAATACGATGCTGGATGCGACGCTTCCGCTGACTGTTCCTGAGTATGAGGAGTGGGGCAATCCGAACCAGAAGGCCGCCTTCGACTACATGCTGAGTTACTCGCCGTACGACAATGTGACGGCAAAGGCCTATCCGGCCATTCTGGTGCAGACATCGTTCGACGATTCGCAGGTGATGTATTGGGAGCCGTCGAAGTATGTTGCAAAGCTGCGGGCGCTCAAGACCGACCAGAATCCACTGGTTTTCTTCATCAATATGCACGGCGGGCATGGAGGATCCAGTGGACGCTACGACCGCGTGCGCGAGCAGGACCGGCGTTACGCCTTTGTGCTTACCCAACTCGGCATCAGTCAGTGAAGTCAGCCGGGCCATTCTCGCGGGAGACGAACCGGATTCGCCGGAACTTGGCTGCTTGCTCCCCAAAAGTTGAGGTTGCTACGAAGTGAGACTACCCCCGGCAAAGCCGGGGGCTTCGTTTTGTGAGCCGCTCGAAGCGGCCTGTGCGGGGTCGCTTACGCGGCCCCGGTTGATTTGAGCCACCTTGTCGGTGGCGGGTCAATTCCACATA
>JBKQNU010000144.1:0-68836 GCA_052145815.1 Occallatibacter sp.
GCGGAGACTACAACGGGCCGGCGGACGCGCTGCTCGGTGTCTTCCTGAACGCCGGAGCGGGACCAATAGCGATAACGGCAGTGGCGTGCCGACCGGATTCGTCCCAGGGCTCGATTATCAGGCAGGCGGCAACGCCAACGAGGGGTTGGCCGCGTACTCGCCCACGCTGAACCAGATCTTCTTCATAGGCGACGGACTGACCGGTACTGGCACGGGCGCGATCCAGCAGTTCACGGTCCCGGTGGGGGCCACGGGCCTCTACCTGGCCGCTGCCGACTCGGTGGGCGGGAGCAACAACAACGTAGGCAGCCTCAGCGTCGGTGTCAACGGCGCCAGTACTGTCACACCGGAACCGGACTCTTTCCTACTGCTGGGGAGCGGTCTGCTGGCGCTTGCAGGTATGATGCGGCGAAAGATGGGGTTTAGCGTTTAGCGCCTGCGAACCAATCAAGCATCGAGCTTCTACGGCCCAGGACGGCAGTTCTGGGCCGTTCTTTGTGGGAGGTACAACTCGAAGGGGTTCGGGTCAGGTTGCGAAGGAAAGCTGGGAATGGCGCAGGCGCGGCCTAGAACGACAGCTTGATAGCGACGCCTGATGCGGAGTGTTTCGGTGCGCCGGCGCCGTTTCCCAGCGGTACGGCTGGCGCCCCGGCCATGGAGTGGCCGCTGTTAAAGGTACCTGCAGAGAGAAATACGCCATCGCCGAGGTCCGACGTGGTGAACACGACGGAGCCGTAAGGGCGGACGAGACCGCTCAAATCGCCGACAGGCGTAAGCGTGCTGGAGTATTGGAACCGGAAGGTGCTGCTCGAGTTCAGAGGCATGTTGACGGTGCTGCGCATGAGCTGGTTGAGGGAAAGCGGAGGAACTCCGCTAAAAGGACCGCTGGTCACGCCGGAAGGCGGGTACAGGGTCAAGAGATTGCTCTGACGGTTACCCATGGTGAAGCTGCCGAATTGATTGAAGCCGGGTTCAGAATGATGGGCTGTATCAAAGCTGTGCTGGCTATTGAAATCGAAGGCATTGCCGGTTGAGCCGGAGGGGTGGCCGGAGCTAGCGGCAGGCTGAATTGGATTGGTGAAGGAGCGGCTACCCAAGTCAAAGCCAGACCCCGGCAGGGTTGCAAATTGAGCCTGTCGCCGGTACGAACCGAAGGCGGTGTCCGCGGCGTCGCTCTTAGCGGCTGACATTGCGGGTGCTGTGGGAAGGGTCTCGGGCGTATTCTGCGCCTTGGGTGAGACAAGTTCGGTATCTTGGGCGTGAAGAAGCGCAACGGATCCTGTGCCGGA
Organism: Occallatibacter sp.; assembly: GCA_052145815.1. Taxonomy (GTDB): domain Bacteria; phylum Acidobacteriota; class Terriglobia; order Terriglobales; family Acidobacteriaceae; genus Telmatobacter. Next base: position 1,290 of record JBKQNU010000144.1, read on the forward strand.
AAGCAGCAGGAGGGCCGCAATCCGGCGCAAGCCCGGCCACCATGCGCGCATCAAGCCGGGTGCGGCCGTGAACGAATTGAATTGATTCGATGCGTTCATCGTGAATACCACTGGACTGAGAATAGCCTTGATTGGCTCTACGCGCCAGCTTGAAATGATGCGGTGTGCACAACGGGTCAAATGCGCGGTTGCTGGATGGAACAGGAGATTGGGATTTTCAGCAAATAGCCTGCTTTTGAAACCGGGCGGATCGGTTTAACGAAAGGAGAATCCGCGGGATCGGCTGGTATGCGATACTCGAAAAAGCATGTACAAACGCATTGTTCTTAAGCTTTCGGGAGAGGTACTGGCCGGTCCTCGCGGGTTCGGACTGGATGCCGACAAAGTGACCGCAATTACCGACGAGATTGTCGATGTGCACGCCCTGGGCGTAGAGATTGGCATCGTGGTGGGTGGAGGCAACATCTTCCGCGGCGTTGCCCAGCAGGCCAAGGAAATGGACCGGGTCAGTGCCGACAATATGGGCATGCTCTCGACGGTGATTAATGCCATTGCCATGCAGGATGCCATCGAACGGCGCGGTGTCCAGTGCCGGGTAATGAGTGCGGTGTTCATGAACCAGGTGGCGGAGCCGTACATTCGCCGCCGCGCGGTGCGGCACCTTGAGAAAGGCCGGGTGGTGATCTTCGCAGCCGGCATCGGGAACCCATTCTTCTCGTCGGACACAGCGGCGAGCCTGCGGGCCATGGAGATCAAGGCCGAGGTGCTGCTGAAAGCTACCAAGGTGGAAGGCGTTTACAACGCTGACCCGGTGCTGGACAAGGATGCCGTGAAGTACGACGAGATAACCTACATGGAGATCCTGCGCCAGGGCCTAAAGGTGATGGACCTGACCGCGGTGAGCCTGTGCAAGGACAACAACCTGCCGATGATCATCTTCAACATGAACCAGCCGGGCAATATCCGGCGCGTGGTGATGGGTGAGAAGGTGGGATCGCTGGTGACGGCGTAGGAGCAGCTGAAAGCTGACAGTTGCCGGCTCACAGTTTCAGATCCCTTCGTATCAACTGTCAGTTGTCTGCTGTAAGCTGTCACCTACCCCACGACCGGGGGCATCTAACTGCCAGTGGAGAAGCGCAAGCCAGCACGGCTGAATGGACTGACGGGGCTGCGCACATTCGCGGCCGTTAACATTGTCTTCTTTCATTTCTCCGATCCCAGCTGGTTTGGCTGGCTGGCGCCGGTGGTCAACGCAGGCTACGCATCGGTCAGCTTCTTCATTCTTCTATCCGGGTTTGTGCTGGCCTATAACTACGCCGGCCGCGCGCGTGCGGGGGAGTTAGACAAGGCCCGATTCTGGGAGGCACGGTTTACGCGGCTCTATCCCATCTACCTGTTGAGCCTGCTGCTGAGCTGGCGGATGTTGCCGGTGGAGTACGCGGCGCACTCGCACGGCATGTTCTGGACGGGGATGGTGCTGTCGCCACTGCTGTTGCAGGGGTGGATTCCCGAGATTGCCACGTTTCTGAATACTCCGGCATGGACCATGTCGGCGGAGTCGGCTTACTATGTAGCCTTTCCCTGGCTGGCGAAGGGCAAGAAGCCCAAGAGCGTTGGGTCATATCTGCCGAAGATGGCCGTGGTGTGGACGCTGGGGATGGTTCCGGGGCTGCTCTACATATGGCTGAACCCGGACGGTATTGCGCATCCCAACAGGTGGAGCTACGGGCCGTGGCTGCAGGTGCTGAAGTATACGCCGCTGCCGCATTTGCCGAGTTTCGTATTTGGGGTGATGTTGGCCAACCTCGACGAACTGGTGCCGCGTGCGGAGAATCTGCGGCTCTGGCTGGGAATTGGCGGGTTTGCGGCCACCTTTGGGGTTCTGTCGCTGGGGCCGCTGGTTCCTTATGCGATCATCCACGACGGGCTGCTGATGCCCTTGTTCGGGTGCATCATCCTGGGGCTGTCAGGTGAGAATCCGCTGGCGCGGGGCATGGGATGGCGGCCGCTGGTGTTTGTGGGCGAGGCCAGCTACTGCCTTTACCTGCTGCACTTCAACCTGTGGAACATGATTCACGACTCGCATGTGCTGGAGTGGGCGGGGCTGATCCGGTTCGATCCGTGGATCAGCTACGTGCTGCTGATCGGGCTGGCGGTGCTGGCGCTGCACCTGATCGAAAAGCCGGCGCAACGGCAATTGAGGAAGTGGATGGGCGTGCAGACGGTGGTGAAGGAGCGGAGGGTGGCACTGGTGAGCGCTGATAAGGATGGGCCGTGAGTCGTTGGGCGGATCGATGAAGCCGATTTACCCTGTCGGGTCCCTTTGTTTTTTCTCATGCTCAGGAGAGTGGCGATTATCTGCAAAGCGCGGCGGAAAAACGCGCATCGAAAACGGGAGCGGCAGATCAAATAACAAGGACGTAGACCGAGGGGGATTCTCATGGCCGCGCTAGAGTTAGGCTTCCTGCAGGGCCAACTGGAGGAGCGCAAACGCCGGTTGGAAGCAGCAGCTGCCTCGGCGCCGCAAAATTCCGGGTTGGCAGGCCTCTTGCGTGAAGTAGATTCGGCGCTGGATCGTATGGCCGAGGGCACCTACGGTTTATGTCTGGAGTGCCACGACTCGGTGGAACCGAACCGCTTGCTGGCTGATCCGTTGGTGCAATACTGTCTTGACCATCTGACGCAAATGCAGCGAGTCGCGCTGCAGCGGGACCTCGACCTGGCTGCTCAGGTGCAGCGCAACCTGCTGCCGCAAAAGGGCCTGCGTGTCGGCGCCTGGGAGACGAGCTACCATTTCGCACCTGTCGGCCCTGTCAGCGGCGACTACTGCGACTTGATTCAGTGCGATGGGCAGCTTCTCTTCCTGCTGGGCGACGTCTCCGGCAAGGGCGTGGCCGCTTCCATGCTGATGGCGCAGCTGCACGCCTTGTTCCGGAGCCAGGCCGGCATGTCCCTGCCGCTCGGCCAAATTGTCACCCATGTCAACCGCGTTTTCTGCGAAAGCGCGCTGGCGGGACAATACGCCACCCTGGTGTGTGGGCTGGCCAAGCCAACCGGGGAGGTGGAAATCCATAACGCCGGGCACTGTCCCGCAATCGTCGCTGGGCGCAGCGGCGTGTTTCGTATTGAATCTACCGGTTTGCCGCTGGGGATGTTCCTCGAAACGGAGTTTTCCGCTACCTGCGTGCAACTGGAAGCCGGCGACACGCTCTTCCTCTACACCGACGGACTTTCCGAAGCCAGCAACGAGAACGGTGAATATGGCGTGGACCGCGTGGCGACATTGGTAGGCGAGCATGCTGCGCGGCAACCGGCGGAACTGATTGCCGCCTGCCTTGACGATGTGCGGGCATTCACCAACGGCGGCCCGGGTTTCGACGACATGACTGTGCTGGCTGTTCGGCGCTGCGACTAGCAGGTTCCCATCCTTTCACCCGCCGCGGCGGACGGAAGGATGGGGCACGGGATGACAACAAAAAACCCAGCCGCTCGGCTGGGCTTTTTGCCGGTCATGCCCTTACGCTACGGGCTGGTGACCTGGATGGCGTGGTTGCTGTGCGGAACGGCGGCGACGGCCATCGGCTTGTCGCCGGTGGGGTACGGCGTGGACTGTGACGGTTGCAGCGCGCCGGTGGTGGGGTTGAGCTGGAATCCGGAGACGGAATTGCCTTGTTGATTGGCCGTGTAGACGTAACGGCCGAGCCCTGGGTCGACGATGACAGCGACGGGAGTGGTATCCGTTTGGTTGACCTGGCTTCCGGTCACGTTGACCGCGGCCGAAGGCGTTCCGGTGCTCAGCGAAATGACGTATGCCGAGACGGTTGAATCCAGCCCGTTGGTCACGTAGAGGTAGATCCCGCGGGGGTCAATGGTGATGGCGTTGGGCTCATTGCCGGTCCTGAAAGGTCCATTGATCAGGAAGTCAAGGGTACTGCCGCTCTGAATGGTGTAGCCGATCAGTTCGTTGGAAGCGAAATCGGTGACATACACGAAGCGATTGGTTGGATCGGAAACCAAGCCGGAGGGCTTGATGCCGGCCTTATAAGGGGCACCTGGGGCTAATGTCAGGGCGCCGCCGGTTCCGACGGTGTAACCGAAGACCCAGCCGGGATTGGCGGTGCTGGTGATGCAGGTTGCGATTGGAGTGCAACCCGGATTGTATGCCGACTGATCGTAGGCCGAGACATAGACCGCGTTGTTATTGGCAAGCACGTTGACGCCGGTGGGAACAATGGTGTCACCGGGATAGTTTGGGAGGGTGAGGGGTATCGGCTGACCAACCACGGAACCGATTTTGCCGCTGGAGAGCGAATAAGCGGTGAGCAAGGACGGATTGGGTCCGGAGACGACGTAGAGGTAGGTCTCGGCGGTGTTGACGGCTACGGAAACGGGGTTGGCGCTGGTGGTGAGCACATCGGATTGCGCCAGTACGCCGTTGCCGGCGATGGTGAAGTGGACGACGTTGTTGCTGCCCTGGTTGACGACGTAGAGGTTGGCGTAGTCCGCGGTGGCGGCCATGGCGATGGGATTGATCCCGCCGCTGGGCACAGCGGCAGCGCCGGAGCGCAGCGCGCCAGTGTCCTGGTCCGCATCGTACGTCTGAATCTGGCCCGCGCTTCCCGAACCCGAACCGGCAGAACTGGCTACGAAGACATAATCGACGGTCTTGATGTCGCAGGCCGTAAAGAGGATGGCCGCGAGCAGGCCGATAATCGAGACCAGAAACAACTGGCTCAGTTTGCTGAACTTCATGCGCTTCCTTCGTCGGGGGCCATCCGGTTCAAGCCCCAGGAAAACTCGTTTAGGTTGCCCCGCATTCATTGTAAAAGCCAGCTGCGAGGTGTTGCTACTGAGGCCGGCCAGCGGCCCTGCTTTTGCTCGACTCTGTCTACTTCGAACTGCTGCTACTGGAACTGCTGCCGTGCGGAATTGCCGCGACGGCGGTCGGTTGTGCGTTCGCGTTGTAGGGAGAGTTTTGCGAATTCAGAAGTGTGCCGGCGGTGGTGCTGAGTTCAAAGCCTGAGACGCTGCCGCTGACGCCATTGGAAAGATAGTTGGCGGTGTACAGAAAATGGTTGGTCGAGGGATCGATGCCGATGGCGACGGGCTCCAGGCCGGTCGCGTAAGTCCCCAGGCTGGTGAGCGTTCCGCTGCTCATGGAATAAGCAGACACAGTGGAGTCCTGCTTGTTAGTTACATAGATGAATGGGTACTGGGGGTCGGCGGCAATTGCGGAAGGTTGATTTCCGGCCGGGAATTGGTTGGTGCCATTGGCGCCGCTGCTCAACGGTGTCAGTACGCCGGAAGAGACTGCAAAGCCGAGAACCTGGCCGCTCGTCATGTCGGTCACGTAGACATAGGTGCTGGTGGAGTCGCTGGCGATGGCCGAGGGATGGACGCCAGCAAGAAATGGAACGCCGCCGTTGAGCGGAACCAGTGCGCCACCGGTACCGACGCTGAAACCGAAAACGTAGCCGACGCTGGGAGTTACCGAAGAGTCGTAGGCGGTCACATAGACGTCGCTGCCCGATTTCAGGACGTTGACCCCCGTGGGCGTGATGACGTCGCTGGTAGGGCCGGTCTGGCATTGCGTAAAGTCGGTGGCGGAAATGTACCCGTACTGGCAGAGCGGCCAGTAGCTCAACGATCCGTTGGAGACAGGTGTTCCCAGCGTGTCGCTGGGTGGCGACCCGGAGCCGACGGTGATGGGCAGAACACCAATGGAACCCGAGCAGGGTTCGGCGGTGGAGCAGATGGGCAGGGGCTGATAGGTGTCTACTACAAAGAGGTTGGTTCCGTTGATAGCCACGGCAAGTGGATAAATGCCGGGTGTGTTCACGGTGTTCTGCGGATAGATTTTGCCGTCGTTTCCGATGACAAACTGGACGATCGAGTTGTCATCCTGGTTGACCACATAGAGGTTGGTCTGGTCGGCGGAGATCGCCTCGGCCACAGGATCGCGTCCGCCCGAGGGGAAGGGCGAAGTGGGGATCTGGCGCATGAAGCCGGATTGCTGGTTGATTTCGAAGACGTCGACCTCACCGTTATTGTTGGCTCCCGCGGCCTTGGAAGAGGTCACGAAGACAAAATCCACGGTGAGTGTGCTACATGCGGTGACCAGCCCAGCCACCAGGAGGCTGGCCGCGGAGACCAGCATGAGCTGGCTCGATTTGTTGAACTTCATGCGCATCTTTCGTCAAGGGGCCGGCAGATCAAGCCCCGAAAATACCGGGTTTGGAATCGAACGCGCGGTGCGTGCAAGGGAGTGTCCCGTCCGGCGTTCGGCTACGTTCTTGAGAACTTCATCGGAACTTCAAAATCAAGGCCCGGGATCAGACGGCCGTCTGACTTCCGGATCTGAAAGGTTAATTGAGAGCGGCGCTGCGGCTCTTCTCCTGCCGATGCGCCGCATGCCTGGAACGGCGATGGGACCACAGACCGGAGAAGTGCATTAGCTTGTACGCCCGTCGACGAGGCACCACGCGGCCGGCCCCTGCAATGAGTACGTACTCGTGACGCGCAGATTGTTGAGCACACCCGAGTTGGGGTCAACTACGCGGCCGGTTACGCTGGAATCGTTGAAATCGGCCGAGTAAATGAACTGGTCGGAGGGATCCTCGACCAGGCATTGCGGCCCGGAACCGGAGCCGAAGGGCTCACCGGCGATGAAGCTGAGCTGATGCGTGGAAGGGTCGATGACGTAACCCGCCAGGCCACTCCCCGAATTAGTCCCCTGGACGTTGTTCCCCTGGTTGGCCACATAGAGGAATTTCCCCTTCGATTCGACCAGCAGATAGATCGGGTTGGCGAGCGTTGTGTCATCGGGTATCACTCCTCCGGTCTGTGCCTGAAGGGCTCCATTGGTGCCAATCGAGTAGGGAAGAATCTGGCTGGTGGCGCCGGTTCCGGCTACGTCGGTGCCTTCGTTATCGAGGACGTAGACGTATCCCGATCCGTTGACGAGGGCCGTGCCCTGGAAGATGCCTAGAACCTGCGCGCTGTTCTGGTTGACGGTCAACTGTCCGCTGCTGGTGTTGTAGTTGTAGGGGAAGACGACGTCCCCCGTAGCCGGTGTTCCGGCGAGGGTGAGGATGTATCCAGAGACCAGGGAGAAATCAATGGGATTGGCGGGAACCGGAAAGTACGGCAGGGCTGATCCGCTGGCCGAGGTTACCTGGGCATTGACGACGAGAGAAAGGCGGCCAGTGGCCTGGTTGATCGTGAAGGCCGTGATGTCGCCGCAGGCAGCGGTGCCGCTGCCAAGCGCCAGTGAGCAGGCGGCGCTGGAAGGTGCATCGTGGTCGAGCACGTAGAGGTATGATCCCGATGCGTCGCCGATAAGGCGGAACGGGTTGAGGCCCTGGGTGTAAAAGGTCTGCTCAGGAGTAAGGATTCCGTTACCGCCTACCTCGAACTCGGTGATATTGGCGTTCTGGCATTGGTTGGCGCCGCTTCCATAGCAATCCGCATTGCCCAGCGAATTGACGCCGCGGTTGAGGACATAGAGAAAGCGGCTGCCGGTGACCAGGACAGCTCGACCGGGGTTGGCGCCGCCGGAAGAAATGGGCAGCCCGTTTATCGGGCTGAGCTTTCCGGTATTGTGGTCGATTTTAAATCCGCTGATGATGCCGTTCCCACCGGTCCCTGACGTGATTGTTCCCGTCACATACAAAAAGCCGACCGTGTAGCTCTGAACGCAAGAGGTCACGCTGAGAGCGACCGCAGCAGAGAGGGCGCTCAACAGAAGTGCCTTGCCGAATTTCGTAAACTTCATGCGATTCCTTCATCTTGGACAGGCGTGCGCCGCCAAGTTTGCTAGTTCCACAGCAGAGCTGGGTTGGGATGGGTCCCTGCTGCATTGTAAAAGCCAGGGGTCTGTTATGCCTAGTTTCTGCGTGAGACCGGGCAAAACAGAACATTCTTCAGCCTACGATCGAGTCGGATCGAGCCCTGACGCAGCACCCGGCTGACTGCAGAGCAGAGATTTCGGGTGCGGTCTCGGATTGGACGCCGGAGGGACGGCAAAGGTCACCGGGAAGGCGCGGGGAATGATGCGATCAGATCACCTTTCGTCTACTCGTTGCGCCTACCAGACACGGCACGATTTTGCCGGGTACATGGGCTGCCCTTTGCTGCAGCCGAAGGCCTTGCCGAACTCCTCGAAGTTCTGCACGGAACCGTTGGTGCGCCAGCGGCCGGGGGAGTGAGGATCGGTGAGCGCAGACTGGCGGGCCACCTGCTCGGTCTGGTTCTGGCACCAGATCTGCCCAAAGCTGAGGAAGTAGCGCTGTGCCTCGGTATATCCATCGATCTTGTCGTCGATCGATTTTCCTTCGCCAGCCAGGGTATCGAGCAGGGCCATCCACGCGATTCGCAATCCGCCGTTATCGGCAGTGTTTTCTCCCAGCGTGAGCTTGCCGTTGAGGTACTGCGCGGGAACGTCGCCGTGGGCCGGGGCTGCTTCAAAGCCGCTGTATTCTTTCGCCTCGCACTCGGTGCGCTCGGTAAAGGCCTTGCGATCTTCCGGTGTCTGCCATTCGCGCAGGTTGCCTTTGCCGTCGAACTTCGAGCCTTGATCGTCGAATCCATGCGTCATCTCGTGGCCGATCACTACGCCGATGCCGCCAAAGTTGACGGCTGGATCGATGTTGGGATCGAAGTACGGCGGCTGCAGGATGCCGGCGGGGAAATTGATGTCGTTGTTCGACGAGCTGTAGTAGGCGTTGACCGTCGGCGGCGTCATGGTCCACTCCTTCTCGTCCACCGGCCTGCCCAGCTTGTTCAGGTTGTAATCGCGGTCGAAGACTTCGTCCCGCTCCACGTTACCGATGAAGTCATCGCGGTTGACTTTGAGGGCCGAGTAGTCACGCCAGTGTTCCGGATAGCCGATCTTGTTGCGGATCAATGAGAGCTTTTCTTCGGCTTCCTTCTTGGTGGCGTCGCTCATCCAGGGGAGAGTCTTGATGTCGTCGCCGAGGGATTTTTCGAGCGCGGCTACAAGCTGATCCATGCTGGCCTTGGCCGCGGGCGGGAAATACTGCTTCACCCAATCCTGGCCCACGGCCTCGCCCAGCGCCTGGTCGGTCATGCTGGTGCATTGCTTCCAGCGCGGCGTGGGTTCCTGCTGGCCTTGGAGCGTCTTGCTGAAGAAGGCAAAGTTCTCATCGAAGAAGGCCTTGGGGAGTTCGGTTGCCGAGCCGTGAATGGCGTGCCAGCGCAGGTAAGACTTCCACGCGTCGACGGGCTCTTTTGAAATCAAATCGTTCAGGCCTTTGAAAAAATCAGGCGTGGAGACGTTGAGCGTGTCGAAGGGCCGCACCTTGACGTCCTTGAAATAGACGCTGAAGTCGAAGTCCGGAGTCAGCTTCTGGAAGTCGGCCACGGTGTAGATGTGGTAGACGTTGAGCGGATCGCGCATGGCCGTTCGGTCCATCGAAGCGGTGGCGAGGGCGGTCTCGATCTCCATGACAGCGGCGGCTTCCCTGGCGGCCTGCTCGGGTGTGTCTCCGGCCAGGGTGAACATACGAGTGACGTGTTCCACGTACTGCTTGCGGATCTCCTGAAACCGCTTGGTGTCTTTGATGTAGTAGTCGCGGTCGGGCAGCGACAGGCCGCCCTGTCCAACCTGGGCGATTTGCTTCGAGGAGTCTTTCTGATCCTGCCGCACGTTGAAGCGGAACAGCGCCTCCGGGCTGCCTTCTTTCGCCAGTTCGCCGATGAGCTTAGCCAGATCGTGAGCGTCGTTCAGATCGGCGATGCGCTTGAGCCCGGGATGGAGCGGCTCCAGCCCCTTTTTGTCTACCAGTTCGGTGTTCATGCAGGCGGCATAGTAGTCACCGTACTTCTTTTCCAGCGCGGTCTTGGGGTTGTTGGCGGCGGCGTCCAGTTGCTGCCAAAGCAGATAGGTGTTCCGCTCCCGCAACACGGTGAAAGACCGCGCCCAGCGCACCTGGTCGGCGGGGACGGGATTGTTCTTGTTCCAGTTGCCGCATGCGTATTGATAAAAGTCGGCGCACGGATCGGCGGTCTTGTCGATGGCGGAAAGATCGAGGCTCCTGATGGCCGGCGGGGGCGCGGGGTGCGAAGTGTCGTTCTGCGCCGTGCCGGCGTTCTGCGCCATTGCGGTTGCTGCGGTCAACATCAGGAGGGAGGTAAGGCCAAGACAGTTCATTTTGTGTCCTCTTGAAGGCGGGGTCAGGTGGCCGGATCACTTGGCACGGAGAGCCATGGTGCAGTGTGGACGATCCTGTTTGGAGCAGCCAAAACCGAGCAGGCATTCTTTCCCGAAAAGGCTATCACGCGGGCGGGCAGAAGATGAAGGCGGTCATGGATGCAAAAGCTCCGCCGGTCTGTTGTGGCCAGCAATTAATCCCCGGGATTGCTTGAACGTGATAAGGTTTCTCGCGTGCCGCTCGCAGGATAGAGGCGAGTCCGGACGCTGGAGAGTCGCTTATGCGCATGATCATGCTCGTGCAGTTCCCCGTCGAGCCGTTCAATACCCTGGTTCGAAATGGCGGCATCGGAAAGAAGATGCACCAGATTCTCGAAGCCATCAAGCCCGAATCCGCCTACTTCACGGAGCGCGATGGCCATCGCAGCGCCATCCTTGTCGTCAACGTCAAGAATGAAACCGACGTTGCGGTGCTGGCGGAGCCGTGGTTCCTCGTTTTCAACGCCAACGTCGAGTACCGGGTTGCCATGACGGCCGAAGATCTGGGCCGCGCGAATCTGGGCGAGTTGGGCAAGACCTGGGCGTAGAGCCGGAATCATTGAAGCATGACCTGAAGCAAGTTTGCTACACTCCCCCTACGATTTCTTGAGGAGTGTGATGCTTGGTATTGCGACGGAAACTAGCTATTGGTTTGTGTCTGGCATTCGGTGCAGCAGCGCTGTTTTCACAAACGGGCAAGAATGCTGCGCCGACCCGCACGCTGGTGCGCGCCGGACACTTGCTGGATGTGAAGACGGGCAGGGTGCTGGATGGGCAGACCATCGTGGTGGTGGGCGACACCATCCAATCGATTGGCCCGTCAGCCGAAGTGCAGCCGCAGGCGGGCGATGCGGTCGTGGACCTGGGCGGGATGACCGTGCTGCCGGGGTTGATTGACGTGCATACGCACCTCACCATGAACACGGACTTCGATCCTTATCGCGAGCTGATTTCGACGGACGCAAAGGAAGCCATCAACGGCGTGGTGAATGCACGCGCCACGCTGATGGCGGGGTTCACTTCCGTGCGCAACGTGGGTGCGGGCGGCTATACCGATGTGGACCTGCGCGATGCTATCAACGCGGGACAGGTTCCGGGACCGCACATGCTGGTGAGCGGGCCGGCGCTGGGCATTACCGGCGGACACTGCGACGAGAACCTGCTGCCCTTCCAATACCATGTCGTAGGTGACGGCGTGGCCGACGGCATTGCCGAAGTGCAGCACAAGGTGCGGCAGAATATCAAGTATGGGGTCGACCTGATCAAGATTTGCGCCACCGGCGGTGTGCTCTCGAAGGGCGACGATCCGCAGGCTTCTCAATACACGCTGGAAGAGATGCAGGCCATTGTGGCCGATGCGCACCGGCTGGGCCGTAAGGTTGCCGCGCACGCGCATGGTGCGCAGGGGATTCTGTGGGCCACCGAGGCGGGAGTTGACTCGATCGAGCACGGCAGCTATATCAACGACGAAGCCATTGCCGAGATGAAGAAGCGAGGGACTTATCTTGTGCCGACGCTTTACCTCGAAGACTGGATGCTGGAAAAGGGGAATCTGCCGGCGTTCTATCACCAGAAGATGATCGAAGTGAGCGCGGTGGCCAAGAGCAACATCAAGCACGCTATGCAGGTCGGGGTGAAGATTGCGCTGGGCACGGATGCGGCGGTGTATCCGCATGGGTTGAATGCGCACGAGCTCGATGTGTATGTGAACCAGTTGGGCATGGCTCCGCTGGCGGCTCTGCAATCGGCCACGATGAACGCGGCCGACCTGATGGGCTGGAGCGCGAAGACGGGCAGCCTGGAAGCGGGGAAGTGGGCGGACATTATCGCTGTCGACGCGAACCCTTTGGATGATGTTCGCGTCTTGCAGGATGTGAAGTTCGTGATGAAGGCGGGAGTGGTTTACAAGGGGACAGGGGTTAGGGATTAGGGGTTAGGGATGCAGTGTGTCCGTCTTTTGCATTCATGGCTGAAACACCAGCCGTGTGCCTCGTTCGGGGCTGTTCCAAAGAGCCTCGACTTGGCTGAGCGGGGCGGTCTTCACCTTGAACTCGAAGGGGTTTGAAGCCGCTTCGCGGAAAAACTCGGTCACTGCCTTCAGGATCTCGTCCAGCGAAGCGCTGCCGAAGCCGCTACCGAGCAGCTCAAGTCCTGAACTGCGCAGAGTGGCGGCACTCAGGTTAATGCTCAGGCCGGCGCTGGCGCCGATCTGGATAAAACGCACGCGCGGCGCGGCTTTGCTGAGTCCGCGTTGCGCAATGGCGCTGAGCACGCTTTCGGCGGGCTTTCCCCACAGGTAGTCGAGCACCACATCTACGCCCTCGCCTGCGAACTCGCTTCGGAAGGCGTTGACCAGCGCGTCCTGTTCCTGGTGAAGTGAGATGACGGCGTCCGCGCCCAGGCCTTTCAGTTTTTCCAGCGTCTGCGGGTTGCGTCCCGCGCCCACCACGCGGCGGGCGCCTTTGCGCTTCGCGATCTGCACGGCGAGCTGCCCAGCCACGCCAGTTGCGCCCAGAATCAGCACGCTCTCTCCGGCCACGAATTTGGCGCGAGCGGTGAGTGCGACCAAGGACGACATTCCCGGATTGGCGATGCCCGCGGCGGTGGTGTCGTCCAAACCGTCGGGGATGGGAACCCATATCTTCCCGTTGGCATTGGCGCGCTCGGCGAACGTGCCGTAAGGTGCGCGCACCCCGCCAAAATAAATGCGGGTGCCGTCGGCCAGGCGGCCCACGCCATCCACCCCGGGAACGAAGGGGAGATCGTCCGTGCTGCCGTAATGCGTTCCGTTGGCCAGCGATTTGACGATCTGGTGCAGGCCTGCGGCGGTGACGATAACTGGCAACTCGCCATCTTGGAGGATGGGATCGGCAAAGGTGGTGTAGGTTGGCGGGGCATCGAATGCGCGGACTACGGCTGCGTTCATTGGCGCTCCTTAGAAGCTTGTCAAAGTTCGATGGTGCTCAGGCGGAATTAGTCGCTGATAAATGTTGGGTTGCCGGTTCGCATCGGTGTTAAAGAATTCGCTGGGTTACTTCGGCGGCCTTCCCTGATCTTTACATCCCGCCGCCGAGCCTGCCACACTAGGGAGTGGACACCCAGACAATCGTAATTCTCGATTTTGGTTCGCAGTATACGCAGCTGATTGCAAGGCGCATACGCGAGCAGAATGTCTTCTCCGTGGTGTTGCCCTGCACGGCGCCTCTTGCGGAAATTCAGGCATGCAAACCGCTCGGCATCATTCTTTCCGGCGGGCCTTCGTCGGTGTATGACGCGGACGCACCGGCAGCGGACGCGGGCGTGCTGGCGATGGGCGTGCCTGTTCTGGGCATCTGCTATGGGCTCCATTTCATCGTGCATCACCTGGGCGGCAAGGTGAAGTCGGCGCCGCTGCGCGAGTATGGGCATGCGGAGGTGGTGATTGAGGATGGGGCTACGGCCTTGTTCGCGGGATTGCCCGCCACGCTGCAGGTGTGGATGAGCCATGGGGATGAGGCGGAGGAATTGCCTGGTGGGTTCAAGCGGACGGCGGTGACTTCGAACGCGCTGGCGGGGATTGTGAATGAGGAGCGGCGCATCTGGGCGGTGCAGTTTCATCCCGAGGTGCACCACACGCCGCTGGGGCCGCAACTGATTCGCAATTTTGTCTTCAACATTTGTGGAGCGGCAGGCGATTGGACGCCCGCGCATTTTATCCAGACGACGGTTGAAGGCATTCGCGCCAAGGTGGGTTCAGGGCACGTGATCTGCGGGCTGTCGGGGGGCGTGGATTCGTCAGTGGCGGCGGTGCTGGTGCACAAGGCGATCGGCAGCCAGTTGACCTGCATCTTCGTCAACAACGGAGTCCTTCGCAAGAACGAATTCGAGAGCGTGCAAAAGAATTTGCGCGACAAGCTGGGATTGAACATCGTGGCCGTGGACGCGAGCCAACGATTCCTAGCGCAGCTAGCCGGAGTGAGCGATCCGGAGACCAAGCGCAAGCGGATTGGGGCGGAGTTCATTGCGGTCTTCGACGATGAAGCTACGCGCATTGCGAAGGAAACGGGCGGAGTTGAATGGCTAGTGCAGGGGACGCTTTATCCGGATGTCATAGAGTCGAGCAGCGTGAAGGGGCCGAGCCAAACCATCAAGAGCCACCACAACGTGGGCGGGCTGCCGCTGGGGATGAAGCTCAAGCTGATTGAGCCTCTGCGCGACCTCTTTAAGGACGAAGTCCGGCGGATTGGGCGCGACCTGGGCATGCCGGAAGACGTGCTGGGTCGGCAGCCGTTTCCGGGGCCGGGGCTGGCCGTGCGCATCCTAGGCGAGGTGACTCCGGAGCGCGTTGCGCTGCTGCAGGAGGCGGACGAGATTGTGGTCGCGGAGATCAAGGCGGCGGGGCTTTACTCGAAGATCTGGCAGAGCTTTGCGGTGCTGCTGCCGGTGATGAGCGTGGGGGTGATGGGCGATCAGCGGACATATGCGTACACCTGCGCGGTGCGGGCCGTGCACTCGGAAGACGGCATGACGGCGGACTGGACGCCTCTGCCCTACGACGTGCTGAAACGCATCTCCAGCCGCATTGTGAACGAGGTGCGGGGGATCAATCGCGTGGTCTACGACATTACGTCGAAGCCGCCGGGGACGATTGAGTGGGAGTAAAATGCGCACGCTAAGCAGTTTAGAATCAACATATGACCTGTTTGACGAAACTTATACACCGCTTGTCAAATCAACAGCTTCCGAGGTACACTTCTTAAAATTCCGAGAAACGGCGGGAACTATGTGGAATCATCGTTCCCGCGCAGAAAGTGGAGTGATGCTCAAGAAGAAGGTATTTGACGATACTGAAGTTCCGATCTTTGAGGAGGCTATCGTCTATCAGCGGGGCGAATACTGGCAGTTCAGGATGTACTTGGCAGCCGAGAAGAAGTACATCGTCAAGTCTCTCCACACCCGCAACAGGGCACTTGCCATTGACAAGGGCAAGACGATGTTCCACGAAATCTTTGCGAGTGTCCAAGCAGGGAAGAAGCTCTTCTCTTTCACCTGCAAGGAAGCCGTTGCGAACTACCTGAAGTACAGGGAAACGGACTTGAGGAATGGTGCAATTGTCCCAGGAAGAATGATCACGATCACATCCCATCTCAACCATTTCCTTGAATTCATCGGCAGGGAAACGAAAATCAAGGAACTGGAGAACGATGCGATGGACGAGTATTTCTCGTTCCGCAAAGCACAGGACGCAAGCCAGTCAACCATCGTCAACGAACAGAGCACAGTCAACGCAGTAATCAAATGGCTGTATCGGAACGGACAGGCCAAATTCGACGCCTTTACCTACAGGCCATTGCCCAAGGTCGATACTCAGAGCGATGCGATACGCAGGGCGACATTCACGGAGGACGAGTACAAGGCGATCTACACTGTTGCGCGCGATTATGTGAATCAAAAGAGACACAAGTTGGAAGAGGCCGAGCACAGGGTTCGCCAAGTTGTGAGGCATTGGATTCTGATAAACGCAAACTGTGGAATGCGCAATTCAGAATCGCGGCTGTTGAAGTGGTCGGATGTTGAAATCATTCACAAAAAAACAACGAAGCATAATGGTGACGATCTTGACAATGTGCTTGTTGTGCTCAATATCCGTGCGGAGACTTCAAAGGTCAGAAAGTCCCGAAGGGCGATCTGCCGAGGTGGGCAATATTTTGAAAGGCTGCACGACTTTTTGAGGCCAGAGGATTCGGATTCACTGGTGTTTTCCATCGACGGAGAAACGGAGCTTTCGGAAAAGCTTCTACTCAAACACTTCTATGCGATCCTTCAGCTTGCCAATGTTTCAAGGGTCAATGAACGGGGGATCGTCCCATACTCGCTGCGGCATTACATGATTACGAATCGGATCAACGCGGGATTGTCCTATGAACAGGTATCGAAGATCGTCGGCACGTCGATCAAAGAAATTGAGCGCACCTACTACCATCTAAGCGATAAGGAACGGATTGCTGCGGCATTGATCTACAATCAGCAACCAACGGATGTAATAACTCGATTCCGTTAATCGATTGTTTTGCGCTCCCGTTGTTTGGCCCTCTGATTGTTCAGTCGAGAAATTCGCGAATTTCTTCGCGTGATTTTGTGAGAATTCCTGAATTTATTGTTCGAATTAACCTTCTCAGTGAAAATTGCCATCAAGAAATTCCTGAATTATTGTCGTAGGCTTCACCCCGTTCCAGCGAACTGATTATTCAGGTGGCATATTTGAAGACACAAATAAACCGAGGCAGGGCTGATCTTGCCGACAGCATGAGTCGTGATTGATTCGTCCGTCTTCGCTTCAGAACCCTACAGGTCATCGCATCACTGCTTGCCAGTGTCGAACGTGTTTAGTGATAAATGCAGACTGAGGCCGATGGCCGAGCGTCCGCGCAAGACCGAATTCCTAATTTCCTTTCGAAATTAGGTTAACCAGGATTCGATCAACGTTTCGCGTTTCAAGAGTTGTTTCGTCGTTATTTCGATAAGCTATGTTTTCCCTCAATATGTAGTCAATCCAGCCATCCTCGTCCCACGTTGGTTTCCGACCAAGCGAGTCTTCGACTTCTTTGGGTTTGTAATCGACCCAAACACCAGGAGTTTTTGCAGCAGCCCTCCCGCACATCCACCATTTGCGCTCATTGTCGTGGTGTTTGTTGAAATTCCCTATTGCACAATGCAGGTGCAGGTTGCTGCGTTCTCGGCCTTGGACTACGGCTATGAACGATAGTCTGCGGCCATTCTTGAGACCCTTTTTAGTAAAGGCTTCTTTGTTGAGATGCCAAAGATAGTCCTTTGCGACTCGCTCTGCGCGTTCAATTGTCTGGTGGGATGTATGGAGGTTGAGAGTGCAGCAATACGTGAAATCGAACTTCTTGAGAAGCTTGGCGATCTCGCTTCGATACAGCTTCGATTGGATGAGGTTCAAGGCGGTTTTCTCCAAGTGTGTTCTCCGTATGATCTGACTTGGGCTGTCAATGGTGGCGACAGCCCAATCGAATTCACTCGGAGCAGTTTTGAGGCGTTTGCAAAGCGTCCCAAGAGGTTTCCCTCGGAGATATTTAGCCTTGGTAGGGGTGCCTAATCAAAATCTTGAATTTAATTTTCGAGAATTTTGTATAAGATTGATAATGCGATACTTATGCAAACAAGCTGAAGGTGATGTGGCCTTAGATCGAATTGGGAGTTTTGTTCGCTTCGGCGGCCTGCTGCTGTGCCTCAATTTCGTCCCGCGTTGCTTTCTTTAGGTCAAGGCTGGCTTTCTGCTTCTTGAGAGTTGTTTCTTGCTGTTCTAGGTTGTCTTGTTCTCGTTGGACGGAGCGGGGTTTTCTCGGAGTCTCAGCGGGAGCCTGATTCACTTTCGCTACGCGCTGCTGTGCGTTGACCTTGCGTTCCCTAGCGTTCTTGACCTTACGGTTGGCTTGCTGTCGCTTGTCAGTGATTTCGTGAGCACGCACCATCGCTTTGCCCTCCCGAGTATTTAGGGGCGTCCAAGAAAAGTCTACTCTATGTTGACGCCCAGTGCTTTACGGTTTTGGTCTTGAAAAGCGTAAAATATAGATGGGTATTTTTATACTTGACATATGTCCCTCATTGCTCTAGACTCATACTTGACAGTTTGAAGGAGAGAAGATGACAGCAGCACGGCGCGGTGGAAAGCGGGTTGGGTACATCAGGGTTTCGAGCGTAGACCAGAATACCGTTCGTCAATTGGACGGCGTGCAACTTGATCGCACATTTACCGACAAAGCCAGCGGAAAGGACACACAACGTCCGCAGCTTCAACAGGCCCTCCAATACGTCCGAGAGGGCGATGTTTTTGTCATTCACTCAATGGACAGGCTGGCTCGAAGCCTTCGTGACCTTCTACGGCTGGTGGAAGAATTGACAGGGCGTGGAGTCGCTGTCGAGTTCGTTAAAGAAGGTTTGACCTTCACAGGAGAAGACACGCCAATGGCGAAGATGCTTCTCGGTATCATGGGCGCTGTCGCTGAATTTGAACGGGCTATGATCCGTGAACGTCAATTAGAGGGAATCGCCAAGGCGAAACAGAAGGGTGTCTACAAAGGGCGGAAGTCCACTTTCCAGCCCACTCAGACCCAAGCGATCCGTGAACGTGCGGCGGCAGGTGAGAAGAAGGCGAAGCTGGCGCGGGAGTTCGGCGTGACGCGCCAGACGATCTACAACATATTGGATGCGTAGCAAGCGGAAACACTCTACACCAGCGCCCTCCCGCAGCTTGGACACACATCCTTGCCAGAGAGGTAGGCGTCTCTGCAATTTCGACACCTTCCTGCAAAGGCTCCAGTAAGGCCCCTAAAATAAGGGGCAAGAGGAGAGGCCCTTCCTTCCCGCACTCTTCTTTCCAATTCTCTACCTGAAGTGAGGACAAGAATAAGAAGTATGAACCAACCGAGGACAGTCCAGCCGCAGAAGGCGTTGGCGGCTAAAATCCACCATCGCCACGGATGCCCTATCTTGAATGCCAATATCGATGGGATGAGATAGGCCATCAAACCAATACCAGCAAGGACAATCCAAAGGAAAACTAAAAACAGAATATAGGTCATTTTCTTACCCGTCTCCCGCTAAGATTGCGCACACTTGCTTCGCACCGCCTTCAAATCAAAATGTTGTGACGACACGCCCTTCATCGCTTTGGTTGATCGAATGACCTCTCAAGAAGTCCATGTAGCCTATAAGCAATGTCGTATCTCATAGTATACAGGCGATGCTGCATGGGTGCGAAAGAACGTTCGGCGACGCTTCGGGGATCGAATCAAGTCTCTCAGAGTGGAAAGGCATTGGTCTCAAGAAGACCTTGCGGAGCGGTCAGGCATCGGTCGCGTCTTCATTTCGCAAATGGAGAACGGCCATAAAGAGGCGTGTCTGGCGATTATCGAGACTTTGGCGGACAGTTTCTCGATCACAATCTCAGAGTTGATGGAAGGTGTTTAGGAAGCGATTCAGGCCGAAAGGTACAGCAGTCAAGTGCAGCGCATAAACGCCCGCGCGGACGAGCTACAATGCCCCTAGGACGCGCGGCAGGCCGTTAGACTGGGGTTTTGAGCCGTCCACCAGCCGACAATCGTATAAACCGCTCCGCGCGCACTGTGGCGCGTTGGCAATACAGTCCTGAGATGGGGAATTTTCTGGTCGTAAACGGTTGAAGAACTTGGACAATGTGTAAGACTCCACTGTTTTTTGACGATTTAGCGTCGCTGCAAGACAAAAAATCGTCGCTAGAACTTGTACAAAACTTATACGTGAGATAGCAAAATTGCATAAGTGTTTGATAATGAACTAGATGCCATATGGACTTTTCTTCAGAACTATCGAGTGGGAGTAGACCCGCTACACCGTTCGTGGCCGCGTGTACCAGCCGAAGGCGGCGGTGCCAACGAGGATCAACGCCAGCATGGAGATCCAGGCGAGCGTTGCCATCTGTTTGACAACGATCTGCCGGACGCTCTCCTCGCGCAAGGAGCGGCCGGCCAGAACGAAGCCGGGATGATTTCCATGCACGCGCTGGACCACAGCGGCGATGCGGGTGGCTCCGGCGGGTCTCCAGGTGAATCGATACTCGCCATGCTCGCGGGCATAATCGAGCGTTCCCTTCGGTAGCGTGGGCGTTCCGCCATTGAGCACGGCCTGGGAAGCGATTGGATGGCCCTGATCGTCGAAGGCGATGACGAAGGGTGAGAGGCTGTGTGCGATCTCGACTTTGTCGGCCGGTACTGCGTTTCCCGGGGTCACGCCCTGTTCGAGCTGTCCGACGAGATTGTCGGCCATTTCCACTTGCGGGTCGTCGGCTCCGCGGCGGAGCACTTGCTGCGGGATTGCGTAAAGTGCGAGCGCCAGCACCGTAGCGAGACCGGTGAGCACGAGCGCGTTGAAGATCAAGGCCGGGCGGAAGAATACTTCGCGCAGCATAAGCAATTGCTCCTTCACGATTGAGGTGAGAAGATCCCGAAGGACCGTCAGAATTAGGTCTCCGCGGGAGAGCGAGCTGTCGCCGAGGGCGTCGCGGAAAGCCTGCTGCATCGCGGCTCCGTATTTCTCGCAAAAGGGTGCGGGATAGAGGCGGAGCGCGCACGTGTATAGAAACTCGAATCGGGCGGAGCCTAGGTTCATGACCGGCCTCCGTGAGGAATCAGACCGCGGGAACGGGCGGACGTGACCGCTGCATCGAGCCGGCTGAGTTCGGCGGCCAATAGGGATCGACCGCGTTCGGTGAGGCGGTAGTAGCGGCGCCGTTCGTCGTCGGAGATGCCGGACTCTTCAACCAGGCCGTCGCGCATCATGCGATCGAGAGAGCCGTAGAGGGTTCCCGGACCCATGTTGATGCCGCCGCCCTGGGACGAACGCGCGTCTTTCATGATCTGGTAGCCGTGCTTCTCTCCCTCGGCGATAGAGAGCAGAATTGCGAATACGGCGGGTGTGAGGGGCGCGGTCGGTACGGTTGTTGTAGCCATGAAAGTCAATATATATCCACTGCAGATATATCTGCAACAGAAATATTCGTAAATCGGAAATAGGACTCGCTTCGGGCTCAGGTAGCTTGAGGCCGCAGTGCGGCTATTTCTCGCGCCAGCGCGTCGATGCGCGCTAGCAGCTCCGCGTGGCGCGTGTCTTCGGCCGAGGGCTCGTAGGCTTCCACGTAGAAAGTGCCGTTGGGTTCCAGTTCGGCCTTGCGCACCTGGTGGAAGTCCTCAAAGCCCTGGCGATGGATAACCGAGAGCAGCTCTTCGCGGGTGAGGGACTCGCGCTTCATGGCTTTTGTGTCAACCTGGCCATCATGAATTAGGACGGTGGAGCGCCCTTCGAGGGCCCGCGTGAGGCGCGGGGAGCGGAACAGGACGCGGACCACGAGCCAGTTGATGGCCAGCAGGCCGAATGCGCCGATAACGCCGCCGGTGACGGAGTTGTCGTCGCCGATGATGGCGTTCTGCACGGTGTTGGAGAGGGAGAGCAGGACGACCAGGTCGAAGGGGTTGAGCTGCGCCAGCTCGCGCTTGCCGAAGAGGCGCAGCAGGGCGACCAGGACCAGGTAAACAACGACCGGGCGCGCCAGCTTCTCCAGGATGGGAAGCGGCAGGTGGAACATGCTTTCAAATATGGGCGGGTGCATGGAACCGAGAATACTTGGTCGGCTATTTTCTTTCCAGCCGGATGATCAGGTTCACATCGTGAGTCATCGGGTCGGCGCGAACGTCGTAGGAGACCTTTACGCCTGCGAGCGTGCGCTGCAGAACGGGGTCGGAGGTTTGCGCTTTGTAGATGAATCCGGCGACATAGCTTTGGTCGAAGGGATCGCCGGGAAACATCTGCCAGTTGCGCATGAGCAGCTTGCGCAGTTCGTCGCTGACGTTGTCGAACTTGAGCAGGGCGAGGTGATAGACCGGGCCGGGATGGATTTCGACGTTGTAATTGACGACTCCCGCGGCCTCGTCGAGATCGGGATGCGGGTTGATGGAGAAGTCCAGGTATCCCTTGGAGTGGTAGCGGCCCGCGATGAGCCCCCAGATGCCGCGGACAGCCGGTCCTTTCAACGTTCCTGAGGCGGTGGCGGTCATCTTGTCGATCTCCGCCTGCGTCACCAGCGAATTCGCCGGCAGATGAATGGCGCCCAGTTTGTAGAGATGGCCTTCCTCGATGGTGACTGAGTAGGGGATATCGACAGCGGCGGCGGTGACGATGGGATCGCCGGAGCGGACGGCGTGGACTTTGACGGCTGCATAGCCATCTTCAGAGTAGAAGGAGGAGAACGAGTGCTCCAGGTTGGCGGCGGAGTTGGAAGTGTCGAATGGCGTGCCAGTCTGCTTGTCGGCGATGGCTTTGACCCTGTCCATAAGGGCGGGAGAAACACCCTGCAACTGGAGGGCGCCGATGCGGATTTGCGGCGAGGCTATGGAGAAGTTCATCGCCGAGACGTTGCGTGTTCCTGCCTGGCCGAATGGAGTCGTTGTGATGGTGGCATTGATGCCCTGGGTTGCGAGCATTTCCTGGAGTGCGCTGCGCACACCGTCCAGCAGCGTGCCTTCCGAGGGAACTTTGCCGTGATAGAGCGGAAAACGATCGTGGAGCTTGGCGTCCAGTTCTGGGCCGGCGGCGAGGGGAAGGTTTTCCAGACGGATGGGATAGAGCGTGGATGAAGGGACCAGGTTGTAAATCAGGTCGACGCCGTCGAACTTGTAGGTGAGATTGTCGAAGACGCCGGAGTCCATCAGGAGTTTGGAGTGGTCGTTCATCTCGGCGGAGGTAAAGACGCCGCCTCTCTTGAGGCCCGCGGCAGCTAGCAACTCCTGGTCGGAGTACTCCGGGTCGCCCTTGAACTGGATGGTTTTTGGCTGGAATTTTTGCGCTGGGGCCGGCCCGCAGGCCCCCAGGAGAGCCAGGGAGCAGACAATCGTAAACATCGTCCTTCGCATGTTGGAAGAAGAGTAGCAGATGAGTGAAACCGGATTGCAGTGAAATCCACTAAGCTCGGACTCCCTTAGGGATATAGCGGGTCGCCGCCGCTGCGGAATAAAAAACCGCCCAAAAACCGAGATAGAAGAAGCCTGGTCGAGGTTCGTAGCCTCCCACCCATTCGCAAAGAACGCGAATGGATGGGGCACGGAGCGTTTGCGCGGGGTAGCGAGTTAGAAGTACGAGGAAAAGAGTAGCCTGGGTCAGGCCGAGACCAAGCCGGCTTTACTGCGGAAAAACGGGAGGGACTTGGCCAGACCTTCAGGGAGAGTGATTTGCGGCTCCCAGCCGAGCAGGGTGCGGGCTTTGGTGATGTCGGGGCGGCGGCGGGCGGGGTCGTCTTCAGGCAGCGGCTCAAAGCGGAGTTCACTGTTGGAGCCGGTTGCTTCAATGATTGCCTGGGCGCACTCAAGGATGGTGAACTCATTGGGGTTGCCGATGTTCACGGGAAGATGTTCCTGGGAGCGCGAAAGGCGCAGGATGCCTTCGATCAGGTCATCGACGTAGCAGAAGCTTCTGGTCTGGCTTCCGTCTCCGTAGACAGTGAGAGGCTCGTCGCGCAGGGCCTGCATGATGAAATTGGAGATGACGCGGCCGTCGCTGGGATGCAGGCGGGGCCCGTAGGTGTTGAAGATGCGCACCAGATGGGTATTCACGCCGCGGGAGCGGTGGTATGCCATGACCAGGGCCTCGGCAAAGCGCTTGGCTTCGTCGTAAACGGAGCGTGGGCCGACCGGGTTCACGTTGCCCCAATAGTCCTCGGTCTGGGGATGGACGAGTGGGTCGCCGTAGCACTCCGAGGTGGAGGCATGAAGATATCCGGCTCCATACCTGGCTGCGATTTCCAGGGTGTTTTCTGTGCCCGCGGAACCGACACGCAGGGTTTCCAGCCCCAGGCGGAGATAATCCGGCGGGCTGGCGGGAGAAGCGAAATTGAAGACGTAGTCGACTGGGCCGGGATCGAAGGGCTGGCAGATATCGCGCTGCTCGAAGTGAAAGCGCGGCTCCTTGGCCAGATGCGCCAGGTTTTCAGTGCTGCCGGTGGATAGATTGTCGATCCCTACAACGGTATGACCCTCACCGAGAAGACGATCGGTGAGGTGGGAGCCAAGGAATCCAGCAGCACCGGTAACAAGTACATGCATTTCGATAAGGTCCACTCGGGCTAAGAATTGGCAATTCCAGTGGGGCGCTTTCCACCGGTGGATGCATGGAATTTCGCGCGTTCCAGCGGATTTCGAATCGCTGTACACCGGAACGATTGGCCTCAAGTGGCTTTCTCCGCAAGAAAAAGCCACCTTCCACAACGCCGATAAGGCTACATAAATTCGAAATCCGCTCTAGTCTCCCTAAGATACCATGCCGCGGGGTTTGCCCTGCTGCGCATGGTACCGGGCCGGGCGCCCGACGCTGACATAGGTAAACCCGTGATCCTGCATCTGTTTTGGCTTGTAAAGGTTGCGGCCGTCGATCACGATGGGGAAGCGGACCGCCTGGTTGAGCCGGGGCAGGTCGATTTCGGCAAATTCCTTCCAGTCGGTCAGGATCAATACCGCGTCGGCGTCTTTGGCGGCGGCATAAAGATCGTCGGCGTAGCGCATCTTCTCTGAAGGAGGCAGGACGGACTTGGCGCGTTCATTGGCAGCCGGATCGAAGGCCGTAATGCAGGTTCCGGCTTCAAGCAGCTTTTTGATCACGTCAATGGCAGGGGAGTCGCGAATGTCGTCGGTGTCGCCCTTGAAGGCCTGGCCCAGGGCGGTGAGATGCTTGCCGCGCAGAGTCCACAGCGCAGAGAGAACCTTGTTATAGAAGATGTTCTTCTGTGTTTCATTGATGCTGCGGATTTCCTGCAGGAGCTTGAAGTTGACGCCGTGCTGCTGAGCGACCCAATGAAACGCGGCCACATCTTTGGGGAAGCAGGAGCCGCCATAGCCCAGGCCGGCGCGCAGGAATCGGGGGCCGATGCGGCTGTCGAGGCCCATGCCCTGGGCGATGTCTTCGATGTCGGCGTCGACGGCCTCGGCCAGGTTGGCCACGGCATTGATGAAGGAGATTTTCAGCGCCAAAAATGCGTTGGACGCGTGCTTGATGATTTCGGCGCTCTGCGCCGAGGTTACGACGATGCGCGCCGGGCTGGCTGTGCTGCAATTGCCCGGAAGTGCCCCGGCCTGATCGTAATAGGTACCGGCCGTGAGCGGCTCGTAGATGCGGCGGAGAACGTCGGCGGAGCGCTCGGTGTTGGCGCCGATCACGATGCGGTCAGGATGCAGGAAATCGCGGACTGCGGTGCCTTCGCGGAGGAATTCCGGGTTCGAGACCACGTCGAAGCTTTTGGGGTCTACGCCATGGCGGTGCAGCACGCGGCTGATCCACTCGTTGGTGTAGACGGGGACAGTGCTTTTTTCCACGATGACTTTGTAGGAGGTGATGTGGCGGGCGATTTCAGAGACCACAGCCTCGACGTAGGAAAGATCGGCTGCGCCGGTATCTCCTTGCGGAGTTCCCACGGCGATAAAGACGGCCTCGCTGCGCTGGACTGCGCCGGCCAAGTCGGTGGTGAACTCGACCCCTCTGTCGCGATGCAGCGCGAGCAACTGGGGAAGATGGTCTTCGAAGATGGGCACGCCGCCTTCGCGGAGGGTTTTGACCTTGGCCTCGTCATTGTCTACGCAGATGACGCGATGGCCCATTTCGGCAAAACAGACAGCAGCTACGAGTCCGACATATCCGGATCCGATGACACAGATAGACACTGATTTCGACATGTGCGGCATGATCTCGTTTCTCGCAATGCGGCGATTTGGGCGGATGGTGTTTCCGCATTTATGCAGTTTTTTCTAGGCTACCCGTTCAAGCATGGCGGGCAATCACATCCTGCCGGCTTGTACTCAGCATACGGTATGTTGGTTCCCGAGGATGATAACTTTTCGGTCAAGATTTGGGGAGCGATGGGCGGTTTGGCCCGGAGCTCGGTCTGGTAGATTGGGCTTGCGGCGGGAGGTAACCCTGGATGGCGGTTGGGTGGCGGGAATCGGTGGTCGAGTACATCCGCGCCGAAGCGCAGCCGGTGGACAAGTTTGGGCATCAGCCGCGGCTCTATGCGCTGGCTTGCCGGGTTGGGGAGGGGACGGCGTTCGACGACGACATCGTGTTCGCCGCTGCGTGGATGCACGATCTGGGCGTGTTTCTCGGGCACCGGCCGGAGGATCAGGACCAGTTGGCGCGCTGGGATCACGTTCCGTATACCATCGCGCGCACCCGCGAACTGCTGCCAGGCTGGGGGTTTCCGGCTGAAGAGCTGGAAGGCGCTGTGGAGGCGATTCGCACCCATCAGCCGCAGGATGAGCCGGTGACGACCGAAGCGATCCTGCTGCGGGATGCAGACATTGTGGAGCAGTTGGGAGCGATCGGCGCGATGCGGGCACTGGTCAAGATTGGACGGGATAGCCGCTATACCACGTTTTCCTCCGTGATTCCGGTATTGCGGCGGGCGGTTGAACAGTTGCCGGGAAAGCTGCGTACGCAGAACGCGCGAAAACTCGCCGCACCCAGGATTGAACGGCTGAAAGAGTTCATCGCCGCCGTGCAAGATGAAGCGGGCAACTTACTTTACTAGGTTCTGGTGACCGGGAAGTTGCATGGGTGGGACCGCGGGTTGGCGCTACCATGAAGCTTCGCGGGAACCCCTGCATTGCATCGATGTGTCGCCTTGACTGGGGCTGATCTGAAGCATTTTGCTGGAGATCTGTTGGCGCGCTGAAGGAGACTCAGGATGATTTTCAGGCGGACTGCGGTAGCCCTGGCTGCACTGCTGGCGGTGGCTGCATTGCCTGCCCTGGGGCAGGTGGTTCCGTCGGCTGAGGCAGGCGGACTGCCGCTTGAGGTGGGCGCCGGCGTATCCGGATTCAATATCGATTGGGGCCACGATTCCTTTGGGGTGACGCGCTATATGGAAGGCGCGACGCTGTGGATCGACTGGAACCTGACCCGGTTGCCGGGGCCGAGCCTGTTGCGTGGGCTTGGGGTTGAACTGGAGGGCAGGGACATCAACTACGGTCTGCCTGCATCGCTCTCCAACGCCGAATTGCACGACACGGGAACCAATATGCGGCAGGATACGGGTTTGGGTGGCGTGATTTACACGGTGAGGCGCTTCCGCAAGGTGCGGCCCTATGGGAAAGCCCTGGCGGGGTTGGGCAGCATCGATTTCCCCCCGCTGCCGGCTTCGCCTGCGTGGTACCGGCACGATAATCGAACCATCACAGCGTTTGGTGGGGGAGCCGATATTCATGCATGGCGGGGTTTGTGGATGCGGGCCGATTGGGAGTATCAATTCTGGCCTGGTCTCTTTGGCAGTTCCCACGATCTGACGCCCACCGGGGTCACGATTGGTGCGGTGTGGGACTTCAGAGGGATTCATTTGCGCTAGGTCCCGGTAGTGTTAACAGGCCCTTGGGCGCCCCGTGTTTGCCAGGAAAGCTGCTCGCGGCATCAGCGGCGAATTCGACGGCGCTTCAAGGCCGAAGCAACGAATAGAGCAGCAGGACAATTGCTTGACGAGATTGAATTGAAGAATTAAGTTCCAACTCAGAGTAGCCAGGTTGGCGTTGCTTCTTCCCTCTGCACAATCCCAATATTACAAGTCCGGATTGCGCATGCCCGTCGGGTCCAAACGGGCCGTTTCACTCCTGGTATCTTTCGTGAATCCGGAGGAGATACCCGATGTTCTTCAGTCGGCTTTCCAGGCTCCTGTTGTTCGCTGTCTTCATCGCAGCAGCAATACCCGCGCATGCACAATCGGTGTACGATGCGAGCCAGAGCAAGTTGGACCTGAGATTTGGAGGCGGCGGGTCTATTTTCGATCCGGACTTTGCCCAGGGACCGCCCCCCGGAAACCTGGAACAGATCGGAATGGGCCAGGGCCACAGATGGGGATTTGTCGGATGGGCCGAAGCCGGCATGCCCTCCGGGCCGCACTGGGTGCATGGATTCAGCCTTGAAGCCGAGTACCGCTCAGTTTATGCGGGAGACTTGGTGCAGCAGATGGGTCTTAAAGAGGCGACCGATGGAGGAGGAGCGACCTACACGTTCGCTCGCTCGCACAGCCTCAGGCCGTTCGGGAAATACATCTTCAGCCTTGGAAGCATCTCATTTACTCCAATCCCGCTGGCCGGCGGAAGGTCATACTCGCATGACTCCCGGGCAGTGCAGGCCCTTGGCGGAGGCCTCGAGCTGCGCTGCACCGAGCATATCTCGGCACGCGCGGACTACGAGTACCAGTTATGGGGAAGATTCCTGGGAGGCACCGATTTTACTCCCCAGGGATTGTCGGTGGGTGCAATATTCAGCTTACGGAGATCTCCCATCCGGTGAAGAGAGGGAACATCCGGCTAGTATTGTTCCCTTAATTATCGATCGAAGAATCTTGATTGCGATGACTCGTCGGCCTATAACTCAGTGTAGCCCCAAGTTATATGCGACTTATCCTGACTTATAGCAGCCGATATGTGATCCAAAGACATGAAAAGTGGTGAGATGGGCAGAGACTCTGTATCCGATCTGACCCGGAGGGGCGAAAAGAGGCGGGTGCTCCCGGATTATTCTTCAGAAAAGCGTGATTACTTTTGCGCGATCGGTGGCGAAGTCCATCATTTGATCGGTGCTTCGTATAGCTCTGAAACACGCGAGTAATACGCCTGTGGAAAAGCAGGACGTGGCTATGTGATTCAATCAGATACTGATTTATACAAGGATTCCAAAGAACGATAATCCGTATCGCATTATGCGATATAGGAGTTTATTCAAAAAGCCGAAGTAACTTATCTCGCGTTAATAAGTACCGCGAATGGCGGGTACTATTGGACTATTTCCATTCCACGCCCCTGTTTGCCATACTCAGGAGGCTTATGCGCCGTCTGAAGAGAGAAGCAAACACGGGTGCTCCTGTTCGCTTTCAGCAGATTCTCGGGATTCGTTTCATCGTTGGCAATGCACACGATGTGATCGATCTGGTCTCCAGTAACGGGGGCCTGGTCGTGGTCCCCGCTGCACCCGCTCTGACCAATCTGTCCCATGACAAAGAGTATCGCGAAGCGTTGCTGGGCGCGGATTTTGCACTCGCGGACAGTGCTCTGATGGTGGCCTTGTGGAACTTGATCGAGGGCGACGCCATTCCCAAGCTTTCCGGATTGAAGTACCTGCGAGCGCTGATTGAGCGGCCGGAGTTCTGCGCGGCTGGTTCCAGCTTCTGGATCATGCCGACGGCGCCTTCGGCACTGCGCAATGTGAACTGGCTGAATGACAACGACGTGCACGTGGCCCCGGAAAACGTGTACCTGGCGCCGATGTACGGTGCAGCCGTGGAGGATGAAGTCTTGCTGCACCAGCTTGAAACACGCCGTCCGCGCCACATCATCGTGGGATTGGGCGGCGGCACACAGGAGCGGCTGGGCCTTTATCTGCGACGGAATCTCAATTACAAGCCGGCTATCCACTGCATTGGAGCAGCGATCGCATTTCTTTCCGGGGACCAGGTGAGGATTCCCGTGTGGGTGGATCATGCGGGACTTGGCTGGCTGTGGCGCAGCGCGTCCGATCCGCCACGCTTCATTCCTCGTTATTGGGCAGCCCGCCATTTTGCCACCATGTTGCTTCGCTATCGCGATCGCCTGCCCGCGATGTCCTCGCAGCCGGTTCCGCTGCGCCCCGCGCTTCCTCCCGCCCCTGTTAAGCCCTGAGCGGCTGGTTCTCAGCAATTTTGCCAAGAGCGCATTGTGCGCCCCAATCTCCGCTTGCTCAGGCAGTGTTGTGCGATGCAGGCTGGTAGGTTCCCGGTTCGACCCGGAAAGCGATGGCAATGCGGTTCCAGGTGTTGATCTGGGCGATGGCCAAAGTGAGCTTTACAAGCTCGGCCTGGTCAAACTCCTTGCGGGCTTGTTCGTAGACTTCGTAGTCGGCATGGCCCTGCTGAATATTGGTGATAGCTTCGGTCCAGGCCAGCGCGGCCCGCTCGCGAGGAGTGAAGAACGGCGTTTCGCGCCAGGCGGAGAGGGCGTAGAGGCGCTGCTCGGTTTCGCCGGCGTCGCGGGCGTCTTTGGTGTGCATATCGATACAGTAGGCGCAGCCGTTCATCTGCGATGCTCGGGTCTTGACCAGTTCCAGCAGCGAAGGTTCCAGGCCACTGGAGCGGATTGTTTTTTCCAGGTTGAGCATCGCGTGAACGCCTTCCGGGAAAGCTTTGGTGTAATTGAGTCGTTCGGCCATCGTTTTGACCCCTTTTCAGGTTGGATGCGGTGTCCCGCGAATTGCTGCTGGAAAGAACACCGGAGGAATTATTGCACTGCATAATGCTTCCTGTGAGGCCCGTCCGGCATCTTGTATCCAGGAACGGAACTTTTTCCGGTGGTCCGGGTTTCAATCGATGACGGCTCTCGCGAGAAATCGTCTAAGTGGCTGACTCCCATTCGAGATTGGGGAAAAGGGCCAACGAGCGGAGCGAGGGCAGCACCTCAGGCAGAGGAGAGCAATTAGCTTATGAAACAGTCATTTTTCAAGAGAATTTCCCAGCATGCTTTGCTGGGCGCCGGGTTGGTTGCCCTTTTCGGCACGGCGACGGTTGCCCAGGGACAGGATGCAGCGGCCGCGCCCGCGGCAGCGCAGGCTGGCCAGCGGACGGACGGCCAGATTGAGATGTATGTCGTTCATGCTCTGGATGCTTCCAAGGCATTGAAAGAGGACATGATCACTGCTGCCACGATTCAGGGCGAGGTAACGCTTTCAGGAACGGTCTCAACCGAGGCCTCGAGCGAACTGGCGGAGTCCATCGCAGCCCATGTGACAGGCGTGACCAAGGTCAACAACAACTTGAAGGTGGGCAATCCGCAGGATGCGCAGGCCGGCGACCCGAATGCGCAGCAGATGGCGGACAACCAGCCGGAAGATGCGGCGCAGGCGCCTCCGCAGCAGCCGGCGGACGCACAGCAGCAGCCGATGCCGAATCAGGGGCAGGCTGGCCAGTCTCCCAATCAGGGGCAGTATCCGGATCAGGGGCAGTATCCGAACCAGGGGCAGTATCCGAACCAGGGACAGGCGCAGGCGCCGCCTCCGCCCCCGGGTTATCCTCCGGTGAGGCCGCAGTATGCTCCGCAGCCGCAGTATCCGAATCAGTATCCGCCGCAGCAGGGGCAATACGCGCAGGGGCCTCCGCCACCGCCGCGGGGACCGCAATATGAGCAACCGTCAGGCCCTGTGACCATTCCGCAGGGGACGCTGCTGCAGTTGCGCACCAGCGAGGCTTTGAACAGCAAGAGGGCCAAGGACGGCGAGCCGGTGCAGTTTACGGTAATTCGCGACGTGGCGGTGGGCGGAGTATTGGCCCTTCCCAAGGGCGCGACCGTGCATGGCGTGGTCTCCGAGGTCAAGCATGTTGGCGCTGGCGATCTGGGCGGAAGCTCGGAACTGGCTCTGAAGCTGACTTCGCTCGATCTAGGCGGGCAGAGCTATCCGCTGGATACGGATCAGTTCAAGGTGAAAGGCCCGAACAAGGCCGGCCAGACCGTGGGTAGCGCCGTGGGCGGCGGGATTCTGGGAACCATCATCGGCTGTGCGGCGGGCCGGGGCTTCGGTTGTGCGGTTGGCGCCGGAGCAGGCGTGGCAGCGGGAACAGTTGCTTCCGCGGCTTCCTCTGGACCGCAGGTCTGGATTCCGGCCGAAGCGCTGGTCACCTTCCACCTGAATACGCCTCTGACCGTAAACCCGGTGAGCCTGCAGGAAGCCGCTCGGCTGGCGCAGGGACTGTATCCCGGCGGGCCGAACCTCTACCGGCGCGGACCCTACGGAGGGGCATATTATGCGGGGGCCTATCCTTATCCTTACGGGCCTGTGTACTACCGTCCGTATTACATGGTGGGTGGGGTTTATTACTGGCGATAAAGTCAGGGAACAGGGATTAGGGAACAGAGAACAGGGAACAGAAATGCGGCGGGCATCCTGGAAAACGGGATGCCCGTTTTGCGTAAGGCGAGTTCCTTCGAAAAGCGAGGGAGGCGGGTGCGGTTCTCTTTCGTCTATAATGGCAGAGAATCGCGTCGATCGAGAATTGCGCATCCATGGGAGCCACTCGCACTGCAGCCGTGGCCGAATGTGCCCTGGCCGACGGGGGAGCAAACCACCCATCGCGCGTAGAGAGTAGAAGGTCCAAGTCCATCCATGATCCGTTTCCTGCAAAGAGACAGCCGTGTTGTGAAGGCATTTTTCGTGGTCATCATCGGGATGGCCTCGGTGTCGATGGTGGTGTACCTGATCCCCGGACTGACGGGCCAGGGTGCAGCGTCCGCCGGTACCTATGCCGTAATTTATCCCCACTGGTACAGCAAGCTGCTGTCTTCCGGCTCAACGGTGAGCCAGGAGAAGGTAGATAAGATGGCGCGGGCGCAGTTGGCGCAGCAGCGCTATCCGGACAACCCGATGATTCTGGGATTGTTTGAGCAGCGAGTGGGCCAGCAGTTGATTCAGCAGCAGATTCTGCTGAATGAGGCGGAAAAGCTGGGCATCCGCGCCACTGAAGACGACGTGCGCCAGTTCCTGCACACCGGCCAGGCTGGCGAAGTGCTCTTTCCTGGCGGCAAATATATCGGCGACGACCAGTATGCCAACCTGATCGCCACCCGGTTCAACATGTCGGTAACCGAGTTTGAAGACGACGTGAAGAACGACATCGTCATACGGCGGCTGCAAGCGCTGATCGCGGGCGGCGTGACGGTGGGCGACCAGGAAGTCCGCGACGAATATCGGAAAAATAACATCAAGATCAAGTTCGATTACGCGGTGATTTCCGCCGAAGATCTGCGCAAGGGGATCAACCCTTCAGACAGCGAGCTGGAGGCCTTCTTCAAGAAGAACTCCGCTCGCTACAACTCCGCCGTTCCCGAAGAGCGCAAGATCACCTATTTTGCCTTCACGCCCAACGATCTGCCCGGCGGCGTTCCGCAGCCTACGCAGCAGGAGATTCAGGCATATTTCAACCAGCACAAAGCCGAATACTCGACGCCGGAACAGGCGCGGTCGCGGCATATCCTGATCAAGTTGGCTCCGGGTGCGGATGCCAAGACGGATGCGGCTGCGAAGGCCAAGGCAGAGGATCTTCTCAAGCAGCTCAAGGGCGGCGCCAACTTTGCCGACCTGGCCAAGAAGAACTCCGACGATCCGGGCAGCAAGGATTCGGGCGGCGAACTGCCGTTTGCGCAGCACGGCACCATGGTTCCGGAGTTCGACAGGGCCATCTTCTCGCAGAAGATCGGCGATTTCGCGATTGTGAAGAGCCAGTTCGGCTACCACATTGTGCAGGTGGAAGAGCGCAAGCCGGCGCACGAGCAGGATTTGAGCGAGGTGCTGCCGACGATTCAGGCAACGCTGATTCGCCAGAAGGCGGCGGCCTCGGAAGAGAACTATGCGCACACGCTGGCCTCAGAGGCGATGAAGAACGGTTTGGAGAAGACTGCCGCTGCGCACCACCTTGAAGTGGTGACTACGCCTCCAGTGGGCAGGCAGGGCGTGATCTCGGCGCTGCCCGACGGGGCACAGGTGATTGCCAAGGCCTTCGAATCGAAGCAGGGCGATCCGCCGCAGGCCGCGCCCACCGGCGAGGGCTATGCAATCTTCCAGGTTACGGGCATTCAGCCGGCGCACGCGCCGAACTTTGCCGATTGGAAGACGCATGTGCTGGACGACTATCGCGACGAGCAATTGCCGCAACTGGTGGACGCGAAGACCAAGGAACTGGCGGACAAAGCCAAGGCCTCAGGCGACCTGGCCAAGGCTGCCAAAGAATTGGGCGCCACGTTGAAGACAAGCGATCTGGTGGGTCCTTCGGGGCAGGTTCCGGATCTTGGACAAGTGGAGCAGATGGCGCCACAACTGATGGAATTGCCGGTAGGCGCTGTCAGCGGGCCAATCAATGCGCAGCGCAACGGCGTGGTGGCCAAGATTCTGGAAAAGCAGGAACCGAGCGCCGACGAGATTGCGAAGAACTTCGACCAGACGCGCGACCAGATATTGGAGCAACGGCGTCAGGATGCGTTCAGTATCTTTCTTAGCAGCATCATGGACGACTACAAGAAGAACAAGCGCATCCGCATGAATGCCAAGGCGCAGCAGGGGCCGCAGATTCCGGGGATGTAAGACTTCCTGGAACGAAGCGAAAGAAAGGCCCGCGACTATCTTGGCCGCGGGCCTTTCTTCGTCTGCGAACTCAATCGGAGATCACTGGCGCAGGCCCACCGTTTGGAAGGGCAGGCCGGTGTTGGGCCAGTGGTCGGGCTGGGCCTCGACGTTGGGCGCGATGGATACGCCGGGCGCGGAAGCAGGGGTGACGGTGACGTTCCAGCCGTCGACGACGACGAGAGCGTCTTCCTTGAATTCGCTTGCGGCAGCCTCAAGGGTGATGGTGCGGGATTCGTTGGGCAGCAGCGAGATGTAGTTGTCGCTGTAATAGACAGGCAACACGCGTTCGCTGGAATGCGCATGTCGCAGCTGCAAGTGGGCCATGAGTGCAATGTGCGCAGTGGGATTGTGTAGCGTGACAGAAATCGATCTCATGTTTGTGCCTGAATCCCCCAGCGGGCCTTTACGTTCGACCTTGGCGTCGAGCGCGACGGTGGGCATATCGCCGAGGTCGGACAGTTCGTCGGGCTGCTCAGGCAGCGCCTGCCAGTAGAAATTCGAGGAGATGAGCTTGCCTTGCGCGTCCTTGAGGTCGAGCTTGACGAAGTGGACTGCGGAGATTCCAGCAGGCAGCTCGACCGGTCCAAGAGTTGTTGCTGACGATGGCGGCGCAGTAACCGGCGTGTCATGCTCGGAGGCCAGTGAGCCGTCGAGATTGTATATGGAGACGTGCGCAACCGCACCGGCAAGCGGCTCGGGAAGGTTGTTGATTACCTGGAGTTCGTGGGTGGCTTCGTTGAGCTGGATGTGCACCAGCTCGCCGGCTTTTCTGACCGCGAAAAGCGACGAGTTCGGCTCCAAATCGTAGTGGTAAAGCTGCCAGACAAAGCTGGGCTGTGCAGGGTTGCTCATCCAGGTGATGACGGCGGTGGTGGGATGGAACATCTGCGCGTTGCGGCCTTCGTACATGGCGCGGAAGGACTCGTAGTTCATCAACTGCGCCTTGCGGGCGAAGTCAGCGAGGTTGGCCACGTTGCCGTAGCGCGCGGCCAGAATCAGGGGAAACCTGTCTCCGGCCGACGCTCCTTTGGCAAGGTCGTGTTCGGCCCAATCGTCGGTGATGGTCTCCCAGTCTTTCTCGGGCATCATTCCATGAATTGATTCCAGAGTGGGCACGGAGACGGTGCCGGTCTCGGTTTTGAAATAGTCGTCGGTGACGCGATAGAACTCGCGCGGCGTCCGCCAGAAATACGGGCCGCCGGAGCGAACGCCGGCTCCGTCGGTGGAACTGGGCTGATAGCGGCGCGTGGGCTCGAGCTCGGCCATCAACTTGCGCAGGGCGGCGTCGATCTCCGGAGGCGGAAAGCCCTCGTTGCGGGCGCACCAAAGCATGATGGCGGGATGATTGCGGAAGCGCAGAATCTTTTCGCGAACGTTGGCGACATACGTGTCGAGATCGGGCGGATTGGGGCCATCGCTGGGGTTGGGCTGGAAGAATTCGTCCCAGATCATAATGCCGTACTTGTCGCAGAGCTCGTAGAAGTCTTCGCCGGTGCTCTGGCCAACCCAGTTGCGGATGAGGTTGAGATTGGCGAGCTGGTGCATGTGAATTTCTGCATCGAGCCGCTCGCGCGGGATGCGCTTGAGGGCTTCATCGAGACCCCAGTCGCCGCCGCGAATGAAGATGGGGACGCCGTTGACGGAGATGGTGAGAGTGTCGGTTCCGGGAACGCTGTAAGTGATCTTGCGGACCCCGAATGTGACGTCCTGGGTGCCGGAAACTTTCGTGTTTATTGAGAAGCCAAGGTGAAGCTGGTAGAGATTCTGCGGGCCGTATCCGTTGGGCCACCAGAGGCGTGGATGGTCGACGTGGAGCCGGAGTGTAGTTTTTGGGTCGAAGCTGACCAATTGCGTGCTGTGCGGAGCGATTTCGACGGGCTGCTCGAATGCGATGGCTGCGACAACGCCGGCAAGCGCGGTCGTGCCCACTTCGTCGCTGGGGCGAATGCTGCCTTGCAGCACGCCCTTGATCGGCTGATCGGTCACATTCTCGACGGTGGCCTGCACAGTAATGTCAGCGGAGTCAGTGCTGGGCAACGGCAGGTCGGTGGTGACGAGCGGGTCCTTTACCACAACAGGGCCGGTGGCGGAGAGAAAGACCTTTTGCCAGATGCCGGTGTCGCGATCACGGATGGCGGGAATCCAGTCCCAGCCGATGGTGCAGAGAAAGGTAGGCCCGTCGATGGCGGTCTCGCCGCCGTTGGGTCCCATGCCGTTGGTGAGCGTGTGCTCGTGAGGAATGCCGGGGTGGGGCTGGGGTGAGACGAGAACCGCAAGAACGGCTTTTTTGCCGGGGGCGACGTTTGCCGTGATGTCGAAGATGCCACGAACGAACGCGCCGCGGGTGACGCCGACCTGCACGCCGTTGACCCAGACAGTAGAGGAGAAATTGATGCCGTCGAAGTTGAGCCAGATGCGCTGGCCGGTGTAAGACTTCGGGACGTCGAGGAGGGTGCGGTACCACCACGAGGTACGGTTCAGGCTTTCAGAAATGATTTCGGGGCGATTGTTTTCGCCGTAAAGCGGCTCGGGGTAGATATGGTTATTGACCAGCGTCGTGAGCACGGTACCGGGAACGGTGGCCGCATACCAGCCTGCGGTGCTGAAGGCAGCGGTGGAGACGTCGGCGCCCGTTTGCGGGACCTTCGAAGCGTCTTGCAACTGCCAGCCTGAGGCCACGGGAACGGGCGCGAGCGGAGTGGTTTGAGCTGATACGATCGCGGAAACCAGGATTGCTGATATCGATACCAAAGCGAGGGAAATTGGACGCGCGATACGAATTTGCAAGGGAGTGATTCCTCGATTTTTCCGGATGGATTTAGGGCAGCCTCCGCGGGACACACGGATTATAACCGCTGCGAGCGGGTGGCATCGCCGATCCCCGGGCAGTGCATTGGATAATGGAGTTATGGAATTCTCGCGTTCGTCCGGCATTCTTCTGCATGTGAGTTCTTTGCCTTCGTGTGGGGGCATCGGCGATCTGGGCCCGGCGGCCCACGAGTTCGTGGCGTTTCTTTCCGCGGCCAAGCAACATGTGTGGCAGGTGCTGCCGCTCTGCCCTACGGGGTTTGGCAACTCGCCGTACGCGGGATCGTCGGCGTTTGCGGGGAATCCGTTTCTGAGCAGCTTGGAGATTCTGGCCGAATGGGGATGGATTGCGGGCGAGCGGATCGCCGGGCTGGCAGGGCGAAACGGCAACGTGGACTTCAACCGGGTGGAGACGCGTAAGCAGCCGCTGCTCGAAGAGGCGGCGGGGAACTTTCTCGACCGCGGGCCGCACGATGCAAGGCTGGCGGGGCAATGGGCGGAATTCGAAGAATTCTGTCGCGTAGAGGCTGGCTGGCTGGTGGATTATGCGTTCTACGCGGTGTTGCGCAGGGAATACAACACCGGCGCGTGGACCGCTTGGCCGGAGCCGGTGCGCAAGCGTCGGCCGGAAGCGCTGGCGCAGATCGCGCAGAAGCACGGGCGCGCGCTGGCGCAGGAACAAGTGCTGCAGTTTGCCTTCGCCAAACAATGGAAGAACCTGCGCGCGGCGGCCGCGGCGCATGGAATCCGCATTCTTGGCGATGTGGCAATCTTCGTGAACATGGATTCGTCGGACGTGTGGGTGCATCCGGAGATCTTTGAACTGGACGAGGATCTGAAGCCGTTGCGCATTGCCGGCGTGCCTCCGGACTATTTTTCGCCGACGGGGCAGCGGTGGGGCAATCCGCTTTACCGGTGGGATGTGCTGGAGGAGCGCGGTTTCGACTGGTGGGTTGAGCGTATCCGGCGCGCGTGCGCGCTTTACGACATTGTGCGGCTCGACCACTTCCGCGGCTTTGAGGCGTTCTGGGCGATTCCGGCAGGCGAGAAGACGGCCATCAACGGCGCATGGGTCAAGGCGCCGGGGCTGAAGCTCTTCAAGGCTCTCGAGGCGGCGCTGGGACCGCTGCCGCTGGTGGCCGAGGATTTGGGAATCATCACTCCTGAAGTAGAGGCGCTGCGGGTGGAGATGCGGATGCCGGGGATGAAGGTGATTCAGTTCGGCTTCAGCGACAAGAGCGCGCACATGCACCTGCCACAGCAGTACACTCCGGACACCGTAGCCTACACGGGTACGCACGACAACGACACCACGCAGGGCTGGTGGAACACGGCCAACAAGGAAACCAGGAGCGCGGTGGAAGCGCTGGCGGGGCCGGTGAATGGGCGTCCGGTGTGGCCGCTGATTCGGGCGACAGAGGGGAGCGTGGCGGAACTGGCTGTCATTCCGGCGCAGGATTTGCTGGAGCTTGGATCGGAAGGTCGCATGAATACGCCGGCAGTGGGAGCCGGCAACTGGGCCTGGCGCGCGCCGGAGGGAAGCTGGACGCCGGAGATTGCGGCGCGGTTGGCAGCGATTGCCGATGTAACGGATCGGGATAACGATCCGCTGGTGAAGGCTGAAACTGTGCGAGAATGAAGGCATGAAGCGCCCGTTCGCCGCAACCGTTTGGAAGGAAAACAACTGGTACGTTGCCCAGTGCCTGGAACTCGACGTTGCCAGCCAGGGCGAAACGGAAGAGGAAGCACTCGAGAATCTTCGCGAAGCATTGGACCTTTATTTTGAGCCGCCCCAGGCTACACGGCCGCCCAAGGTCCGGCTGATCGAGGTTGAAGTTGGGTCGGCTTAAACCTCTGCCTTTCCGCGAGGTAAAGCGCAGGCTTGAGGCCGTCGGATTCGAGGAGATCTCCCAGAAGGGCAGCCACGTAAAGTTCGCCAGGCGTGAGGGATCGACCGTCGATACTGCAATCGTTCCCAGAAAGCACGAGATTCCCGTTGGAACCCTGCGCAGTATTCTCAATCAGGCGCACATCGATCACGATGTTTGGGAGTCACTTTAGATTAGAGGGTGAATCCCGCAGATTCCGCTTTCCCCGCCGCAATGTATGCCGCCGTCCAATGCGGGATTGGGTAGCGTTCCAAGCGGGCTTCAAAACCAACTCCGCGGAAATTCGTAGACCTGCAGCATCTTGTCGATCAGCGCGCGGGCTTCTTCTTCGGTGACTCCCTTGGCAAAGCTTTCAGACCGGTTATTGGCTTCGAAGCGGATGCGGCTGGAGTTGGGGTCCACGACAGATTTTTGCGTGATCAACCGCTTGTGGGGAATGAATCGCATGCGATGGATCTCGCTGGTGTGGAAGGTGCGCGAGACCAATGGGACGCCGAAGACGCAGCTTTGGATTTTGACTTTCGGTGGATTCAAAGTGACCACTGTTTTGCCGGTCGTGGTCCAAGCCAGCCAGCAAACGAAGTAGAGGAATCCAACCGCGTAGATTCCGATGGCGATTTGTTGCAGACTGAAATTCGTGTCTTCGGGGTGGGGACCGGACAACAGGTTCCAGTAGCGGACGGTGGCCAGGATCAGCCAGATCACAATCAGCGGGCCGTAGATTGCGGCAAACGGACCTCGCCGCACGGGAATGGCGATGCGAATTCCACGATCCCCCTTCTCAAACGTGATTCTGCCTTCCAGTGTCTCGTACATTGGTCGGCTCCTTGCCTAGAGATAGTAGCGCGCTCTACACTGGGGCGGCCAATGATAAAGCTGAGCGCGCCTCAAAGGTATAAAGAGCGCGCCTGTTCTGGCTCCGGGTTAAATTTTTCATGCCGCATCACCGCCTCATTCAAGCCGCTTCATGCAGTTTTTCCGCTGTTGGCCTGGCGTTGATCGTCGCGCTGTGCGGGGGCGACCGTGTGGACGCGCAGAGCGCAAGCCAGAGTGCCAGCATCTTTCGAAATACCGATCCGTCGGTGGCATATGTCGGCTCTAAGACCTGCGGCGAGGCG
Source organism: Occallatibacter sp. (assembly GCA_052145815.1). Classification (GTDB taxonomy): domain Bacteria; phylum Acidobacteriota; class Terriglobia; order Terriglobales; family Acidobacteriaceae; genus Telmatobacter. The sequence goes on from JBKQNU010000144.1 coordinate 41,021, forward strand.
GGCTGTCATTCTGAGATAACTCGCGATTATTTGCCTTCACCGCATGGGCAGTCGATGACGATGGCCAACATCCCCAGCGATCTGGCACGGGTGCCCAAGCCGGTGACGGTCTTCAATCCAAAGAACAATCGCTATTACACCGTCTACCAGCAGAATGGCGACCTCTACCAGAGCGCCTATGAGCTGGATAAGAGCGGGCGCAAGATTTACGACATTGCTCACAAGATCGACTATGTGGCGGGCGGCGAGAGCGTCGGCTACAGCTACTTGTTCCAGATGGGACCGTGGATCATGCAGGCGCCGCTGAGCTACTACGCGCATTCGAAGACCTGGGAACTGTCGCCTGGATACGTTGCCGACGATGTGGGATTTACGCGGGTCATGACGACGGGCTGCCTGCTCTGCCACAATGGCCAACCGGACCCGGTGGCCAATCGTGACGGCATGTTCAAGGACCCGCCATTCCGCTTCGGCGAACTGGGAGTGAGCTGCGAGACCTGCCACGGGCCCGGCGCGCTGCACGTGAAAGAAATGGAAGCTCAAAAGGCTAGCAAACAGGTGCGCGTGCTAGGCGCGCACGAGGTTGACACCTCGATTGTGAATCCGGCAAAGATCTCTCCGCGTCTGGCAGACGACCTTTGCCAGGAGTGCCACCAGGCGGGCGATGCGCAGGTGATCTACCCGGGCAAGTCGGTTTTGGATTACCGGCCTGGAACTCCGCTTGCGGACACGATTGCGATTGTGAAGCGCCCCATCAAACCGGAGCAGCGCGAGGAGGCCAATCGCCTGGAAACCAATCCGCCGATTCGCGGCAGCCTGGAGCAGCCGCTGTGGTGGAAGAATTCCACGCTGGAACTGAGCCGGTGTTACCAGGCCAGCCATGGTCAGCTGACTTGCTCGACGTGTCACTCGGTCCATCACCCACCTAATCCTGGGGAAGAGAAGGCGGCCTATCGCGCGGCGTGCCTGACCTGCCACACGGTGAAAGGCTGCACGTTGAAGCAGGAGGACCCCAAGCGCGTGGCGGCGGCCGACTATTGCGTGGAGTGCCATATGGAGAAACGGCCGGTAGCGGGCATCGCGCACTCCAATGACACCAAGCATCGCATTGTGCGCTATCCAGGACAGCCGCTGCCGGATGTGGCGTTCGAGCAGCCGAAATCCGACTTGCCTGGCCTGCTTTGGATGAACCGGCCCGCGACTGAACCGGATCCGCGGATGCCGGATTTGGCGCAGCTTGAAGCCTATTTCACGGCGGCGCGAAAGGATCCGAGTTTGTGGCCTCTGTGGTTCAGAAAGCTGAGTGAGCTGAGCAAGACGGAGCCGGACAATCCGACGGTGCTGGCATCGCTGGGCGCGGTCGCACTGGCGCAGGAAAAAGACAATGCCAAGGCTGCCCGGGAGTTTGCGCTGGCGATAAAAAGCGGGTCGGAGGAGCCGATCACTTTCCTGAATCTGGCAACGGCGTTGGAGAACCTGGGGCGCGGGACACAGGCAGAGGGGGTGCTGGAACGCGGCGTGGCTGCATATCCGTACAATGGGCTGCTGACGGCGCGGCTGGCGCAGCAATACGCGATGGATGGGCAGACGGAACGGGCGCGCAAGCTGGTGGAGAAATACCGTGCGGTGTTCCCGGAAGATGCGAATGTGCGTGAAGTGGAGAAGCATTTGGACGGACTCGCGAATATTGACCCGTTGACCGCGCCGGGACGGTCGGCGCCGATCACGCTGCCGAGGTAGGCCTGACCGACACCGGTCGTTTGGTTCCCACAACCAAATGTTGTTATCCTTGCGGCACATGGAAACTGCTGCAATTCAAACGCATGGGCTGACCCGGCGATTCGGCGCATTGACTGCTGTGGATGATGTCACGCTGAGCGTGGCGTCGGGACAGTTTTTCGGCTTTCTGGGGCCGAACGGTGCAGGCAAGTCAACAACGATCAAAATGTTGACCGGATTGCTGGAGCCGACGGCGGGGACGGTGGAGATTCTGGGCCAGCCGTTCGGGGCCGGCGCGCTCGATTTGAAGCGCCAGATCGGCGTGGTGCCCGAGGGCATGGCGCTGATGGGGCGGCTGACGGCGACCGAATATCTGCATTTTGTAGGCCGCATGTACGGGCTCGACCGCCAGACCACCAACCTGCGCACGCAGGAGTTGCTCGACTTCATGCAATTGTCCAATGAGAGCAGGAAGCTGGTCACGGATTTTTCCCACGGCATGCAGAAAAAGCTGGCGCTGGCCGCGGCGGTGATTCATGGGCCCAAGGTGCTTTTTCTGGATGAGCCGTTCGAGGGCGTGGATGCCATTGCGGCCGGGATGCTGAAGAATATGCTGACCGGGATGATCAACCGTGGCGCGACCATTTTTCTGACCACCCACGTGCTGGAGATCGTGGAGCGGCTGTGCAGCCACGTGGCCATCATCAGCAAGGGACGGCTGGTGGCAAATGGGTCGATCGAGGAACTGCGTGCCGGCGTGGCCTCAACTTTGCCGGGCGCTGAACAGGAACAGCGGCTGACGCTCGAAGAGATTTTCCTCTCGATTGTGGGCGCGGGTGACGTGCAGGAGAGTGCGCAGGAGCTGACATGGCTGACCTAGGCGCCGCCGATCTCAACGGGTTAGGCGGGGCGGCGGCAATCCACGCGGGCGGCATGCTGGGACCCCTTGCCCGTGCCCAGTATGGAGCGCTGGCGCGGCTGCGATGGCGCATGTTTTCCAATGGAATGCGCTCCAGCAAGGGAATGCTGGAACTGGGCGCGCGGACCTTCTCCTATATTGTCTATGCTCTGATGGGCCTGGCTCTTGGCGTGGGCGCGGGGACGGCTTCTTATTTCCTCGTGGCCGGAGGGCAATGGCGTTTTTTGCCGGTGCTGTTCTGGGTGCTGGCATTTCTGTGGCAGGCAATTCCAGTCATGCTGGCCTCGTTTCAGGAGCAGTTCGACATGGGCATCCTGTTGCGCTTTCCGGTGCGCTTCGGGTCATACGTGCTGCTCTTCCTGGTGTTCGGGCTGGTGGACATTTCGACGATTCTTGGCGGGTTGTGCTGTGCAGGCATCTGGTTCGGGGTCGGTGCGGCGCGGCCCGATTTGCTGCTGTGGACCACGCTGGCGCTGGTTGTGTTTGCGGCCTTCAATATTCTGCTGGTGCGCGCTATTTTTGCATGGATCGATCGCTGGCTGGCGCAACGCAAGACGCGCGAGATTCTGGGGGCGATCTTCATGGTGGCTATATTAAGCATGCAACTGCTCAATCCGGCGCTTTACCAGAACCGGCACGCCGGGCGAAACAACCACCGGGATCAGGTGGAGCAATTTCGCGAGGCAAAGGAGCGTTACACGCCATGGCTGAAGAAGGCCAACGCGGTGCAGAAGTGGCTTCCGCCCGGCCTTGCGGCGCTGGGGCTGCGCGAGGCCATCGAGCACCAGCCAGAGAAAGGCCTCGGAGCGCTGGGCGTGCTGGGTCTCTATACGCTGGCGGCGGGTGCAGTGCTTACCGTGCGGCTCAGGGCCGAATACCGCGGCGAGAACCTGAGTTCCGCTCCAGCCATGGACAAGACAGCTTTGAGCCGGACGAGGGTTGCTGGGGCTGCGAGCTTTCCAGGTGCCGTTTCCGCAGACCGGGCAGGAGGACTGACGCTGGGCGGGTCGGGACCGATCGCCGCGGTGATGGAAAAGGATGTGCGGTCGCTGATGCGTACGTTGCCGCTGCTCTATGCCATCGGCGCGCCGCTGTTGCTGGTACTGGTCTTTTCCGGAGTCTTCATCAAGAACGGCGGCGCGCAGGCGTCGATGTTTCCGCTGGCCCTGCCGGTTTGCATGGTGTATGCGCAACTGGGATTCACGCAGGTGTTTTATAACAACCTGGGCACGGAAGGAGCGGGAATCCAGGTATATTTTCTTTCCCCGACGCCCTTCCGGACCGTGCTGCTGGCCAAAAACCTGCTCCATTCCGTGCTGTTTGCAGCGGTGGCGATGCTGGCCGGAGTGCTTACCACCCTGCGGCTGGGCTATGCCGACATTGCGGTAGTTGCGGCCACTGGGTCGTGGCTGCTTTTTTCGTTGCCGTGCAATCTGGCTGCAGGCAACCTTTTTTCGCTCAAGATGCCGTATCGCGTGAATCCGGGCCGCATCTCACGGCAGCGCGGATCGCAGGCCAATGCGCTGCTCAGCCTGCTGGTCCAGTTGTGCTTTCTGGCTGTGGGCGCCGCGGTCTTCTCGATTGTCTGGTCCCTGGATCGGATGTGGCTGGCGACGCCGATTTTTCTGGTGCTGGCGGTGGGCGCGGTTTTCGCGTGGAGACGGGTGCTGGACAATGCCGACGCGATTGCCTACGGGCGAAGAGATGAGCTGATGGCGACGCTGATGAAGGAAAGCTGACTTGGTTTGACCGTCACGGAAAGGACGATCCATTGAGCGGAATCAACGTTTCCGAGGCTAACGCCAAGATACCTAGAAAAGTGCGATTTGATGATGACAGCGTAAGCGTGTTAGGTTTCACGTTATTCTTCTTCGCGCTATGGCTTGTCCCGGCTGCATGGGGAGCGTACAAAGACATAAGGGACTCACATATACGTGATACCTTGCGCCGGGAAGGTCATGAGACAAATGGCGAAGTTACCAAAAGCCATCCAAATCGTAGTGGCGTGGATGTGGAATATAGGTTTTCTGTTGATGGCGTTTTGTACTCGGGTCGCGGCGAAATCATAGCGGATAACTACAGGGTTCAAGCTCCGGGCGAAAAGATTTCTATTCGATACTTACCTAAAGATCCAAGTGTAAATCAACCAGTTCATTGGGGATGGTTTTCAGTGGGGTGGGCAATGTTCTATTTTATCGGGTTGGGACTCCTGGTGGGAGCAGGAGCAATAATTATTGCAGGATTGAGAAAGAGAAAACTGGCGCGCATGGGGGTTGTTGTTGAAGGAAAAGTAACGGGTTGTGCTCCTAATCGTAGTCGATTCACGGTCTATTACGAATTCACCACGGAAGCTAACGTTTGGATGGAGGGTAGTACCCGGATGTCGGAAGAGTGCGCGGCGGGAGATTCGATACCTGTTATGTATCTGCGAAGCAATCCTAAGAGGAATGATTTTTATCCTGAATGATCGTTATCCGCAAACGTCCGGTTCTGGCCGCCCGGTACGATTCGATTCCGGTGCCTGTTGAATCCAGCCTTTCCCGTTCAAATCCACGAACGCCGGGCGTCTCTAGTTAGAGGAGAGTTATTCTACATCTGCCCAGTTATCCTCCGGATTGCGGTCAATGAGTTTGCTGTAGGGGTCGATGGCGGCACGCGTGGGCGGCTCGTTCACTACAAAAGTGAGAGTGGTGTGCGGCTGCGTGATCCATACTTTCTCAGTGCGCAAAGGCTCTTCGCTGTCCTTCTTTCCTTTGAACACACCCACCTCGATCAGATCGTGAATGGGAATCTCAGTCTCCGCGCCTTCGCCGTTGGCGCGCATCTTGCGCGCATCCACAACCAGCGTTACCTTGTACTTGTGATCCGCGGTGGGCTGCGCCTTGGCAGAGACTGCTTTGTTGTCGTAAAGGGTGATGGTCTCAAACATGTCGGTGATCATGTACTGCAGATCTGGCGGGGTCTGTTTGCGCAACTCGTCCATAAGACCGCGCGTATCGGGATACGGCGGTCCATTCATCTTCCACTTGTCGAGGAACGACTTCAGCGCCACGTTCAACTTGTCTTCGCCAATAGCGTCGGAGAGTGCGTAGAAGGCCATTGAGCCCTTCTGGTACCAGACATACGGTTCGTTTTGCACCAGCACCAGCGGCGGCTCGTGGCGCACCTCGCCGGCACGTCCGCGAAGATAGCCGTCCAGCTCAAACTTCAGGAAGCGCCGCATATGCGCATCGCCATACTTGTGTTCCATCACGCGCAACGCGGAGTACTCGGCAAGGCTCTCGGACATCATGTTGGAGCCCTTTTCAAAACCGCCGACGAGTTGATGACCCCACCATTGATGGGCCAACTCGTGCGCGGTAACAAACCAGGTGAAGTCGATGTCGTCCGGGTGCTCAAGCCGGCCAATGAAGCCGATCGATTCAGAGTAAGGAACGGTGTTGGGAAAGGACTGAGCGAAGCCGCGGTAGCGGGGAAACTCAATGACGCGGAATTGGTCGAACTGATAGGGCCCGTAATTCTTCGTGTAGTAATCCAGGCCTAACTTCGCAGCCCCCATCATTTTATCCAGATCGTAGGTATGGGAAGGAAGATAGTAAATCTCCAGGCGCACACCGTTCCAGTTATCGCGCTTCACCGCGAAGTCGCCGGAGATGTAACTGAAGAAGTCCTGAATTTTTGTAGTTCCCATGGTGTATTCGAAGTACCGCCGGCCGTTTTGCTGCCACTCACGCACCAGGTCGCCGGGAGAGATGGCGATCTGACTGGGCGAGGTGCTGACCACGGAGTGATAGGTGACGAAGTCCGAGTCGGGGCCGAACAGGTCGGTTTGCATGCCATAGGGGTCGCCGCGATCGGGAAGTTCTTCAAGCGGTCCCAGGCCCTCTTCGCGGCGCCGGACGGGGTTATCCAGCTCGCGGCTCCTGTCGTAGCCGAGGGAGGGGAAATAGTCGCGATCGAAGAAAGTGCCGTTGTAAGCAAACTCGGCCTGCTCGTTCGAATTGCGGAAACCGGGATTCTCATACCCGCATTGGAAGTGAATCTGCAGCGATTCGCCGGGATTGAGCGGCGTGGCGAGGTGGTAGATCCAGAAGCCATGCTTTGCGTCCACTATGGTGGGCGTGGATGGGCGATCAAAAGTGACTGCCCGCAACGACTTTCGCCCGTTGGTTACATAGATGTCCTGGATAGGCTTGTTAGTCTCATTGACCGCGGTGTAAGTGCCGGTGGCATTGAAACTTCGATTTTCGGGATAGATGTTGACTGCTGTATCGACCGCAACAATCTTGGGGATGGGCGCGAACTCGTATTTCTTATAAAGCTTCTCGTATTCCGCCTGCAGATCCCTGGTGGACTTGTCGGTAAGGAAGGGATTGAGGATGTGGGTGTTGTAGTAGTACCAGCCGCCCGTGCCGATGATGGCGAGCAGCGGCATGATCAGCAGCACGGCGTAGGCTGGGAGCGACTGTCTGGCCGCATGGAGCCTTGCGCGCAATCCGGTTTCAGTGCCGCGCCGGGCCAGCAGGCTCGCCAGCACCCCAAGGAGCACAGCCCAGGACAGCCAGTACAACGTAGACCACAGAAGAGGGTGCACAAAGTGGCCGTAGCCATTCATGTCGGAATAGGTGTAGGGCACCACATCGCCGTACATATAGAGGCGGTCGCTGAGTCCTCCCGTATCCAGAATGATGGAGAGCAGAAAAATTCCGATGACGATGCCGTGGCCGATGAACTTGTTCGATACGATGGTTTGCACGAAGAAGGCCAGGAGGGCAAAAATCATGACCTGCGAAAAGACAATCAGGTATAGCTCTTCGGCGTACTGGACCAATTCGAAGTGATAATAGCCGCCGATAATCTGCGAAAGAACGCCGGATATGAGCACAAGCGTGAGCAGAAACAACTGCGCAGCGGCCAGTGCCGTGAGCTTGCTCAGCGTATCGATCCATCCGAGGGAAGGCAATGCATCGTGTATCTGGTCGAAATGCGTATCGCGCTCCCGCCAGATCAACTCACCGGCGTACATGGTGGCCACGATATAAAGCAGCAATGGAGCAAGCCCCTCCACCGCTTGAAGCATCAGGTAAGTGACCGGCCAGACGTTGGAGTCGTTTACCTCCCCGGCAAAGTGACCGTTTGTCATGCAGGTGGCAAACATCAGCAGCGTGATTGCCCAGAAGGGTATTTCGCGAAAAATATTGCGGAAGTAAATCCGCGATAGGGAGAGAAACTGCTGAACCCTCAGGTCGAAAGAGAAAGTCCGCGTTACGGTGGGCAGCAGGTTATGGAAGCGCGGCACGGGCGGCGCAGTGGACTCCTGCTCGGTCTTCTTTTGCTTTCTGCTGTGCCGGGCGGTGAGTGCCTCGGCCGACATGGGGAAGAAAATATAAACAGCCAGCAGCGCTGCTACGCCCACCGAGCACCACAGCACGCGATTCCAAAGAAACGCCCCGGTGAATGGTATCCAAAGCGTGTTCTGCTCTGAGACGGTCCAATAGCGCGTCGTGCTGCGGAACAGCAACAAGCCGACGGGATCGAAGACCGAAGGCCAGAAAGGGGTGAGATTGCGAGTGTTGAGCACTGCGATCACGCCGATGAGATAAATGGCAAAAAGCGCCACGCCCTGCAAGTAGACGACAATGATGCGGCGGGTAAGGGCGGCAACGAGAAAGAAGATTGAACCCAGGTAGAAGACTTGCGGAGCGATGATGACAGCGTAGTGATAACCCAACATCCCGAAATCGAGCGGGGCCAGCCGGGCGCGGTCGACCCACGGCGAAAAGGTGCCAAGAATCTCGCCAATCGGCGTTCCAGTGAATATGAAAAGAGTAATGAGCAGCGACCCTGCCCAACGCCCACCGAGGTAGTCAAGCTTGCTGATGGGTTTAGTGAAGATCATCTGGTAGGTGTCGCGCTGGAAGTCGCGGAGGATTGAGGTCCCGAAGATGGCGGCCATCACAATGGAGCCGAAGAAGGATAATTGAAAGTCGAACAGCGCCGTAACGAATGGCCCGTCAACCAGCATTTTGCCCGGAGGCATGGTGTAGTTGGAAAAGCCCTCAAACAGAAACGCAATTAATACCCACAACCCGAAGAAGCAATAAGTGGAGACACTCTTCAGGCGAAGCTTGATCTCGAACAACAGAAAGTCAAGAAACATATGCGGTTTCTCCTGGCTGCGGGCCTAGGGAATCTCTGAATAAGCCATCGACATTCCCTCAGGGGCTAAAGCCCGCCTTCATCTAGTGGCACTTACGGCACGACTAAAGTCGTGCCCTTTCAAAACATCAACATATTCAGAGGTTCACTAGTTGACGCTCTGGGAGTTGAGGGTGAGGAAGTAGACGTCTTCGAGCGCGGGATCGACTTGGCGGAAGTTCTCGCCGGGTGGAGTATCGGAATGGACGCGAATTTCATGCGCGCCCCCCAGCAGCTTGGTTGAGACGACCTTGAACTGCGATGAAACTGCGGCGAACTCTTCCTCGCTGTGCACAAGCGTGCTCCAGATGCCGCCGCGCAAACGCTCCAGCGTTTCCTCGGGCACGCCTTCCAGCACGACTTGCCCGTTGCTGATGATGGCCATGCGCGGGCATAACTCGCGCACATCGTCGACGATATGCGTGGAGAGAATCACGATCACATCTTGCGCCAGCGAACTGAGCAGGTTGAGGAAGCGGTTGCGCTCTGCGGGATCGAGGCCGGCCGTCGGCTCATCCACAATGATGAGCTTGGGATTGGCGAGCAGCGCCTGGGCAATGCCGAAGCGCTGCTTCATGCCGCCGGAGTAAGTGCTCAGAGCTTTCTTGCGCACATCCCAGAGGTTAGTCTGCTTGAGCAGGGCGTCCACAATCTCTTTGCGCTCAGCGGATTTGTGGATGCCCTTCATCACCGCGAGGTGGTGGAGCATGTCGACGGCCGAGATGCGCGGATAGACGCCGAATTCCTGAGGCAGATATCCAAGTTGCCTGCGAACGGCATCCTTGTTGGCCACAACGTCAAGGCCATTGAGCAGAATGGTTCCCGAGTCCGGTTCCTGCAGCGTGGCTATGGTGCGCATCAGCGTCGATTTGCCGGCGCCGTTCGGCCCCAGCAAGCCAAACATGTTGTTCCCAATGGTCAAGCTCAAGTTATTCAGCGCTTGCACGCCGTTGGGATAGCGCTTGGACAGTCCGTGAATTTCAAGGCTCAAGAGAGTTCTCCTTCGGGGGATGTTCAACTGCGAGGGGCCGGGGAAAAGCAGGTAGATGGAATGGTAACGCAAAATAGACGGTTATAGTTCCCCGTTTGTGAGCGATTTTGTTTGGCCGGGAAGGCGGTCAGTCAGATCCTGCGAGCGGGCGGTACAATCGGAGCGAATCGTTGCTGAAGAAAGAGATGGCTGAATGACGGAGAAGCTGCAACTGGATCGGCGGAACTTCCTCAAGCGGGCGGCTGGAACTGTGGGCGCGATTACGCAAGCGGAGAACTGGAATGTGCTTGCCAAGTCAGAAACGCTGCACGAGGGGCCGGAGGCGAAGCAGTCGCATGTGGACGTCAGTTATCCACGGCGGTTTCGCGGGCGGCAACTGCGCATGATCTCATTTCCGCTTGGGGGTGTGGCGGCGGGGAGTCTGGGGCTGGGTGGGCGCGGTCAACTGGTGAACTGGGAGATTTTCAATCGGCCGAACAAGGGGTTTCGGCCGCCATACGCGTTCCCGGCAATCTGGGCGCAAGCGGGAAGCGGGAAGCCGGTGGCGCGCGTGCTTGAGTCGCGAATACTGCCCCCGTTTGAAGGGCAGGATGGCCTGGGGTCAGACAATGTTCCAGGGCTAAGCCGGCTGGAGTCGGCAACTTTTACGGGCGAGTATCCGCTGGCACATATCGATTTCGCGGATCACGCTCTGCCGGTGAAGGTGGAACTGGATGCGTTCTCGCCGTTCATTCCGCATGAGCCGGACGAGTCGGGATTGCCGGTGGCGATTCTGCGCTATGCAGTGGCCAACCCCGGGCATGAGGCAGCTACGGTGGGCATTGCGTTCTCGATTGAGAACCCTGTGAATACGAAAGAAGACAACGACAACGCGAGACTGAAGTCGGACGCGGGGCGGCGCAATGAGGTTCGCTCTGCCAATGGGATTGCGGGCCTGGTGATGAGCAATCCTGGGCTAGCGATGGACGATCCGATGGCCGGGGAGTTTGTGCTGGCTGCAACCGTCGATGGGGGCGCGGAAATATCGCATTGGGAGGGTTGGCCGGCAGGGCGCTGGTGGAATGCGCCGCTCCATTTCTGGGATCAGTTTTCGAAGGCAGGCGAGCTGGGTGTTCAACCGGAGCCGCACAACATGGTGGGTGTGCTTTGCTTGAAACGCACCATTGCCGCTGGACAAACGGCCAGCTTTGAATTCCTGCTTGGATGGCGGTTTGCGAATCGCACCCCGGATTGGATTGGCTGGCCGGCGCCGCAGGGCGAGGGGAAGACAGTGATCGGGAACGCTTATGCGGCGCGCTTCAAAAGCGCGTGGGAGGCGGTGAGTTACACTGCCGCGCATTTGAAAGAGTTGGAATCGGGCACGCGGATGTTTACGAATGCGTTGCGCGACAGCACGCTGCCGGCGGCGGTGAAAGAGGCGGCCAGCGCGAATCTTTCTACGCTGGCGACTACGACCTGTTTCCGCACTGCGGATGGGGAGTTTCATGCGTGGGAAGGCAGCGGCGATTCAGGGGGCTGCTGTTTTGGCAACTGTACGCATGTCTGGAATTACGAAACGGCCACGGCTTTCCTGTTTCCATCGTTTGCGCGATCGCTGCGCAGGAGCGCGTTTGGTTACTCGATGGACGATGCGGGTGCGATTCATTTTCGGCAGTTGCTTCCCGAAGGAAAGGGGCGCTCAGGATTCGCGGCAGCGGATGGGCAGATGGGACAGATTATCCATGCGTGGCTGGACTGGAAGATTTCCGGGGACGATGCGCTGCTCAAGAGCACCTGGCCGCGCGCAAAAAAGGCTCTCGAGTTTGCGTGGGTCGAAGGAGGATGGGACGCAAACCGCGACGGCGTGATGGAGGGCGCACAGCACAACACTTACGATGTGGAGTTCTACGGGCCGAATCCGCTGTGCGGGATTTACTATCTGGGCGCGCTGCGGGCAGGCGAGGAGATGGCGCGCGCGTTCGGTGATGCCGCGTCGGCTGAGATTTATGCTCGGCTGTTCAAGCAGGGAAGCAAGTGGATCGATGCGAACCTGTTCAATGGCGAGTTTTATGTTCAGAAAGTGCGCGGATTTCGCAAGGATGAGATTGCGAAGAACCTGCGCAGCGACATGGGTTCGGAGGATACGGAGACGCCGGAATACCAGGTGGGCGGCGGGTGTTTAGCAGATCAGTTGATTGGGCAGTACCTGGCGGAGGTCGGTGGAATGGGGCCGCTGGTGTCGCCGGAAAATATTCGCAGGACACTGCGGTCGATCTACAAGTACAACTACAAGCCGACGCTTGCGGCGCACGACAATGTGGAGAGGACTTATGCGCTGAATGACGAGGCCGCGGTGCTGGTTTGTGACTACGGCAAGGCGGAGCGGCCACACATTCCGTTTCCTTATTATGCGGAGGCTTGGACAGGGCAGGAGTACCTGGTGGCTGCGCTGATGATGAATTGGGACATGGTAAATGAGGGCGTTGAGTGCGTGGAGAATGTGCGCGCGCGGTTCGATGGGGAGAAGAGAAACCCGTGGGACGAGCCGGAGTGCGGGCACCACTATGCGCGGGCCATGTCGTCGTGGTCGACGGTGGTTGCGATGAGCGGGTTTCTCTATGACGGACCTGCAGCGGCCGTGGTGGCAGTGCCGAAGATGGCGCGAGAAAACTTTGCATGCTTTTGGGCGACGGGAACGGGATGGGGCAGGTTTTCACTGCGCAGGCAGGCTGGCGGCACGGTGTTCGCGATCAAGGTGCTGAAGGGATTGCTTGCCTGTCGTTCGTGCGAGATTACGGCGGCAGGAACGGCGGTTTCTGTGGAGAGCGCCGGAAGGCTGGTGCAGAACCAGGTGGAAAGGCGAGGGGAACGCATGGTGGTGACAACGGGCGAAACCTTGCGCCTCACCGCGAACCACGAGATGCGGATCACGGTGCGCGCATGAGTGGCGAGGCGCAGCGGCAAAGGCCGTGGATTGTTATTGTCGGCGGCTTTCTTGGTTCAGGAAAGACCAGCCTGATTCTGGCAGCGGCGCGGATGTTGGAGCATCAAGGCTTGCGTTGCGCGGTGATCCTGAACGACCAGGGCGATGAGCTCGTGGACACGCGTCATGCGGATGCGCAAGGCATGCTCGCGCGCGAAGTGACGGGCGGGTGTTTCTGTTGCAGGCTTTCCGGCTTGATTGAAGCGATTGAGGAACTGCGCGCGAGGCAGATCGATGTAATCTTTGCCGAACCGGTAGGAAGCTGCACCGATATTTCGGCTACGGTATTCGGGCCGCTGCGTGAAGAGTGGGAAAGCTACCGCATAGCTCCGTTTACTGTGCTGGTTGACCCGGCGCGCGCTGCGGCCGTGGGTGAAGACGCGGATTCCGACATGGCATTCCTCTTTCAAAAGCAGTTGCAGGAGGCGGACTTGGTTTGCCTGACGAAGTCCGATCTTTATCCGGACGTGGACGGTATTCCCGGGTTGGCAAAAGGCATCCGCAGCGAAGCGGCGCGTTGGCTGAGTGCGAAGGCCGGCCAGGGTGTGCGGGAATGGCTAGATGAAATCCTTCTCGGTTCGCTTGAGGCCGGAAGGACTACTCTCGAGATCGACTATGCGCGCTATGCGCGCGCGGAAGCGGCTCTGGCTTGGCTCAATTTAAGCTTTGTGCTTGAACCGGCACTGCCCATTGCTCCGGCGCTGGTGGTGGGACCGTTTCTTGACGCGCTGGACGAGGCGCTGACCGGGGCGGGCATTCCTATTATTCACCTGAAGCTGTTTGACGGCTCGCCTTCAGGCTGGCTGAAGGCGGCGATCTGCGCGAACCGCGAAGAGCCAAGGGTGGAGGGAAACCTGGATGCGTCACCAGCGAAGCGACATGAGCTGCTTGTGAATCTGCGCGCTCAAGGGGACCCGCCTCAGGTACGGCGGGTAGTTGAGGAGCAGTTGCGGCAAATGGATGGGCGGATGTCCCATCTTCGGCTCGAATGCTTCAGCCCGGCTCCCCCCAAGCCGGAGCGTAGAGTGACCAGACCAGCAGGTTGATGGGCCCAACGGTCTGGTATGGATTCGGCTCCCCCGGTTTCCGAATCGCGGCGTATCGCACCGATTTTCTACAGACTCCCCCTTGGCTGTTAGGATTAATTCTGCCATTGAAAAAACGGTTTACCGAGGGTTTCCATGAAGCATTTCCAACTTCGCGCCGGATATTGCTTTTCGGCGCTTACGTTTCTGAGTCTTGCCTTGCTTGTTGTTCCCGGGTGCTCCCAGCGCCCGCAGCGGCCTCCCAAACCTACCGGTCCGTGGATGAATACGAGCCTCTCCCCGGACGAGCGCGCCGATCTGGTCATGAAAGAGATGACGCTCGACGAAAAAGTTGCAGTGCTCCATGGTGTCGGCATGCCTACGGACGATCCCCTCACCGAGGAGAACATGCCGTCCAATCGCGGTGTCGGTTATGAAGTGGGCGTTCCCCGGTTGGGCATTCCCGGCATTGACATGAGCGACGCTGCCTATGGCGTGCGATCGAGCGGGGCCAACGGACGCTACTCAACAGCGCTGCCCGCGAACGTGGCCGCGGCCGCCAGTTGGGATCCTGATGCCGCCTTCGAATATGGCAAGTTGATCGGCAAAGAGTTGCGCGCACAGGGCTACAACATGTCCCTGGGCGGCGGCGTGGACATTACGCGCGAACCCCGCAACGGCAGGACGTTTGAGTATCTGGGCGAAGATCCAATTCTGGCCGGGACACTGGTTGCGCGGCTGATTGAAGGCACGCAGTCGCAGCATGTGATCGGCGACATCAAGCACTATGCCTGCAACGACCAGGAGAGCGGACGCAATTCGGTCAACATCACCATCTCCAATCGGGCAGCTCGCGAAAGCGATCTGCTGGCGTTCGAAATTGGAGTTGAGCAGGGGCATCCGGCCGCTGTGATGTGCTCGTACAACCGCGTGAATGGCGACTTCTCCTGCGAGAACAAGTGGCTGCTCACAGATGTGCTGAAGAAAGACTGGCAGTTCCCCGGCTTTGTTCTCTCCGACTGGGGCGGTACGCACTCGACGGAGAAGGCATCTGCAGCGGGTCTCGACAATGAGGAGCCAGGACGCGTCTTTTATGAAGCCAAGTACAAGGCAGCGGTGGAAGCTGGGACGATTCCGCAAGCGGAGCTTGACGATCATGTGCACCGCATTCTTCGCACCATGTTTGCCGCTGGCGTGATCGACTATCCGCGTGAGCGCAGCGTAGTCGATCCCTTGGCCGGACTTGAGGTCGCGCGCAAGATTGAAGAAGGCGGCATCGTATTGCTCAAGAACAGGGCCGCAACGCTGCCGCTGGTTCCCGTCCGCCTGCACACCATCGCCGTGATTGGCGCGCATTCCGATGTAGGCATGATTTCGGGCGGCGGTTCGGCGCAGGTCGATCCGCCGGGAGGCAACGCGATCGCGCAGCCGGGGAAGGGCGCGACGCGCTGGCAACAGGAGATCTGGTTCCCCACGTCGCCACTCAAGGCAATCCAGGCGCGCGCGCCGAAAGCGACGGTCAAGTACGAATCAGGCGACGATCCCGCGGCTGCTGCTGCGTTGGCCAAGACGGCGGACGTGGCTATCGTATTCGCCTACCAGTGGGAGAGCGAAGGCATGGACCTGCCGACCCTGACGCTGGCGCATAACCAGGACGCGCTGATCGCGGCGGTAGCGGCGGCCAATCCTCACACCGTTGTGGTGATCGAGTCGGGCAGCCCTGTAACGATGCCCTGGGTCGATGCTCCGGCGGCGATCGTTGAAGCCTGGTACGCAGGCTCAGACGGCGCGAATGCTCTTGGCAATGTTCTTTTCGGTTCCGTCAATCCATCGGGCAAGCTGCCCAACACATTTCCGAAGAGCGAGGCCGATCTGCCCCACCCCACCATCACGCACCCGCCGCCCATGTCGCAACACTACGACGGTGCGGCAGCCACCCCGGAGCAATGGGCAAAGGGCCTGCCGCCGTTCCAGGTTGTCTACGATGAAGGCATCAAGGTTGGCTACAAGTGGTATGACGCGGAGAAGAAGCCCGTCCTGTTTCCCTTTGGATACGGTCTCTCTTATACGACTTATCATTACTCCGGGCTAACTGTAACTCCAGGGGATAAGGTGAAAGTAACTTTCACTTTGACTAACACCGGGGCGCGCGCCGGCGCGGAGATTGCCGAAGTCTATGCGGCGCTCCCGGCCAGCGCGGAAGAACCTCCCAAGAGGCTGGTGGGCTGGAGCAAGGTGCAACTCAGTGCCGGCGAAAAGAAGACCGTGGAAGTCGAGGTAGACCCCAAGTATCTGTCCATCTTCGACGAAGGCAAAAACGCATGGACGCTGATTCCCGGTGACTACACGATCATGGTGGGCGGTTCGTCGGACAAGCTTCCGCTGAAGGCCACGGTCAGCCTGAAGTAGCTGTCCCATCCGCAGCGCGTTCTTGCCGGAACTCGGACTGCGAAGGAAGATGGGCGGGTTGTAATAGTTATAAGCCGTACGGAAAGGCAGCGTTCACGCGGTTTCAACGCGGGTGCGCTGCCTTTTTCCGTTGTCCTTTCGCCGGAAGCAATCGGCGCTATGGTCGTTGACAATGCCGGCGGCCTGCATCCACGCATACACAATCACCGGGCCCACGAACTTGAATCCGCGCTTCTTGAGCTCCTTCGAGATTTCTTCCGAGAGCGGCGTCTTGGCAGGAACCGGGCCGCTGTTGACGATCGGCTTTCCGCCTGCCATCTTCCAAATAAACTCCGCAAAGTCCTCGCCTTCTTTTTTCATCGCAAGATAGATGCGCGCGCCGTTGATGGTCGCTTCGATCTTGGCTCGGGAGCGGACAATGCCGGGATCCTCCAGCAGTCTTGCGATGTCTTTTTCAGTGAAACGTGCTACCTTTTGCGGATCGAAGGCCCTGAAGGCCTTCCGGAACGCTTCACGCTTGCGCAGGATGGTGATCCAGGAAAGCCCGGCTTGAAATCCATCCAGCATCAGCTCTTCCCACAGGGCGCGGCTGTCATACTCAGGCACGCCCCACTCTTCATCGTGATAGGCCTGCATGAGCGGATCGCTCTCAGCCCAGGAACAGCGACGAATTGCTTTTGATGAAGTCAGATGACCTCCCATTGGACTTTGAATCCGGCCGGAAATCTCAGTTTACGGCAAAAGCTGGGGCTTCAAAGCCCCTTCCTGTCGCGGAATTCTCGCACGACTTGCGCGGGATCGCGATGCTGACCGTCAATGGACTCGTTCATTGCACGCATATCGTCCGCGGTGATTTTTCCGGCGAGCGTGTCGAGCGCGGTCTTGATCTGCGGCCAGCGCTCGAGCGCCTTCGCACGCACCAGCGGGACGGCCTGATAAGGCGGGAAATAGTGCTTGTCGTCCTCGAGCGCGACGAGCCCGAAGGCCCGAATCGGCCCATCGGTGGAATTGGCCGCGATCATGTCCACCTGGTGCTCATTGAGTGCGCGATAAAGCAGCCCAAGATCCATGGTGCGGGGCGCGGCGGCGAATTTGAGCCCGTAGGCAGCGCTGAGTCCGGGCAGTCCATCCGGCCGCTGTTCGAATTCATAGCCAACGCCCAGCCGCCATTGAGGCGTGTACTGCGCGGCCTGGCTCAGCGTGGCCACGTGCAGCGCCCGCGCATCTTCGCCACGAACGACCATGGCGAAGGTGTTCTCAAAACCAAGCGGCTGCGCAACAACGACGTTGTAGCGCGAGGCGTAAAAGCTCCGGACTATATCGAGAACGCGTTCGGGGTCTCGATCGACGGGCTGCTTGAGCACCGCCGTCAGCGCTGTGCCGGTGTATTCCACATAGGCGTCAATGCGCCCGGAGACAAGCGCCTGCTGACAGATGTAACTGCCGGCAAGATAGAACCGGCGCTCGACTTTCAGATTGGATTTGGCTTCAATCTCCTGCGCCAGAAGCTCGCCGAGCACAACTTGTTCGGTAAAGTTCTTGGCGCCGATGACGGGATGATCGGGCCGCGGCGGTGAACACGCCGTAAGCAAAATAGAAACGGCGAGCGCGACCGCGGCGAGTGCGGGAGTGCGAAGCATGCGTATCATTTCGCTGGAACCTTGAAGCGTCGTTCGAGCAGGCCCAGTGCCGCATCGGCAGCCAACGCCAGCAGCGCCGCGGGAATGGCGCCGGCGAGCACTAAGCGGTTGTCCACCGAGGCGACGCCGCGAAAGATCAGCTCTCCAAGACCGCCTGCACCCACGGCCGCTGCAATGGTGGTGATGCCGACGCAGGTGACGGTCGCGGTCCTGAGGCCGGCGAGGATGAAGGCTGCGGCCAGGGGCAACTCGACCTTGAAGAGCAGCTGTGAGCCGGTGAGGCCGAGTGCGCGCGCCACTTCAATGACTGCCGGGTCGATGCCGCGAATGCCCGCATAGGTGTTGCGCAGGATCGGTAACAGCGCATACGCGGTGAGCGCGACAATTGCGATGCGCGCCGCACGATCGCCCAGCCACGGCAGCGGCAACAGGAAGCCAAACATTGCCAGCGATGGAATGGTCTGCAAAATGTTGGCGGCGGCAATCACCGGCTTGGCCCATCCCGGCGAACGGGTGAGCAGGATGCCCGTGGGGACGGCGATGGCCGTGGCGAAGAGCATTGCCGCGCCGGTGAGCCACAGATGCTCAAGGGTGAGCGTGGCGATCTCGCTTCCGTATTGCGCGAAGAAGCTGGAGTTCACGGCTGCACCTTTTTCGTTGAGTTTGACGCGGAGGTGGTTTGCTGGCCGCGGTGAAAGGCCTTCACATAGGCTTCGATTTGCGGGTCATTCGAGCGCAGAAACTCCGCGGGCTCGAGATCGGCGACCAACTTGCCTTCGCTTAGCAGCACAATGCGATCGGCAAGATACAAGGCCTCATCCAGATCGTGGGTCACGAGCAGCACAGTCTTCTTTAGCGTGGCCAAGAGCCCGCGGAGCATGTCCTGCATCTCGCGGCGGGTGAGCGGATCGAGAGCGCCGAAGGGTTCATCCATCAACAGCACACCGGGCTCGGCGGCCAGAGCGCGGGCCAGGCCGACGCGCTGGCGTTGCCCTCCTGAGAGCTGGTGTGGGTGGCGCATTGCGAAGATGGCCGGGTCGAGGCCCACGGCCGCCATCAACTCATGGCTGCGCCGGATGCGGTCCTTGATTGGTTGGCCTTGAGCCTCCAAGACAACACCCACGTTGCGCTCGACGGTGAAGTGGGGAAACAATCCTGTCTCCTGAATCACGTAACCCATGCCTCGGCGGAGAGCGATGAGATTGCTGGCCCGAACTTCTCTTCCGTGCACAAGCACATCGCCGCCGGTAGGCTCGATCATGCGATTGACGGTGCGCAGCAGGGTGGTTTTGCCGGAGCCGCTGCGGCCCAGGACTGCGGTCGTGGTTCCCTCTTCGAGGGCGAGCGATATATTGTCGAGCAGCAGCCGTACTGGGGAAACCGCGAAGGACACATTCCGGAATTCAATGGCTGCACTCATGGCTCGGCGACCTTTGCACTTCAGTGTAAGCGGTGCGGGTTCGATGATTAGCTCAGTTTTCAAGCAATGTATTGTGACGCTGGAATTTGGGTCTTGCGCCGAGTAGTCTAGGTCATGGACGGGCAGGACCTACGCAGGTTTCAGCATATGGACACGCTTCCGCTCCATCCCGCGCAACGTACCCCAGCGAAATGGACTCCTGGCCGCGCCTTGCGCTGGCTCTTTGACGCGGAAGCCGGCCCACGCACCCGTTTCGTGCCGCGCTGGATCTTCCTGCGCGCGCTGGCCATTTTCTATTTCTCCGCATTCTTCTCGCTGCTCTTCCAGATTGAAGGCCTCATCGGACCGCTCGGCGTTCTGCCCGCACAACGCTTTCTGGCTGCGGTTCATGGCGAGGTCGGATCGCTGCAGTTGTGGTACGTGCCTTCGCTCTTTTGGCTTTCGTCGGGCGAGCAAGCCATGATGGTGGTCACGTGGATTGGCCTCATCGCGTCGGTCGCGGCATTCTGCAATCTCTGGCCTCGGTTCAGCTTTTTTGCCTGCCTGGTCTGCTTCCTCTCGTTTGTCAGCGCGGCGCAAGCATTTTCAAGCTATCAATCCGACGGCATGCTGCTTGAGGCCGGCTTTCTGGCTCTGTTCTTCGCACCGCGCGGGTTCTTGCCGGGATGGGGAATCGCAAGCCCGCCCTCGCGAGCCAGCCACTTTCTGCTGCAATGGGAGTGGTTCCGCATCTATTTTGAATCCGGCCTGGTGAAGCTGCTCAGTGGCGACCCGCAATGGCGCAACTATACGGCGATGGATGAGTACTACCAGAACGGTCCGCTGCCGACGTGGGTCGGATGGTATATCGAACATTTGCCGCACTGGTTTCACGCGGCCACGGTGGTGGGAACACTAGTGATGGAACTGGGTGTGGTCTGGATGATGTTCCTGCCCAGGCGCGCGCGGCTGATCTGCTTCTTCATCGTCACGTCCTGGGAGATCGGCGTGATTCTAACTGCGAATTACACGTTTCTCAATTACCTGGTGCTGGCGCTGGGCTTCCTGCTGTTGGACGATCAAAGCCTGCGGTGGCTGCTGCCGGCGCGCGTGCGCACAACGTTACCTGAAATTACGCAGCAGGAGGATGCGGGCGAGGTCGATTCGATTTTGATTCCGAAGGAAGAAGAAGCCTTCACGGAAGACGCTCCGCCGAAAGCTGGCGGTTCGGTTCATTATTTCAAGATGGCTCGGCTTTTCGTTTCGGCAGTGATGCTTACATGGATTGCTTATGTGACGACCGCCGAGATGGTTCGAATTCAATGGCCCGAAGCGCCGCTCCCGACCGCTCCCATCATGGCGCTGGAACCGTTTCGCATTGCCAATCAATACGGACTGTTTGCCGTAATGACGCGTGGCCGATATGAGATTGAGTTTCAGGGTTCAAACGATGGCGAGAACTGGACGCCGTATCTGTTCCGTTACAAGCCGCAGGCGCTCAATGAAGCGCCGCGCATCTACGCGCCTTATCAGCCGCGCTTCGAATGGAACCTTTGGTTCGCTTCGCTCGGCGATTGGCAGCAAAACAACCTTGTCCCGTTGACCGAAGAAAGGCTGTTGGAGAACGATCCCGATGTGCTGACCCTGTTCCGTGGAAATCCGTTTGCAACGGCGCCGCCACGGTATGTGAGAGCGGTTCTGTGGCAATACTGGTTTACCTCGACGGACGAAAAGCGCAAGACCGGAAACTGGTGGAAGCGGAGTCTGATGGGCCTGTATGCACCGGAGCTGACGAAACAGCCGGATGGCAAATTTGCGGTGCTGCAATGGCCTGACGAGTTGCCTCCTCATGACTAGAGAATCTCAACGTGCGCATGTGATTGGATCAGGCCCCAATGGGCTGGCTGCGGCCATTACGCTTGCGCAGGCCGGCCTCAAGGTAGATGTGTATGAAGCGGAAGCGCAAGCGGGCGGCGCAGCCCGTACCATGGAGTTGACGCTCCCCGGCTTTCAGCATGACTTCGGCTCAGCGGTGCATCCCATGGCTGCCGGCTCGCCGTTTTTCGCTGCGCTTCCGCTCGCACAGTATGGATTGAAGTGGATTCATGGATCGGCGCCGCTGGCGTATCCACTCGATGACGGCTCCGCGGTAATGCTGGAGCGCGATCTGCACGACGCGGAGACTGCGTTGGGGCGCGATGGCCGCGCTTGGCGGAGGGTTGTTGAGCCTCTCGTGAAACATTGGCCGCAATTTGCCCATGACGCGCTTGGACCGGTGACGCGCATTCCGCACCATCCGTTGTTGATGGCGCGGTTTGGAACTTATGCATTCCAGCCTGCTCTCCGGCTCGCGAAAAGCCTCTTCGCCGGCGAGCGGACGCGCGCCTTGTTTGCGGGACTTGCGGCGCATTCATTTCTCTCCCTCGACGAGCCGCTCAGCTCCGCTGCCGGACTTGTGCTGGGGGCGGCCGCTCATGCAGTGGGTTGGCCCATTGCGCGCGGCGGCTCACAGGCGATTACCAATGCACTTGCTGAGCAATTGCGCGAACTGGGCGGCGAGATTCACACCGGACGACGCATTGCCGCGCTCGATGAGCTGGATACGGACAGTGCGCTGGTTCTTTGCGACGTGACGCCGCGACAGCTGTGTGCCATCGCCGGAGATCGTCTCCATCGCCGTTACCGGAATTCTCTTGAGCGGTTTCGCTACGGTCCTGGAGCTTTCAAGATTGACTATGCCCTTTCTGACCCGATTCCCTGGCGCGCAAAGGAATGTGGCCGCGCCATCAGCGTACATTTGGGCGGGACGATGGAAGAGGTCGCGCTTTCGGAGTATGCAGCCACGCATGGCGAGATCGCGCCGCATCCATTCGTGCTGGTGGCGCAGCCATCGCTGTTCGACGCAACCCGCGCGCCCGAGGGGAAGCATGTGGCCTGGGTCTACTGCCATGTGCCGAACGGATCAACCGTCGATATGACAAGCCGCATTGAAGGGCAACTGGAGCGGTTCGCTCCCGGCTTTCGCGATTGCGTGATGGCGCGCCGAGTATCAGCGCCCGCCGCACTTGAGGCCATGAACGCCAACCTGGTTGGCGGTGACATTAACGGCGGCGAGTTGTCATTGCGGCAGTTTTTCTTTCGGCCTGCATGGGGAAATTACTCGACAGGCACCTCGAACCTGTATCTATGCTCGTCGTCCACTCCTCCAGGCGGGGGAGTTCATGGGATGTGCGGCTATCACGCGGCGCGCCGCGCGCTGCGGAATCTGTTCGTTTGGCAACCTCACTACACATTCAGCTTGCGAAGGTAGGGAACGCTGGCTTGCATCAAGTCCCAGTCCATTTCGACAAAGTAGTTCTTGATGCCTCCGGCTTTGGCCGCAACGAAAAGCTTCTTCCAGTCAATGGTGCCCGTTCCGATGGGAACCGCTTTCCGCTCCGCCGACCAGTCGGAAAGATGGAGAGAAATAAACCGGCCCGGGTATTTGGCGAGAAAGGCGACGGGGTCGTATTGAGGCGGGATGGCATCCTGGAATTGCATTCTTATCAACGCGGGATCAAACCTCTTCATCAACTCGTCGTAAACCAGCACGCCGTCGATTTCCTTGAACTCGAATTGGTGATTGTGGTAGCCAAGCTGAAGGCCGGCCTTTTTGACCTTTGCGCCGATCTCGTTCATCTCGTCGAAAGCCTTCAACCAGGCTGACATGGGCGCGTCGGCTGGGACTTCCAATGTGGCGCAGATCATCTGTTTCAGGCCCAGCTCCTGGGCAAACGCGATCCGGACGTCCAACTGTTGCTTGAGTTCAGTGAATCTGAAGTGGCTGCTAATGCAACCCAGGCCCGCGTCCCGGATCATGCCGCGGATCTTCGCCGGCTTCAGATTCACCAGGGGACCAAAGCCATCCCGCGCGAAACTGGTTGGCGAGCACAGCTCGATCATCTGAAATCCGCCGCCCGCAATCTGATGCAAGGTGCCCTCGAAGTCTTTCGCGATCGATTCGCGAAGCGGATAGGTTTGGCACCCAATCGGAAGTCCCAGCGGGTCCGCCTCGGCCTTCATCGCCGATGCGGCGATGCACATGGCGCTGCCATAAAGAAATTGCCTTCTTGAAATTGTCTGCACGTCGATTCACCTCTTAGATGGATTGGGGATCCCAACCCTTTCGGTATTCGCGGGACAAATATTTGTTGGCTTCCGCTACGTTGGTGATTTTCCGGGACTCACTGTCGTACAGGAGTTTCTTGCCCGTGCGCAGGGCGACGGAGCATAAGTTGACGGCCTCTGAAATGGGGCCGGCATTCAAAAAGCTCGAGGGCGATTGCGGTCCGCCCCGGACGGCGGCAACCCACTGGCGCATGTCTGGGGAAGTCCCGCCCTGCCGTTCTTGCTGTGGGACCGCCTGCGCAGCAGGATACTTGCGCATCCTTCTTTCGGGAATCAGCCGCGGGTCCTGAACGTTAAAACCTGCCAGTATTTTTCCCTTGCTGCCGACAAACATCATGCCCTCGATGGGAAGTTCCTTGTTATCAATTTCCAACTCGGGTGGCGTAAGGGGCCGTGTCCCGCCGTCATACCAGATCAGATCCACCGCCGGCCTTCTTCCGCTGGCCGGATACTTGAAGCGGACAATGCAGGCTGTGGGGTAGGAGAAGTCATTGTTCACCTTGAACGGGACACTATCCTTGAACGCACAGGTGTGACTGAGCACCGGCTCGACACTGGTCGGCGATCCCAGTTCCAGGGCATTGAAGACTGTCCACAGGCTGTAATGGCCCATATCCGCCATGCAGCCGCCTCCGAAGTCATACCATCCGCGAAATACCATGTGCGTGTATTCGGGCGAATAGGGACGCGCGGCCTCAGGACCCAGCCACAAATCCCAGTCAAAGCCATCCGGAATGGGAGGCGTAGCGGTGGGAAGATTGGTGTACTGCGGCCACACCGGACGATTCGTCCAGTTATGGATTTCACGCAGAGCGCCGATGGCGCCACCGTGGATCCAGGCCATCACCTGGTCCATCGATCCGTTGGCGTCCCAGGGCATGAAGTGCGTGGCAACGCCCTTTTCGCGGGCGGTCGAGATCACCAGCCTGGCTTCCTCCAATCGATTGGCGAGGGGCTTATGCATGATCACATGCTTGCCTCTCTTCATGCAGGCGATGCTGACGACGCCGTGAAGATGGTCGGGGGTCATGATCTTGACGGCATCCACTTCTTTTTCCTCGACCAGCAGTTCGCGAAAGTCGGCGTAGGAAGAACAGCCCTTGAATGTGCCGCCAGGCCGTTGGGTAGCATAGTAGGTCTCGACGAAGTCTTTCGCCACGTCGCGGCCTCCCGGAATAGTCCCCTCGGTTCCCGCCCCCCAGTCCGGCTTCCCAAGGGCGTTTCGCATGTCGTTGAGGAGGCCATCCTTTCCCCAATCCCGGTAACCAAATGCGTACTTCGAAGGGTCGCATACGGCGACAATCTGGATCTCCGGGACGGCAATCAATTTCGTCATCTCGCGGAGACCCTCCGTACCTGTGCCGATGTGAGCGAGGGTGATTTTGTCGCTGGGCGGGATAAACCCGGTTCCTCCCAGTACATGCCTGGGAATAATAGTGAAACAAGCCGATGCGGATGCAGTTTCCAAAAACTTGCGGCGATTCATCGTATTTGTCATCTTTCTGCCTCGCATCGGACTGGAGGCTCCAAGGCTGTTTGGAGGCGCCAAGGCCGTTTTCAGCCTCCCCTCAACGACCGGCCAGCGAATACTCTCTCCGGCGCCGAAAGAGGAGACGCGGCGGCATTCTGTCTTTGGGCTGCAACCGATGCAAGCGTGCAACTTGCGAAACTTACGCAGCGATTTCCATGATCCAAGTCCCGCCGACCAAGAATACAACCCTTATCGTTCGTGAGCGCAACAAGCAACAGGATTTTTCGCGAAGCTCCGGATCAATCAGTCTTGTAGCGGACATCCGGGGCCGACCCTGGCGCGAAGAGCCTCGGCGGGTCAGGCAGCACCAAGCGGATTCAGACAAGGCCGTCTGAGAAGAAGGGCGGCATGGACCAATTGCCTTGCAGCGGCGCCGGCGACGTACTTTCTACTGGCGGATCTCGTGATCATCGGCTGCTGGCCCTCTTTTTGGGTCGCTTATTTCCGGGGACTTCCCGCCGAAGCCGGAGGCGGCAGCTTGGCCACGGCCGCCGCTGGCACCTCCACCGCACCCATGTTATCCGTATTGCGGTCGTGCATCCCGATGCGCAGGTAGTATTCGCCCTTGGCGGGCACGCTGACCTCCTGCCGGTAGACGAAATCGCGCTTCATAAACTCGGCAAATCTCTGCTCCGAAACGGCGGCGTTGATGCCGTTCGTCTGCATGTTTACCAGCACGCCGTCCGCGTCATACACAAAGGTCAGGAAGTCCATCCCACAGTGGTGCACGCCGTCCGGGCCTGCGGCGCAACTCACTTGGTATGGACTCAATGCGAAAGTGACCGTGTAACGCCGATATGGCCCTGAAAGCTGCTTGGCCGGCTGGTTTCCCTGCATCGGTGCGACCTCAGTGTCCGCTGTACTCGGTCGCACGTCGGCTACAAAGATCAGTTCCGAGGGGCCGGGCGCGCCATGCAGCATGGCAGCGTGCATTGCGTTGTACGGCGGCGCAACCGATTGCCCATCTTGTCCCTGGCCCCGATGTGCTGGGTTGTCAGGATCGTCGGCATAGTAGCCGCGGCGGTAGGCCAGCGTTACTTTGGGCCGATCCACCTTCACCTGGATTCTGCGGAAGGCCCCGTTCCAGTTGCGATTTGCCGTCGTGTATGCAATTGTGTAGTAATTCGATCCCACTTCGATGGACTTTTCCACCGCTTCTTTCAGCCCGTTGGTGTTCACAAATCCTTCACCGCCAGTTTCCTCGGCCATCTGCATGAGCGTGCTCTGCTCGCTGGATCTTTCTTGGAACCATTTTGAGTTGGCGCTGGAAAAGGCCCCCGGATTCCTCGCCAAGCTTGTGCCGCTCTGCGACGACCTCATCATGGGCGGAGTCATCAGGCCCCGCGCGTCTATGGGGTATACCGCCACCTGACTGCGCCCCAGCAAATCGACGGTCTCGCGGAACTCACCCCCCGCGGAGCCAACTACGGCGAACGGATTCGAGATGTCGCCATCGGGCAGAATGTTGATGGGAAACGAGCCGGAAAACCAGATCAGGTTCTTGCGGCCGGGCAGCCTGCCCAGATAGCGGGCCAGTTGGTTCAGCGCATCGAGCGTATAACGCTGCCGCAGCTGGATTTGAAATGCTTGCTGCTCGGTTTCGAACTGTTGCAGGTTGGCGAGAATGGTCGAGGAATCCGGACTGTTCCCGCGCATACCAGGCATATCCGAGATTGCATCCGTCAGGGGGTCGTCGGCACCGGGCTGATCGCCCTCCATCGCATTGTTCATCAGCGGCGAGCCCGAGGGGTTTCCCTTCCTTCCTAGAACCAGGGCGCGCAGTAGCTCGGGATCGGAAGTGAATCCCTGCAGCATCTTCAGTTCCGTTGTGAGCGAGAAGATCGCCGTTCGCGTTCCAGGATGCGCTTCCTTCAGGTACTTCAACACCTGGTCGCGCACGTACATCTGGTCGTCCAAGGGCGTGTTCAGCTTGTCGAAAAGCAGAATGTTCAACGTGCCGCTCGGTGGCACCGGGGAGTAGTTGGTGAAGGAACCCGGACTGAGTTTGAGCTTGGGCATGGTCCTCGGCGCTGTGGGCGGTAGTGCCGCATGTTCCTCGAAGACCTTCACCGTTTGCGGTTTGCCGTCTTCTAAGACCGTAAAATCCGCTGCGGCGAGTTGATGCACAGAGCTGTGCTTATCATCGGTCGCCACGACATCTACCACAACCAGGTTGGAGTAGGAGTGCAGCGTTGTCGCAGGCTGGCTGGAATCCGGCGCCGTTTGCGCCGCGGCATCGAACGGGACCAGAACCAGAGTTATCGCAAGACAGCGCAAGAGTCTTTCCATCATGGCAATTTTACGTTTCTCGGATTCTTTGGGCGTACCGCAACCATGAATACTTACACGAAAGCACTGGCGCCAGCAAAGCGAGAGGCGCAGAGCCGAGTAGTGGATGTGCTGATGGATCGTTCCAGATGAGTTTCGCGAGAGGTAAAGGGAAATGCCGCTTAATCTTGCAACGTATTGTTTGTGTATCGCGTGATTTTAAGCCGACTCGCTAGATTGTCGATGTAATTGGTGGACCTGATCGGGATCGAACCGATGACCTCTTCCATGCCATTTCCAAGGGCGAATGAATACGAGCAGATAGACAGCGATACGAAGCGACACAGAGAGGCAGTGTTCATGCGGGTTTCACGCAGGATCGCTGCCTTTTGTGTGTGACCAAGCGACACGGAGAGATACAGTCCGACTCCGGCAGGGATGGCAGGGTTATGACACAAGCCATGACACAAAACTAAAGAATCCCTCTGTGTCACGCCGGGTAGAGGACTGGCCGAGTTTCGGTTTCCGTAGTCAGTCATACCGTGATAATCATTGCAGCCGGAGGCGGATTCGTGGGCAGCAAGCGGG
>JBKQNU010000145.1:0-10920 GCA_052145815.1 Occallatibacter sp.
GAAGCAGCAACCGAGGGATCCGGGACTCGCAGCTCCTCCGAGCCGGCGGCGAAGGCCAGGGTGGACTGAAGGGTTGATGCGGAGGCGCGATTGTGGAGCTGAATGCGCTCTAATAAAGTGAGGGGTCGCTATGGTGAACGATCCTGTTCCTGGACTTTTGTCGCGCGCTACGGAGCTGCTGGAGGCGGAGTTTAGCGCGCTGCCGGCGTTTGAGCCGGCGGCTGACCTGGGCGCGGTGGCGCGGGTGCTGGAGACTACGGCCAAACGGCTGGGGAACAACTACCCGTACTTTCATCCCTTGTATGCAGGACAGATGCTCAAGCCTCCGCACGCGGTGGCGCGGGCGGCGTATACGCTGGCGATGAAAGTGAATCCGAACAACCACGCGCGGGATGGCGGGCGGGCCAGCTCGGAGATGGAGATTGAGGCGGTCGGCGAGATAGCGGGGATGTTCGGGTGGGCTGAATATTTGGGTCATCTGACTTCAAGCGGGACGCTGGCGAACCTGGAGGCTTTGTGGGTGGCTGGGCAGTTGGCGCCGGGAAAGCGGATTGTGGGGTCGGAGCAGGCGCACTATACGCACCGGCGGATTTCAGCGGTGTTGAAGCTGGAGTTTAATGCGATTGCTGCGGATGGGCGAGGGCGTATGGATCTGGATGCGCTCGAGACGGAGTTGCGCCGCGGGGATGTGGGTACGGTGGTGGTGACGCTGGGAACTACGGCGATCGGGGCTGTGGATGCGCTGGACGAGGTGTTGAAGCTCAAGGACCGCTATGGGTTCAGGGTGCATGTGGATGGGGCGTATGGGGGGTATTTCAGGCTGATCGCGGATGACGGAGAGGAAGACCGGGACGACGGCTCGCTGGATGAGGCCGCACGGCGGGCCTACCGGGCCACGGTGGAGGCGGATTCGCTGGTGATCGATCCGCATAAGCATGGACTGCAGCCCTATGGATGCGGGTGTGTGCTGTTTCGCGATCCTACTGTGGGGCGGTTCTACAAGCATGACTCGCCATATACGTATTTCACTTCGAAGGAATTGCACCTGGGGGAGATTAGCCTGGAGTGTTCGCGTGCCGGAGCGGCGGCCGTGGCGCTGTGGGCTACGCAACAGCTTTTGCCGCTGGTGCCGTCTGGAGAGTTTGCGATGGGGCTCAAGAGCGGGCGGGCGGCGGCGCTGGAACTGGACCGCAGGCTGCGAAAGGACAGGCGGTTTGAGGCACTGGCCGGAGGTGGGCCGGAACTTGATATCGTGGTGTGGAAGGTGAAAGCGGAAAGCACCGAGCAGGCATCCGAGCTGGCGCAGAATATATTTGTGGGCTGCGCCGCAAGGGATTTACATCTGGCTCTTGTACAATTGCCGCAATTCTGGTTTGAGCCGGCGGCTGGCGCTGGGGCTGAACCGGTCACTTGCTTGCGGTCTGTGCTGATGAAGCCGGAGCACCTGGCATGGCTGGACAGGATTTGGGAGCGGTTGAGCGCAGCGTGTGGAGAGAGGCTGGGAGCGTAGGGATCGATGAAGAGCATGAAAGCGGTCGAAGAAGAAAACGTTGTCATGCGCGCAGGAGACTGCACGGTGACGATTCTGCCGCGGCTGGGCGGGAAGATCGCTTCGATCCTGATTGGGGAGCAGGAACTGCTGCAGCGCCCCCTGGCGCCTTACGGTCCGCGGACGCGGACGATGAGCTTCGATGCCGGGGACGCGAGCGGATGGGATGAATGCTTGCCGTCAGTGGCGGCTTGCACGGTGGAGACGGCGGCGGGGACGGCGGAGATTCCGGACCATGGGGATTTGTGGCGAGTGGAGTGGAAAAGCAGGGAACAGGGCACAGGGTTCAGGGATCAGTTGGCGGCGGGAGAGAGTGAAAGCTCGGTGGCTCTGGTGGGAGAATGCTTCTCTTTGCCGCTCACGCTGGAAAGGACTGTTGGGCTGGCGGAGACAGAGTTGGGATGGGAGCTGCGGCTGAATTATTCGCTGAGGAATATGAGCAGCTTGCAGACGCCCTGGTCGTGGGCGGCACATCCTTTGTTTGTGGCGGAGGCGGGGGATCGGATTGTGCTGCCGCTATCGATTAACACGTTGCGGCTTGAAGGGTCGGGCGGGGGACGGCTGGGCAAGGGCGGGGATACCGTGAACTGGCCGGTAGCTGCGCTTGCGAATGGAAACGTTTGCGACTTGAGTTTGGCGCAGGGGGTTAAGTCGGGGATTGGGGACAAGCTGTTTGCCGGTCCACTGAGTGAATCGGAGAGCTGGTGTGCGCTGGAGCGGCCGGGAGCTGGGCTGAGGATCAAAGCCGGATTCGATGCGGTGGCCACGCCTTACCTTGGGCTGTGGATTTCCTACGGGGGCTGGCCGGAGCGTGCGGGGACGAAGCAAATGTGCGTGGCAATGGAGCCGGCCACTGCGCCGGTCGACTCGCTTGCGGTGACCGGACCCTGGTCAAAGGTGCTGGCGGGCGGGGAATGGTTTTCATGGGTCATGACGTTAGAGATTCAATCCATGAAGGGTGTGAACTGACATGCATGATGCTGCGGAATTTCGATCGATGCATATGGCGCGCTTTGAGGCGGAGCCGGCGGTTTATGTCGCGCCGGGACGCGTGAACCTGATTGGCGAGCACACCGATTACGCGGAAGGGTTCGTGATGCCGGCGGCGATCAACTTCGCGACGCTGGCGGGGATTTCTCCGCGGGTGGACGGGAAGATTGCGATCTTCTCAGAGAACTATGGGCAGGTGCGGTACTTTGACGCGGCAGAACTGCCGGCGAAGGCCGGCAAGCACTGGACGGATTACCCGCTGGGAGTGATTTCGATTCTGGCCGGCGAGGGGAACGCGATTCCGGGATTCAGCCTGAGCCTGTGGGGCGATGTGCCGCTGGGATCGGGGTTGTCGAGCTCGGCGTCGGTGGAAGTGGCGACCGCGCTGGCGGTGACAGGATTGATTGGCGTCACCTATCCCGGTCCGGTGCTGGCGAGGCTTTGCCAGCGGGCGGAGAACGAGTTTGTGGGCGCCAATTGCGGCATCATGGACCAGTTCATCTCAGCGAATGGGGCCAAGGATCATGCGCTGCTGCTGGATTGCCGGGATTTGAGCTTCAAGCTGGCGCCGATTCCCCACTATGTGGCGCTGGTGATTGCCAACACCATGGTGAAGCACGCGATTACCGGCGGGGAGTACACCAGCCGGCGCGCGGAGGTGGAAGCGGCGTGCGTGGTGATTGCAAGCCACCGGCCGGAAGTTAAGTTTCTGCGCGATGCGACGGTAGACGATCTGGAGCAGTGGGGCGCAGAGATGACTCCTAACTCGTTGAAGCGTGCGCGGCATGTGATTACGGAGAATGCGCGGACGGTGGCTGCGGCGGAGGCGCTGATCAACGGCGATCTGGAAGAACTGGGACGATTGATGGCCGAGGCGCACTGGAGCTATAGCAAGGATTTTGAAGCCAGTTGCGAGGAGGCCGACGCCATGGTGGAGCTGGCGCAGGACTTGCCGGGGCTGATTGGCGCGCGATTGACCGGCGGTGGATTTGGGGGTTGCACAATTAACTTAGTCGAGCAAAGCCACGCGGAAGCGTTCCAGGAGGAACTGGCGAGGCTCTATGCGGGCCAAATTGGGATTGTCCCACAAATTCACATTTGCCACGCCTCGGGGGGCGCGCATCGGCTGAAGTCGGGCATCCTTACCGCTTCTTTGTAATTCCAAACTATATACGGGTGGCGGCCCTGAGGGCTGGTTTCGAAAAGAAAGGCATTGTTTTGATGGAATAGAATTTGCCGGGGCAAAATGTGCGCTGCGTGGAAGGAACTCGCCATAGCACATTGGTACTATCGGCGCCGGTTATCGACGGGTACGACTTCCCCGATTGTGCCACCGCTGCGATCGGCAATTCTTGATAAAATCACAGAGGTTTCAACCGAACAAGCCACGGATACGATTCCGATGCTGAACCGGACAACGGGGATTTTTATTCCCAGGTCGTCGCTTTGAAGTACTTTTTTGAGCGCCGCAGAAAGAAGCATAGATGCAACCTACGTCAACGAGGCCGTTTTCATACGAGTCCTTTCCCGCCGCCGGCGTGGTGGCTTATTTCTCAATGGAAATCGCGATCAACCCAGCGATGCCGACCTATTCGGGCGGCCTGGGGGTTCTGGCTGGAGACACGCTGCGCTCAGCGGCCGACCTGGGAGTTCCGCTGGTCGCGTTTACGCTTGCGCATCGCAAGGGATATTTCCAGCAGCACCTGGATGGGCATGGCATCCAGAGCGAAGATGTGCAGCCGTGGAATCCTGCGGATTTCTGCACGGAAGAAGCGGCGCGCGCCACGGTGAGCGTGGAAGACCGTGTGGTGACGGTGCGGGCGTGGCGCTATGAGCTGGTGGGGCGCTATGGCCACCTGGTGCCGATCTACCTGCTGGATACCGATCTGGATGGGAACTCGGGATGGGATCGCGGGCTGACCGATCACCTGTATGGCGGCGACACGAACTACCGTTTGCAGCAGGAGATTGTGCTGGGCATGGGCGGTGTGCGCATGGCGCGTGCCTTGGGCCATCGGGTAAACGTGTACCACATGAACGAAGGGCACGCGGCACTGTTGACGCTGGCGCTGATTGAGAGCGAGCTGGGTGGCGGACCGCTGGGTGCGCCTACGGAAAGCGACCTGGCGCTGGTGCGGCAGAAGTGCGTGTTTACGACGCATACGCCGGTGCCGGCGGGGCACGACCGTTTTTCAACCGAACAGACCAACCGCATTCTTGGTTCGGACCGCACCGCGCGCCTGGAGAAGATGGGTTGTTATCGCGACGGGATGCTGAACATGACGCTGCTGGCGCTGAAGTTTTCGCGCTATGCGAATGGCGTGGCCATGCAACATGCGAAGGTATCGCGTGCCATGTTCCCGGAGTTCACCATCGACTCGATTACAAATGGAGTGCATGCGCCGACCTGGGTCTCCGAGCCCATCCAGCAGATGCTGGATGCGAACTTCTCTTCGTGGCGCCGGGACAATCTCTACCTGCGGAATGCGATCGACTTGCCGGAGAAGCAGATTCTTGCCGCGCATGCGCGAGCCAAGGAAAACCTGCTGGCCGAGGTTGGGACGCGCACCGGGCAGGTGCTCGATCCCAAAGTGCTGACGCTGGGCTTTGCGCGGCGGGTGGCGACCTACAAGCGCGCAACGCTTCTGTTTACCGATCCGGAACGGCTGGTGGAGATTGCCAACCAGGCGGGCGGATTGCAGATCATCTACGCGGGCAAGGCTCATCCCCAGGACGAACCGGGCAAGGCGCTGATCCAGAAAGTGGTGGAGGACGCGCAGAAGTTCTCCGACAGCAAACTCAAGATTGTGTACCTGGAGAACTACGCGTGGGACCTGGGCGCGATGCTGACGGCGAGCGTGGATGTTTGGGTGAATACGCCCAAGCGGCCCTATGAAGCGTCGGGCACCAGCGGGATGAAGGCTGCGCTGAACGGGGTACCGAGCCTGTCGATCCTGGACGGGTGGTGGATTGAGGGCTGCATTGAAGGCGTGACGGGGTGGGCGATCGAAGACGGCGCCAACGACGAAGAAGAGGCAACTTCGCTTTACAAGAAGCTGGAGACGGCAGTGGTTCCGCTGTACCTGGATGCCGAAGAGAAGTGGGCGCGGCTGATGCGCACCACGCTGGCGTTCAATGGGTCTTACTTCAACACCAATCGCATGGTGAAGCAATACACGCGGAACTCGTATTACCCGGTGAAGCTGATTGAGCGTGCGAAGGTGCAGGAAGAGGCGTTCGCCAGGTAGCGAACTGCGTTACTCACGGCGGAAGAGCCTGATTCACGCTGATTCGGCAATGGGAAGCGGAGCGGAATGGTGGTTTTGGTGCTTCGTTGTCGGCAGTCCACGAAGTTCCGCAGCGGGAAAACGGCATTGCAGAGGAAAAGAAAATGGTCGGCCCTGGAGGACGATTTTAGAACCTTTCTCTGGAATCCCGAAGCGGCCTGACGATTCTGCTGCTCGTCGCCCTCCCCTTTTCCGGTCGTCCAAATCGCATTCCGAAATCTATGGATTCAGGGGTCGGGTCACCGCTTTGGAATGTCTTTGCTCCCCGGTTCATAAGGCCTCAGTCAGAGTTGTGCAAGCGTCCCTGCTATTGACAGGCTGGGCTACTCGTTAATCACACCCGGAGACGTAGCAAACCAGCCGGCCTGGTCACTGCTATAAACAAAATCCTGGGAGCTGCACTTGTATAGGGTCGATCCTATCGTCATTCCGCCGTGTACGGTTGCCGGCCACGTAAGCGTATAGGGCCCAGTGGACTGACAGATCAAGAAGGTAGAACGAAACCCAGCCGTTCCTGCGCCAATTGATATCGTTGCATTTGCGCTGAGGGTGACCGTATTGAGCGTGGCCGTTGGGCTAAAGGTGATCGACGCCCCCGACGCCGGAAGGTTTTCCTGCGCACATTGGCCGCCGCCATCCTGAATTTGACCGCCGGCGGCGAAGCTTACACAATCGCCGGAGGTTGAACTACTTGGCCCGCTCGTGATCGCCGCACCCGATCCCGCAATCTGCTTGCTGCCCAGCACTCCCGAGGAGACTGACACTACGCCGTTGGTGGTCAGCCCATCGATTACCACAGTGCCGCCTTGTCGCTGGAGGTGCAGTGGGTAGTTGTAGCCGATCTCTGACTGCCACCCCTGGATTTCAGTGTACAGGCTCGCCTGGTTTACCCCGAAGGACAATTTCATCGGGTGAACGTTGGCGCCATTTGTTACGCTGACGGCGTTGGGGCCGTCAGTGCTTGTGAAGAAGTCCTTGACATAGGCAAAGTTGCCGGTGTCGAGGAATCCTCCTTCTGTGTCTCTTCTCACGGCGCCTGTGGTGGTGAATGCATTCTGGAGATTCGCACCGCTATCGATCATCCCCGTAATCGGACAGGCTGGATTCTTGCCAATGTCTCCAAAGCTGTTCGTGGCGTGGTCAGTGATGACGTCGGAGCTCACGTTGACGCCCTCGCAAGTGTTACCCGTAAATTCGGGATACAACGTCGCGTTGGCCCAGCTGGCCACGGACGCGATGTTGGTATCGTCGACCAAGTCGACGTTGAGCAGCTTCGCGCCCTCTGGCGAGCCGCCGTTGAACACAGCTGAGATAGTGCCGGTGGTCGTACTCGCGCCCGGCCAAACTGCCGCCAGCGTGATCGTGCCCGCGCCGCTGCTGCACGAAGATATCCATGTCTCCAGAGCTGAACCGGGTGAGGCTGTCGGACCGCCGCTGACCCTGATGGCCTGGCCCGGTGCGCAGGACGAAAGCGAGCCCCCTGAGCACCCACTTAGAGCCGTCGACATATTTGTCGCGGTGGTACAAGTGGTGGCAGTCCCAGTACCGTAGTTGCCCCAGGCGTACATGGACTGTCCGCTATTGGTCGCCCCCCATTCGGAGTGACCCCCATCCTGCGTGAAGTTATAGACGTTCCCAATGACCCCATTGTGCCTGGCCGCGTTGCCGATGGTCTCAACATCCACTCCGATCAGCCTGATCGCCTGGGAAGTATTATGAGAACTCGTGGTGCTGTCTGGTCCGATCTTATAGGCCTCGTCCACGGCTACTAGCCGGCCGCCGATGACGTTCATGTTTACCATTGGCCCAAGCGACGCGTCCAGGCACACGGCAACAGGGTTCGTCGCGCTCGAGTTGTCGCCACAGTTTACGCTGTAGATGTCCAAATTTTGCGCAAAGTTGCTTGCGCTGCCTTCAACCAGAATGCCCGTGCCCGCGTTGCGAAGGGCTACGTTGTCCAGCCGCTCGCCAAGAAGTAATGGCGAGGTTGAATTCGATCCCATCTGGATATTGATCTGCGCGTAAGGCTCTGTGACGGAAAGGCTGCCCGCGGTGGTCCCGGTCCAGTTGACGTTAAGTTCGACCTGAGTAGCGCTGTCGACCTTGACGATGGTCGGCGTAAAAGGGCAGCCTGTGCACCCTGAGATCTGGAGGGGCTTTCCAACGTCGTAGGTCGTGCTGAACCCGCCATGGGCTGCTGTACAACCGCTGAGGACATTACTGTACTTCGTGAGGGTGCACCCCGTGGTCACCTGGAAGGAGCCGCCGTCGAACATCACGTCCTCTATGCGGGAGGAGCCATTACCTATATGCGACGCCCACGTGTACATCGCGTTCATATCGGCGGTCGCAACGAAATGGGTGACGGGCACAAAGTTCGTACCGTTTGCAGCAGGGTTACCACTGTTGACGCCCTGGATCGTCAGCCCGTCCGCGTTCTTTTGGAAGCAACCGCTGGCATTGGCGCACGTGTACGTGATTGGGCCCAGAAGAACCCTGCCGCCCGCGCGCAGCGTGGGAGACGTCGTGAGCGTGGCGCCGCCCCCCCAGCCCTGGAACCAATCGAAAGTGCAATTTCCGATGCCGCCGTTGCCTCCGGCGGCTGTCGTCGCACACGCGCTGTCAGCGGCTTGAGCCGACAATCCAAG
Source organism: Occallatibacter sp. (assembly GCA_052145815.1). Taxonomy (GTDB): domain Bacteria; phylum Acidobacteriota; class Terriglobia; order Terriglobales; family Acidobacteriaceae; genus Telmatobacter. Next base: position 8,475 of record JBKQNU010000145.1, read on the forward strand.
GTCGGTATTGCCAAACCATGCGGCGACAATGGGCTCGGCGCTGTTCCAGGTCACAGAGCAAGTGCCGGAGGTGGTGAATATCTGCGTGGCAGGAGCAACGATATTTCCCTGGATGATGATGCTTCCTCCGGTCGCGCAGGAGAGAGATCCACCTTGTTTGAACTCAAGAGTCGCGCCCGACGCAACAGTTGTGGCACCAGCCGTGGAAAGGGTCAGCACCCCGGCAACCTGCATGTGCTGGGTCGTCAGAGAATTGATCGTACTGGTTATAAGTGACGGGCTGTAGGAGTCCAAAATGTAAACATTGTCGATCGTTTGAGCGAGAATATTCCCACTAGAAGTAATGTTTCCGCTGAACGTGGTTGTACTCCCCGATTGTGTAATGCCCGGACTAGAGTTTGTAATACAAATACCCGACATCGAGGTGCAGCTTGTCGTCGTAATTTGTGGGATAGTACCGGCTGTCGTGGATCCCGACGCCCCAACCTGACCCGTGGCGCTTGCCGAAGCCGCCACGATTAAGAAACTAACAAGCGTTCGGTGAGCGGACACGTCCTTCTCCTTTCAGACCAATTGAATTCCTCCTTCAACGAGGACTCGATGAGGGGCACAGATCGGGCTTCATACTAAGGTCCTAAGCTTCGAACCTGACGCCAGGAAGGGGCGGATTCGGCAGCCCGCAACGCCGCTCATCTGCAATCTGTGTGCCTAAGAAAATGGCCAACAATAGGTTGTTTGAGCAAGAGAATTCCCCAAATGCTTGAGCCATAGGTACCCAAATTGAAAATCCGCGGTAATCCCAAGGTGGGTACTCGGCCGACTTGACCACTCGGTAGCGCTACGTTTCATAAACCCCGCTTCTCCCGGCGCCCGCCCGGGACCTGCTCCGGATGGACATGAATTGGAGAACAGTTCAAGAGCGCACTGGACCCGCAGGGGAATAGTTGTCAATCGACAAGAAACCCGCGTAAAATGGTTGAGCTTGCGAAGGAAGCGGCCCGTTAGAAAGCTCGCGGCCGAATGGATATTCCCCATATGCGAATTCCGAGCAACCTTCTCGTACTCATCTGTGCAGTGGTTCCAGCCGCTGCTTACGCACAGTTCCCTGACTGGATTCAGCAATCCGAGCTGCCGTCCCCCGGCACGAACGACTACGGGTTCGGGACCGCGGCAGGAAGCGATAGTCTCGTCGTGATCGGAGCGGCGGGGGCATCGGCAAACGGCACCTATCCGGGCGCCGCGTTCACATATTCCAAGAGCGGCTCCGCATGGATCGCGCAGGCTGAGTTGACGGGTCCAGACGGAGCATATGGAGACCTGTTCGGAGAGACGGTTGCGGTAAGCGGCAGCATTGTGGCGATAGGTGCACCAGCAAAGAAGGTGAACGGCCAGGTCGAGCAGGGCGCTGTTTACATATTTGTGCAAAACGGTGGGATATGGACCCAACAGGCCGAATTGACCGCCCCCGACGGGCAGAAATACGACGAATTCGGTAATTATATTTCACTTGACGGAACAACCGTGTTAGTGGGCGTCGGGAACCACGATGACTCTACAGGCGTTGTTTACGTCTTCGTACAGAGCGGGACTACCTGGACGCTGCAAGCGGAATTAACAGGACCCGCGCCGGGCGCCGGATTCGGCGGAGCTGTTTCGCTTAGCGGAGACACGGCCCTGATCGGGTCTCCGAATGCGTCGGGAGATGCGGGCGCGGCGTACGTGTACGCTCGAAGTGGCACCACGTGGACCCAGCAAGCTGAGTTGCACCGCCCTGGCGGATTGCTAAGCGAGAAATTTGGCGGTGCCGTCGCACTAAGCGGAAACATAGCGATGGTCGGCGCTCCTGACTACCAAGCTGTAGACGTCTTTTCGCAAAGCGTCGGGACGTGGACGCACCAGCAGGAGTTCGGACCAACGGGAGCTGGCGCTGGCAGTGAGTTCGGCATTCGTATTGCCCTGAATGGAACTACAGCCATGGTTGGAGACACAACCACGACGGTAAATGGACAGCAGGGTGAGGGGTCTGTCTTTGTTTTCCAGCAAAGCGCTTCGGGCTATTGGAGCCAGGTGGCAGCGTTGGAACCGCCGGACGGGGTGGCTCAGGATGGATTCGGCGGCCCGGTCTGGCTCGACAGCGGCACGGCATTCGTTGGGTCGCTCAACCATAACGCCGGCCTAGGCGCAATGTACGTATTCGGAAACATTCCGTCGCCCGTCGGAAATGCCAGCTTCGAGCAAGGGAACACATCGTCACCTGTGTCCTTTTCGGGCCTCTACGATGGAGGCACCTCCGCCGCTACTCGCTGGGAAATCTGGAATAACGCCTCCGGGACCACCACCACCGAGCTGTGCAGCACCACCTGCCCTTCCGGCAGCACTCCACCCACGCCCAATCAGGGCGCGTACACTCTGCACGTCAAAACCACCAGCGCCTATGCCGGCATCT
>JBKQNU010000146.1:0-38484 GCA_052145815.1 Occallatibacter sp.
CCATCCGGATTCTCCTTTGCGTGTGCTTTGCCGGCTCACGTTCAGAAGTTTTCTGGATGGACTCCCTTAAATGTCAAACTGCGACTGCCTCCCCGGCAAAGCCGGGGGAACTCCCGTTTCCATTAGAGGACACGAGCGCACGATGCGAGCGGAGTTGCGCCAGGGACACCGAAAGGAATATGAATTCTACCTCGATCACGCCGAACTGACGCAGCACATGGACGTGCAGTTGCTCATTGAAACGTTGGCGACTTCAGCCTGATCAGAAACAAGCGCACAGCCAGCGTTCGTACGAGTGTGTCCCCGAACATTCAAAGGAATGCCGTCAGCATTCACTTCGAAGACTGAGGATCGGAACGAAGCCGATCTATGATGCGCTTCACCACCGCATCGGAGACGGACTGAGGCAGTTCAAACGAACAACTGTCCGTTACGAGCTTGACCGTTTTGCAACTGGAGTCATACAGCACCGTGCACGTGCGGCACTGCGAAAGATGCATCTCCATTTCGCGGCGAACGTCTTCCGATACCTGATTCTCCAGGTAGTCGCCAAACTCGGCAAAGAACTCTTCGCATGTGATCATTGCAAGGTTCCCCCGGGGCTCTTTGAGAAGTAAGGCGAAAGCGCCTCGCGCAACATGAGGCGGCCTCTGAAAAGACGCGTCTTGACCGTAGGAACACTTAATCCGAGCCGGCGAGCTACCTCATCCGTAGAAAGCTGTTCGATGTCGCGAAGCATCAGCACAGTTCGATATGTCGGCGAGAGCTGCAAAATGCCTTTCTCAACGAGCTTCCGCACCTGCGCCTTGGAATAGCTCTGCTCCGGATCGTCCTGCCATGCCCGCACTTGGCGGGGCCGAAAATCCGCATCTTCTCCCGAATCCGCACTATCCAAGCTTTCGGTGTCCCTTCGTTTGCGGATGTGCTGAAAAGCTGCGTTTCTGGCAATCGATGCAAACCAGGTACTCACCTTCGATCGGCCTTCGAAGCGGGCAATGTGCCTGAATGCGCTCAGGAACACTTCCTGCATTACGTCCTGCGCTTCATCCGTGTCTCCCAGGATCGCGACCAGAGCGCGAAAGACCGATTGCGTATTCCGCCGGACCAGTTTCTCGAACGCATCAAGGTTACCTGCCTGAGCTTGCGCCACAAGCTCGGCGTCCGGATCCGCAATCGCTGTGACTAAGGTAGAAATAGTGGGATCTCCGGCCATAGGAGTGCCCAACGGCCGAAAAGGTTTCACGATCGCCTTTTGGAATGCGGCAGGCACCTCGAAGTCCGGCTCGAAGCCGAGCCCCATCTGAAGGGAGTTCGAGAAAATGTTGAGCGCAACAACAGCAAAGCTCTCCAGGATCTGTTCTTCAGTGAAATTCCACGTGCGAAGTTCATCTACGTCCCGGGGAGAAAACTCCGCGTGGCGCGCTCCAAGCTTGATGGCGCAATCGACCAGGGCTTTATCGGCCTCTGAAAGTACGGAAAGATGATGGTCGACAGCGATCTGGTCGCCTTCCTCCGCCGCCACGCCCATGCCCCTCAGCATGTTGGAGTGTATGGCCACACAGTAGGAGTTGAGATTTGCGGCCGATACCGCAAGCAGGATCGCTTCTTTCTGGACCCGCGTAAGAACATCTTCCGGCTGGAGGATCCTCCAAACCGCTTCGATCTCGGCCTCGAGCAAATCGGGGCGCAATGTTTGCGACCGGAAGAAATTGGGGATGAAGCCGTGCGTTTGGTAGAGCACTGCGTATGGAGCAAAGCTGTCGGTGCTGAGAAAGGGGGAAGGTAAGTAAGGGCCCTTTTCCGTATGCGACCTGCGACCTGCGCCTGGTGCGATTTGGCCTTCATGCTGCGGCAGGCCGCACTGCGCTCGCACGGCGGGGCGCAGGGGGAATTCGGGTTCGACGCGCAAGGCCGTGGATATCGTGCCGCGATAAATGGCCAGGGCCGCCGTCACCGCTGCTTCGAGAATCGCTTCGTCGGAAAGGCCAATCGCCCTCAACGACACAATGTCCTCTCGACATACGGCGTGGGGAGCGCGGGCCAGTTTGCGGCAAAATTTTAACGCGGCGAGGCCGGGTTCGGGGAGGGAGGCATCGCCAGAATCGACAAGAAGAGCGTCGATCCGGGCGTCTGGCTCGCCGAGCGCGGACAACACAGCGCAATGCTCCACCATTGCGTACAGATCGCGCCGGTCGCTGGCAATCGCCAGCAGGATGCGTTCCTTCTGCAATCGAGAGAGATTGCCATCGCGAAGCCGGGTAGCGCCTTCAAGGCTGGCCTGGGCTTCCATCAAGCGTGGGAGCAGGGCCTGCGCGCGAACGAGTGCCGGCACAAAGCCGAGCGCATTCTGGAAAATCGCAGAAGAATCAATAGAGCTTTCGCACTCGATCTTATCGGAAGTACCCACACGCCCTCGCCGTTCAGCGTGAACCCCAACAAGTTGAGTATAGCCATTTGGAGCTGCCATCGGCAACGCGGCCGCGTCATCATTTCACCGTTACTTCTTCGCTCGTGCCGATCCACTCACCACGATTGGAAGCCAATAGGACCAGGCTTCCAATCGTTGAATGTTTTGCGGACATCAGACGCCAAAGGATTTCCCTTCGCCTTGCCATCCCGTTGAACGCAGGAACTGCTCCCAGGTGAGAGTCTCAGGATTGATCTTGCGGCTCCACAACAGATCGCGGTCTTTACGGAAGTAACCGTATTCCACTGCGTACTCAACCATCCCCAGGCTCTCGCGCACAAGCCCCTCGTTCGCGCCAAACGCGGGGAAATGGTGGAGTAGTTCCTCGCGGGTATACGCCGAACTGTACTCTGCTTTTTTCCCAGTGACACGACTGAAGGTCTCAACCATTTCTCCGGGCGAGATGATGTCACCGATCACGGGCAAAGACTGGCCGGCATACTTATCCCGATTGTCGAAGATCTCCAAAACTGCTGGCCCCGCCGCAGTCAATGGATCGACAAAAGGCGCGCGAAAATCCTTCGGTAAATAAATCGGGAATACCAATGTGTCTCCGTCCATGCGCGGTGGGTAGTATTCGAGCAGGTTGGTGTAATAAAGCGCCAGGTAGACGAAGGAGCTGACGACCGGTAGCGTGCGAATGTACTCCTCGACCTTGGCTTTATCGCTGAAGTGAGGCACCCACTTCTTTCCTTCGGTGATCTTGTCCACGCTTTCCAGGCCCGAATAAACGATGTGCTGCACGCCTGCCTCGACGGCGGCATCCGCCTGTTGTTTTCCAAGCTCCGTTTCGTGAGTCGCTGGAGGCACGATCATCGGCGTCATGAGAAACGCGCCATATGAGCCACGGAACGCATGGACGAGGTCCTTGGTGTGTCCCACTTCGAGCTGCACATCCACGAGTTCTGCACCTTTTCCCGCCAGTTTTTGCGCTTCAGGCGAGTCAGTTCGACGGGTAAGCACGCGCACGCGATATCGCCCGCTTTGCAACAATGAGTGCGCCACACTGCGGCCTTGTTTGCTCAGTGCGCCCACGACGGTAATGAGCGGTTTGCCATTTGATGACATCATCGTTCTCCTGTTTTGTTGTGTTTGACTGCCAAGTCTGCTTTTACTTCGCACGTCACGCCGCTAATCCGGTGTATCGCGGTCTCTCTTTACTCAGGTGCGTAGAGCGTTGGACCGAGTCGCCGCGGCCCGTTGTCTCGTAGAAGGATTTCGCTACGCCGAAATTGCCAGATATAGGAGTGAGCACGGCAAAAAAAGGTTCCATCGTTTCGGGTGTTCAATGAACCTGGAGGCCAGTGCGCAGACACAGTGAACCTGATCCCGTCGGTGAACTCGGCATGAATGGGTGGAATGTTTAGAGGCGCCGAAACCCGGTCCAGGCGATCACTCGATCCGGCGATCGCCCTCCCGGATTACCGCATCGTTGATACTGGCCAACCGCCGCCGCATCAGTCCATTCGTCTCAAATTCCCAGAGTTCCACGCCGTACGATCGATACCACTGGCCACCCTGGTCGTGCCACTCATATTCGAAGTGCACGGCCATGCGGTTCTCGCGAAAACCCCACAGCGACTTCCGCAAGCGGTAGTCGAGTTCCTTTGCCCATTTCCTTTGCAGGAATCCCCGGATCTCGGTCCGCCCCTTGAGGAACTCCTCACGGTTGCGCCATTCGGAGTCTTCGGTGTACGCGAGAACCACTCGTTCCGGATCGCGAGTATTCCAAAGATCCTCGGCCAGCTTGACCTTTGCGTTTGCAGTCTCTTCAGTGAAAGGCGGCGTGATCAATGGCGTCATCTTGAATTGACTCCTTTTCGGACAATCAAGCCGATTTGCGAAGCGCGATCTTCGGAAAGTCGACTTCGACGCCGGCTGTGTTGTTGAAGTAGTTCGTGAAAATGTTCAGAGCCACTTGGGCGACGATCTCTGCGATCTCGCCATCCGTGAAGCCTGCTGCACGCACCGCGTTCACATCCGTTTCGGTCGCTTTGCCCCGCTTCTCTACAATCTGACTTGCGAACAAGAGTGCACCGGCGGCCTTCGGCGAGCTCGACTGGGCATCCCGGGCCGATTCGATTTCCCCATCCGATAGGCCTACCATCTTCCCGATTGCGGTGTGCGCAGACACACAATACTGACACTGGTTTTGCTCTCCCACTTCGAGAGCGAGTTGCTCGCGTAATCTGGGGTTCAGGGATCCGCCGGCCAGCGCGCCGCTGAAGCTAAGATAGCCTTCGAGCACAGCGGGCGAGTTTGCCATGACCCGGGTCATATTCGGCGTGATCTTCAACTTTGTCTGCACTGCCTCTAGAAGGTCCTTCGCCTTCCCCGTTGCTTCCTCTGTTTGTATGGTCTTAAGTCGTGACATCGGTTTCTCCTTTGATCGAATTCCTCAAGCGCGGGCCCAAGTTGATTCCCAACCTCTACTCGGAATGCGTCAACCCATGCTCGTGGTACGGTCCATAGGAGTCATCTACACGGCGTGAAGAATCAAGTGGATTGTGTAATCTGGATTACACTTCCTTGAAGGAGACGATGTGGCTCATGAGAATCCGACTGAGCACGAAAGCCTGATCGAGGCGAGTATCCTCTCGGCCGCTGAAGTTTTCCGGGACTTGCCGTCCGAGACAATTCGCACGATTGAATCGCTCAGCGAGGTCCGCGAACATCCAGCGGGGCACGTCTTTTTCCACCATGGCGACGAAGGTGAGGCGCTGTTTGTGTTGGAGGCCGGGCACGTTCAGACATTCCGCATGGTGGGCAAGCGACGGCTTGTGGTTGCCGATCTGAGACCGCCCGCGGTGTTCGGGGAAATGGCCTGCGTGGGGCAGCGTATGTACCACTGCTCCGCAGAGGCAACAGAGCCTTCACGGATTCGCGCGCTTTCTCGACAAGACATGGACGAAATTCTCTGCCGGTTTCCAGACGTGACGCGCAGGCTCCTCGATCTGGTGAGCGAACGCTTCCTGCAAGTGCTCGCAAGGCTGGAAGACGTATTCCTGCGACCGCTGATCCCCAGGCTCGCAAGGCTGCTGTTGAATCGGGCCGCGGAGGATGTCGTGCGCGACCTGACGCACAAGGAGATTGCCCAACAGCTCCGAGTCTATCGAGAGTCTGCAACCTCCGCGCTTGGCGAACTGCGCAAGGCCGGAATCATCTCGATTGAGCGAAAGTGCATTCGCATCCTCGATCGACCGCGCTTGGCGCGTGCATCGCGCGAATAGCTCACAACACTGGTCCACTTTCTTCTCTGCCGCCCTAAATCCTTTTCACGGGACTGCCGATGCGTGTGTCCCGTCTTGCGTGCAGCAGGCAAGCCTTCCGGCGCTTTCGGGAAGATCAGTATACGTTCGCTTCGAACGAGACAAGTTTACTTAGATGAAGTCCCGGACAACTTAGTTACAGGGAAAACAAACACAAAAACGGATGACTTGCCGCTGTAACTTTCTTCTCTGCACTCCGCTCTAGTAGGTTGCTGCTGCACTCACGTTGATTAGTCTTTGTGGATCGCTCGGTTTTCACGAGGGATGAACGACGAATGCGCCGGCGAAATTTCCATGGCTCCGGCCGGTTTTCAAGGTCAAGCTGGAGCGTATCTAACAACTAACCGATGAAGGAGATTGCTATGAAATTTCACGCATTTGAGAAGTTGTGCCGCTGGCGCTTCAGTATGGCACTTCCCGTCATGCTGGTCGCCAGCGCACTCGTGGCTGAGGCCCAGCCTGGACACAGCACGCTTGTGGTCACCAGTTCCAACGATCCGAACAATAACGCAGTGGAAGTCTTCGAACTCAATACCGGGAGCACACCGTCGCTGTCTCTGGCCCAACAATTGCCCACTGGCGGCAAGGGTGGCGCGAAAGGCAACGGAGGAATCGTGCAGTTCGACGATCGTCTGGGCGCCGTTGCGAACTTCGGTTCGAACACTGTCAGCCAACTCGCGCGTGTCGGCAATTCTATCGCTGTGACGCGGACACTTTCTCTTGCAGCCGACTGTACCGGCCCTGATTCCGTTGCCCTGTCCGGAGACGAGCTTTATGTTGTCGGCTCCAACTGCGCCGAGAGCCACGCTTGGCCGGCGGGATATCTTGCCGGAAGTGTAGTCGCCTTGCCGGATAATTCGGCCGCGCAGATTGCCGCCGGCAAGACCTGGGCCGCGGTCACGCTCAAGTCTGGTTCGGTGCTGGAGCTTCCGTTCTATGAGGATCGCGCGTTGAGTGGCGCTAGCAACCTGATCGCTCTTCCCAGCGACGCCGATAATACACCACTCGGAGAAGCATTCTGGGGAGATGTTCTCGGTTTCACTCCGGCGCACAGCCCCGACAGCTTTGCAATTGTCGACGCAAACCAGAATGTTTACCCGATCCTTGGGCCCGCACCTGCGTTCCCGAGCAACGCGCCGTGCTGGGTGGCTAAGGGACCGCGTAGCATCTGGTACACCGGTAACGTGCCTGGGCAAGCTGTCTCCATCTTCTTCAGCGATGCGCAGGGTGGCGTGTTCTATAAATCGGTTCCCGTGCCTGGGTCGCCGACAGATCTCGCCGTTTCGCCCGACCGCAAGTGGCTCGCCGTAATCTACACCGCGGCCGACGGGGCCCATGTCGCGGTATTCGCCATTGACGAATACGGGGATCTCACGCAGACGGCTACCTCACCCGCAATCGGCGCAGCTGGCTTCAGCGGTGTAGCATTCAGCCAATAGCGGATTGTTGCGCCTTTCTCCTGCCCGGCGGGTAATGCTCGCCGGGCACAACTGTTAACTTGGCTATGTTCGATGTCGACGGTGACGGCAACCTCACCCTCAGAGATGTTTCAAAGATCAACTGCGCCACAAACGGTGTCGCCATCGTACCCGCTCAAGACTACTCACGTGGTTTCGTACGTACGCATTCAAAGAGGCGAATGCTAGGTCGAGTCTCGGTAACTGCGGCTCTGTACCTCCAATAGGGGCACAGAGTCACGCGTTTGCCAATCAATCGATGATGCAAAAGAAATGGCGACTAGCCGCGCAAATGAGCTAGTCGCCACAACTCCAAAAGATCCTAGGGGATCAACACAATCTTCCCAACGGACTTGCGGCTCAGAAGCATCTCGTGTGCCTCGGCCGCTTGCGATAGCGGATATGTTTGATTTGCGAGAATGCGAATGCCGTTCTTCTCGATGAGATCGAGAAACTCGGGGAGACTCTCTGCAATCTGTTCCGGAGCCAATGCGGGATACGCAAAACCTGCGACCGTCTGGTTCTGCCAGATCAATTGGCGCACCTGCTCGGTGCTGATGGCATCGTGGTAATTCTGCGCTCCGAACATCACGATCCTTCCGCCGGGAGCCGCAAGCTTGAAGCTCTCTTCGCCGATTGCCCCCGATGACATCTGCAGCACAGCATCGACTCCCCTGCCGCCCGTCGCTTGCTTCACCTTGTCACTCCAATCCGGCTTCATGTAATTGATCGTCACATTGGCCCCCAGGCTCTCAAGCAATGCAAGCTTGTCCTCGGAACTGGCAAGGGCGATTACCTGTTGAATTCCAAGGTGCTTTGCGATCTGAACAAGAAACAGGCCCACTCCGCCCGCCGCGGCTTGCACAAGAATGCTGCGTGGCAGCACCGGCATCACGGCGTACTTCAGCATCGTATACGCTGTCATTCCATGCATCGGAATCGTCGTCGCTTCGCTGAAGCTCAGATTCTTGGGAATCGGAATCACGGCGTTGCCGGGCGCAACAGCGAACTCCGCATAACCGCCGCTCGAAACGACTGCTGTGACCAAGTCGCCCGGTCGAACTCCTGCGGCCTCTTTTCCCGTTTCTCGAACGATCCCCGCGGCTTCAAACCCCAGCACAAATGGAAGCTCTTTTCCAAACGTGGGATATCTGCCGCGCGCCTGCTCCGCATCGGCATAGTTGATGCCCGCTGCCTTTACTTCGATCAAAACTTCCATAGGCCCTGGGGTTGGTTTGTCAATGTCCACCAGCTTTAGGCTCGGTGCACCCTCGAATCCATGCAGTTGAATTGCTTTCATATTCGCTCCTTCCCGCGATAGGAGACGGCGCGGAGCAATAGGTTACAAGAAGACTTCGACCTGGCCTTGGCAAGCGCAACCGAAGCTCACGCATCGCCGTGCTGGTGAAAGAGAGCGGCGCTGTAACCTTTTGAAGTGCTGGCGCGTCATATGGCAGACGCCCATATCGATCATCGTGGAGCCGATTCACTCATGACAGCTTTCCCAAGTGTTCGCAAGTCTGAACCACGTCACATCGTGCGCCCAGCCGCTTTCCGCGTCGTCTTGGTCGCGTTCCTTTGCTTTGCGGTAGCCCATTGTGCGGGTGCCTTTGGGGAGCCGCCCAAGCTCGGCCAGAAGGCCCCGGGGTTCGAATTGTCCACACCTTCAGGGGAACCGATTCAACTCTCGGAGCAGATCGGGAAATCCGCCGTGGCTCTAGTCGTCCTGCGCGGTTTTCCCGGCTATCAATGTCCGTATTGCCAGAAACAAGCACACGACTTCATTGAGCACGCTGCAGATTTCGCCGCGAAAGATGCGTCTGTGATACTGGTATACCCCGGACCTCCCGCCCAGCTTGACCAGCATGCGAAAGAGTTTCTGGCACAACAGCCCAGCCTTCCAACCAATGTAGTTTTGGTAATCGATCCTGACTACGTGTTGACAAATCGCTACGATCTACGCTGGGACGCGCCTGGCGAGACGGCATATCCGTCCACATTCATCCTCGACCGAAAAGGAACAATCATCTTCGAGAAGATCAGCCGCGAGCACGCCGATCGAACCACAGCGAACGACATCTTGATTCGGATTCCTGCAGAGTAGCTGTCCTTCGGGCTAGCACAGGAGTTTGAGAGTAAGTTCAACACGCTCCCGCCCGGGTATTGGCTCCTTTCGCTACTGTTTGGAAACCTCCCTCTCGTGCTTCCTCCGCGCTTTCCTTCCGGAAGCCGCTAGTTTGCGCTCGGCATAAGCGGCGACCTTTGCCCGATTTCCGCAAAGGTTCATGCTGCACCAGATGCGTGTACCCTTCTTGCTGGTGTCGTAAAAGTGCAGCACGCAGCTCTCGCATTTTCGAATGCGCGACACAGCCGTCCCCGTTAACAGGTTGGCAAAGGCATCCGCGAGCGGTGCGAATGCATGTTCCGGAATCTCCGGCGAGAAATGCCGGCGCCGCTCAAGGCTAGCCCCAACCTGAGCAACCTCCTCCACGTCAGGGAAGTCCATAAGCAGCCCGTTGAGGTCTTTCAGAGCAGCGGGCGAAACAAGATCGCCCTGTTCCATCTTCAATACTGTCCCACGAACTCTCTCGCGGAACTCCCGAAGTCTCTTAACTCCGGCCGCGAACTCCGGCGCCGCCCAACGGCGCATCAATCGCGCGCTTTCCCGTTCATTGACGAGACCTGCAGCGCCCAGCCAGCGCGCCAGGGCTCCGCCATCCGGCAGCATCTCCACGGGCTCGTCGGTCATTACGGGTCGCGTGTTGATGAAGTCGAGGAGCAAGTGGTTGCCGACAAACAGGAATCCGTCGCACCAGTCTTTGTTCATCTTCCAACCCAGTTCAATTCCGAAAAGATCCGTTAACAAAAATATTCTAACCGATCACGAAACTTTTTACCGGTTAGCATTATCTCATGATACGTGCAAGCGACATTTAACAACCCAGGAGAGCAAAACATGACTCGCCACCATTACGCGGCCATCGACGGGCACAAGATCTTCTACCGGGAGGCAGGTTCAGCCGCTGCCCCCGCCATTGTCCTGCTGCATGGCTTCCCTTCTTCCTCTCACATGTTCCGGGATCTCATTCCGAAGCTCGCCGGCAAATTCCGGGTCATCGCTCCGGACTATCTGGGCTTCGGCTACAGCGATCAGCCCAGCGCAAAAGACTATCGGTACACTTTCGACAACATCGCCGGCCTCGTCGAAAAGCTGCTCTTCGATCACCTGAAGCTCTCGAAGTTCAGCATCTACGTACAGGACTACGGAGCTCCGGTAGGCTTTCGTATTGCTTCCGGTCATCCCGATGCGATCGAGGCGATCTTCGTACAGAACGGCAACGCCTATGTCGAAGGCATCAGCAACGCATTCGAGCCGCTCCAGGCCTTCTGGGCAAACCGGAATGCCGAAACCGAAAAGCCCGTGCGCGGCCTGCTCACCGTCGACACCACAAGGTTTCAATACACGCACGGCGCGAACGAACCAAGCCTTGTGAGCCCCGATTCGTGGACTTTCGACCAGCACTTCCTGGATCGGCCGGGCAATGACGCGGTTCAACTCGACCTGTTTTACGACTACCCGTCTAACGTGGCGCTGTACGACAGATGGCACGAATATTTCCGTAAGAGCCAGCCGAGGACGCTTATTCTCTGGGGTCAGAACGATCCCTTCTTCACAGTCGAGGGCGCCAAGGCGTTCGAGCGCGACCTGCCGAAAGCGGAACTGCGTCTGCTCGCCGGGGGCCACTTCGCTCTCGAGGAATATAGCCAGTTGATCGCCGACGAGATGACGCGCTTCCTGAACAACGAAAGGAAGTCATCCCGATGAACCGCGCAACGAATATCCCGGACGCATTCAACACGATCATTCTTAGGAACCAGCCAGTTGCTTCCGGGCTGTTGTTCGGCGCCAGCGTCTTTCGATTCATGATGTCCCTCGTCCTTCCAATTTCGAACGCCACGAAGAACCGGTTCTCATTGGGTTTCTTCCTGGACGGAATCGTCGAACGCGCACTGTTTATCGGCCTGCTCTTCGTCTTCTACGCGGCGCGACTTAGGCGGCAAAGCGCAATCCCGGGAGCCGGACCGAGGCTCGCGAGCTAATGATCGCCACAAACGAAACGAACAACAAAGGAGAAACAACAATGAAAAAGCTTGAAGGAAAGATCGCCGTAGTGACCGGTGGCAATAGCGGCATCGGCCTCGCCACCGCGAAGTTGCTCCACGAGGAAGGTGCAAAGGTCGCGATCTCGGGACGGGACCAAACCACACTGGACGCGGCCGTCAAAGAAATCGGCGAAGGCACGCTGGCCATTCGTGCGGACATCTCGAAGTCTGACGATCTCGACGCGCTTTTCACAAAGGTGCAAAGGACATTTGGGAAGATCGACATTTTGTTCGCAAATGCCGGCGTTGCTAAGTTCGCACCAATCGGCGACACGACCGAGAAACTATTCGACGAAATCTTCGACATCAACGTCAGAGGAACGTTTTTCACTCTGAAAAAGTCGCTCACCTCCCTAAACGACGGGGCCGCGATCGTCATCAACACCACTTTCGCCGACCGCGTCGGCCTCCCTGGTTCCAGCGTCTATGCGGCGAGCAAGGCGGCCCTGCGCTCTCTCGTTCGGGTGGCCGCGGCAGAACTGGTCGGTCGAGGGATTCGTGTCAATGCGGTAAGCCCAGGCCCTATCGCCACGCCGATTTTTGGGAAGCTTGGCATGGCCAAGGAGGCGATCGATGAACTCGCAGGCGCAATTCTGGGGCGCGTTCCGATGAAACGGCTCGGCCAAGCGGAGGACATCGCCAATGCCGTGGCTTTCCTCGCAAGCCCGCAGGCCTCTTATATCACGGGGGTGGAACTCAACGTCGACGGAGGAGCGGGGCAGGTCTAGTCCTGCCGCCTCCTACAAAGGGGACGCCCAAAACAACCAGGGAGACAACTCGTGAACAAAACCAAGTACGAAAATCTGACAGCCGTGCTCGTGCACGCCGCTTGGTCCGATGCATCGAGCTGGAACGTGGTTACGCCGCTGTTGCGAAACCTCGGCCTGCATGTGAAGTCCGCGCAGATCCCGCTCTCCAGCTTCAGTGAAGACGTGGCGGCTTTGAAGAGGCTGCTGCGTCAGGTGGATGGCTCCGTCGTGCTCGTGGGCCATTCCTACGCGGGCGCTGTCATTACCGCAGCCGGCGCGGATAATCCCCAGGTGAAGGCGCTCGTCTACATCGCGGCGATCGTTCCAGACGAAGGCGAAACCGTGGGTGAATTGTTCCATCGCGCCGAGCCCAATCCCAACACGCGCCCGCAACTCGCACCGGACGAAGACGGTTTTCTGTGGGTGGCTGCAGGCGGTTTCGATGAGGCTGTTGCGCCGGACG
Organism: Occallatibacter sp.; assembly: GCA_052145815.1. Taxonomy (GTDB): domain Bacteria; phylum Acidobacteriota; class Terriglobia; order Terriglobales; family Acidobacteriaceae; genus Telmatobacter. Next base: position 12,570 of record JBKQNU010000146.1, read on the forward strand.
CATCAAAAGAGGAAACGGCTCTGATGCAAATCAACCAGCATCCGATCGCCCTCAAATGCCTGGTCGAACCTATGACCAAGCCGGCCTGGAGACAGAAGCCCTCGTGGTTTCTCGTAGCGGAAAAAGATCGCATGATCTCGGCCGCAATCCAGCATTTCATGGCCGAGCGCGTGAAAGCGCGGGTTCATTCGCGCAATTCCGACCACACCCCCCTCGCATCGGATCCAGAGGCAGTGGCGCGGGTGATCGCCGAGGCCGCCGATGCCGTCCTTTGAGGATCGGCGCGTCCTTGTTACGGACTCCGGCCGCGGCATCGGCAAGGGGATTGGGCTGCTTGCCTGAGAGCGATCGCCGGCTCGCTTACAGCGCCAGCGAGGCTCCTGGCCTAAGCCGTTTTCGACCTCCGCCCAGGCTTCGTCATCACCGTGGTTTGCTCAATCAAGGCCAACGTCGCGCGAGCGTTAACAAAGACGCGTTGGAAAAGACCGATCATGTCGCTCGCTACGAGTACTCGGTTACGGGAATGCGGCAATCGGAACAATACACTCTTCGATGGTCTCAAGTGGACCTGGACAAGAGGCTACTGTTTCTGCCCAAGACGAAGAATGGCAAGCATCGGTATTTCCCGCTGAACGCTGTCGCTGTAGCTGCCTTCGAGAGCCTCAAGGCGAATGGGCAGCCTCAATCCGCACCCGTGTTCCCTGGACGCAAGGGAGAGGCTGCACAGGAGCTCGTGGATGGTTTAAGGATGCCGTGTCGCGGGCAGGACTCGTGGACTATACGTGGCATTGCAACCGTCATACCTTCGCCAGTAGACTAGTCATGGCTGGTGTGGACCTTCGCACCGCGGGGGAACTCTTGGGACATCGCACAGCACAGATGACGATGCGGTACGCTCACCTGGCACCCTCGCACACTGCGTCAGCAGTGGACAGGCTACAGGTACCAAAACCGGTACCAGTAGTTTTAGGTGGTGGAGATCAGCCTGTAAGTAGTTGAAAACACAGCGGAGAGGTGGCAGAGCCCGGTTGAATGCACCTGACTCGAAATCAGACATAGTCGCAAGGCTATCGGGGGTTCGAATCCCTCCCTCTCCGCCATTACAAGATTCCAGAACGTCCCATAGAATCCAATTAAACACCTTAGTTGAATGATTACAGATAAGTTCTTCGCTTTTACCGTCCCAAGCGATGCAATGGAAGCCAAGAGTAGGTGGGGGTACTCCTGGGGGTACTTTGATTCCGGCTTGGGGGTATTTTCTCCGACGACGGGTATTTCGGGAGGAAACAAGGCGCGAACAGGTACAGAAATTCGCAAGGCCAAGACATTGTTGAAGGCGTACAGAATTGGCGACGGAGGGGGCCTTTATCTCTGGATCACACCCGCTGGCGGAAAGCTATGGCGCTGGAAATACCGGCATGATGGCGAAGAGAAGCTCATGTCCTTCGGCAAGTATCCGGATGTAACTCTTGCTCTGGCGAGGGAGCGCCATGGCGAGGCGCGCAAACTCCTGGCTAACCATGCCCTCTACCTGGAGCCTCGCGCTAAAATGATGCAGGATTGGGCAGATTTCCTTGAACAGACGCTGCGGAGTGGAAGAGTAATTCCGATTCGCAACCGGGTTGCATGAGCGAGCTGTGGAACTCTCATCCTTGAGTTCCCTACTCTTCGACATGGTGCCAGGCTGAAGAAATCCCCAACTCCGACAATCCAGAAATACTCATTTTCAGGACGATGCGGCGTTTGCAGGGATTCATCGGCTTGACTGTGCTCCAGTTCCCGGCGAGTTGTGCCCGGTGGTATCCCCGGCCCCGGATGCGAGGAACCGGGGGCACCCTCATTTGTGGTTTGGATAGGGCGAAGGGACCGGGGCCACCCGCCGCCGTCGCATTGCGTCTGATTTCCCATTTCCGTTGATAAAATCGTACACACCTTTTAAAATTGCGTGCCATGTACTCCTCATCCTCAGGAATGCCCCGATCGCACTTCGACCAGTTCCAACATGCGGCGCAGGAACTTGAGCTGTGCATCATCGTGCGCAACACAAATCCAAGATCCACTATTTGGATAGAGCGTGGGTATCCGCCTAAGCCAATTTCGGTCAAATGTCATACGAGCAAAAAGACCGGCAAAGTCACGGCGGCGACTGCGGAAGAGATAAGACAATGTCGTGCGGCTCAATTTTTCGTTATCGACCCGGATGGAGTTGCACGGCGCGGACCCAATGATGCCTTACCCACTAAGTTTCCATTTGGGACGCCCGAGCAGAACGAGACGGGGCAGGTCATTCATCCGATCCAGAGAAAGGCTTTGGTAGGAGATTATGATCTGATGGGAGTGATCGATCCCAAAGCAAAAGGCCGCAACCTCACTTTGATCTGGTCCGCGGGCGCCAAAGTTTACGATTGCACCAACCCCGACGTGGACCGTGTGCGTAACTTTGTTAATAGCCGATTGGATCAGCCTCGGATCATGCACGGAGCGCAAGACCAGTTTGGAGATTTTCCTGATGACGGTGCAATCGCCTTCTTGCCCAACGGGATGACCTGGGAGTTGAACAACGGCCAATCAATCCAGAGGTTATATGAACTGCTGGGTCGAGAAACCATCCAGGGTTCTTACCGCAGTAGGATGAATTAACCGTCCACCCCTCGGGTAAGCAAACTCGATTTTCCATATTTAGCGTGGACCGGCTTGGGTTGGGTGTCAAAGTCAACGATGCCCCCGCCCCCGGCCGTGCTTCATTCTCCTTTATCGCGGAGCATTACCTGAAAGCCGACTTCGGGGCGGACGCGGTGCGCCCGAAGTCGGTGAACACCATTCCCATCGTTGAGCATTATGTCCGCGACTATCTCGTCAAAAGATTCGGCGCGCAAATCGCGGAGGACATCAAGGCGCTCGAAATCCAGAAGTGGCTGAAGTCCCTCAACGAAAGCAACGGACTTGCCTGGACGACGGTCAGCAAGATACGGGGCATCATGCACCGTATCTACAAAATCCGCTTCCTGCACGAACTGGTCTCGAAGAACCCGGTGCTGCACGTCGAGACACGCTGCAAGTCCAGCTACCGCGCCATCATCATCACCCCGAGCCAAACGCTCGCGATTCTGGAATCCCTACCCTCCCCGCTTCACGTCGCGCTGGTGTTGAGCTGCGCGGCGACGGCGCTGCGCTGGAGCGACATATTGTGGAGCGAGGGAAGAATCGGGATTAGCAAGCGCTGGGCCTAGGGCGAGGGCGGAAAAACGAAGACGGATGCGTCGGACGGATATGTCTCGGTGCACCCTGCCCTATCCGCTCATCTTCGTGAGTGGCGCACACAATCGCCGCACGCGAGGGAAACGGACTTCGTGTTTCCGTCGCTCGCCGCCGACGGCAAAGTGCCGCTCGACGCCTGCTCTTTCGTGAAGAAGCATCTGCGCCCGGCGGCAAAGGGCGCAGGTGTTGCCATCAAGGACGGCCAGAGGTTCGGGCTGCACAATCTCCGCCACCCACTCAGCAATTGGCTGGTGAACAAGGCGAAGGTCGAGCCGAAGACCGTCCAGGGCATCCTGCGTCACAGCAAGATTCAGACGACGCTGGATCTCTACACGCAGGAGGACAGCGACGAGGGGCGCGCTGCGCAAGGCGCGTTTCTCACCGCCGTGGGCATGACGACGATGGTGCAGTAAATGTGTGGGTTGAGTTGTGGGTTGTCACTTGAAGTCCCATACATCCTTAAGTCTTTTGGAATGTATGGCGGGGACGACGGGGCTCGAACCCGCGACCTCTGCCGTGACAGCCAATCCGAATCGCGTAACTCATTGGAACCAGGCGTAGCGAATGGCCATTTTCAGCGCCCTGAGGAACCCTTGGCAACCCTTATTGGACCCTTAATGGACCCCCGACCTCTGCCCTCCAAACCTCTGCCCAACTCGGAATTTGGCTTAGTGAGCGCGTTGGTAGCAGTTGAGCCAATGGTCACTGAAGAATTTAGAAGGAGTCACTACCTTTCTTCGATAGATCGGCCTCGTCTCGTTTCTCTTAACTGCGCTCGATTACGGAGTGACCAGCGGACAATCCGTCCGCCAAAGTGCGAGTTGGGTCGTATTCCATTTCGTTGCCTTCGCTGCCGGTGAAAACTGTTTCGAGAACATATTACGAAACTCTGACGCTTCTGGTCTGGTCACCTGGGACACAGTAGCCACACTCTTCTTGCAATGTCTCGCGCTCAATTCACGGACGTTACGAACGCTGTTCATCTTTCGAGCTGATGAATTGAGATGGCTGCCTTATCGCTTTCGAGAAGTAGGGGTTTCAATGCATTCCTTGCGCGGCCGCCACGTCCTCCGCTGAAGGCCGCTTCATCAAAAATGGAAGCGGGACGAGGAGCGCGACAATCACTCCAAGCACAAAGAATGCGCTGATGAACGCAAGCACACTCGCCTGCCCATCCACCATCTGTTGCAATTGGGCGAGGGCGTGTTGCCCTGAGGCTGCGGCACTGCTTCCTGTGTGAGTAGCCGATTGTTGCAGCCCTGCGAGATAGCGGTCAAAGAAGACGTTGCCGCGGCGGAGATGCGAAGCAAGGTCAACCCGGCTGATCTGCTGATGACGCGTCAGATACGAGACCAGAAATGACACTCCCATGGCGCCGCCTAGGTTTCGGGCAAAGTTGCTGATCCCGGAGACCTGGTTATTGTCTTGCTGTCTCATCCCTACGTATGCGAGCGTGCTGATTGGGATGAAGATTAGCGGAAGACCCACCACTTGGAAAACCCGCATCCAGACGACCGTTGTGAAATCTACTTCAGCCGAAATACGCATCATCCAGAACATACTGATTGAAGTCAGCAGAAATCCAAGGGCGATCACTTTGCGCGGATCGAACTTCATTGCCAGTATCCCCGCGACGGGCATTAATAGCGCGAGCGCAATGCCGGCCGGGGACAACGCCATTCCTGCCTGCTGCGCCGAGTATCCAAGCTGCAACTGAAGGAACTGCGGAATAAGGATCATGGACCCGTTCAAAACGACTCCAAGAACGAAATTGGAAAGAGTGGAAGTCGCGAAGTTGCGGTTCTTGAGCAGCTTGAGCTGGATTATCGGGTGCTCGCACGTCCATTCCTGCCAGACCATGGCAATCAGTGCGATCGCTGAGAGCGTGGCAAACGTGCATATGAGCCTGGAATCGAACCATTCAAGCTGCTCGCCTTTGTCCAGCACATATTGCAGGAACCCAACACCGAGAACGATGGTGGTAATTCCGAAGTAGTCAGTCTTCTCTTTTCGCTTCTTTATCGCTTCGATCACGTGGGGGGGATCGTGCACAACCCTTTGTGTAAGAAACAGCGAGATGATGCCGATCGGAATATTGATAAAGAAGATCCAATGCCAACTGTAGTTCTCGGTAATCCATCCGCCCAGCGTCGGACCGATAGCAGGAGCGACAACGATGGCCATACCGTAGATCGCGAAGCCCATGTTCCGCTTCGCGGGCTCGAACGTGTCGGCAAGGATTGCCTGTTCGCTCGGCCCGAGACCTCCGCCTCCGAGGCCCTGCATCACGCGAAAAGCAATCAACATAGGAAGGCTGGTTGCCAGGCCGCATAGCATCGAACTCAGCGTAAATAGCACCACACATGCCATGTAAAAGCGTTTGCGGCCAATTCGCGTTGAAAGCCATCCGCTCATCGGAAGAACGATCGCGTTCGCGACAAGGTAGCTGGTCTGCACCCAGGTGCTTTCATCCGATGTGGCGCCGAGGTTGCCGGCGATGTGCGGAAGCGCGACGTTGGCAATCGAGGTATCCAGAACCTCCATAAAGGTTGCTAGGGTGACCGTCATAGCGATCACCCACGGATTGAAGCGGGCTGGGGCGGAGATCACCTGAGCCATACTGTGGCCTCGATCGACATACCGGGACGAAGCCGTCCAAGATTCTCTTGGTTAGCATTGAGGCGAATCCGGACCGGCATGCGCTGCACCACCTTGATGTAGTTGCCTGTGGCATTTTCGGGCGGAAGGATGCTGCTCCGTGCGCCGGTGATGGCGGGAATACTTTCTACGGTGCCCACGAAGTCCTGTTTCAAGGCATCGACACGAATCTTCGCGCGCTGGCCGGCGTGCATTTTGGCCAACTGCGTCTCTTTGAAATTTGCGGTTGCCCATGTGTCGCCAGTGGCGACGATTATCATGAGAGGCTGAGCCTCACTTACACGATTCCCGAGTTCGGCGCTGCGCTGCGTTACGATTCCACGGACGGGGGAGACGATGTGACAAAAGCTGAGGTTAAGCTCTGCGCGGTTCAGTTGCGCCGCGGCGGCTTCGACATTTGCTTGGGCCGTGGCCAGATCGGCTTGGCGAATCAAGACTTGGCCCGGAGCGGTGCGTTCGGTCTGCGCGCGCCGGGCGGTTTGCGCTTGTATCTCAGCCTTTCGTTGCTCGACCAGCTTCTCGGCAGAGGCAATGTTGGCTTTTGCTGCATCGACGTTGGCGTCCGCTGAATGAGCCGCCGCTATGGCCTGATCGTAGGCCTGGCGAGAGATGGTGCCCGCCTGGAAGAGCTGCTCGTCTCGCGCAAGGGACGCATCATCACGCTCGCGGATCGCTTCGGCTTCAGCCAGCTTCGCCGTAGCGCTCGCCAAATCCTGCGAAGAAGCTGCAAAGGCAGACTTTGCCTGTGCGACTTGTACATCGCCGGTAATTACTGCCGCTGCGTTGTCTGCCTGGGTAATGCCAATCGACGGTCGCTGTGCATTCAACTGCGCAACGGCCTGATCAAATTGAGCTTTCGCCTGCGCGTACGCTACCTTCTGTTCACTGGGGTCAAGATCGACGAGGGGCTGACCAGCTTCGACGATCTGGTTTTCCGTGACGTACACGGAGGCAGTCGTGCCGGATATCCGGGAACTGACGACGTTGAGGTGTCCATCAACCTGAGCATCGTCGGTCGTCTCATAACCCTGGGAATAGAGCGCCCAGCCGGTCGCGGCTCCGACGAGCAGCAGAGCGGCCAGTCCGGCGAACATGGCTCGGGCCGACTTTTTGTCGTTTCGTGGGGGCGAGAGGACTTCGGGTTCCGCAACTTGTGACATAATTAAAACATACTGACCAGTCAGTTTTTTGTCAACACGTCATTGATTGGGAGTGTTTAAATGGGGGAAGTTCACCATGGAGACTCTGAGTAAACAACAGCTTCGGACCAAAGAGACGCAGGCGCGGCTTCTTGACGCGGCGGAAGAGGTTTTCGTGCGGGACGGGTATGAAGGCGCGCAGTTGGATGAGATCGCCGCTACAGCTGGCCGGAGCAAGGGGGCGGTTTACACTCACTTCAAAAGCAAAGAGGATCTGTTCCTGGCGCTCTTCGAGCATCGAACCAGGTCGTACATCGAGCGGCTTTTTGACAGCCTCCGAAAGTGCACGAATAGGAAGCAGAGTCTGGATGCGTTTCGTGAGTTCTATGTCGGACTTGTCGGCGATAGGATCTTTACTATCCTCACGCTCGAATTCAAGCTCTATGCAATCCGGCATCCGGAGTCGAAGGAGCGATTGCGCAACGCCTTTGAAATGTCAAAGACGGGATTCGAAGACTCGACTTACGAACAGATGTTCGGGCAACTCACCGAGGCAGAGAAAACTGAAAATGATCAGTCATTGCTGGCATTGGGGCCGATTGTTTCGGGTTTAATCCTTGAAAGCCATTTCGAGCCGGAGCACCTGTCCGAGAAGGCTCTTCGCCGAATTCTGGGCCGGATTTTCGACTCGCTTTTTCCAAAAAGAAGTTAAAGGGTCTTGGCGCGGTCGAAGACTCAATTTCGGGCCCCGACATAGGCGAGTTCAGGCACTCGACCAGTTTGACATGCTCGGCGCAGTGGGGAACTGGGTGGAGAAGGCCGCGCTAGGACGCCATCCCAAGTCCCACGAGATTGGCTGCCGCAATGATGACCAGCATTCCCGCCCACAAGAGTCGCACCGGCCTGGTTCCTACACCGACCCATTCGCCCAAAGCCAGGCCCACCAAGCCGCCGCACAGAACATACCCGCTCATGTGCAGCATCCAGTTCACATAGAAAAGCCGCTGTGGAATGTTAGCAGCGCCCCATGCATAGAAGAAGAACTGGAAATACCACATGATCCCACCGGTTGCAGCCAGAACTCCGTTCCTGAGCAACGTCGATCCACTTTGCGAGAGATCGCCTTTCAGCGAGATCCTCTTCAGCGCGGCGAGCCGGATGAAGCAGTAGCTCAGATTCACAGCCGCTCCACCGCCCATGATAATTACATAGCTTGGCAGAGCGGAGTAGAGCGGGTTGACTCCCAAATGAAGCGCAGCCTCCGCCATAGGCCTTGCTGCATCCATCGCAAATGACATGCCTGATGAAAACACGCCACTCATCACTGCGAGTGCAATCCCCAGCTTCAAATTGAACTCCGTGGGTGCACCGCGCAGTTGGATCTCTTTCTGATGCCCGGCATAGGAGACGATGGCCACGCCCATCAGAGCGACCAGTACCCCAGCCATGGTCAACTGGCCACCTCTGGTTGCAAACAACATCGCAGCCTGCCCGTGAAGCAATGGTGGCACGAGCGTCCCGACCACGAGCGTTACGCCGATCGCAACTCCGATGCCGAGAGACATCCCAAGATGACGCATCGTGAGACCGTAGCTCACGTTCCCAACACCCCACATGGCGCCGAACAGTGCAACCCTAATGAGCACGTTCACACCGATCGATCCATAGAAAGCTCGAAAGTCTGGAAGCAGAATCAGGCTCACAGAGATCGGCAACAGTATCCACGAGAAAATGCCCGCCACTGCCCAGGTAGTCTCCCAGGACCACTTCTTGACCCTCCCAATGGGAGCATAAAACGAGGCGGCACATGCAGCGCCGACCATGTGCCATCCAATTCCGACAAGGACTACAGGCATGCGGTTCCCTCTAAGTATTGCGCCGCCCTCATCCGGCAATCATGTGTCGGGAGGGTTTGAACTTCGTCTTAGATCGCCAACTTGTAAAGTTGCCGAACATCATCTGAGGAAAGAATTCGGGGATTCCCCTGTGTGCATGGGTCATTCAAAGCGGGCTCGATCCACCCTTGTGCATAGTCTGGAGGCGCGGACCCCGGAGAATTGGGCTACGAAATCCATCTTTCGGTTGCGATAGCCTCTGGCAACGGCTGCACCTGGAAGCGCACGGCCAGATCCTTGAGCTCTTGTGTTGAAATGGACTGCTTCTGACCGCCCATCGACAGAACCTTCACCAGGATCTCGGCGGCCTTCTCCGCCGTATCGATCAGACCGAATGTCTCGTCCAGGGTCGCGCCTGAGCCGAAGACGCCATGAAACGGCCAAAGCACCAGGGGATGCGTTTGCATGGCGGTTGCTGTCGCTTCGCCAATCGTCGGCGTCCCCGGCACCTTCCACGGTAGAACGCCAATTCCCTCCGGAAACACGACCAGACATTCCGTGCTCATCTCCCAAAGTGCGCGAGTAAATGCCGCGGAAGTAAGATTCAGCACATACGAAAGCGCAATGAGGTTGGTCGCGTGACAGTGCATGATGACCCGATGCTTGCCTGCTGTCACCGCTTGGCGTGTCCGATGGGAGTTGAGGTGAGCTGACAGTTCCGATGTTGGAATCCCGTATCCTCCGAAGCCCCACAGAATGCGAACAGATTTGCCATCTGGCGCCACTTCGATCAAACCGAGGTGATCCTCCGGATCGAGCGCCGTGTTTCTAAAGTACTTTCCGGTACCGGTTACAAGGAACAACTGTCCTGACAACTCGGCTACAGTCTCACCAAGCTCCATCTCCCGAACAGCCGTAAAGTGCTGACGGTACGGTTTGATGTCCTCCGTGTCCACCCGCAGGCTGACGTTGCCTCCGTTGCGCTCGTCCCATCCTTTGAGCCACATGTCGGATGTTGCCTTGACCATCGCCCTGACAAACCAGGACTCTTCAATCGGGTTTCTCATTACGCCTCCCTTTCACGATCTACCAGAATGCTCGCCTCATAGGCCCGCACCCTGTCCAGCCATTCGATTGCGGGTGGAACGCTCTTGCTGGAGCAGTAGTACTCCCACACCGCGGACCAGGGCATTGATTTCTGTTCCTCGAAGAGCGCCATGCGGGTTGCACCGTCGCAGCGCCGCTCGGCATCGAGCTGTTTTTCCGCAGGCTCCAGAAGCGCCAGCAACAGGGCCTTGCGCATGCTTCTGGCGCCTATAATCCAAGCCGCCAGGCGGTTGATGCTCGCGTCGAAGAAGTCCAGGCCGATATGCACGCGCGACAACCCTCCGGTGCGCACAATCTCTTGCGCAATAGCCACCGTTGGATCGTCGAGCAATACTACATGGTCGGAATCCCAGCGCACGGGCCGCGAGACGTGAAGCTGGATCTCATCTAGATAGCAAAGGGCAGTGGAGATCTTATCGGATACATTCTCCGTTGGGTGAAAATGGCCCGCGTCAAGACAGAGCAGGATTTTGCGAGTAGCGGCATAGGCCAAATAGAAGTCGTTGGATCCTGCGGTATAGCTCTCTGTGCCGATCCCGAAGAGCTTGCCTTCAACTGCGACCTTATGATGCTGACCAATGGGCGCAGCGATGATCTCGTCGAGAGCTCCCATCAGTCGCTTGCGAGGTCCGAGCCGGTCGGCAGGCAGGTCCTTGTCTCCATCCGGAATCCAAATATTCATCACTGCCGGCGTGCCAAGTTCCCTGCCGAAGTACTCGCTGATGCGCCTGCTTGCCAGGCAATGATCGATCCAGAAGCGACGCACTTCTGCATCAGGATGGCTCAAAGTCGCTCTTTCGCTGAGCGGGTGCGAAAAACATGTCGGGTTGAAATCCAGACCAAGATCGTTTGCTCGGGCCCATGTCACCCACGGCTCGAAATGGCGTGGCTCAATGGCGTTGCGTTCTACGGGGGTGTCCGACTCAAGATAGATGGCATGCAGATTGATGCGTTTCTTGCCTGGGATTTGCGCGAGAGCAACCTGGAGATCTGCGCGCAATTCATTTCCATTTCGAGCACGCCCCGGATAGTTACCGCTCGTCTGGATTCCACCGGTCAGGTCCCCATTCGGATTCTCGAATCCGCGCACGTCATCGCCTTGCCAGCATTGAATGGAGATTGGTACCTCATCGAGCCGCTGAAGAACACTTCCGGTATCCACTCCGATGGCCGCGTATCGTTCGCTTGCCAACTCGTAAGCCAACTGAATCTTCTGCCCAACGTCTTTCATCGCACTGCCTCCTGCAGTCTTGTCGCCGCCAAATCCTGGAATCTCTGCCATACCCTGTCTGGCGTGGTCTCTTGCGGTCGATATTCGCCGATCTCAAAGGAGCGGCGTATCAATGCGCGTGCTTGGTCCAAGCCGGAAATCTCGCCCAACGCGATCATCTGGGCGCAAATGTTGCCTAGAGCCGATGCTTCGACCGGCCCTGCACTCACCGGGAGTTGACAGGCATCGGCACAAAGCTGATTCAGCAGGCGATTCTTCGAGCCGCCCCCAACAATTCGAATTCTGTTTAACCTATCCCCGCGGAGAGACTCCAGTTGTTCTTTGACCAACCGATAAGAGAGCGCCAGGCTTTCGATGACACAACGAGCAAATTGCACCAGCGACTCGGGCGCAGGCTGCTGTGTCTCTAAGCAGTAGTCTCGAATCGCGCCTTTCATTGAAGAGGGGTTCATGAACCGTGCATCGTCCGGGTTCACAACCGACCGCCATGGGGCAGCCTTCGCCGCAACATCCATCAGGGCGTCATCGATCGGCGTAGCGAACTCCTGACATACCTGCTGCAAGAGCCACATGCCCATTATGTTCTTCAGCACGCGATACCGACGTCCGAACCCTCCCTCGTTGGAGAAGTTCCAGAGCATGGCTTGCTCCGATGCCACCGGAACCAAACTCTCCACACCCATTAGTGACCAAGTTCCGGAACTCAGGAAGGCTTCTCCTTCCGTTTCAAGAGGCGTTCCTGCCACCGCCGACGCCGTATCATGCGTCGCCGGGGCAACAACTTTAACTGTGCTGCCGCTTAGCTGCAGCTCCCCAAGTACCGTGCCCGCTTGAACAGTCGGCTGCATCCAAGGCATCCGAGCTCCGGCGGCTTCAAGCAGATCCCGGTCCCATTCGCCGTTCAAGTTCAAGAGTTGTGTAGTGGTTGCGTTGGTGTATTCATTTGAAAGTGCGCCGCAGAGCCGATAGTGAAGGTAATCCGGGATCATCAGCACGTGGCGAGTATCGCTAACCCACTTGGGCTCCTGGATCGCCATCGCGCTCAGCTGGTAGATCGTATTAAACTGCTGAAACTGGATTCCGGTCCTTCGGTAGATCTCTGCCGCTGACATGCGGGCTGTGACTCGCTCGATCATCCCCTCCGTTCGCGCGTCGCGATAGCAGATGGCTGGTCCCACGCGGTGATGTTCGGCATCAAGCAGAACATAGTCCACGCCCCAACTATCTACGCCAACACTGTGGACTGGGGCCATGTCAGCCGCTCTTGCGATTCCCTGACGCAGATATCTCTCGATCGCATCGATGTTCCAGCACAAGTACTTGCTGCCCGAATGTTTGGCAAAGGAAGTCGTGAAGCGGCTCAGTTCATTCAGCCCCAGGAGCCCCTTGACAACTTGAGCAGCAACCACACGTCCGCTGCCTGCACCCAAGTCGGCCGCTACATAACACGGAAACTGCGATGAGAGACTAGCGTTTCGCACTGTTCGTCTCGTACTTCAGCACAACAGGCCCAAGCAGTCCAGCCGAAATCGGCGGGAAGTGTCCCATTTGGGATGGAGAGTTCTTGGGCCACTGAATCGTGCTGACATAGTTCGTCAGCGAGTTGACCACGGTCACTTGAATCTGGTTTTCTCCCTCATGGAGCAGGGAACGGATATCAACTGAAAATGGATGGACCACGAGGCTCGCAGCGGCAGCTCCGTTGACCCTCACCTCCCCGGCGTCCCTCAGTTCTCCCAAATCAAGCAAAATGCGCTTGGCGCTCTTTAAATCGTCCGCGGATACCGAAACGTGGGTCCGATAGGTGGCTCTACCGGAGAATGTGCGCAGCGTTGGCTCATCGAGCCAGTCGGTGAGCTTGGTCATCTTGACGTGCAGATCAATGCCGATTCCTTTTTCGGAGTTCCCTACCGCATCGACCGTCCATCCCGCCTCGCCAACATTCTGGGCCTTGGTTTCGGTCCAGCTTACAGTCGTATTCTCGGCCTTATCTCGATGCGCCCTATTAAAAGCGAGTAGTTCCGATCCAAACGGTGGCAGCGCAGCATCCACGCTGATGTGGCCGCTCTCGCGCCGGAAGGCAACCTGATTCACATCCCCCGTCCATGGATCCCACAGCTCCGGAATCGCCTCTTCAGCGAATTCAACCGTCGTACTCGTCGCCTTGTCGGTGGGATTGGTGAGCAGGTAAAAGCGCGTCGCGCCAATCGATCTTTTCACGAACGGAAGGACAGCGCCCGATGTGAAACGCAGTTGCGGCTGCACAATTGTGGCGAGCCGAGAAACCGCCGCTGTGCCGTCCGCAAGCTGAATCGCGCTCTCCGTTTGTGAGACATCCCGAAGCCCTGATACAACGCGCTCCCTGTCTTGCTGCAGATTCTTGAAGCTGACGTTCTCGCCCGGCATGCCTCCAACAAAGGCGATCGGAAGCCGAGCATCGGCAAAGGCCTTCAGCGCTCTCACCAATTGGGTCGAAACGCTAGTCTCGTGCGGAATAATCAATGCCGCATATCGTCCCCCCCCTTTTGTCGTCAGCTCCGAAGCCTTCGCTGAACTCCCAAGCAACACATCTTCCGAGACGAACCCGAAGCTGTATCCCGCAGAAGTCAGGCTGACTTCGATCGCGGGGAAGGGATCTTTCACAAGACCGCTCGCTGGAGTTGGGCCGGTGTCTTCCTCGTTCAGACTGCTTCGGAAGATGGCCACTTGCAGGTCGCTCGTTCCCTGTTGAGCGATGTATTGCAACCTGGTGATGTATTCGTTGACCTTTCCGATGAACGGCCAGATCGGATTGTGTTCGTTGATGTGAGAACTGAATTGCCCCTGAAACGGAAACCACCCGATCCCCTTGGTCCCATCGTCGAAATCGTATGGAAAGCCGTGATATATGATCTCGTTTTCACCGGAGATGAATAGCTTGTCGCTGTTGGCCTTGATCGATTCCGGGGTCGTGATGTACGGATTGCCCCGAAATACGAAGCTCTCACTGCCTACAAGCCTTCGGCCATAATCGTATGCGGCTGACGAAGCAAGCTTCATGAAGTTCACGGTGTTGTTGCCGTCAAGCTCTTCCGTTTCCGGAATGCTCGCATCGCCATAGAGCTTCAGAAGATCCGCAGGTGCACCGTGAGCTTGGACGCGAGAGAGCATGTTGTTCTGCTTTGCCCACTCGTCAAATGGATGATAGAAGCCCTCAAAGATTAACTCCGAGACTGTTTTCCAGTAGTCGGCGCGGATCGCATCCCCGCCCTCCGCCACGTCGAACAGCGGCAATCCTCCGGGATGAGAAAAGTAAAAATCGTTATAGCCGGGCTGTCGAAGGATAGCAAGATACGGCGTTAGATCGTATCCCCGACGCTTCTTGAACTGCTCGAGGAAGTCATCCGACCAAAAGACGTACTGCTGAAGCTCCAGGCTATCGCAGAAGATCGCACGGAGAGACGAGCCTATGTCGGATCCGGCCGCATGAACAAGAGGATCGCCCACACGTGTCGCGTGCGCGGCGAATGCAGCCTTGTTGAGGTGGTCCAGCACCAGTTGCGGACCAATGCCAGAAGCGCCAATTACCGGCTGGCGTGTAGGTATTTGACGGAAGACAAAGATATGCCATATGCCATCGGGAACCTGCCAATCCAGCGTCCCATCGGGCTGCATGAGGTCGGTCAGGATTACGACGGAGCCTCGGTCAAGCATTTCGGGCTTACGCGGACCCGGCATTTCAGCGGTATCCTTACTCACCGGCGCGCTGCGCATCGCAACGACCGCGACAACCCTGCTTCGCGCGTCGAATCGCTCCTGCCAGTCGGTAGGCCAGTCCGGCTTCATTCCCGCGTGGAGCATCATGGAAGCAAGGAGGCCGGGCTGCCAATTAGGAATGGTCAGTTTCCCTGAAAATGCTTTCGGCCCGTCTACAACTGTGTCTGAATGTCGCAGTTCAATGGCGGAAAGCTCAGGCGTGATGGCCAGACCGCCTCCGAACGGCCAACCGGTACCGAAGGTGTAGTCAATCCACATGCCTCGCGCTTTGGCTGCATCCGCCGCAGCGCGCACATGCTGGAAGAAGTTCGGGGTCGCGTAGTCATTGACCCGCGCAGCATCTTCTTTAGAAAAAGTGCGTGTATCGAAGGTCACAAACGGTTGAATCTCGCCTCCGCCAAACCCAGCCGCATCAAGGAGGTCAATCTCTCGCTCGATCTCCTTGTCGGTGACGTCGCCTCCCGGCCACCACCAGCGCACCATCGGACGATACTGTTTGGCGGGATCGCGAAACTCTTTCTTGATTGTGGCTACGTCTTGGGAGAATGCGGGTCGCGCGATGATAGCCATTGGGGCGAGCGAGCACAGCAGCATCAATCTACTGGCAGCGCGTGAAAAGTTCATTATGCGGAGCATATCCTTACCTCTGGTTCGCACTTCAGGTTTCGCAATAACGATCGGTACTGGTTACGGAACAACAGAAAAAGTTGTGTGGAGAGACGCGGTCGAGTCTTCGCCCACCCAGACGTCGAACACCGCGGCATCCAGCACCCACTCGCGGGTTGAACTCGCCCAATACGACAGCTCGTCCTTGCCCAATAAAAACTGCACTGTCTTCTTTTCGTGCGGCTTCAGAGAGATTCGCTCGAAGCCCTTCAATTCTCGCACCGGGCGGGAAGCACTGCCCGACTGCTGATGAATGTATAGCTGGGGCACCTCGTCCCCAGCCACGTCGCTCAGATTTTCCACCTCGGCAGACACTTTGACAGTCTCGCCTTTCTTGATCTCAGACTTGTCAGTTTTCAGATTTGAGATCGAGAACTTCGAATAGCTCAATCCGAATCCGAACGGAAGCAGTGGTGTACTCTCCTCATTCCAGTACCGCTTCCCCTGATTGGCCGGAGCATGCGTCAAATTGTGTGCGTAATAGAGCGGCTCCTGACCCGCATCGCGCGGCCAAGTAAATGGGAGCTTTCCACCGGGGCTAGCGCCTCCAAACAAGAGATTCGCAATCGCCGGTCCACCCTCAGTTCCGGGAAACCACGCCTCCAGTATGGCGGGCACGTGATCGAGTGCCCAGCGAATGTCGAGAGGGCGACCGTTAATGAGCACCAGCACGACAGGCTTGCCTGTGGCAACTGCCGCCTCAAGGAGTTCTTCCTGAGTCCCGGGCAACTCCAGTGAGGATACCGAGGCTGCCTCGCCACTCATCGACTGCAATTCTCCCAGCGCGACAATTACCAGATCAGCGCTGCGTGCTGTATCAATGGCCTTTGCAAACTCTTCTTTTGACTGGGCGTCGTTCCATTTCGGCTCTTTCGGCGCCTTGATCAGCATGTCAAACGGCGATGGAAATTCGCGTGCAAGTTGAATACCGGGCAAGGTCTCCACCGCGACCAACGGTCCGAGTTTGCTTCGAATGCCCGCGGCAAGCGTGACAGCGTCCTCGGGATCAGAGGCTAGCGACCACGAACCCAGCATGTCCACCCGAGAGTCCGCAAAGGGACCGATGACGGCAATGTGTTTGTAGGCCCCAGGCTTCAGCGGAAGCAGCCCGCCGTCATTCCGAAGCAGCACTGCGGATCTTTCCGCTGCAAGGCGAGCCGCTTCCAGGTGCGCAGGATCGTGCGTGACGCTCTCTACTCTGGATTCGTCGGCATACGGGTGCTCGAAGAGCCCCAGTGCGACCTTGGACTCAAGAATCGGCCTGACGGCTTCATCCAAGGCCCTTCCCGAGATTCGCCCGGCATGCACAGCGTCGATCAACCCCGTGGAGTAGGCAGAGTTGCCCACTGCCATCTCCATGTTGACGCCGGCATCGAAGGCGCGAACAGCCGCATCCGTCAGATCGCTCGCGAACCCGTGGATCTTGAGTCCTTTCACCGCATCAGCATCGCTCACCACAAATCCCTTGAAGCCCCATGAGTTTCGGAGAACATCGTGAAGAAGCCACCGATTTCCGGTCGCAGGAATGTCGTTCAAATCCATGTAGGCGCTCATCACTGTGCCGGCACCGGCCTCAACTGCGGCGTGGAACGGCGGCAGATACACGTTCCACATCTGTGCATCCGACACGTTTACTGCGTCATAGTCTCGTCCACCTTCCGCTGCACCATAACCGGCAAAATGCTTGACGCATGCAACCAAATGGTCCGGTTCGCCAAGATGCTCCCCCTGAAATCCGCGCACCTGCGCGCGCGCCATCGCCGAACCAAGAAAGGGATCCTCTCCCGCACCTTCCACGATCCGGCCCCACCGGGCATCCCTCGCAATATCTACCATTGGGGCAAAGGTCCATTGCAACCCGACCGCGCGTGACTCGCTGGCGGCGATGCGCTGTGCGTTCTCCGCCAACGAAGGATCCCACGAAGCTGCCATGGCAATCGGGACAGGGAAGACCGTGCGCAATCCATGGATCACGTCGAATCCGAAAATAAGCGGAATGTGGTGCGGAGACTCATCAACCGCAATGCGTTGCATGCGGTTGATCTGTACCGGGTCCGTTGTAAACAGAATTGATCCCAATTCACCCTTGCGAATGCGCTCATCGATTGACTTGGAGGGACCAAAGAAGAAAACCTGGCTCAGTTGGCCGATCTTTTCCTCGGGACTCATACTTTTCAAGAGCTCATCCGCCCTGCGCTGGACGATCTTTCGCTCAGCGAGAGAAGTCTTAGCTGTATGAACCGCCGCCGAAGCCTGGGCCGGACACCCTTGGCAGGCCAGGATTGAAATCGCAAATAGAATCCCAGACCCAACTCTCGTTATCCGCCCCGTCCTGCTGCCTGTGCTGCGCCATCTGAATCTCGTTTTCATGTCCACCTTTACATCGGTCCTTGCGCGATTCCCACCCCTTTTTCAGGCGAGAACTATTCCTTCAGCCATACAAATGGCAGCGGGCGGACGCCACTAAGCTCGTTTGAGTGCGGAGGGACCAAATTCCGGCAAAGAAGACAAGTCGCCGTTTTGCGCGAGCCCCAGCCATTTAGCGATGTTCCGGCAAGTGCCGCTACGGCTTGGCGCGCTTGGCCGAGAAATCTCCGCTTACACCCATAGGATCCACTTCTACCGTTCCGTCGAACTGGTTCTCTGAATTGATGGCGCCCGAGAAAACCAGCGTCAGCGGCTGTCCGTTGTATTCGCTCTTGTACTGCCAGGTGACCTTGTTGCCGTCGACCTTGCCCGTGATCGCGTGAACGCCGTCGTCGGCTGTGCAGGTTCCACTAAGCGCCGCTTCCTTTTGTGTGAAGGTGCACTTCATCGACCCATCGTTCCCGGCAATACTTGTCGAGACGTTCCATGTGCCCACAACGGATGGGTCTGCGGCAGCAGCACTCGATGCCACTACGCAAAGGAAAATCCATGCAAGATGCTTCATCCAATCTCCCTCGTTTCTCGAGGACCCATCAGTGGACCCATTCGAGTTCAGAACCTGACGGTATGACTGTCAGTTGTCCAAGGAATACTCGGAGACAGAATGCTTGGCTGTCGAGGTGCAAACGGGTAAAGCTGCTCCAGCATGACGTTAAACAGGTGTAAGTTATTGAGCATAATCACATTAATCATTCTCGCCGAGGTGCCGTTAAGAAGCCGGAAACGAGCGATTTCCCTTAAAATGGTTCATGTCCCATGAGGTCTATAATTCGCTAGATGGCGAGCAAGGTCCAAGACCGGGAAACGGATCAGACTAGGTGGCCTCAGACCCCAGAGGATGTCGAGGCCGTGCGAGTTCAAATGCATCGGATGCTGGATGATCCGCTTTTCAGCCAGAGCCGCCGCTATCCCCGGCTCTTTCGACGTATTGTCGAGGATTCCCTCGCAGGAAATTTCGACACACTGAAAGAGCGCGTCCTAGGCATCGAGCTATTCGAGAGATCGACTGATTACGATACCAACGCAGATGCCATCGTGCGTGTCACCGCGGCTGAACTCCGAAAGAGGATCGCCCAGTATTATCACGACAGAGCACATGAGTCGGAGCTGCGGATCGACATCCCCGTGGGTGGGTACGTGGCTGAATTCAGCCCGCACCCGATTGAGCAAGAGCAGCGAGCAGATGTGGCAGGCAAAGATGTAGCTGTTGAAAATCCCGAGCAGCAGGAGGTATCTGAAACTGGGAATATTGTTCGGCGCAAATCGCGCCGAGGCGCACTGCTGCTGACTGCGGGCATTGCGCTTGTCTTAATTCTGGGAATCGCGCTTCGATTCTGGTATGGCTCGCGAGACGAAGTGGATGAATTCTGGCGGCCATTCACGGACAACGGGGCACGGCCCCTGCTCTGCGTGGGCCAACTGCCGGTCACCATCATGCCCCAAGGCCCCCAGGACAGTCTTGCGCGGGCCATGCTTGGTCAAAAGCCCGTTTCCATCTCAGATGCGGTTGTTGTCTCAGAGTACGCCACCTATCTCGGCACAAAAAAGATTCGACCGAGCATTCAGGTTTCAACCGCGACCAATTACACCGACCTACGCCAGCATCCGGTGCTTTTCATTGGGGGGCTTGACAACAACTGGACCTTGAGATTTCTGAGTGGACAGCGCTATCGGATGCATTCCGAACCAAACAGTTCAATCCTGCAGATCTACGACTCCATTAGTCCTTCCGGCCCCACTTGGAAGATGGACTTCGCCCAGACAAGTGAGCATGTCGCTGAGGATTATGCAATCGTGAGCCGGTTCCATGATCCCACAACTGAGAGTACCGTCGTCATCGCTGCAGGTCTTGGTGAAAATGGAACTGCGGCCGCCGCCGACTTTCTGCTCCACTCGCAGTACCTCAAAGAGATCGATCAGCAATCTCCCGCACCGTGGAAGAACAAGAATATGGAACTGGTAATCAAGACGCAGATTATTGACGGGAATGCGGGCCCTCCGGTCATCGTTGCTCGGTACTTCTGGTGATGCAGCGAACTGAACCAGGGCTATGACCCGCCATTCACGAAATTCCGTCTTCTGCTGAAGCCGTGTTACGGTTTATGCGCTTCAGTTGGGACCTTCTCCAGCCAGCCATGAGATTCCATCCACTTGACGATGAGCAACTCCCAACGGTCGCGGGGAATCAAGAGGAAGCCGTGTTCGCCCTTTTCCAGAATCGTCATCTCCACCGCAACGCCGTGATGGCGCAGCGCATCGAAGAAGACTATGCTGTTTTCGACATCCAACAGCTTGTCATCAGCAGCGGCGAGCAAGAGGGTAGGCGGTGTTTTCTCCGTAACCTGAAGCTCATTGGAAAAGAGGCGCAGTCGTTCTTCTGTTGGATTGGCGCCCAACAGTGCTTTTACTGTACCCGCATGTGCGATTTTGGGATCGTTGCTGATTCCGGGATAGACAAGGATCATGAAGTCGGGGCGCAGACCGACACGATCCGGATTGTCCACTAAAGCCTTCTCGAAATGCGTTCCAAGGGTCGAGGCAAGATGGCCACCGGCAGAGAAGCCAATCACGCCAACTCGCGCAGGGTCGAGTTTCCATTCTTGGGCATGTTGGCGAACGAAGCAAATCGCCTGCTGTGCATCCTGCAAAGGGCCTATCGACTTGTCTTCCATGGTGGCGTCGTTCGGTAAGCGGTACTTCACCACGAAAGCTGCCACCCCGTGATCCTGGAAGAACTGCGCGACGGGTACGCCTTCCCCTTCAAGGTTGAGCGTCGCGTAGCCCCCACCGGGGAAGATC
This sequence comes from Occallatibacter sp., assembly GCA_052145815.1. GTDB lineage: Bacteria > Acidobacteriota > Terriglobia > Terriglobales > Acidobacteriaceae > Telmatobacter. The sequence goes on from JBKQNU010000146.1 coordinate 33,446, forward strand.
AGGACGCTCGTGCCATTCGCCTTCGAATTGGCTGGCAGATAGGCTTGGATGGTCGGCCGCGAGATGCGCACAGTCATGCCCCATGTTTCGGTCTTTTCCTGGTCCGGCCCCGGTTTGGAATTGGGAATAGCTGCATCTCCATACAGAGGGTAGGTTTGCGTCTTGGGCGGAATGGAAGCCATCACATCGGCCATGAACTTGGACTCGTCCGTCATACCGGCGGACTTCTGCTCCTGTGCATGAAGCAAACCGAGACAGAGAAGAGCCAGAACAAACGGGGTTCGGCATGTGGTTGTCATTATTTCAATTTCTCCAGATGAGACAAGAGGAAGAGGCGGCAATGTTGGCAGGCTTGACATTGCAAGCGCCTCGACTTCAGGAAGAATAGGAAATGGACGCCTGGTTCGCGTGGCGTGAATCAGGCGCCCAAAGTCAGTTGAAGCGTTTGTTAATAGCTAAACTTCAACGCGAACTGGAAGACGCGCTGGTCCGTGCCCGCCAGCGAATTGCTGATGGTATTGAAAGCCGTGGAGTTGATATCGGCGTTTGGCTGGCCGAGGTTCGTTGAATTGGAGATATCATACGACTCTGCGCGGAACTGAAGCTTCGTCTTCTCGATGAACGGGAAATCGCGGAAGACCGAAAGATCCACGCGCCTCTGGTACGGCCCGGTGACGATGTTCTTCATTGCGTCGCCTGCGGTGCCCGTGTATTGCGGAGCAAAGCACTGACCGGAATTGCCGGAACCCAGGCATTTGATGCTGCTGAGGCTAACCGGGCTGGTGGCTAGGGTATAACGGCCGCCTGAGAGACCTGCAGAAACGTAAGTTTGTGCTGCCGCGAGGTTTGCAAATCTGTTTGGGCGATCAGCAGTAACCAACGCTGCCCCGCCGATATTGATTTCCGGAGCGCTGTTTTCAATCGTAAAGGGAGATCCGGCCTGCCAGAAGGCAATTGTATTCATCTGCCAGCCTTTGAAAAGCGTTTTCTTTATGCCAGTGAAGGAATCCGCGAAGGGAAAGGCGTAGGATCCGCTGACGGCAAATCGCTGCCGCAGATCCAGATCTCCGTTGCCCCTGTCGTAGGTTGAGAACTTGCCTGGCAGCAGGCCGTAGGGCTCGACCACATAGCTTGATCCGGCGATATCGTCGATCGTATGCGACCACGTGTAGTTGGCGTTCACACTCCATCCATGGTTGAAGTGCCGGGTAAAGGCGGTCTGCAGAGCGTGGTAAGTAGAGGCTCCTTCTGGAAGCAGTTCATCAATCTGGGTCACATCGGGGAAAGCCGCCGCATAGGGCGTGGGTCCCACAGGCCCGCTGGAAGGAGCGGGGAGATCGACATTGTAATTGCCAGCGAGGTTGATCTTGCGCCCCAGTTCTCCGACATAGGCAACTGTGATGACATTCTGGCCTAACTGCTGCTGAACGCTCAGATTGAATTCCTCCATATAGCTAGAGGAGAAGTTCTTGGGTTTCGAATACAGCGCACCGTTGTAGGTGCTCAGGTTTGTGCCCGGCGAGGTGGGCACGGGCATAACGCTGAGGCCATAGCCGGCATAAATATTGCTTTTGTCCAAAACTGTCGCGTAGTTCAAGGACGACGATGCGAACGGCGGATTCAACCCAAGCAGAGAGTTCTGTGTGTCCGCCGGGAAGTAGCTCATCGCGAAAGCTCCATGCACCACGGTCTTATTGGTGATGGAGGCGGAGAAACCTACCCGAGGAGAAAAGTCATGGTAATCGGTATTTACGCCCGCGGTTTTGTTGGAACTGCTGGAGAGGATAATCTGAGAAGTGGCCAGATCCAGATTCGCCATGTGATTCTGCGCATCGGTTTCCGGCGTAAACACGTCGTAGCGCGCACCAAGATTCAATGTGATCTTGGGGGTCAGGCGCCAATCATCCTGAACGAAGCCACCCGTCTCCCAGAAACGAGGATATTGCCGGACTAGATTGTTCTGCCGTTGCCCTTCGAGGGCGACGCCATACAGCAGATCTGCCATGGGGTTGTTTGGAAGGCCAATTCCGAACAAACTGTCGAACCCTACCAGGAAGTTGCCGACCGGATAGGGGCCTTCGGTATTCAGATTCAACTGGCGGCGCATAAAAGAAGCTCCAGCCTTGATGCTATGGGTACCCTTGGAGTAGGAGAGGATCGCCGCCTCCTGGAAATCGTTGTATACCGCCGTTCCCGGTTCGTAAGTGCTATCGCCCAACGAGGCATAGCCGTCCAAAAATGGGAAAACGTCAGTGAGGCCTGTGGTTGCGGAGTTCACGTTGATATTGGAAACGCCTAGCGTTGTGCTCGCGTTATTGCCCTCATTCAACGTAACGTACTCATTGATATAGCGAGTGTAGGAGTCCTTCAGCTCCAGAATCAGATTCGGTTTGAAGATGTGGGTGTAGTCGAGCATTCCGTTCATCGCGGTTTGGTGCGCCGTTCCCTCAAACCCGTAGATGTTGCCGCCGGGCTGGATGCCGTTGACCGCAGGGAACAGGCCCGGCGTTAGAGTGTCGGCCTTGTTGTAGGAGTAGCGGCCGAACATCAGATCGTTTCCGCCGAAATGATGATCAACGCGCGCATCCGCTGTGAACACATATTGCGTTCCTTTGGGTGAAGCTGTGAAGTTGTTGATGATTCCCGGTTTCGTCGGCGCCGGATAGAGGTTGAACAATGCCTTTCCAACCGGATCGATCATGTACGACGGGACAGTTGCGGGGTCGCTCGAGTCAGTGAAATCGCCCAGATGCTGCCGCTCGTAAACAGTCGGCACTGTCGTGGTGGTTGTTCCTCCGCGCACCCTGCGGAAATCCTCCGCGTCGGCAAAGAAGAAGGTCTTGCCGCGGCGGATCGGTCCGCCAATGCTTCCGCCGAATTGATTCTGACGCAACTCCGGTTTCGCCAGACCCGCCGAGAAAGAGTCCCGGCCGTCGAATAGGTCGTTACGGAAGTATTCGTAGGCTGTTCCGTGGAAGTCGTTGCTGCCGCTTTTGGTCAGCATGTTCACCACCGCGCCGGCTACGTTGCCGGCTTCGGCGGGATAGCTGTTGGTCAGAACGCTCAATTCCTGAACCGCATCGATCGACGGGCGAACAATGATGATGTTGCCCACACGTGAATTGTTGTCCATGCCGTCCAGCAGATTGTTATTGCGAGAATCCGACTGGCCGTTGGCGGAGACCTCCGAGGCCTGACGGCGATCATCGGGGCGCTGGCCGCTCGACACGCCATTTGCAGGCCCGTCGCTGGCGCCGGGCGCAAGTTGCACCAGGCTATAGAGGTTGCGGCCTTCTGTCGGCAGATCCTCAACCGCCTGGCTCTCCAGCGTCTGGCCGAGGCCTGCTGTGTCTGTTTGCAGAGCCGGGGCCTCGGTCGTCACCACGACCTGTTCCGATTGCTCACCAACCTGCATTTGGATGTCGAGCCGATGGCGTTCGCCAACGATGAGGGGAAATGCTGGAACCTCAGTGGCCTTGAAGGTCGCCGCTTCAACGCGCGCCTTGTACGACCCGAGTTGCAAGAGGTTGAAGGTAAATTCGCCTTGCACGTTAGTCACGACTTTTCGGGTTTCGCGCGTTCCAACGTTGGTAACCGTGACCTGTGCGCCCTGCACAAGAGCACCAGTGGAGTCGGTCACCCGCCCAACGATATCTGCTGTCACCTGCTGAGCCATAACAGGTGCATTGAATGAGTGCAGCGCCGCCAGCCCGAGCAGCACCATGATGCTGCGGCAAAGGATCGTGACCGGACTCGATTTCCGGCTCTGTTTCATTCCAAGTTTTTTCAAGTTCTTCACTGCCTCTCCATTAGCCCTTGAGGTTCAGCTCCGTTCTTTTCGGAGATCTGCCCTTCGGAACAGTTTTCCCAGACCGGAGAAGCCTGAGCGCCCCAAGATTCAGTTGTCGAGGTTGAACTGGTAAGGCTCGACGTTATTAACGTTAAGAATCTATGTATCTAATTGATATTAAAATGGTTGGTAGGTTTAGAAACGCACGAGGTTAAATTCAGAATTAAAGCCTTCTGGTTAACCAACGTGCAAGCATGCCTCAAATGGGAAATAAAATTCCAATAGAAACGTGACAATTTGGGACAAAGATAACATCCCCTGGAGCAAGGCAAGTCTACCGGTGGGTTGGGGAGAATCGCTCGAATGCTCAGCCAGGATTTCGGCTGGTGCCCATTTGCAATAGGTCCTCCGGTTCGATTCTGCTTTCCAGGTTCAGCCCGGATACGATCGGCCCCAGCGCAAGGAGCGATAGGTCAACACCTGCCTTTTGTTCTCGGGTGAACAGCTTCTCGGTATCGGAGAAAGGGCTCTGAGGATGCTTGCTCGGGAGCGCCCCGCCTCTTCGCCGTTCGTGTCATTTCTCCAGGTTTGGTCACCCGGCAATGACCTTGGGAACGCGGATCAGTCCGTCCAAACGTCGTTTGTGCATTTCGAAATGCCTGCCCGGTTTTAATGACGGGCCGAAAAGGATGAGTCGAATTCTGGGCTGGATTTTCGACTCATCACTCTTTCCAGAGAGAAGTTGATGGGAGTTGGGGCAGCCGAAAGCCCCATTTCCGGCCCTAAAGCAGGCCTGCTTACACCATCTCAGGAATGACGCACACGGTCTGCTGTCACAGGGACTGGAAACCAAGCCAGATCGAAACTGTAGGCAGTCATGTTGAGGCTAATTTCCGGGTACAGGTTCGGGTACAGACATCAGTTTGGCTCGATTACGGATAATAACGCTAAGTTGCTGATGGGCAGTCACTTGTGGATATCCGATATTACGCTCATTTTCGCTTATTTATCATAAACTTACGGTATTCTTGAGAGACTCAAAATCCGCCGATCCTCCACGGTCATCCGAGCCTTTTATCCCGCAGAACTTTCATGGTTGCCCCCCCTGTCTATCTTTGCTCTCACGTCGACTTCCGCAAACCGAATGCAAGACAATCCGAAGAATTTGGCCCATTTTTACCAACTACCAAGTGCTTGCGCCACCGAATCAGTGATCCAAGTTGCTGTATAACCGGCTGCCCGGACAAGT
>JBKQNU010000147.1:0-41205 GCA_052145815.1 Occallatibacter sp.
TTGCAGGCGCAGCACCTCCATGCGGTCCTGCAGCGCCGGCGGAATGGTGTGCATCACGTTGGCCGTAGCCACGAAGAGAACCTGCGAGAGGTCGTAATCGACGTCGAGGTAGTGGTCCTGGAAGGTCGTATTCTGCTCCGGGTCGAGCACTTCAAGCAGGGCAGACGCCGGATCGCCGCGAAAATCCGAAGCCATCTTGTCCACTTCGTCCAGCAGGAAGACGGGGTTTTTGGTTCCGGCCCTTTTCATGTGCTGAATTATCTGGCCCGGCAGCGCTCCAATATACGTCCGCCGATGCCCGCGAATCTCAGCCTCGTCGCGCACGCCGCCCAGCGAGAGACGGACAAACTTGCGGCCGGTGGCCTTGGCGATGGACATACCCAGCGACGTCTTGCCCACCCCCGGCGGTCCGGCAAAGCAGAGAATAGAGCCCTTGGGATTCTTGACCAACTGGCGAACAGCGAGGAATTCAAGAATGCGCTCCTTGATTTTCTCCAGTCCGTAATGGTCGGCGTTGAGCACCTTCTCGGCATAATCGATCGACCGCGTCTCCTTGGAGCGCTTCTTCCACGGCACCGCAAGCAGCCAGTCAATATAGTTGCGGCTCACGGTAGACTCGGCCGACATGGGTGGCATGGCTTCCAACTTTTTGAGTTCCTGCACAGCCTTGTCGAGCACTTCCTTGGGCATGCCGGCGGCTTCAATCTTCTTGCGCAGCTCGTCGAACTCGCTCTTCTCGCCGCGGCCCAGTTCCTTCTGGATGGCCTTGATCTTTTCGTTCAGGTAATACTCTTTTTGCGCTCGCTCCATCTGCCGCTTTACCCGCGACTGGATGTTGCGGTCGAGGTCGAGCTTCTCAATTTCGATATCCAGCACGTCGGCAATGCGCGCCAGGCGCGAAGCCGGATCGAAGATGGCCAGCAGCTCCTGCTTCTCCTCAATCCCCAGTTGCAGGTTGGCGGCGATGGTGTCGCTCAGCTTGGCCGGCTCATCCATACGCACCGTGGCGATGATGGTCTCGTAGTTCAGCGATTGCTGCAGCTTGACGTATTGCTCGAAGAGCCCGGTCACCCGCTGCATCAGCTGCTCGACGGCCGGCGTCATTTCGAATTGCGATTTGCCCACGCGCACCGTGGCCACGAAAAAGCCATCGCGGTCGTTCACTTCAGTCGACTTGGCGCGCTCCACGCCTTCCACCAGGACCTTGATGTTGCCGTCGGGCATTTTGACGCTCTGCACAATGTTGCAGATGGAGCCGACCTGGTAAATATCCTTGGCCTTGGGCTCGTCGATGGACGCATCGTGCTGCGTGGCGAGAAATATCTTGCGGTCGCCGGTAAGCGCCTCTTCGAGAGCACGCACGCTCGACTCGCGCCCCACCACGAATGGCGTCATCATGTACGGAAAAATGACCATGTCCCGAATGGGCATCATGGGCAGCTTGCGCGGCTCGTTCTTATCGCGTGGTGCGGACATAGGGCCCCCCGGGGAATTGGACGTTTGAAACAAGCTCTCGCATCATTGCGGGACGACAACTCATGTTGGGATTGTACAGCGGATTGGCAGAAAGGAAGGCTCTGGGAATCTTGCAATCGCACCTTTTCGTGCCGGAAGTACCTGAAATGAAACAGCGTGTCGAGACAGATTGTCCGTCCGTATGAATTGCCGGGTTTCCCACCGATGCAGATGAAACTCTGTCCCGAGGCCGTCGCTCCCGGAGGGAGCTGTCCAGGATAGCCCAGGGCAACCCTGAGCGAAGCGAAGAGCCGACCTGGGATCGCGGCCCGTACAGACCCGAAGAGCCCCGTAGAGTCGTCCCGCGTATTCGCTCCTGGAGGGAGCGGTTGATAATAGCCCAGGGCAACTCTGAGCGAAGCGAAGGGGCCGCCCTGGGATCGCGGCCCCCCCAGACTTGAAAAGCCCCGTAGGGGCGACCGAATCCCCGCAATCGATCCTCGACGGAGCGACGCGCATTTCAGCGGAGCCGCAAGCCTGCCTCTGAGCGAAGTCGAAGGGAATCCGCGGTTGTTTTTTTTAGAACCGCGCATTGCCCTTCCTACATCGCTTCGGGACTCTCAATCCCCAGCCAGCTCAAGACCTCGATCAACTCCCGCAGCGCAACCGCGGCAGTAGCCAACAGGAAAGCCTTTCGCGCCGGGTCTTCTTCGGTGAGGATGTGATGCTTATGGTAGAAGTTATTGAACTCCTGCGCCAACTGGAACGCATGCTTGGCGAGATGGGCCGGCTCCGACGAACTAATGCACTGCTCCAGCACCAGTGTCCGCCTGCCCGCCCGCAGCCACAGCGCCCAGATATCCTCATCCTCCGGCTCTTGCTGACTCGCTGACTCGCTGACCTGCTGACTCGCTAACCGCGTTAACACCGCATCCATCGTCGTGCCCGCCTTGCGGAATATATTTCGCGCCCGCACCACGGCGTACTGAATGTAGGGCCCTGTCTCGCCTTCAAAGCTCAATGCTTCTTTGAAGTCGAAGGCGATCACCGAATTCCGCGTGAATTTGAGCATGAAGTAGCGCAGCGCGCCAATCGCAATCTGCTCCGCGATCCGCTGCCGCTCGGCCTCGTCACGGCCGGTTTGCCGCGCGTCCACTTCAGCGCGCGTAGCCAAAATCAGCTTGTCGATCAGGTCGTCGGCCTTGACGCCGAAGCCCTTGCGGCCGCTGACCTCGATGTACGGCCGCGCCAGATCTTCGGGTGAAACATCGTACCCCAGTTCGACCGCGCAGCGCGGCGTAAGCGCCACCATCTCATAACTGAAGTGCGTGTAACGATCTGCCTGTTCCGTGTGCCCCATGCCGCGCAGCGCCTGAATCACGTTGGCCTGAGGATCGCTCTGCCGCGCGTCGATCACGTTGTAAATCGCCTGCGCACCACCGAATTGCGGGTGCGGCTCGATTCCCTGCTCAGTCGATATCCAGCACTCATGGTCCGGATAGCTGAAGAATGGCTTGTAACCAAAGTCCTTCCCCAGCAGGCCAAATTTCCATAGGTGGTAGGCAATGTCCTTGCCTACATAAGTTACTGTTCCATTGGAACGAACGATAACTTTCGCGTCTTCGTTGGTCTCGCCTTCAGTAACATCGGCGCCGGGCCGAGTCATGACCCAGCAGCCTTGGTTCTTGCCCTCGGCTTCAAAGTACAGCACGCCGGTCTGCTTCAACTGCTCGAACGCCGCATCCCAGAATTTCAAGTGAAGGATCTCGCTCTCGCGAGGCAAGAAGTCGTACTCGATGTCAAGGCGCAGCATTGTTTCCAGATGACGCTTGAGCACGGCGGTCGAAATCAATTCGGCAATCTGAGCGGTCTCATTTTCGCCTTGTTCAATCTCGTGCAGCGTGGCGTAGCGCAGTTTCTTGCGCTCGGCGTTTTCGTCTTCGCTTCCCTGCTCGTACCATTGCGAGGTCTTCGCGTAAAGGTCCCAGCAGTAGTAGTCAATGCGCTCCCCTTTGCTCTTTAGATCATCGACCAACTGACGTACTTCCGCAGCCGACGTCCCCTCCAGATGCAGAAACCCGACCACCACATCCGCCACCTGCACGCCGGTGTTGTCGATGTAGTTCTGCACGTCCACTTTCTGCCCCGCCGCGCGAAGCAGACGCACAAATGTGTCGCCAAGAATCGCGTTGCGCAGATGGCCAATGTGGGCAGCCTTGTTGGGATTGATGCTGGTGTGCTCCACCAGCGAATGAATGCCCGATGACGCGAGCGGCCCGGTTCTTGTGGCAGCAACCATGCGCAGGCCGGCCGCGCGGTCAAGGCGCGCATTGATGTATCCGGCGCCGGCAACTTCGAACCCAGCGAAGCCCTCCAGCCTGCCAAGCGCAGCAACGACCTCCTGCGCGATCATCTTTGGAGCTTTACGCAGTTTGCGCGCCAGTTCGAAGGCAATCGGCGTCGACAATTCGCCGAACTTCAGGTCCGGCGGAATCTCCAGCGGAATCGTCTCCAGCTCAAGATCGTACTTCTCCTTCAAAACAGCGCGAAGATGCGCGCCAAGCTTCTTCTGTAATTCCAGATACACGTCGATAAGCCTCAGAAATCCTTGATTTTCAAGGGCGATTCTACCACCTGCGGTGGGGCAGACGCGGCTTCAGCGCCTCTGGGCTGAGGCCGGCTGAAGTTGGTGGTTTCCCCCCTTGCAACAAAATAGGTCGGACCCAGCGAGTTCCCCGATGGGGCACAGAGCATCGGCGGGAGAGCCGGAGGGTTGCCGTAAGATGGTTAATAGATTGTCTCTCAGCCTGTTGCTTCAATCTCGAAGGGGCGAGAGCCGATACCAAGCCGTGACCAACGATTCCAGCCCGGGCCGCTATTACCTGACCACGCCGATCTACTACGTGAATGCGCGGCCGCACCTGGGGCACGCCTACTCGACCATTGTGTGCGACGCCATTGCGCGGCGCAAACGCGCGCTCGGCATCGATACCTGGTTCCTCACCGGTACGGACGAGCACGGGCAGAAGATCGAGCGCTCCGCGGAGTTGGCCGGGCGCACGCCTGCCGAGTTTGCCGATGCAGTTTCCGGTGAGTTTCGCGGGCTTTGGGACCGGCTCGGACTGACCTACGACGATTTCATCCGGACAACATCGGAGCGCCACAGAATTGGCGTTCAAAAGCTCTTTGTGGCCATGCGCGACCGTGGTTTCATTTACAAGGGTTCGTACACCGGCCAGTATTGCGTCTCCGATGAGGCCTATGTGGACGGCCCTCCGGGCACGCCCTGCCCTGATTGCGGCCGCATCACGGAAACGGTGAGCGAGGAGAACTATTTCTTCAAGCTGTCGGCCTTCGAGCGTAAGCTGCTGGAGTTCTACGAGACGAATCCTGGTTTCATGCAGCCGGAGTCGACGCGGCGCGAGGTGATTTCGTTTGTGCGCAGCGGGCTTAAGGATCTGTCTGTAAGCCGGACCAGTTTTTCCTGGGGTATTCCGGTTCCGGGCGACGAGAAGCACGTGATCTATGTGTGGCTGGATGCGCTGGCTAATTACATCACGGCCCTTGGTTACGGCTCAGATGACGACCAAAAATTCAAGAAGTTTTGGCCGGCGGACATGCATCTGATCGGCAAGGAAATCAGCCGCTTCCATTGTATTTACTGGCCGGCGTTTCTCATGGCTGCGGGCATTGCACCGCCGCGGTCGGTGAAAGCCAACGGCTGGCTGCTCTTCGACCAGGGCAAGATGTCGAAGTCGCGGGGCAACATTGTGCGCGCAGAGACTGTGCAGGAGGTTCTGGGCGCCGATGCGCTGCGTTACTTCCTGCTGCGTGAGATTCCCTTCGGGCAGGATGGGAATTTTTCTTTTGACGCTTTGGTCCAGCGCTACAACGCCGACTTGGCCAACGGCTACGGCAACCTGGTGAGCCGCGTAGTGAACATGGTGCACAAATACTTTGGCGGAGTCGTTCCGGAAACTGGCGCAGAAACTGCGGCGGAAGCCACTCTCCGCGCGTCCGCCGCCAATGCCATCGCAACCTTTGGTCCGGAATTCGACAAGCTCAATTTCTCTGAAGCTCTCAAGACGCTCTGGACCCTGGTAGCAGAAGTCGACGGCTACCTGACCGCCAATGCGCCATGGAAGCGTCCCGCTGACCGTCCCGAAGCCGACCACGCTCTGCTTCAGGCCCGCGTGCTGGCAACTGCAGCCGAGGCCATCCGCATCATAACGGCACTGGTTTATCCGGTTCTCCCCGACGCCGCCGCCAAGGTCTGGCGTCAGCTCGGCCAGGGAGAAATCAGCGACGCGGCGAAGAACTCTTTTCTTACCCATCTGGCGTGGGGCGGATTGAAAGCCGGCACTAAATTTGGAGAGCCCGCGCCGCTGTTCCCGCGCGCGGAAAAGGACGCGACTGAGCGTATGCAATACCTGGAAGAAGAGAACAACCGCACCGTCATCGAATCTGCCGCGCAGAAAACCAGCGCCGCCCAGTCGGCACCGCAAGCCCCTCTCTCGGCATTTTCGATCGAGCCCTCCCCGGCGGCTGCGTCGCCCTCTGTGGTTTCAGTTCAGCCCGGCTCAGCCGGCACCGCGCCTCGAGATCCCAATGAACCCGGCGACCACAACCTGACGCAGCCGACCCACGCGCCGGTCAATCCCGACAAGCAGGTGGAGACGGTTCCCGTGGATGCTGTAGCGCCGGAACACGCCAGCGGCAGGCTCAGCACCTCACCCACTACCGCACCCACCGGCGGTCCGCTAGCGTCCGCTGGGCAAACCGATGGCCCTGGCGCAATGGCTGCCACGGCTCCCGCAGACCAGTCTGTGCCTGCACCGGCGCCTGCCGCGGAACACATCAACATCGACGACTTCGCCAAAGTCGATCTTCGCGTGGCGCAGATTCTCGTCGCCGAGCGTGTACCTAAAGCCGATAAGCTGCTTCGCCTTGAAGTCGACCTGGGCTACGAAAAACGCCAGATTCTGGCAGGGATCGCGCAGTATTACGAGCCGGAGAAACTCATTGGCCGCAAGATCGTCATCGTCGCCAACCTGGCCCCACGCAAAATGCGTGGCCTGGAGTCGAACGGCATGCTGCTGGCCGCCTCGCTCCCCGATGGTGCGCCGGTGCTGGCTGGATTCCTGGAAGACGTTCCCCTCGGTGCCCGGCTGAAATGACCCGCGCATGAAGTAAACTGCGCTGAAGTCATCTTGGCTGAAGTGACCTTGGCCGCTGTGATCTTGGCGTCCATTGCTGCGCCGGCCTCCGCACATCAAGCCGCGCAAGCGCACGAGGTTCCCATTGCTGATCGATTCCCACGCCCATCTGGATAGCCAGCGCTACGCGGCAGACCGCGCGGCCATGCTCGCCCGCGCCTGGGAGGCAGGAATTGGCACAGTGCTGGCCATCGGCATCGGCGAGCACGCCTCCGGCATGGACGGCGCTCTGAAGATCTGCCGCGAATTCAACCCGCAGACGGAGCAAGGGACGAAGCTTCCGCGGCTGTACGCGAGCGCGGGCATTTATCCGCACAACACGCCGGAGGCCGAAGACGCTGTGCTGGCCAAGCTGGACAGCCTGCTCGCCGAGCCGGAAGTCATTGCCTGCGGCGAAATCGGCCTCGATTATTACCACGAAGGCGCCCCGCACGACATCCAGCGCAAAGGCCTGATCGCGCAGATTGAAATTGCCGCCGCCCGCAAGCGCCCCATCCTCATCCACTGCCGCGGAACCAACGAGTCCGCCGACGCCTGGGACGATCTGCTCCTGGTTTTGGAGGAGCATTGGCGGCCCACCGGCCTGGGCGGCGTGATGCATTGTTTCGGGGGAGGCTGGGAGCAGGCACGCCGCTCGCTCGACCTGGGCTTTCTGGTTTCCTTCGCCGGCAACCTGACTTATCCCAAGGCGCAACCGCTGCGCGACGTAGCCATCCGCATCCCACTGGATGGGATGCTTGTTGAGACCGACGCCCCCTGGCTGGCCCCGGCGCCCGATCGCGGCAAGCGCAACGAACCCGCCTTTGTTGCCCGCACAGCCCATGCTCTGGCCGATTTGCTCGGGGTTTCCGACGAAGAAATCGCTTCCGCCACGACGAAAAACTTCATCAGGCTGTTTCGTCTTGGGGCTGACGTGGGAAACTGATACAGTTGCTCCGGCGAGATTCGCCGGCGCTGCGGGTAGGTTTGTTCGCCTCCCACGCAAGAACATCAAGGACTGGAAAGCCATGGCGCAGGAAAACTCATTCGACATCGTAAGCAAGGTGGAAATCCAGGAGGTTCGGAACGCAATCGATCAGGCAGTCAAGGAGGTTCGACAGCGCTTCGACCTGAAGGATTCGCGCTCCGAGATCAAGCTCACCGAAGGCGACAAGGAGATTCAGCTCGCCTCCGACGGCGAGTACCATTTGGAGGCGGTCAAGGAAATCCTCGGCCAGAAGCTGGTCAAGCGCGGAGTTTCGCTCAAGAATCTGGTTTACGAAGACCTGGAACAGGCCGCCGGCAAGAGCGTTCGGCAGAAAATCAAGCTGCAGCAGGGCATCCCCATTGAAAAGGCCAAGGAGATCGTTCGCCTGGTCAAGGACTCAAAAAAGAAAGCCCAGGCAAGCATCCAAGGCGATACAGTCAGAGTATCCAGTAAAGACCGCGACGAGCTGCAGGGCATCATCGCTTTGTTGCGGGGAAAAGATCTGGGCGTGGAATTGCAGTTTACCAACTACCGGACGAATTAAGCGGATACACTGCTGTAGCTGGCGCATCCGATAAGCTGGTTGTGCATCATCGGCAAATGCAGGACAACAGCCTGTGGTAGAAGGTCGGTTTTGAAAGGGCACGACTTTAGTCGTGCCACAATTGCGGCAAAATCAGCTGGGCTTTAGCCCCCGAGGGATGTATTCTCTTCAACTCTCGACTTTTGCAACAGGCTGATAGGGACCCCAACGGTACGAGAACCGGAGAGCATTGAGCACACTGGCAATAGCAACGGCGAGGGAAGTATTCGATCTGCTGCGGGATGACCTTGTGGCCATCGAGCAGGAGTTGGGCCGCGATGCCGCCTCAAGCGTCAGCACCATCACGGAGATCGCGGAGTACCTGCGCGAAGGCGGCGGCAAGCGCATTCGCCCCTCGCTGCTGCTGCTTTCCGCGCACATGCTCGGTTATTCAGGCCAGGGCTCTGTAAGGCTGGGCGCGGTGGTGGAGATGGTCCACACTGCAACCCTGGTTCACGACGACATCATTGACGGCGCAGACACCCGTCGCGGGCGGCCCTCCGCCAACACCACCTGGGGTAACGAAAAGTGCGTGCTGGCCGGCGACTGGCTTTATATGCAGGCCTTCAAGGTGGCTCTCGAAGAGAAGAACCTCCGCGTCCTCGACCTGCTCATCGGCCTCACCCAGCAAATGGTCGAGGGCGAGCTGCTGCAGATTCAAAAGCTGGGCAAGGCCGTCTCCGAGGCGGAATACTACGACTTGATCTTCCGCAAGACTGCGTGCCTCTTCGCTGTCTCCATGCGGCTTGGCGCGGTTCTGGCAGGGGCCACGGAAGCCGAGGAGACCAAGCTGGCCGCCTATGGCCGCGCCGTTGGTTTGTCTTTCCAAATCGTCGACGACGTGCTGGACCTGACCGCGACGGAAGAAGTCCTCGGCAAGCCCGTGGCCAGCGATCTGCGCGAGGGCAAGACGACGCTGTCGGTGATTCACTCCTTCGACCACGGGACTGCGTCTGACCGGCAGACAATACAGCGCGTCCTCGATGACCGCAGCTTCGAGAACGTCAGCCGTCAGCAGATTCAGGAGATCCTGGTCCGCAACGGGTCGGTCGAGTACGCCATGGGCGTGGCCGACCGATACGCCGAGCAGAGCCGCAAAGCTCTGGCCGCTTTCCCCGACTCCGAATTCAAGCGCGCCCTCCTCTGGGTGCCGGATTTCGTCGTGGCGCGCGACAAGTAGGCTCTTCCAATGAAGCGCGCCGGGCAGGCAGTTTGGTCAAAGGTCGATCGCTACTTCGGCGACCTGCTCGCTCCTTCGGACGCTGCGCTTGACGCCGCTCTCAGAGCCAACCAGCAGGCCGGGCTTCCGCAGATCGATGTCACCAGCCTGCAAGGCAAGTTTCTCGACTTCCTGGTACGCAGCTCGGGCGCAAAGCGTGTCCTCGAGATCGGAACGCTGGGCGCCTACAGCACCATCTGGCTTGCTCGCGCGCTGCCTGAAGGCGGCCGTGTGGTTACCCTCGAGCTTGACCCGCATCACGCCCGCGTCGCTCGCGGCAATTTGCAAAACGCCGGAGTTCTGGACCGTGTCGATCTGCGCGTGGGGCCGGCGCTTGAAAGCCTCTCAACTTTAGTAACCGAAAATGCCGAGCCATTCGACCTGATTTTCATCGACGCTGACAAGCAGGGATATCCGGAGTATCTGCAATGGTCGTTGAAGCTTGCTCGGCCCGGGACCGTCATCGTTGCGGACAACGTTGTCCGCGAGGGGAGGGTCATCGACGCCAACAGCGATGATGCGAATGTTCAGGGCGTGCAGCAATTTACAGAGTTGTTGGCCGGCGAGCCGCGCCTCAGCGCGACGGTGCTTCAAACCGTCGGAGCCAAGGGTTACGACGGTTTTGCACTCGCTGTCGTTTTGAGCTGAGCCGCTCGTGCGAATGGCTTCCCGCTGCACAAAAAGGTTGTGCACGCTAGCACCTTCGTGGCGGGCTCATAGCACCCGCCTGCTTCAGAACAAAGTCTTAGTTGTATTTCCCCTTCCATGAGAAAAGCCAATGATGCTGTTGTGGGCAGCCCCAATGACCACACACCCTATCCGCACATCATAGGAGAAACCCGCATGCATGCTACGGCCTCGGTTGCTCATGGAACTTGCGACAGCTCAATCACCGCTTCTTGTACCTGGGACGCTCCCGCTTCCGCAGAGGAGATGGATCGTCTGGAAGGCGTCAGCGAGTCCGACGGAAGTTTCGCAAAAGGTGCGCTCGTCGCGCTGGGGATTGAAGCGGCAATGGTGCTCCTGGTGTGTGGTGTCTGGCAGATCTGGCATCTCATCCGCTAGCAGAGCGATCAGCGTCAGGCCCGCGTTCAAGCGTCCTGTACAACCGTTCCCTGGTGGTACACAATCCTCCATCCGTCCGCAGTTCTGCGCCAAATGGTCGCCCGCCGCGTGAGCCGCACGTGATCCTGCAGCAGCGTGTAAGTCAGCAAATATGTATCTTCGCCCAATCGGCGACACTGGAATTCGCTGGTCTCCCAGACATCTTCGTGCGGCGCGGCAAATCGCTTCTCCAACTCATCGAGCACGAATTGCCGCGAGTAACGGCGTCCCGATGCACCGGTCTCCCAAAAGTCTTCCGCCGTCATGCGCTCGAAATCGGCCCGCGTCGTTCCGAGTTCCGAGCGATGAAAGATGGGCTCTCGGCGGACGAGTTCCGCCAGCACTACCAGCACATCTGCGTCGCTTGAATGATTGGATTCCATTGCGTTAGCGCCGAATTGGCGCGATGTTTTCGAACAGTATAGTTTCGCAGCGCCTCTACGGGGCGCAGATGTTGCGGGCTGCGTACCCAGGGTTCAAATCCGCTACGGCGGACTTCACCCTGGGCTACTCTCGATTGCTTCCTACGGGAGCAGGACGATGCCCGGGATTACCTTAACCGATTTTCACTTCGCCATCATCGCCCTTAGCGCTTCGGCGTGCTCCGGCGGCAGCGGCTTTTTGTTCATCTGGTCGTCGCAGACCACGTGGACGGTTTCGCCCTCAGCCAGGAGCTTCGGCTTTTCGCCGTCGGCACCCCTGCGCAGAATGCGATAGGCGAACTTGATCACCGATCCGCGCAGCATCGACGGCCACGTCTCAATCAGGATTCGGTCGTCGTAGCGGGCAGGCGCCTTGTAGCGGCAACGGGCTTCCACCACCGGCAGAATGCACTGGTGGTCGGTCTCCAACTGGCTGTAGGCAAGGCCCAGCGAGCGCAGCAGTTCCACGCGGCCAATCTCGAACCAAACGAGGTAATTGGCGTAATAGACGATGCCCATCTGGTCGGTTTCGGCATAGCGCACGCGCACTTCGGTGGTGACTGGCATGAAGGAAAGTTCTCAGTTCGCAGTTCGTAGTTCACAGTTGCAGCATGCAAGGCAGTTCTTAGTTCGTGGTTCCAGCCAAAAATAGTCTGCACAATCGAAGACCCGGGAGCAGGAGACTGTGAACTGCGAACTGTGAGCTACCTTCACGGCTTCAGGTGCGTGAAGAACGGCAGCCGGCTCACGTCATTAAAGACGGTGAACGCGAAGAAGACGACGATCAGTACAAACGCAGCCTGGTAGATGCGCTCCTTCACGTTGATCTCGATGTCCCGCCGGATCACGCTCTCGATCAGCAACAGCAGAATCAGCCCGCCGTCCAGAATGGGAAAGGGCAGCAGGTTGATGATCCCCAGGTTGAGGCTGATGGCCGACGCCAGTCCCAGCTTGGGCATCCACCCCTTGGTCTCCGCCGCGTCGCCGGCCATGCGCGCAATGCCCACCGGACCTGACATTTGCGACACGGAAAGCTTACGCGTGAAGATGCGTCCCAGCACCTCGACAATCAAGAAGGAGTTGTCTTTGCAGAACAGGGCTGATTTCCGGACCGCGGCTCTCAAGGGCAGAGGGGAGGGTCCGAAAGGGGGCGGCACGGGCACGAATCCGAGCTTGTAGCCGTTGGCATCGAGCTTGGCAGGATGCGCCACAATGGGCGGCAGCACCACCCCGTTGCGCACCACAACCAGGGACACCGGCTTACCCTGGCCGGACTGCATGTAAGAGAGCAGCGCCTGGACCGTATGGAAGGGATGGCCGTCGACGGATTGGATGGCGTCCCCGTCCTTCAGGCCGGCCTGCGCCGCGGGCCAACCTGGCTGCACCTGCTGAACCTTGATGGGACCGGGGACATATTCAGGAATCATGCCCGCATCGCTGATATCGAAATCCTCGCCATTCACCAGCGGGGGAAGGCGCAGGGAAAGCTCCAGCTTCTGGCCGCCCCGATCCACGGTGACCGGCACCGTCTGACCCTGGTTGAGCGCGGCCCGCTGGTTTACCTGGTCCCAGTCGGGATGTTCCGTCGTGTCGAAATGCGTGACAATGTCGTCTGACTGAATGCCTGCCTGCGCGGCCGGCGAGCCGGGAACGACCCATTCAACCGTGGTCGTCTTGACCTCATGTTTGGGGACTTCGTTGATCCAGCCGTAGTAGAGGAACATCAGCGCAAATGCCAGGATGAAGTTGGCTACCGGTCCGGCCACGCCAATCAGCATCCGCTGCCAGCGCGGGTGGTTCAGAAATGATCCGGGGTCGTCGCTGGCCGGTTGCTGGCGGACGCCGGCATCCGCCGCCTCTTCTTCGTCCTGTTTGCCGCCGGGGATCTTCTCCGCCAATTGCTGCATCACCGGCGTTCCGGGCGTGGAACCGCTGATCTGGTCCGGCGTCTCGCCGGTCATTTTGACGTAGCCGCCCAGTGGCAAAGCGCAGATCTTGTATTCGGTTTCGCCGTAGGTAACCCCGATGAGTTTGGGCCCGAAGCCCACTGAAAACGATTCGACCCGCACACCGCAAAGCTTGGCTACGGCGAAATGGCCGAACTCATGCACCACGACCATCACGCCAACAAGGACGATGAATGCGACGACTGAAACTAGAAATTCATGCATAGATCTACAGTTTTTCCTTCGAACAAGCGCTATGCCCGGCGGGCGACCTCACATCAACAACGCACGAGCCGTTTGACGCGCCTCGCGGTCTGCGGCGAGCACCTCAGCGATGGTGGCTGGATGAGCCTCCGGCGTGGCAGCGAGCACCATTTCAATTGTACGCGGGATTCCCAAAAACGGGATGCGCCGGTCGAGAAAGGCTTCCACCGCAACCTCGTCCGCCGCGTTCAG
The DNA here is from genome assembly GCA_052145815.1 of Occallatibacter sp. Classification (GTDB taxonomy): domain Bacteria; phylum Acidobacteriota; class Terriglobia; order Terriglobales; family Acidobacteriaceae; genus Telmatobacter. The sequence continues at coordinate 13,369 of JBKQNU010000147.1, forward strand.
GGCGATGCAATGCGCTCCGCCCTTTTCCGCCGCCTCGAACGCCAGCCGCAAACACGGGAAGCGCTCGAAGTCCGGCTCCTCGAAGTCCAGGTGGCGCAGCGCTGCCAGGTCGAAGGTGAGCGAGGAAGCCGGCCGCTCGGGGTAAGCCAGCGCATACAGGATAGGCAGCCGCATGTCGGTCACAGAGATTTGGGCGAGGATGGACCCGTCCACGTACTCGACCAGGGAATGAACCGTAGACTGGGGATGCACCGTGACGCGCACCTGGCTGGGGGAAACGTCGAACAGCCGGCAAGCCTCAATCACTTCTAACCCCTTATTCAGCATGGTGGCCGAGTCGATGGTGATGCGCCGGCCCATCACCCAGGTGGGATGCTTGAGCGCCTGTTCCGGAGTAATGTCGGCAAATTTATCCGGCGGAAGCTGCCGGAATGGCCCACCCGAAGCCGTCAGCCAGATGGTCTTGACCTCGCGGTGCGCGCCGACGCGAAGGCACTGATGGACAGCGTTATGTTCGCTGTCGATGGGCAAAATGGGGACGTTGCGCTGGCGCGCCGCTGCGGTAAGAATCTCTCCGGCGGCCACCATGCATTCCTTGTTGGCCAGGCCCACCGGCTTGCCCGCCAGGATCGCCGCATGGGTTGCCTCCAGACCAGCCACGCCCACGATCGCCGAAACAACGAAATCGGCCGTGGGGAGCGTGGCGCAGGCGACTGTGCCTTCTGTGCCGTGGACCACTTCCACGCTCGTCACTCCTGCCTCGCGCAGCCGCGAAGACAGTGCCGCCGCAAGCTCTTCCGTTGCCAGTGAAACCACTTGGGGCAGCCAGCGGACAGCCTGCGCAAATGCCTCATCCAGGTTGCGTCCGGCAGCCAGCGACGCCACCTCGTAGCGGTCGGGGAACTGCTCAACGATGGAGAGGGTGCTTTGACCGATGGAGCCGGTGGAACCGAGAATGGCAAGTCGCTTCAAATTATTCTTCTGAATTTCCATGGGGGCGTGCGCGCCGTCGTTCCCTGACCCCTAACCCCTGATCCCTGACCCCTGCTTTTAGAACCGCTGGTGAATAACCTGAGCGTACCACAGCACCGGAGCCGCCAACAGCAGAGCGTCAATGCGATCCAGAACCCCGCCATGACCCGGTAGCAGCGTGCCTGAGTCCTTCACTCCGACGGCCCGTTTCAGCGCCGACTCCGCCAGATCGCCCACCTGCGCAGCCACGTTCACCACCACCGCGAGCACCAGCCAGTACCAGACATCGTCCGGATAAGACAGCTTGGCCGAGTCGAACCGCACCGCCAGCAGATGCTCCAGTCCAAGAAGCGCGCCAGCCGCCAGCAGGCTTCCGGCCACCGAAGCAATCGAGCCTTCCCAGGTTTTGTTGGGACTAAGCCGGGGAGCAAGCTTATGCCGTCCCAGCGCCCGGCCCACGTAGAGGGCCACCGTGTCCCCTGCCCACACCACGCACAGCAAAAAGGTCACCAGGGAAGGCCCATTGGCCTGCTCGCGAAGCGCCGGCAGCGCCAGCAGGGTCAAGCCGATGTAAAACAAGCAGAATATGGAGATTGCCGCATCCGCCATGACCATTTCCGTGGTTGAACTGAAGGTGCAGTAGACCAGCAGCCCCAGGCTCAGGATGCCGAAGAGGTCCGCGGTCAGGTCCGGAGTGCTGAGGAAGTTGCCTACGAATAGCGCCGCAATGGCCACAAAGACGGCAATCCGCGGTGGGCTGGGTCCGCCTCGCGCGGCCATACCCAGGAATTCCCAGGCCGCCAGGGCCGCCAACACTGCCGTAAACAGGGTTATCATCCATGGCCGCCCCAGAAAAACGAGGGCCAGGACCAGCGGAATCAGAACCACAGCTGTAAGGATGCGTTTCATTCCAAGGGTGAGGATACACTGCCAGGCCGGGGAGGGTGTTGATCCCGCGCAGGACGGATGTCCGCCTGGATCAAGCAGCGGAAGCGATGGCCTCCTCGCGGACGACGGTGACCACCGTGATGTCGTCCTCTTGACCGAACTTCTTTGCTGCCTCCACGATAGCGGCTGCCGGCTGGGTAGAAATCGCTTTGGCGCGGCCGAATCCAAACAGTTCACCGTGCTGATTCTGCGCTTCGATCACGCCGTCGGAGTAGAAAGTCAAGCGGCTGCCGGGCGCAAGGCTAAACTCCATGGTCTCGTACTTCACGCCATTCAAGACACCAAGCGGGAGCGCGGCCGGCAACTCCACTTCCTCTCCGTCAAGATAAGGCGATAAGTGGCCGGCATTCGCGATCGTGACGGCTCCATTGGCCGCGATGTGCGCGGCTAGCGCGGTTGAGAAGCCGCCGCCGGAGCGGCCCACGAGCCGCTCGTTCAGTCCGGCAAGCAACTCGGCAGGATCCTTTGTGTACTCGCTCAAACCGAAGATGGCCCCGACCAGCACCGAAACCAACATGGCGGCGGGCAGTCCCTTGCCGGCCACATCGCCAAAAACGATCACCAGCCCCCCGTCGCCGACCGGCACCACCTGGAAGAAGTCGCCGCCCACCTGCTGGGCCGGCTCGTAGACGGAATCGATTGTAAAGCCTGGGACAATCCCCCGATGGTCGGGCAAGAGGACCTTCTGGACTTCCTTTGCAGCGGCAAGTTCGCTTTCAATGATGGCCTGGCGGCGGCTCATGGTGCTGGATCGAAGCAGCATGATGATGGCCAGCGAGAGAGAAGAGAGAATTCCCGATACGTAATTGAGCGGAATTGTAAAGGGGTCGGCGGGAAAGCGGTCGATGAGCGCTAGGCCGCGGAGAGCCGCGTTGCGCGTGGCCGGGAACTGAAACATCGTGTCCAGCGCGATTTCGGTATAGAGGTAGAAACTGAAAAGCGTCACGGGAATGAGAAGAATCCCCGCCTCGTGATTGCCGCGCCGCCAGTGAATGACAAGCACAATGGGCACGACAACGGAAAGCAGGACGATGAAGGGCAAATTGCTGATGAATTGGAGTTGTAGGGGCGCAATAAAGTAGAGCAATTGAATCCCGCTGTACACGTTCATTAAACCTGAGACGATAAGAACAATTCGCCAACGCCAGCCGATCCGCTGATGTACGAACGCAAAGTACATCGACACCATGATGTAGGGGGCGAAAGCACGAAACAGGATCACCGGGAGTTGCCAGGCCTGGGGAATGTCGTGGAATGTGGTAATGAAGGGGACGGCCGCTTCGATCGCGCTCAGGAGGCACGCCGCGAAGACCCAGAGGTACTCGGTTTGGCGTCGCTGAGCGCTGTAGAGCACCAGGGCGACGACTCCGAGACCGATGGCAAAAAGACGATCCAGCCAGACGACGGCGTTTTGTCCGATAATACCGAGCCAGTCGTCGCGGTAGAGCGTATCCCGCTGCCCGAGGGTCAAATTTTGAGCGACAAAGCCTGGACCTTGAGCGGCCCACTCGAGTTGCGAAATGTGGACGCGCAAGGCAATGACCAGCGCACCGGATGCCACCATGCCGTCCGGAATCGGCTTCAATATCCAGGCATTCATGGTGTAAGGTGCATACGGTACGATCGACCCCGATGCCACCAGCCGTTCGCCGTTCACGTAGACTTCATATGCTTTGGAAATCGACTGCTCTTTGAGCCCCAGTCCGGTCTCGTCCGGGCTCACTTTCACCCTAAGCCGGTACCACACCACTTCCGGATGTTCGCTCGGAAATAGGCGCTTGATATCGGAGTGCGAATCAAACGGGGTCCACTGCGAGTCGTCGAAATCCGGACGGGCATAGGCCGGGTCGTCGCCAGCGTGGACCAGCCAAGTGGCGCCAAGGTCGACCGGCGCACGCAGATTGGTGGCGTCAAAGGTCTGGGCGGGAAGGACATCCGCAGCGCAGGCCACAAAGAGGGTCACGGCGAAGTAGCGAAGCCGGCGCCAGCGGCGAGGACTGCCCAAGGCCAAAACGTTCAAGCGACCCTCCTGAAGGCTGCGATCAACTTGAGAAGTGTAATTCAATCAAAGATTAACGCTTCGGTCTCAGGCAATCGGGCGTCATCTTCTCCGCCAGCGCCGCCACAGCAGCAGCGCCACCAGCAGAAAGAAAGCCGTTCCGGCAGCGATGCGGGCAAGTTCGGAGTGCGCGACGGCGGGCAACGCTCACCTCTTTTCGAGGCTGGCGCGATGAATATGCTCGATTTCCTTGCCGTAGTGGCCGCGTAGCGCGTTCCAGCGGATGGTGGCGATCTCCTCCAGCATCTTGGCGCCGTCTTTGATGTAGCTCATGCGGGTGCGTTCGTCGTGGCCCCAGCTTACCGGCACCTCGACCACGCGGAAGCCGCGCTTCAGGGCGATGAACAGAATCTCCGGGTCAAACCCCCAGCGTTCAATGGTTTGCAGCTGAAACACGGTCTGCGCTGCGTGCCTTGTAAAGGCCTTGAATCCGCACTGGGTATCGGCAAAGGGCAGACCCATCACCATGCGCGTAACAGCGTTGAAGCAGCGGCCAAAGAACTGACGATAAAGGGGCTGCCGGTGGGTCTGGCGGCCTTTTTCCAGCCATCGCGAGCCGATGGCGATGTCCGCGCCGGCGGCAATGGCGGCAAACAGGCGTTCTGCCTCCTCGATGGGAGAAGAGAGATCGGCGTCAGTGAACATCACGATCTCACCCAGGGCCTGCAGCATACCGTTGCGCACGCTGTACCCTTTCCCGCGATTGCCTGGGTTCTCAATGAGCCTGACTTCAGGGGCGGTGCGGGCGAATTCGCGCACCACTTCGGCCGTACCGTCGGTCGACCCGTCATTGACCACGATGACCTCAGATCGCCAGCCGCGCTCACGGATGCAGGAAACGACCTGCCGGAGCGTAGCGGGGATGCGGGCGCTCTCGTTGTAAGCCGGGATGACAATGCTGTAATTGGGATACTGTGTCACGGCGACGACCATCCGCTACCCCGGTTCCGATCAGATTTTGAGCCAGTGCCCGTGGAAGAGACTCCTGCCATGATAACCCAACCCCGGTCCGAACCCGCGGAAACCCGCCCCGCCGCTTTTTCTCCATCTTATTGATGAGCAAAGGCTCAATTCCACAACCGGCTCTTTTTTTTGCCACTTTTCGAAGTAAAATCCGGTTATGCTTGTGAGCGGAGGCCTAGAGGACATGACAAAGGCAGACCTGGTAGAAAAGGTAACCGGCCTGGGAGACCTGACTCGCCGCGATGGAGAAGTGATCGTCGAGACCATTTTCGGTTCCGTGATCGGCGCCTTGCAGAGCGGAGACAAGATAGAAATTCGGGGTTTCGGATCGTTTCGCATCCGCCAGCGCAACTCCCGCATCGGGCGCAACCCCAAAACCGGCGAGCGCGTGGAAGTCCCCGCCAAGCGTGTGCCCTACTTCAAGCCCTCCAAGGAGTTGCGCGACCTGGTCAACCCGGACGAGGCTAAGGCCTCCTAAACGATCCCGGCGCTGATTCCGAATTCTCGCCGAAGTCCGGGAGCTTCAGTGCTCGGCCTGTCTCCTGGCCCCCTGCCTCGCATCCGCAACGCGCGGGCTGGCCTGATCCCCGCCGGGATGAGCAACTTCGCATGTTATCGCCAGCCAACAATTCTTTCAGAGCAAGGTCAAGGAAGCCTTGCCGACTCCCAACGAACAAATACTGTTCCTTGGCATTCTGTCTAGCCAAGGCCAGCTGCGCGCTTGCGGTTACTACTCGCAGTGAGGCGGAGCCTATGTACTCGGGCTGTAGTCGCAGATAAGGACCGTCAGATCGTCGTCCTGCGAAGCGGACCACTGCTGGACCGCAGCGATGATCCGGTCCGAGGCGGCGGATGGAGCGAGCTCAGCCGTTTGCCGCAACACGGCGGATAGAGCGTCTTGCCCGAAGAAATCTCCCTTGGCGTTGGCGGCCTCGACGAGGCCGTCGGTGTAGAGCAGAAACCGATCACCCGGTTCCAGAGGATGAACCGCGTTGGCGAAGGTGGCGAAGTCGAAGGCCGCGAGGATCAAACCATTCTCGATGATTTCGAGCACTTCTCCGCGGCGCAGCAGAAGCAAGGGCGGATGCCCCGCCGCCGAATATCGCAGTTCCCGCAATTGCGAGTCGAGGTAAACATAGGCAGCGGTTACGAACTGGCTCTGCGTGTTGCCGCAAAGAACGGCGTTCATTCCCGCGAGAAATCGGGCGGGGTCGGCAGCGTCTGTACGCTGAGCCGTAGCCGCTACCTTCACCATGGAGGCGATGAGCGCGGCAGGAACACCGTGGCCGGACACGTCGGCGATAAGAAGTCCGGTTTGCGTGTCGTCGGCCACGATGAAGTCGTAGAAATCCCCGGCTACGGAATTCATGGGCACGTAACGGGCAGCGACGCGGAAGTTGGCCGAGTCGGGGAACGCGGCGGGCAGAATCGACAACTGGATCTGCTTGGCTACCTCCAGTTCCTTCTGAATCTTGCTAAGCTGCAGGTCCCGCTGCAGGGTCTGACGCGCGGCCACATATCCGAGAGTCCCCAGAAGCACCACAAAACCAATTGACTCGACGTCGGGGAGCCGAAGCCCGAGCGCACTCCGGATGTTCTCCCATAAAACGAAGGCTACAAAAATCAGCAGGCCGGGGCGGATCGCCAGAAGATCCTGATTATCCGAACTCCCGCCTATAGACCGCGAGATCACAATAATTAGAGCAGCGATGATCGAGATATTAGCGATCTGGACAAAGACACGTTGCGGTCCGAAGGCAACCGTCGCCAGAGCTAAGGAGCCCAGCACGATTCCGAGCGCGTAGCTCAAGATCGCGGCTTGGCGGCGAACGAGCCCGGCGGCTTTGAAAAACAAGAATGCGGGAATTGCGACGGTAAAGTCGAGCGCGGCGCTGAGTCTTGCGTAAAGCGGCGAGCCCTGCATGGTCAGCACCATCAGGTTTGACGCGACCCACATGCGCAGGCCATACAGAACGGCAAAGAGGGCGAAGTAAATCAACACAGGATCGAGCTTGCGGCGTATGGCGGAAAACAACGCTGCGACCAGCCCCACTGCGGCGATCGCAGCGCCGAGAAAAAGAAGCAGAGCGTCGCGGCGAAAGGCTTGCAAGACCTGGTCCGCAGTCATCTCGGGAGAGGGAGCGTGCATGAGAGAGGATGTTAAATCATTTTCGGTCAACCGGAAGCCGATCGAAAGCGGGATTCTCGCGGTCTTCAACCCGTCTCCGTCCGAATCGGATTACTGCCGGATTGCTATCGTAAGTCTCCCAGAATCGATGCCAAGTGCGGAGATCGCTTCCGACAAGTCGACTTTGCAGGACTGAACTGTAGGTTCAGCATCCACTCAATCGATATTGAAGGGGACCAAAAGCGGCGGCGGCATACATCCTGCACTCTCTCCGCGAACGTCCAATTGCCGAAACGGGTTCAGAAGCTCGACGAACGCGCCAACCATGCGCTTGCAGCCAGACATTCTGGTTAATGGCCGGTGGCTCCGCTGTCATTACTGACCATGAGGCTCGAGACGTTCACCGGCTCGAAGTCAGAGAGCGTAAGACTTCTTATGCACGAGAGATCGTCATTGTTCCAGCGAGCATCGGGAGTGCCAATCAGCCCGCCGCTATCTCCATTGTCGGCCAGGATAATTCCATAGTTTCGCAATGCGGTGATGATAATGGCCGCTTGCGGACTTGTGGCGGCACAAGAGGGAGTGGCCACGGAAGCCTTCAGCCGGTAGATCTCTCCCGCCGCTCCGGACATACTGCAGCTTACTGGGGGAGAAGACTGCGAAATCTCCGATTCCACGGAAATGTCAGCCCCGCCCGCAGCCGTGCAAGACCCGACGCCCGCTGTTTGCGTTGCGGGCCAGACCCAGTAATTCAACATATGATTGAGCGTGAATCGGATGGGATGCTCAATCGTGCCGTTGGGCGCATTGGGTGTGCCTGTCCCGATGACCTCGTCTGCATTGGCCAGCAGTGGGCCTACCGGAAGTCCGGCGGCATCGGATGTTCCATTCCCTTGCGGCGTCAGGTCATTCGAAGCTACGTTGGGCCAAAGTGCGTTCGAGGAATCGGTCCAGGGACCGCCCTCGTAGATTCCCTGCCACATTTCGTAAAGGGCAGGATTGTCTCCACCGCCGGCCTCCAGGTAGACCAGAACGTGCATGTCTCCACCGGTGTTAACCGCGTTGGCGGTGCCTTCGACTGGAGCATACGCTGGAATCGGTCCGGAGGTGAAATAGGATTGATACAAAGTGGTTGTGACCGACACGTCCGGCTGGTTGTAAGGAACTTCGATGGCCGGTATTCCATTGGGAAAGTTAGCATACTCATCACCGAAGAATGGCTTGACCGTCTCCGGCAGATAACCGCTGTACATAGGCGCCGCGGGAGAAGTGTCCACAGGCAGTCCGGTCGTGGCCGCGTCCACTCGATGATGAAAGATGGAAGTTGACGGGAAGATGCCGGAGAGGAACACGTTTCTGCCGTTAATGGCGAAGCTGATGTCCTGAGTCGCCTGTGCGCCTGTCGAGTCGGTAACGACAAACTCGGGAATGTAGGTGCCTTGACCGCCGATCAGCGAGCTGCTGATGTTTCCCGTATTTGCATTGAGAGACATTCCCTCGGGCAATGGAGGATAGTCGGTGACATCCGTGCTCAGCGAATACGTGTAGGGCGGAGTGCCGCCGCTGGCGGCTATTGTGCAGCCGGCATACGCCGCGCCTTGTGTTCCGCCCGGGCACGAAGTAGTGGTTATCGTCAATGGACCGCCGGAGGCCGTCACGGTGACCTGGGCCGTCGATGTGGTTGAGCCGGCCGCATTGGTAGCAGTCAATGTGTAGGTGGTCGTCGCCGTTGGGCTCACGCTCGTTGAACCACTCGCAGATGTGGACGTGAACGATCCGGGCGTAATGGCGATGCTGGTCGCCCCAGTCGTCGCCCAACTCAGCGTGCTGCCGGAACCCGAAGGGATACTTGCGGGGATGGCTGTGAACGAGCCGATTGTTGGTTTGCTCGGCGTCGTCACGGTAACGGTCAGAGTCGACGTGGTTGAGCCGGCCGCATTGGTAGCAGTCAAGGTATAGGTAGTCGTCGCCGTTGGGCTCACGCTCGTTGAACCACTCACTGCGCCGGACGTGAACGTTCCGGGCGTGATGGCGATACTGGTCGGCCCAATCGTCGCCCAACTCAGCGTGCTGCTTGCGCCGGAGTTTACGCTTGTTGGAGCCGCCGTAAAGGAATCAATCGTCGGTGCTGACCCTGGTCCTGGCAACGGGTTCGGCAGTGTCACCGAGCTGCAACCCGCGAGCCCAAAGCATGCAAACAGACCCAGCACCATTGCGCAGAGATCAAGTGCTGAAGCTTGGAGCCCCCGAGAGCTCAGTCCAATTCTGCAAAATGAGCCAGCTGAGTCCATGCGCTCTCCTTTGCTGGTGGTTGGTGACATCGCTATGGCTCCATATTGAAGTCTGAGTCGATCGGAATCATCGAGCCTCATATCGCCTCAGGCTCGATTCGCTTCCCACTGCCGCCAGGTTGCTGTTACTTGCAGAATTGTCGGCGCGGCCACTTACCTACGCGACTCGCAAAGACTCTTCAGTCTCGACAACACCCTTCCCAAACTCATTTGGGTCGTGTTTGAACCCATGCTTCATGGAACGGAGCAGCGCGCTGCAGTCCGCTGCTGCCAGCGGCCGGCTGAACAGGAATCCCTGCATTTCAGGACACATCTGTTTTTGGAGATAGTCGCGTTGCTGAGGTTTCTCGACTCCCTCGGCAATGCAGGCGATCCCGAGATTGCGCCCTAAGCTCAGAATGCTCTTGACTACGGCCTCGGCGGCGGACTGCGATGTAACGTCGCGTATGAACGATTGATCGATCTTGATGCGATCGATGGGAAAGTTTCTTAGATAGGACAGCGACGACCAACCCGTTCCGAAATCGTCCAGCGAAAGGGTTACGCCTATTCGTTTGAGGTCTCGCATGATCTTAATGGTGGCCTCTGAACTATCCAGGATCCGGCTCTCGGTCAGTTCGAGTTCCAACCATTTGGGATCCAATCCGGTTTCGCGCAGTACCGATTCCACTGTATCCACGATATTGCCTTGAAAAAACTGTTGCGCAGACACGTTCACAGCCATGCGGATCGGCGCAAGCCCAAGTTGCTGCCATGCCACATTTTGGTGACACGCCGCTCTTAAGACCCATCGTCCAACCTCGACCATCCGCCCCATTTCCTCCAGCTGCGGAATGAAATGGTTGGGGGAAATCATTCCTTCTTCCGGGTGACGCCATCGTAACAGTGCTTCGACGCCCGTAATGCAGCCGGATTTCGTCGACACGAAGGGTTGGTAATAAACGACAAACTCGTCCCGTGCGCAGGCGTTGTGCAGATCGCTTTCAAGCCTTTGCTGATGGCGTGTGGCATGGGTGAGGGATGGCGAAAAGAAGAAATAGGTGCCGCAGCCTCTTCTCTTGGCCTCAAACATGGCAGCGTCGGCCGATTGCAACAGGACATCCGGATTCTCTCCGTTGTCGGGGAATTGACAGATGCCGATGCTGGCGCTGATTCGCAGCTCGTGGCCTTCGATCTGGAATGGCTCGGCCAGTGCATCCTGCACTTTCTGTGCAACCCGCTCAACATCCTCGCTCGCAGCGACCATGGGGACGGCGATGGCGAATTGGTCACCGTCCATGCGTGCCACGGTATCGCTGTCGCGAAGGCAGGCTTTGAGCCGCACCGTTACCGCCTCCAGAACACGGTCGCCAACGTAGTGACCGAATGAATCGTTGACGTTCTTGAAGCGGTTCAGATCGAGCATGAGCACGCCGACACGTCTTTGATTGCGGCCGGAGAGTGCAATCGCCTGGGAAAGACGATCCTCCAGAAGGAGGCGATTGGGCAATCCAGTCAAGGAATCGTGCAGCGCCAGATAGCGGACCTGCAATTCCGCTTGTTTCCGGTCGGTGATGTCATGAGCGATCCCCATCGTGCCGATAATCTCGCCGCTCTTGCCTCTTAACGGCACTTTGGTGGTGAGCACCCAGGTCTCGTGACCATCCGGCCAGGTTTCCTTCTCTTCTATCCCGATCTTCGCCTGGCCAGTTCGAATAATCTCCTGTTCGTCCGCGAAAGCTTGGTCGGCGTGTTCCGAACTGAAGATGTCCGAATCAGTCTTGTTTACTGCGTCCGCTGGGTCGGCCAGTCCGCAATAATTGGCCATCGCCCGGCTAATGCGCACGAAACGGCTCTCTCGATCCTTGAAAAAAACATTGTCCGGAATATGCTCCATGAAAGCATCCAGCAGATCTAGATCCACGCGATGTCGCTGGTCCGCCGTCCGCCTGAGGATGACTATCCCGACCACGATGAGGGCGAGTGCTCCAACTCCTGCGACACCGAAAGAGTAGATAACGGTGGCATCTGACCGGACCCCGTGCGCCAGTCCGTAAAACACCAACCCTGCCAGAATCATCGCCTCCGCAACGACGGCGGAGAAAGAAATTGCAATACCCGAAACCGCCGGTGTGCGCCACTTCCACTTCATGACTGGGGGCCCCTCTCGCTTGCCAGCAAGTAAGTCGATCGTAACTTACCAAAGAGTATGATTGAATCACACGGAAGCGTCGCCCCTGTGCAACTTTAGGCGGTTCCAGGAAATTCCCGAATTCCTCGGCCAATGCGGTCAGCGCAGACATCGAAACATCGAATTAGAACACTGGTGGCCAGTTTCTGAGTCCGATTTCGCACGTCAGGAGTGCTCCGATTTCGAATTGGATCTCACGGCCGACCGCAAGTTTCCCGTCTGATCAGTAACGGCAAGCGTCACGTCACCGGAAGGGATTCGCGCTTCACGCAGGATTGACGGCGCACGCAACGGCAAGCTTGACGCCGCGTAAGGCAAAGGCCGTTCAAACCTGCCTACCGCGGCCGGATGCCGATGACGCTCATCATGCGGCCTGCGTGACCATGCGAGGCGCGATGAGAAAAGAACAACTCCCGGTGGCAACTGGTGCACCCGCCGGTCACGTGAATCGACTTGGGATTCAGGCCCGCGGCGAGCAACTGGCGGCGGTTGGCCTCAACCAGGTCCACATGCAGGCTGGGTCCGATGCGGGAGTGCCCCGGAGCCCTCTGGGTCAGAAACAGCATGGGATACTTGGTGCGCACCGGGTCAGTGTCATAGACCTCATGGAACAACTCGTCCGCATAGGCGAATTGGGAAGTGAAGCTGGAAACCACCTCGTCGCCCACGGCATAGCAGCAGGCGCCGATGCCAGGGCCGATGGCAGCGGTCAGGTCTTCCGGTCGGGAACCGAATTCAAGCCTCATGCGGCCCACGCCCGCCTCGACAATACGCTTCGCCGTGCCCCGCCATCCGGCATGAAAGGCGGCCACCACGCGGCGTTTGCGGTCGGCCACCAGGACAGGAATGCAATCCGCCGTCTGCACGCCGAGCAGCAGGCCGGGCACATCCGTCATCAATCCGTCGCCCTTGCACGGCGTTTTCCGGTTAGCGTCTTCCGGTCCGCCCAGCACCAGGACGCTGGAATGAATCTGCCGTAGGGTGACGAGCGGCGTAGCAGCGTTTCCGGTGACCGCTTCGACCAGCAAACGGCGGTTCCGAGTCACGGTTTCCCGTTCGTCCGCAGCCGTAAACCCGAGATTCAGTTCACCCGGCGCGTCTTCCGCGCAATATGCCCGGCTCAAGCCGCCCCTGCGGGTGCTGAAGCCGTGCCAGCGCCAGGGAATTCTCTGCCTGTCCGGCTTGTCCCAGGCAGCGATCCTGAGCAACTGTACGCCGTTGGTAGCGACGAACGGAAGCGGAGCGTCCTGCGCGAGTTCCTCGGGTACAACACGTTTCAGGCGCGCGCGCCGGGTTACTCCGGCAGCTTTGCCGCGCAGGCTACGCACCAACCCGGCAGTCTGAAAAAGGGCGTCAATCTCCTTAATCTCCCGGCCAGGTGAACTATTTGGAGGAACGAAAGACGGCATCTGGATTCCATTCTAGTGCCAATCATTTACCGCGGGCACATTGCCTGTCTCTGGCGCGCCAATGCAAAAGAGAATGAGAAAAACTTTGCGCTTTTTATGCAAGACTTTGCACATTCGAAGAAACTTTTGCACCGCAAATCATTGATTTTGCACAGCGACTCTATGGCGTGGCACGTGCAATCATGTGAACAAGTATTCGTGTATGTACCTGTCGTCTGCATGACCGTCCAGGGGGTCTACGGCTCCTGGACCGCCAGAAATTGAATTGAAACCGCCCCGCAGGTGCATTGGCATGCCGATGCAAATGCGGGGCTTTCCGTTGTTTGAACTTGAGAGCGTTCATCATTCAACAGCACTTCTCCGTTTTAACCGGCCCTCTGCAGGGGACCAAACCAAACGGATGCCGCAAGGCTACTGCAGGAGGAAAAATGGGAAAATTCTCGATTGCATTACTCGCGTTGGCCGCGGCCTTAGCGATCACGCCGGCTGCATTGGCTGATTCGTTCTATCAGCTCACCGTAAACGGTGTTGAGGGCAACGGACAAGCGGTCAACATCACGGCAACCCTCGACCTTAGTCCCATAGGTGGTGGAATCTTTCAGATGATCGGCGCCAGCGGAACAGTCTTGGATCCCTGGGGCAAGACAGACACAATCACCGGGCCGGCGACTGGGTATGTGGATCCCTTCAGCTACGACAACCTAGTTTCGATTCCGGCGGCTTTTCCGGCCAGCGGCTCTTCCAACTCGTTTTTCTTTGACAACTGCTGCGGCCTTGCCTTTTTCACCAACGTGCCCGGGTCGGGCGGCCAAGATCCCTGGTACACGGTAGGCGTAGGGCCCAACGAATACTACACCGACGGCAATTATCAGTTTGCTGATAATGGGCTGAATGGCACGGTAACCTACCCAATTGCGGGGAATTGGCCGTACAATACGACGGACGTGACCGTCACCCTCACGCCCGAAGTGGCGACAACCCCGGAACCCTCCTCATTGCTTTTACTTGGCACCGGTCTGCTCGGTCTGGCCTTCGTGGCATTGCGGAAAGCCAAGCCCGGACGGTGGTTCCCGGGCCTCTAATCCCTTTTTCAATCTGTAACCCGGAAAGGGCACGGAAACGTGCCCTTTCCTTTTGCCTTTCCGCGGATCGGGAGGCACGAGAAGCCTGCGCGCATCTCTCGGCGACGTCAGACTCAAAGCCGAGACGGCGAAGATCGAGATTTGCTGGACAACAAGCAAAGGGCCCGCCTTCCGGCGGGCCCGCTTGAGAGGCGTTGATTGGAGGGGGTCCAGGGGGGGGATTTTTGGAAGTCAGATCCTTTGGAAGGATCTGACGATGAGCGGATACCTTCTTGGAAGGGTCGAAGTTCGAGGAAGCCTCTGCTTGTTATATAGGTAGATGCACAAATTGAAAAAAGGTTGCGCCTGCAATTTTGAATGTCAGAAAGCGGTTGTTTGCTCCTGCGCGTCGCCTAAAAACGAATTTTACCTGTCTGGCTCATCGCGCGAACAAAATGGCGATCCTCGGCTTGCAAAGCCCCGCCGGACTTGTCACGCTCAAAGGTGTGAAGCAGTGGCAAGCCATTGCCCTTGTCGGCGTTCTGGCCGCGGGCGTCGGGTACGTGGTTACGCATCGGCTGCAACTCGGGCTGACCAGCCTGCCCGCGACCGGCCAATCTGCGAAGGGTTCCGACGACGCAAGAGACACCATTGAGCCCCCGTCTCCCACCCCGCACCCCGCGAACATCGAGTGGCAAAAGGTGGATCGCTCCGCGGACGGCTTCAAGGTGGAGATGCCCACGGATGTGAAGGAAATCCTGATCCCGGCTTACAACGAGACCGGCGAAACCGACAAGGTGAACATGATCTTCTCCAACCCGGACACCGAGACGACTTATTCCGTTGCCTGGGAGGACAATCCCCCGGTAGCGAGAGTGAGCAAAGAAGTACCTGACCGGACTCTCGATTCGGCGCGCGACGGCGCGGTGACCCGCACCCGGACCACGCTGGTCAATGAATCCACGACCAGCACGCAAGGGTTTCCAGGGCGGGAATTCATGGCCCGCAACTCAGGCGGCGGCATCCTCAACTCACGGCTGATCTATGCAGGCCCGCGCCTCTACATGCTGACCGCGGTCTTCCCTTCCGTGAGCGCGCGCCGCGACACGGATGTAAGCAGGTTCTTCAACTCGTTCGTGGTCACCGGAGCCTCGGGAAAAGGAGACACCGCCCCGAATGTTCAGAAGAAAGCCGGCTAGGCTATACGCGAAGGACGTGAATTGCCAATTCTTCAATGCATCATTCGAAATCCCTGTAAGAGAATTCCGAAGGGACGAAGCAGGCAGGCTCGTCGCCAGGAAACAGGACTGACGCACCTGCCTGAGCCGGTGTATCCTCATCATCATCTATGAGCATCCGAATTTCGCAACTCCTCGCGTTTGCATCCCTCGTCTCGATATCCGCTGCCCTCTCTTCGCAAGAAGCGGCCAAGCCCAAACCTGAGGATACGGAAATCTGGACGCCCGTGCCCAGAGTCGTCTCTCCGGGCGCAACCTGCGGCGCGCCACCCTCCGACGCAATCATCCTGTTCGACGGAAAGAATGAAGACGAGTGGGTCTCGGCCCAGGACCATACTCCTGCGCAATGGGTGGTGGCTGACGGCATCTTCACCGTAAAGAAAGCACCGGGCGTCGGCAACATCGAGACCAGGCGCAGGTTCAGGAATTACCAGCTCCACGTCGAGTTCAGAATCCCGGAAAACATCACTGGCAGCGGTCAGGGCCGCGGCAACAGCGGCGTCTTTCTTGCCTCAACGGGCCCCGGCGACGATGGGTACGAACTCCAGGTGCTGGATGCATACAACAACCCGACCTATGTGAACGGGCAAGGCGGCAGCATTTACAAGCAAAGCCCTCCACTGGTGAATCCGGCTCGCAAGCCGGGAGAGTGGCAGAGTTACGACGTGGTGTGGACCGCGCCCACCTTCAACGACGACGGCACGTTGAAGACTCCTGCCTATGTGACGGTTCTGTTCAACGGAGTGTTGGTGCAGAATCACTTCGAATTGAAGGGACAGACCCTCTACGTCGGCCAGCCGTTCTACAAAAAGTACTCGAGCGCACCCATCAAACTGCAGGCGCACGGCGACAAGAGCGAGCCGTTGAGCTACAGGAATATCTGGGTGCGCGAGTTGAATTAAGGCGGTTCTCCAGTTTACGTGGAGTGTTGAGGGGCATGCACGGTGGCCTTTTCTTGAAGAAAAGGCCACTCAAGTGGACTGGTTTCCCTCGATACCAACTGGAGAACCGCTATAGGAGCGCTTTGGCCTGGGCTATTTCAACGGATACAGCTTGATGTTGCGAAAATAGACTTCTGCGCCTTCCGACTGGAAGAGGATTTTGCCGCTCGAAGGGAATGCATCGGTCCCCTCGTTGGCCAGCTTGCCGTTCACGTATTGCCAGACGTGGCCGTCGCGGTTGACCAGCTCCACCACGTTCCACTCGCCGTGGGGCTTCTCCACCTCATTTACCGGGTCGCGATAGCCGACGACATTCTTCCACGGGCCTTTGTTAAAGCGGTCGATCTTGGACGCCTTGCCTTCAGGGCCGGTCACGCGGACGCCGTCTTTGCCCGTGAGCGCGGCACCGTCGGTCATCCAGAAATCGCCCGTACAGCCCTCGTTGATCTGGAACTCGACCGAGCGCGGCCACACCTTGTTTGGCCCCTGGATGTTATACAGGATGCCGCTGTCGCGCGCCTGCCCTTCCCGCTGGCCGAACGTGCCTTCTCCCCATTTGAATTCGGCGCGCAGGTAGTAGTTTTTGTACTCCTGTTTGGTGATGAAATACCCCATCTCCGTGCCGGAGACGTGCACGGCTGCATCCTCGACCGTGAATACGTGGGCGGGATCGGAGTTGAGCCCGGTGCTGGGCAAGAAGGTATCGAACTGATCCAGGTTCTTGCCGTCAAACAGAACGATGGCTGCCTTGTGTCTGGGGATGCCAGGAGCCTGAGACAGAGCCTGAACCGAACCCCCCAGGGCTAGCAGAAACACGATCACTCTGGCCGCGATTTTAGTTTGTTGCAACATAGAACAATATCTCCTTGTTGCCATTTTCACCTGCCTGAGCGGGTTGGTGCAAGTCACTTCAGCCCTGTTTCGGCGTTGGCCGCGCGCGCTTTTCAATCTGGCTGGTTATCAGCCCCACGGGAAGAAAGCGGACCAGGAACGCCGTGAATACCCCCGCGGCGTAGGGGATGATGGTGCGCTTGCCTTGTGCCAGTGCGGCCACGCCCAGCCGCGCCACGGCCTCGGCCGATTGCTTGCCGCCGGGCATGAAATTCTCCGAGCGCGCCACCTGAAAGAACTCGCTCTCCGTGGGGCCCGGGCACAGTGCCGTAACCTTCACGCCGAAGCGGGCAACTTCAGCAGCCAGACCCAGCGCGAAGAAGCGATCGAACGCCTTGGTCGCCGCGTAGGTGGTGAGATACGGCACCGGCTGAAAGCTCGCCGTTGACGCCAGAATCATGATCCATCCGCGGCGCCGCTCCACCATGTGGGGAACGAAAAGCCTTGTCAGGCGCACCGTAGCCTCGCAGTTCACGCGGACCTGGCTCAGTTCCTGCTCGGCGGGGCTCTCCGCGAAGGCGCCGAACTGGCCGAGACCGGCGTTGTTGATGAGAATGTCGACGACAAGGCCCGCGCCGACTGTCGCGTCATAGATCTGCTGAGGCGCAGCAGGGGCGTTCAAGTCCGCTGATACGATGCGGACTTCGGTTCCTTTCGCTGTCAGCTCCGCGGCGAAGGATTCGAGACGCTCCTTGCGGCGAGCAGTGAGAATCAGCTTTGCTCCATGCGCAGCCAGTTCCCGCGCCAGCGCTACCCCGATGCCCGCGCTGGCTCCCGTAACCAGCGCCCATTTGCCGTTGAAGTCTTGCACATTTGCCATGGGTTCATCCTAGCGGATGACGGGACGCTTAATTCCTCGCGTGTGGGCGCGTCGACAAAGATTCATTACCGCTTCAGCAGCTTGAAAGCATGCGTCCACTCATTGCGCAGGAAGCCGGGAATGCACCACAACATGCATAGCGGCTCAATGGCGCGCGCCGACTCGACTCCGCCCATATCTGCTGTTTCCCAGCCGAACTGATCGAGAATCTTACTGACCTGCTTTTTGGCCGCATCGCTGTTCCCGCAAATGAACATGGTGGGTTTTCCGCCGGGGAACTCAGGATCCACCATGGAAATATTGCCAACGGAATTGAACGCCTTGACGAAGTGTGCGGCGGGAAACTCCTTTTGCAACTGCTCCATGAGCGACTCATTGTAGGTTGTAAAGAATTGCAACACGCCGTTTACCGGGGGCGCGTCGGCAATGGGGTTGCAGGCGTCCGCGACGGTCTTGCCGGCCAGATTCTCTCGACCGGCCTGGCGAAGCGCCTCCGCTGCCGCCGTGCCTTTGACTGCCAAAACCAGCAATGCGCCGAAAGCGGCTGCCTCGGGAAACGTGCCTGTCTGGCCGGTCGGATTCTGCATTGCCCAATCCGCCAGTTTGTCCGGCGTCCTGCTACCAAGGGTTACCTGGTGGCCGTGCCTGAGCAAACCGCTGGCCAGTACTTTCGCTACGTCGCCCGATCCAAGAACTCCGACCTTCATGTCCGTCTCCTTCGCCAGATAGCTCTGCCGGCCAAATGACTCTCGTGCCTTGGATGTGACTGGAGGAATTTCGATGCGAATTATCGGGGCTTGGCAGATTTGGATTTTGCTGCCGGCTTGCGGGTTGAGGAAGCGCTGCGCCTCTTGCCCGACTTGCGATTCTTTTCCCCACGCAGCTTCCAGCAGGTGTGAAGAGCGCCGGTGAGGGTGTCCTCGTCTGCCTCGGCGAGCCGGATATGCGTTGCGCCCATTCTGCCCCAGCCGCCGTGGATGGGAAGAAACAAGTCGGGCCGATCGGCGATGAAGGCTGCCTGCAGCTCTGGTGTGATCATCAAGTTGCCGTAGCCCTCCTTTACCGAGGCAAGGGTGGCAAAGATGCGACCGTCCACGCGAAAGTCGGTAGCCCCCATGTGGGAGCCTTCCTCCGCGCCTTCAAAGCTGAGCGCGATGCGGCGAAAATCGGATGGGGTCATGGGAGTTCTCCGCGGGAAACAGTATGACCGGCAACCACGGGCTGAGTCCAACGGACGGACTCAGCGATAGACTTCGCGCCGGTTGCCGATGCGGACCACGAGAATGTAGAGGAGCTTGTCTTCAATGCTGGCGATGATGCGATAGTCGCCGACGCGGTATTTCCACAACTCGCCGAGTTCGCTCCCTTTAAGAGCCTCGCCAATGCTGCGCGGATCTTCAAGCTGGGCGACGCGTTCGAAAAGAAACCGGACGATTCTGCGTGCTACCTGCGGATCGAGTTTGTCCAATTGGCGCTCGGCGTTGCGTCGAATCTTAATCGACCATGCCATAACGCTTCATCACTTCCTCGAAGGAAACGGTGGTGCCCCGTCCGGCGCGAATCTCCGCCAGTTCCTTCTCTGCCAGATAAATATCCTCCAGGTCGTCAAGATGTTCGAGGATGGCTTCGCGGACATAGAAACTTTTCGTTCGGCCGGTTTCCTTGGCCAGGGCATCAAGCCGCTTTTCGATTTCTTCCGGGAGACGGATTGCGAGCATTTTCCACCTCTAGAGATAATGCGCTATACAAGTATAGCACTTCTCAAATTGCCGGGCATGGCAGAAAGGCTGCCCAGTCGATCTGCTGCTGGAATTCCTCATCGGGCAAAGGCACCGTCTTGAAGGTAAACGCAAACTGGGTCGGGCCATGCGCTTCAAGGTGCGCCAGCCTCTTCTTGGCTTCGTCGATGCCGGGAATGTGGCCGGCAGGTACCCACCAGAGCGCCGTGTAGACGCCGGCAAATTTCTCGAACCAGGCCTGCCGCTGGCGCAGCATCTCCGCATGGGCAGTCTTGAAGACGTAGTGGCGGAGCGCTTCGACCGTCTCCCAAAGAGACATGTTGAGGAGGACTTGATTATCGTCATAAGGCCGCAGGTAGGTAGCGTTGCCGGTCGACTCCTGCAGCCGCCAGACGAATCCCGGACTCGAGTCCGCGAGCGCATTGATCTCCTCCAATCGAGCGACGAACCCCGCCATGATTGGGTCGTCGAGTTCAGCGCGGACTCTGCCGATATTGACCTGTGCAATGTGAAATCTGCTCATTATTCCTCCCTCGGGTGAAGTCTCGAACGGCTAAGCCGTGACGGCGAGCAACTCGCTTTCAAACTCCTCATTGAGCCAGCTCGAAAACGCCGAGAACTGTTCGTCGCGGCCCAGGAAGTCGCGCACCATCTGTCGGCCCGGCTTTGAACCGCCCTGCTCCAGCACTGCTTTGCGATACCTGCTTCCTGCGTCGCAGCCGAGCAAGTCGGCAGGGTCGAACTGGGCAAAGAAGTCCAGCGCAATCACCTTGTCGAAAGCATACGTGTAGTAGTTGGACGAGTAACCGGTCAAGTGGCCGAAGCTCGCGTACATGCGGTTGCCCTCCTCCCAGGTCCATGGCTGCAGGCTCTCATAGAGCCGTTTCGTCGTCGCATCAAGGTCCAGGCCGGCGGGGTTCTGGTCATGCAGGTCGAGCGAGAGCGTGGTGTAGTAAAGCTGCGAGCGCACCCAATCCGCACGTCCGAACGCGCCGGCAATTTTCATCTTGCGGATGGTCTCCGAAGGAAGCGTCTCGCCCGTCTGATAGTGCTTGGCAAAAACCTGCAGCAGCTTCTCATCGCGGAAAAACTCCTCCAGCATCTGCGAAGGAACTTCGATAAAGTCCCCCTCCGTCGCAAAGCCGGACAGCCCTGCCCACTCGGTGTGGCCGCCGAGAATGGCATGCATCAGGTGGCCGAATTCATGGAAGAAAGTGACAACATCGTTGTATTGCAGCAGGCCGGGATCGTTTTCGTCTCCGCGAGGGAAGTTGCAGATGAGCGCGGCCTCAGGCAGCGCGCGGCCGCGTACGCCGGTGACGATGGGAGCCGCGGAAAACCATTTGTCTTTGCCCTCGCGCGGATGCATATCGAGATAAAACCGGCCCACGCGCTCGCCGCCATCGAAGACGTCGAAGACAGAAACATCCGCATGCCAGGCCGTGGCTTCGGACTGGCGAAATTCGATCTTGAACAGGCGCGCCGCCGTTTCAAGCACGCCTGCCTCCACCTGCGCGTAGGGGAAATAGGGACGAACGGATTGCGAGTCGAAGTCGAAGGCGGAGCGGCGGAACTGCTCATACCAGTAAGCGCGACTGGTGATATCGATCGCCTTGATCTCCGGCTGCCGGCTGCAGGCGAAGTTCACGATCAGCTCGTGCTCGCGGCGCGCGCCGTCCAGGCTGGACGCGTCGAGCTTCGCCAGAAAAGTGCGGACGTTGGCGGCTGATTCCATCATCTGGTCGGCGGTCGCCAGGTCGGCCCAACTGCGGAAACCAAGAACGGTTGCGATCTCCTGGCGCGTGGCCAGCAAATCAAGCAAGATTTGCTGGTTGGCGGGGTAGGCGCGCGTGTTGTAGGCCAGAAACATCCGCTCGCGCAGCGCCGCGCTGGCGGCAAAAGTCATCACCGGCTGCATGTCGGGCTGGTCGGTTGAGATCGTGATCTGCCGGTCGGCGCCGGGCTGGTGGCGGGCGAGGTAGTCCGCGGGCAGGCCTTCGAGCTCCTCCTTCGTGGCCACTATCGTCTTGCCTCCTTCCTGAATGTTGCGGCTGAATTCGAGTGAGAGCCGCGTCGCCTTCTCATGCAGCGACTGCAAGTGGTCGCGCGTCGCCTGATCCTTGTCCACACCGGCCAGGCGATAGCTGAGCAGCGTGCGCTCAACAAAATGCCGGGTCGCCGGGCTTGCCCCCTGCAGATCGATGGCAGCGAGGGCGTCGTAAACCCGGCGGTTGAGGCTCAGTGCACTCCCCGCCATTGACACGCGCTGGGCTTCCGCCTGCGCCTGGTCGCGAACGGCCTTGTCCGCGGCTACCGAGTTCAGCACGCCCGCCTGCGCGCCCGCAAGGTTCAACTGCTCGATGGCTTCGTCGTAGAAGCGCAGGGAATTCTCAACAGTCCGTGGCGCTTCTACGGCCAGCAACGCCGCCAGAGCCGCCTCGTGTGCGGCCAGCCGGGCGCCAACCCAGGCAGTAAGCGCTGCAGCGGAAGCAGCTCCGCCCGCCTCCCAGGCGTGTATCTCTTCGGATGTGGCAGTGGCGACAGTATTTTCAGCAGACATTGGGTTGAGGCTCCTCCAAAGTTCTAGGTTGCCACAACCGGGCAGGGTTGCGCTTTGAGCACGCAAAATGCCCGCGGAGATTCCCAGGTTGCATCCAGTCGGCAAGACATCTAAGATGCGTCAATCGATGCCCATACTGCGTGCCGCTCCCAACCCGGCCGATTCCATCCCCCCTCCCGCGCTCCCGAGGGTTCGTCCGGGCAAACTGTGCGTGGCTATTCAGGCCGGCTCGTCCTCAGAAATGATGGAACGCGCGGCGGCAGCCCTGGCAGACACGAAGTTCATCGAGCTCCGGCTCGACTCGCTTTCCAAGCCTGCGGACGCGCTTCCGGCATTGAGAAAGTTCCTGGCCCAGCACCGGGACGTGACCGCAATCGCCACCTGCCGGCGCAAGCAGAATGGCGGGCACTTCGCAGGGGCCCTGGCCGCGGAGTTCGCGGTTCTTCAAGCCGCGGCAGACGCCGGCTGTCAGATTGTCGATCTGGAAATTGAGTCGGCGGAAGAAGCCAAGCCTGGCGCGCTCGCGAAGTTCCGTGAAGGATTACGGGCTGCCGGATCAGCGCTGCTCGTCAGCTTTCACGACTTTTCGCGGACCAAAGATCTTGAGCATGCGGCGGACCGCATCCAGGCTTTCGCGCCGGATTTTGTGAAGGTGGTTTCGACGGCACGCTCTCTGGCAGACAATCTGGCCGTGCTGCGGCTGATCGAAGAGCGCTCGCTCTCCGCTCATGTGGTGGGCATTGCCATGGGCGAGGAGGGGCTGGTGAGTCGCGTGCTCGGTCCGCGGGCCGGCGCTGCGTTCACGTTCGCATCTTTTTCCGACGGGGCGGAAACGGCGCCCGGCCAGGTGACGGCACGCGTGCTCCGCGATCTCTATCGCGTGGAGCAGCTCGACCAGGCCACGCGCATCTACGGCGTGGCCGGAAATCCTATTGCCCACTCGCTTTCGCCGCTGATGCAAAACACCGCCTTCCGCAAGGAGAATGTGAACGCGATTCTGCTGCCCCTGAAGGTGCGCGCGCTCAGCGACCTGCTCACCCTGGTGCGCGAACTGCCGCTGGCCGGCGTGTCCGTGACCATGCCTCTGAAGCAGGAAGTGCTTCCGCACCTGGCCAACCCCATCCTTGCGAATCCCGCCGGCAACAAATTGGTTCCGCTGACCACGAAGATCGGCGCCTGCAACACCCTGCGGGTCGGCGCGGACGGCAAGATCGTCGGCTTCAATACAGATGTGGACGGCGTGGTCAGGCCTCTCGAAAAACGGCTCAAGTTGAAGGGCGCGCGCATTGTCGTGCTGGGCGCAGGAGGCGCTGCCCGGGCCGCTGTTTTTGGCCTTGTGGAGCAGGGCGCGGAGGTCTTCATCGTCAACCGCACCCACGAGACCGCCGTGGCGCTCGCCAAAGAGACAAAGGCCAAAGCGCTCAAGCACGAGCAGCTTGCGAAGACCCATTTCGACGTGCTCATCAACTCGACCCCGTGTGGCATGGCCGGGTCGAAGCAGGCGCTGCCCATCAAGGAAAACGAACTGAACGCCGCCCTGGTCTTCGATATGGTCTACAACCCGTTGGAGACGCCGCTGATCAAACTCGCCGCCTCGCGGGGCATTCCCGTGATCACGGGTTTGGAGATGTTCGTCCAGCAAGGCGCGCGCCAGTTCGAAATATGGACCGGCAAGCCTGCTCCGGAAGCGGAGATGTTGCGGGTGGTGGAGCTGGAACTGCGCCGGCGAGGGTGAACTTGCGCGATTCTCGTATTTTGCAGTCAGTTTGGAGGTCAGCGTCTAGGCAATCACCACATCGATAGGCCTTGGTCGCAGCGGAATCCCACGCCCCGCTACTTCCGGTTCTTCTTCCCAGCCTTGGCGCCCTTCGCCGTCTCTCCTTCCAAGTGCCCCACCGGGATCGGCCCCATATCCGGTCCGATCCTCCTGATCGACGTGTCCAGCATCTCGAAGCGCACGGTGCGCAGCGCGGCCGGCCGGGTAATTCCTGTCGTCGGGTCAACACTCAAATTCTCGCTGCTGGCGATCTGGAAGCTGAAGGTGGGCACGGCGCCCTTTGGTGTGGACTCGGAGCCGACCTTGACGGGAAGGAATCCCTGAATGGGATGCAGGCGGTAAGCGGTCTCATAGCGGTGGCGCTTCAAGCTCCAGGTGAAAACGCGGACCTGGTCGAAGTCGAAGGGCAGACCGGGTTTCGGCGGGGTCAGAACGGTCACGTACTCGGGAACCTGGTGGTCAGCGGTGGTTGCTTCGTCATCACTGACCTTGGCCAGAATATAGGCGCCCACCATGCGCTGGCCCTCGGCATAGGCGGCCACCTCATCCGGCACATCCACATCCACGCGCCCAGCCAGCAGCCAGCCCGCATGTCCCTGCGCATCGCGCACCAGCCACCAGTCCTCCATGATTACCGGCGGCAGATCCTCCGGATTGGGCGGCGGCGGAACCGCTTTTGTCGGCGCTGTCGCCGGAGTTTTTCCCGGGACGGCAGGCGGCGCGGGGTTCGCTGCTGGAGCAGCCGTTAGTGGTTTGGGCTGGGAGGGTTTTGGCGCGGCAGGCGCAACTTTGGGAACCGAAGCGCGTGCCAGCAGCTGCACCTTGGCGTTGGCGGCGAGCAGGTAAAAGTGCTCCGTCTCCCGCCCGGGGAGATTGTGCAGATACACGTCGTCGCGGACGGCGGCAGTTGCAACGACCGGATCCTTCTCATGCTGGCTGGCGAGCTGCGCAAAGGTTTCGTAGGTCTTGCCGTCGATCACGGCATGTTCTTCAATCCAGCCAATCTCGTTTTTCTCTGTCTTGACTTTCAGAAAGCGCCGGCCGTGCTCCAGCACGTCAAGCCGCTGGCCGTTGACCACCTCGGCCACGCGATTGGAGACCGCGGCCACGCGATCGTGCAGGTACATTTGCCGTGCTGAAACATAAACCGTCTCATGCAGTTGCGGTTTGAAGCGTGCGCATCCCACGGAAAACACAAAGAAACAAAGCACCGCGAACAGGGACGCAGAAGCGCCCGAGCGCCTTGCGCAACGGACGGATGGGATGGGGGATCGCGTGAGCACAGCCAGTGGCGTTCCACTTGAGCATAGCATTTTCAGAGGTAGGGAACAGGGGGCAGGGGTTAGGGATGAGGGGTTAGAGATTAGGGTTTGCCAGCGAAGGAAGTCTGACGCACAATACGCATGACCTTGTCAGCGAATAACGGGAAACTAACCCCTAATCCCAGATCCCTAACCCCTTCCTTTACGGCGCTGCCACAATAGCAATCGAACCTGCCGACGTGGTGGATGGAATCTGCGAATCGAGTTGGCCGAGCGTCGTCGTGTCAAAGGTATAGGCATCGAAGTACGGACTGCCCAACGACCCCACCTCAAGTACGAATGTGCCGGTTGAGTCTTCTGCCAGTCCCAGCGGCTGAACCCCGGCTGCCGTGGTTGTGTCTGCTGCCACAGTGTAGGTAGGTGTAGCAGCGCTGCTTGCGGTGATGGTGAATCCTGCCACGTTGCCCGCTGTAGCGGCCCCAGTGCCGTTGGCGACGTAAACATACTCGCCGGAGGCTGCGGACAGAATGAAGTTGGGCGCAAGCCCGCCGCTGGCAAGCGGCGAACCGCTGGCCTGGGTGAGCGTGGTGCTGCTCAGCGAGCTGTAAGTGAATGCGCGCAAGCCCCCGGTGGTTCCGCCTGAAGCCAGGGTCTCGCCAATGTAGAACAACCGCGGCGTGGCACCGGGATCAACACCCACCGAAAGAGCCGATCCCCCGGTTGTCGTCACTGGAATCGTGGTGGCTTTTGTAGCGATCGGATTGGTTCCTGCGGCCGCCGCAGCGTTGAAAGGAACGATGATTGTTCCGCCCGGGCCGAGGGAGACGAAGATGTTAGCGTTGTCTCCGGAAATAGCCAACTCGCCTGGTTGCACGGATGCATTGGCCACCGTGAACGACACCGTTTGCTCGGTCCCGTTGCTGGCGCCGGTGGTGCTGACGATGGGTACGGCGCCAATGGTGACACCGTCGCTGCCGGGGATTGCTTCAATTAGCCAGGAGTCGGTTGCGTCCACTTGAATGGCCTCGGCAACCGCGTCCTGGGAGGTAATCACGCCGGTTCCCAGCGCGCCGTTAGTAACGGGATACGAGAAGACTCCGGAGGTTGTGCTGACAATGAGGAAGTCGCCGTTGATACGATCAATGGCCATCGCGTAGGGAGTAGCCTCAAGCGTCCAGGGACTCCCAGAGATCGCGGTCAGTGTGCCGCTCGCAATCGTGTCGCCTACAATCTGCGGTGTGGTGCCGGCGTTCAGAATGTAGAATTTGCCGCTGCTGGCGGTGGTGCAGTTGGTGGTACAGGTGGTGGTGGTCGTGCTTCCCGGGGCCTGCCAGAAATCTCCGCATCCAGCCCCAAAACCGATCAGGAGCGGGGCTGCCAACAGTAATAGCTTTGCCCACTTTCCGTGTCTCATTCCCGCTCCTTGTTTGTTTGTCCGGCTCGGTTCACCGAAACCCAGGTCCAGTTAACAGGATATCGCCTTGCCACGCCGGCCGTCCCGCTGCCTGGCTAGAGGCAGATCGGCGGAGGCAATACCTAAGCAAGTAGACGCGGAGTTGGGGGTGTTCGCTCAATTCGCCGGGGACTGGCGCGCCTGCCAGACCAGCCGGGCTGCGGCGAGGTCTTCAATGGCCATCCCAACGGATTTGAAGATCATGCGGCCAGCCGTGGGAGCGGCTACAGACCCGGAAAGGATTTCGCCGATCTCGGCCTGCACCTTTGCTCCCGAAAGAATCACGTCGCCTGATTCGCGCTCGGCGCAGGACCGAGACTCGGCTACAACGAAACTGGATTGCATAGCCTCGTCGTCCAATTCGCGAAGGCTTGCGCCCGTTGCACCCACAGCCAGCACCAGCGCATGCGGGACCAGCCAGCGGCCTTCGAGAACCGGGCTGGGCGAGGACGTTACGGTGAGGACGACATCGGCTGCAGCAGCCTCTTCCACGCTGACGGCGCGTCCGCCGGTCTCCTCTGCCAATCGCACCGCGTTGGCATGCGCGCGGCTCGAGATGCGGATGTCGTTGAGCGCGGGCCGAACCAGCCGCAGCGCCTCAATGTGCGAACGGGCCTGTACACCGGAGCCGATAATGCCGAGACTCGACGCCTCTTTTGAAGCCAGTGCATCGAAGGCGACAGCGGACACTGCAGCGGTGCGCATCTCGGTAATTACGCGCCCATCCATCACGGCCAGCGGCTCGCCGGTGGCACGGCTGAGCAATTCAATGACGGCCAGGTGAGTGTGCAGCCCCCGCTCGGCATTGCCTGGATAAAAGGTGACTGTTTTGACGCCCATCACGTCGCCGGCGATGACCGGCATCACGGCAAACCATCCGTTCTTGACGCCCTCGGCATTGCCGGAGCGCAAGATGGTCCGCGCCGGCTGGACAACAAGCCCCGCAGAATAGTCGATCAGCGCCTGGCGGATGGCGGGGATTAGGGCTTGGTAGGTGAGGGCGTCGCGGACTTGCTGCTCGGTGATGTACACGGCTTAATTCGGTCGACCGCCGGAGCTGGTGCGGCGCCGGAAGCGATCGTCAAGCGGCTGGCGGCCTTTAAATCCGCCTTCCATGGTGTGCCAGTGCTCAATCGAAGCCTCGCCTATACGCCA
>JBKQNU010000148.1:0-17544 GCA_052145815.1 Occallatibacter sp.
AGTGCCGCTTGGCGGTTTCGTACTCGACGTGCGCCGTGGCGATGGTGATGCCGCGCTCGCGCTCTTCCGGTGCGTTGTCGATCGAGTCGAACGAGCGAAACTGGTTCTTCGGGTTGTGCTTCTGCAAAACCTTGGTGATGGCCGCCGTCAACGTCGTCTTGCCGTGATCGATGTGACCGATCGTGCCTACGTTCACGTGCGGCTTGCTGCGATCAAATTTTTCCTTCGCCATAAAAGTCCCTGCATCCCTTTCGTAGCTTTACTGCCCGTTCAATCCAGGAGCGCCGGCCATCCGGCTCCAGCCCCAATACCTAGTTCGTAGTTCGCCGTTCTCAGTTTTCTCTTCGTTCAAACTTCACTCGCCAACTGAGCAAGTCTCCAACTGTGAACTGCGAACTGTGAACTTCCTATCACTTGCCCTGCGACCTGCCGATAATCTCATCGGCGATCATGCGCGGCGCCTCTTCATACCGCGCGAACTGCATCGAATATGACGCCCGCCCCTGAGTTGAAGAGCGAATGTCGTTCACGTAACCAAACATTTCCTTCAACGGCACAATGGCCTTGATCAACTGCGATCCGCCCACGTGCTCCATGCCTTCAATCCGCCCGCGCCGCGAGTTGATGTCGCCGATGATCACGCCCATGAACTCCTCGGGCACGGTCACTTCGACCGCCATCACCGGCTCCAGAAGAACAGGCGACGCCTTGCGCGCGGCTTCCTTGAAAGCGATCGAGCCGGCAAACTTGAAAGCCATCTCGTTCGAATCGACCTCGTGGTAGCTGCCATCGAACAGGGTCACCTTGATGTCGACCAGCGGATACCCCGCCAGGATGCCCAGTTCAATCGCGCCCTGCACGCCCTGGTCGATGGGCTTGATGTATTCCTTGGGCACCGAACCGCTCTTGATGGCGTTGATGAACTCGTAGCCCGCCCCAGGCGTATTGGGCTCGATACGCAGCTTGCAATGCCCGTAGTTGCCCGAGCCGCCGGTCTGGCGGATGTACTTGCCCTCAGCCTCGGCAGTCTTGCGAATGGTCTCGCGGAACGCCACCTTGGGCTCGCCCACGTTGGCCTCGACCTTATGCTCGCGCTTCATGCGGTCGACCAGAATTTCCAAGTGCAACTCGCCCATGCCGCTGATGATCGTCTGGCCCGATTCTTCGTCGGTCCGCACCTTGAAGGTCGGATCCTCATCGGCCAGGCGGGAAAGAGCCACGCCCATCTTCTCCTGGTCGGCCTTGGTCTTGGGCTCGATGGCCACCGAGATCACCGTCTCCGGGAAAACGATCGCGCCCAGTGCGACGGGGTGAGCCGGAGAGCAGAGCGTGTCGCCGGTCTTCAATTCCTTCAGTCCCACGCAGGCGCAGATGTCGCCGGTCAGAATCTCGGTCACATCCTCGCGCTTGTTGGCGTGCATCTTCACCAGCCGCCCGATGCGGTCGGTCTTGCCGGTGCGCGGATTCAAGACCGTGTCGCCGGTTTTGAGAGAGCCGGAGTAGACGCGCACAAAGCACAGCTTGCCAAACGGGTCGTTGATGATCTTGAAAGCCAGCGCCGAGAGCGGCTCGTTGTCGTCGGGCTTGCGGATCACGATGTGCGAATGATTGTGCGGATCGATGCCCTCAACCGGCGGCTTGTCGAGCGGGCTGGGAAGATAATCGATGACTGCGTCGAGCAGCGTTTGCACGCCCTTGTTCTTGAAAGCGCTTCCGCAGATCACCGGGAAAACCTTCAGATCGATGGTGGCCTGGCGGATCCCTGCCTTGAGTTCGGTGATCGAAGGTGTTTCGCCTTCGAGAAACTTCTCCAGAAGCACGTCGTCGGTCTCGGCGATGATCTCGATCAACTGCAGCCGGAACGCTTCGGCCTTCTTTTGCAGATTGGCGGGAATCGGCTCGATGGAAAACTTGGCGCCCATGGTCTCGTCGTGCCACACCACGGCGTTCATCTCGATCAGGTCGATGACGCCCTTGAAATTGGCTTCCGCGCCGATAGGAATCTGCAACGCAACAGGCCGCGCGCCCAGGCGCTTGCGAATGGTCTCGAGTACGTGCTCGAAGTCCGCGCCGTTCTTGTCCATCTTGTTCACAAAGCAGATGCGCGGGACGCGATACTTGTCGCCCTGCCGCCACACGGTTTCGGTCTGTGGCTGGACGCCGCTGACGGAATCGAACAAGGCAACCGCGCCGTCCAACACCCGGAGAGAACGCTCCACCTCAGCGGTGAAGTCTACGTGCCCTGGGGTGTCGATGATATTGATGCGGACGTCTTTCCACATGCACGTTGTCGCCGCGGAAGTAATGGTGATGCCGCGCTCCTGCTCCTGCTCCATGTAGTCCATGGTCGCAGTGCCCTCATGCACTTCGCCGATGCGGTGCGTGATGCCCGTATAGAACAGGATGCGCTCTGTCGCTGTCGTCTTTCCGGCGTCGATGTGCGCCATGATTCCGATGTTCCGGCAACGATTCAGAGGTATGGTGCGAGCCACGGCAGTTTCTTCCTTGCGGGATCTTCCCGCGGTTAAATCTTTCAGTCCGATTCAGTCCCTAGTCCCTAAGTCCCTAGCCCCTTGGTCCCTAGTCCCTGCGTACTACCAGCGGTAGTGTGCAAACGCCTTGTTGGCCTCGGCCATGCGGTGCACGTCTTCCTTCTTCTTCATGGCCGCGCCGCGCCCGTTGGCCGCATCCAGCAGCTCGTTGCCCAGCTTCTCGGTCATTCCCTTTTCGCCGCGGTTGCGGCCGTACGTAATCAGCCAGCGAATGGCCAGCGAGGTGCGCCGCTCGGGATTCACTTCGATCGGCACCTGGTAGTTGGCGCCGCCCACCCGGCGGGTCTTCACTTCCAGCAGCGGCTTGCAGTTCTCGACAGCCTTCTTGAAAAGCTTCAGCGCGTCGTCGCCGCCGCCCTTTTCTTCCAGGTTCTTCATGGCTTCGTAGAAGATGCCCTGGGCAGTCGACTTCTTGCCGCCCCACATCATCGAGTTCACAAACTTGGTGACCAGCGTCGACCCGTAAACCGGATCGGGAGCCACTTCCCGCTTCGCAATGTGCCCTTTTCTTGGCATAGTCCTCAAAACCTTCCGCGCTCAACGCGCCTTCTGCTGCCCAAGTCCGGGTTCCATACTCCGTCCCGGAACCGTTAAATCAGTGATCAGTGGTCAGTTTTCGGTGCCGGGCTTTCTAGTCCCTAGTCCCTAACCCCTAGTCCCTGCCTTACTGCTACTTCTTCTTCGCCGGCGCCGCGCCGCCCTTGGCGCGCTTGGCTCCGTACTTCGACCGGCTCTGCTTGCGATTGGCCACGCCCACCGAATCGAGCGTTCCCCGCACCACGTGATAGCGGACGCCGGGCAGATCCTTCACACGGCCGCCGCGGATGAGCACGATCGAGTGCTCCTGCAGGTTGTGGCCGATGCCGGGAATGTAGGTCGTGACCTCAATCCCGTTGGTCAGCCGCACGCGGGCTACTTTGCGCAGGGCCGAGTTCGGCTTCTTGGGAGTCTGTGTGTACACGCGGGTGCATACACCGCGCCGCTGCGGCGAGGCCTGCAAGGCGGGTGACGCCGTCTTGTAACGAGGGGCCGTACGCCCCTTGCGGACAAGCTGATTAAATGTAGGCAAACCAAAACTCCTTACGCTCAAAACCCTGCTGCATGCCAGTCTCAACAACCGCGCGCAGGCCCTTCGGGCTCGTCCGGCTCCCGGCGGCATATTCTCCGCACAGGCGCACAGAAGCCCTCAAGTTGCTGCTTCGCGTCTGCCTTCGTTCCCATCTCAGACGAGAACCGGGACGGTGATCGTGCGCTCGATCCGCCGTGGCAGACGAGGCCAACTCCGTTTCGCGGTTCCGGCCCGCATAGCCCTCCAAGGTGGAGAACGCGCGGACTCCGTAGCGAATCGTCCCTGCCCTCTGCAAGATGAGAGCCATTCCGGGACTTGTCTGGGGAGGTAAACTGCGCCTGACCCTGGATCTAACCCGAAGCCAACTTCCGCCTGGCCGGGCCTTCCCGACGCCACCGTCCTGAACATGCATCCATTGAACACACGGACGGCGGCGTTCTTGCCGAACCTTCTTACAATACCAAGAAATGGGGGTGGGGTCAACGAATTCGACCCCACCGATGGCTATTTTACAAGATTAGTTGACCGACTGGAGCTTCCAGGCCCCGCCATCCAGCGCAAACGTCGCGGTCTTCTTCGTGCTCAGCTTGTTTCCCGGGTCGTGGGCCATGTCCTGCAACGGGCTCGGCACCCCGTCCAGGCTCACCGACTCGTTATAGACAACGCTCTTGGTCCCGCCCACCTCGTCCTGCGGATCCGTTACGTCCCGCGCCTTCAGGTGATTCGTCGCCACCGTGGTCACCACCACCGCGTAATTCGGGTCGTCCACAGTCGCCGGATGCCATTCGATCACATCACCCCCGCTTGGCAGCGCAACCGCCTTCGCCCCCTCCGGCGTCAGCTTGAAGTCGGCCCAGATATGGTTCGGATATGCCTTCGACCGGTCCCAGTATTTTGCCGCGACGCCCTTCTTCATCCCCAGATCGTGAAGCGTGATGCTGGCGCCCTGCGGCGGACTCTGGTCATATTTGGCCTGGATCAGCGCCTGCGCTTCCGTTGCCGTCAGCTCCGGCGCGGACTTGCATCCGGCAAAAAACAACCCAGCGCTCAGAAGCGCAACGAAACTCAATACTTTCCTGTTCCTCGATTTTTTCACTTTCCCCTCCGTAAATCGCATCCAAAGGTTCGAATCCAACCGACCCGCTATTTTTCTCCTACTTTCCGTCACTGTCAATGGAGTTGAACGTGATGCGGGGCACAGCTGTCACCTGGGAAGCTGAATTTCCAGGAGGCATCCGTGCGGAGCTAACGGCCACGCTGATTCGATTGGTCTTAGCAAGGGGCCGAATCCTCAGCCCCCCCTCTCACTGCATGATGTGGGTCGTAAGTCTCCTCAGCAGCAAGTCGAGAAACCCCTCCGCATCCGCCTTCAGGCAAACCTGCGCATTCGGAGCCCCATCCACCGGCCGCGTGTAGCCCTTGTCGTCCACCTCCAGCCGCATCGGCGTCGCCGGGCACAAATCGGGCCGGATGGCATATGTCACCGCCACCGGGTCAAACAGCGTTGGCGCGTCCGGATGCCCCTCCGTCCCCGCCTTCCACTGGTGATAAAGCAGTGTCAATTGGTCGGTCAGCGGCGAGCCATAAGCAAAGATCTGCTCCCGCTCCTTGGTCTCCAAATGAATTTGTGTTGAATCGAGCGGCATCATGAACACCGGCACTCCCGAGGCCAGCAATGCTCGCAATCCGGCAGGGTCGCGGCTGATGTTCCACTCCGCATCGGGCGGCCTGCGTTCGCCGTTGCGCCCGTCATATCCGCGATAAATGCTGCCGCCCATCATGACGACTCGTTTGACTTTGCGGAATGTCTCCGGATCGCGTTTGATTGCCGCTTCTATATTGTGAAGCGGCCCGATGGCGATCAGCGTAATTTGGCCCGGATAGGCGCGAATCTGGCTGAGCAGAAAGTCCACCCCGCTGCGGTGTTTCTGCTCCGGCCAACGCGACGCATAAGTTGCCTGCGTAAAGACGTTTTCGTGCGGAGTCGGAACTCCCGCAGCCACCGGGATGGCAACGAGGCCCAAGGCGTGTAAATACCGGTCCACAAGCCGCGCCCGCAGATCCGTATCTCCGTACGCCGTCGTAACCCCCAGCAGCCGAATCTCCGGGCTGCTCAATGCCAGCGCCAGCGCATATGCATCGTCGATGTCGTCGCCTATATCCGTATCCAGAATCGCCAGTTGAGGCGCGTCCGCCGCCTGCTGCTCAGCCACAGCCCTCTGCCCCGCCACCGCCGCCAGCCCGCCCATCGCCAGAGCCGCCACACCCAACACAAATCCCAATCGCAAAATCTTCATGCACAACACTCTAACCGGAGTTGCCCCACCCTCGCTCGCCCACATTGCGGCTGCGCAAACAACCCCCTCTGCGTTAGCATCAATCCACGTTCCGCTTGATCCCCCTCAAGCAACTAGGCCTATGCGCTTTGGTCCCCATCTCCGGCGGTTGGCTGCGCTCACCGTGCTCGCTCTGGCCTGCGCGGCTTCTCTTCATGCCCAGTCCTTCGACCTCGACCGCGATCGCGAGCCGCTGGTTTCGCTCGATGGCCTATGGCGCTTCCATCCCGGCGACTCACCCCCCGCGCCCGCCTCAGCCGCTTCGCCCGGCGCAACTCCAGGTTTTCTCTGGGCCCAACCAGCCTTCGACGACTCCGCCTGGCCCCTGCTGAAGAGCGATCGCTCCTGGTCAGTCCAGGGCTACAAAAACATGAGCGGTTTCGGCTGGTACCGGTTCACGGTCCAGATCCCCCCCGGCGACGCCCCCACGTCCCTGATGCTGGCCCCCATCGTCACCTCCTTTCAGGTCTTTGTGGACGGCCAACTGGTTGGGGAATCGGGACAGATGCCCACCATCGTGCCCAACACCCGCATCAGCCACCAGGTCTTTCCCCTCTCTCAATCCCCATCCAGCACGGCACGCACCCTCAATGTCGCCATACGCGTCTGGCATGCTTCCATATGGGCCGACTACATGGGCGGAGGCCCTTACGCCGGCGGAAACCTCGCCGGCAGCCAATCCTTCGTAGCCATTGAAAAGTCACACGACCAGCTTGCCCGCAACTCCCGTTTCGTCGACTACTACGCTTACTCAGTCGCCGCCGGGCTGGTCGGTCTGGCTATCTTCTGCCTGTTTCTTATCCGCCACGCCGAGCGCGAGTACCTGTGGTTCGCCCTCATGCTGCTCTCCCAGGCAGCGGACAGCGCCCTCAATGTGTCGAAGGAACTCTATGCCTTCCCGCCGACCCCCTTCTTTGATTTGTTCGACGGAATGCTCACCGCACTCAACGTCTTCGCGGCCTTCTGTTTCTTTGCCAAGGTCCTGAACGGCCGAGCCCGCGTTCTGGGCCGCTTCGTTCTTGCCTTGGTGGTCTTGAGCCCGTTAGCAGGCGTGCTCTATTGGCCCGGCTGGACTTCCGGCGGCCCCAGCGCCATCGCCCAGTTGATCCTTCTCTTACCCGCCGCTTTCTGGATCTTCTCCTTGCTGGGCAAACGCGCTCTTGCCGGCAATATCGATGCCCGGTTGCTCCTGTTCCCCACTCTGCTCGATCTCGGCTACTACGTCATCGACAACGTGACCATCGTTCTGGGCCAGTTGGGACTCATCAAGAATCCACGCATTCTCGAAACCCCCATTCCGCTGCCGCCATTCACCATGCGGCCGGGCATTCTTCTTCATCTCATCTTTCTGCTCGCCATGTGCGTCTTTCTCATCCTGCGCTTCACCCGCGCGCGCCGCCAGGAGGTCAAGCTGGCCGGCGAACTCGAGGCCGCGCGCCAGGTGCAACAAGTCCTGCTCCCCGACCAGCTCGACCAGTGCCCCGGCTTCATCGTCGAATGCATCTACATGCCCGCCGACCAGGTTGGCGGCGACTTCTTCCAGCAAATCGGCGATGGCAAGGGCGGCATGCTGGTCGTCCTCGGCGATGTCAGCGGCAAAGGCCTGCCCGCCGCCATGCTCGTCTCCGTGTTGGTAGGAGCCATCCGCGCCGAGGCCGCCCACGGCACTGACCCCATGACCATGCTTCGCTCGCTGAACGATCGCATGATGGGCCGTTCGCACGGCGGCTTTACCACCTGCCTGGCCGCGCACATCACCGCCGGCGGCCTGCTCACCGTGGCCAACGCCGGGCATCTGCCGCCATATCTCAACGGAGTCGAGGTCTCCGTTCCCGGCGCCCTCCCCCTGGGCATCGTTGCCAATCCCGAATACCAGGTCACCACGGTTCAACTCACCCCAGGCGACCGGCTCACTTTTGTCTCCGACGGTGTGGTCGAAGCCCAGGCCAAGTATCTTCCCAGACCCGGCGAACTCTTCGGCTTCGATCTCACCCGTGCCCTCAGCGTCTTCCCCGCCAACCGCATCGCCGACGCCGCCTCCGGCTTCGGCCAAACCGACGACATCACCGTGGTCACGGTCGAGTTCTCCGGCCCTTCGGCTTCGAAGAAAGCTTCCTGAGGAAACTGCGGGAAACAGTCCGTTCCCCGGGAGGTTCGACTACCTCGCCTTCGCAACGCCTGCAAACGGAGCCTTCGGCGCCGTCACCACACCCACCAGCGAGTCGGCGCACCCGTAGTAAAGAAACCATTGGTCGTGGAAGTACACCAGCCCCTCGGCAAACGTAGTCCCCGCCACATATTGACCCGTCTTCTCATAAGCCATTTCCGGCTTCAAGTCCGGATGGTCCGTCTGCGCAAGAAGATGTGTGGGATCATGCCCATCGAACAGCGCCTCGCCCGCTCCATACGCCTCAGCACCCAAATCGGGATCGCCATCGACCTCGGCGTTCTTGCCGTTATAGAGAACAACGATGCCCGCATCGGTCAGCACCGGCGGCGGCCCGGTCTCCGGAAACGAGCTGTCGAAATGCCCCGCCCGCGGCCGCAGCAACTCAATTGGGCTCCCCTTAGCATCTTCTAAAGGAGTCCAGTGAATCAGGTCCGCAGAAGTCGCCAGGCGAATTGAGCCCTCGCCCCAGTACATCCAGTACTTGCCCTCGATCCTGGCCGCAATCAGCCGGCCTTTCTCCGCATC
Source organism: Occallatibacter sp. (assembly GCA_052145815.1). GTDB lineage: Bacteria > Acidobacteriota > Terriglobia > Terriglobales > Acidobacteriaceae > Telmatobacter. The sequence goes on from JBKQNU010000148.1 coordinate 8,653, forward strand.
GAGCCGCGTTACAATTCCCGCCGATTTATATCTCAGCTCCGCATACTTGCCGCCCGCCGCATTCAGAAACGCCGGCCCATGCTTGGTCCAGTGCGTCAGGTCCGGTGAAGTCGCAATCCCCACCGAATGGGTCTTGCGATTCCATTGTGTATACGTCAGCACATACGTCCCGTCTTCCCGCTCCACAATGCGCGGATCCTCAACACCACCCGGCCATTCGCGCGCCTCCTGCGTGTCCTTTGCCGGATAGAACACCGGAGCATCGTGGCGCGTGAAGTGAATGCCGTCGCTGCTCTCCGCAAGACCCAACCGCGATGTGTGCCCGCCAATCTCCATCGTCCCGGTGTCGTCCTCCGCGCGATAAAGCACGAAGATCTTCCCATCGCGCACAATCGCCGCCGGATTGAATGTATGCAGCGCCTCCCAATGCACAGGCGTCTTCAAAATCGGGTCAATAAAAGTCGACGAAGGCCTCGGCGCGATCACCGGATTTCCGCTCTCCGGCCGCGTGAACGGCCCAATCTGCCAAGGCGCGCTCGTCTGCGCCTGCAACCCCACAACGCAAAACAGCACCCCAGCCAGTGCCGATCTAACCCGCATCGTCATCTTCGCCTTTCCCAACCGCATAAAAACTCAACGCCGCATCCCCCTGCTCCAGCAGGCGCGAGCGCTTCAATTCCCCATATCGCTCTTCCAGTCGATCCTTCTTGCGATGTTCTGCAATCACCACTACCCCATCCGCCAGCAAACCCGTAGCAGCATCTCCCAGCAACCCCATCGTAGCCGCATACTCTTGAAGCGCATCGTAAGGCGGATCAAGGAACACCATATCGAACGCCATCTCCGGCTTCATCCTCCGCAAGACAGTCCCCACACTCGCACCATGAATGCGGAACCCCGCCGTCACTCCCAGCCGCGCCAGGTTCGCGCGCAGCACCTTCAGCGCGGCTGGAGCCCGTTCCACAAACTCCACGCTCGCCGCACCCCGGCTCAGCCCTTCCAGCCCCACCGCTCCCGACCCGGCGTACAAATCCAGAAATCGCGCCCCTTCCATCCGCGGCGCCAGCACGTTGAACAGCGTCTCCCGGAGCCGGTCGCTGCTCGGCCGCGTGCCCAGCCCCGCGGGTGCCTCCAGCGTCCGCGAGCGAAATCTTCCCGCAATGATGCGCATCGCAGTTCAGCATACAGCGCCCCGGCCCGCTACAATCGAACCATGCGAGGCTGGTCAATCCCGCTGGGCCGCTGGATGGGCGTCGAGTTGCGCGTCCACGCCTTCTTCCCTCTGCTCGCCCTGGTCTGCCTGGCGCTCAGCGCCAAAGACGGAGTGGGCCGCGGCCTTCTTCTGTTTTTTGTTCTGGTTGCCGCGGTCCTGGTGCGCGAGACCGCCCGCCTCATCGTCACCGCCTGGCTCGGCCTGCGCTTGCGCGCCGTGCTGCTGTTGCCCATCGGCGGCCTCTTTGCCTACGCCAATCCCGAAAGCCAGGAGGGCGCGGGCCAGGGAAGCACCCAGTTTATTTTGACCTTCACCGGTCCTCTGGCTAACATTGCCACGGCGCTGGTGCTCGCTGCCACATTCGAAGGCGCGGGGGGCGACATCCACCTTTTCGATATGCCTTTCATTACCGCCGGCCATCTGCTGCGCAGCCTGGTTTGGATGAATGTGGGCCTGGCGCTGGTACACCTTGTCCCCGCTTACCCGCTCGACATGGGACGCCTCATCCGCGGCAGCTTCGCACGCAAGCACGGCTTCGCTCCCACCGGCCGCGCCTCCACCGGCATCGGCCAGGTGCTGGCCCTGGTCGCCATGATCGGCGGCATGGCGTTGCAGAATTATTGGCTCATCATCGCCGGCTTCTTCATCATGATCGGCGCGCAGATTGAAGACCAGGGCGTCTTCTTCCAATCTGTCGTCGACACCGTCCGCATGAGGGAAGTCATGCTCACCGATTTCGCCACGCTCTCTCCGTCGGACACCCTCGCCGACGCGCTCGCCCGCTGCGTGCATTCCCTTCAGGAAGACTTCCCCGTCGTGCGCGGCCCGCAACTGGTCGGCATCGTCTCCCGCCAGCGCATCGTCGACGCCCTGCGCAACGACGGCAACGGCTACGTTCAGTCGGTCATGTCCCGCGCCTTCCAGGTCGCCCGCCCTGAAGACACGCTCGGCACCACCATTCGCCGCCTCACTGCCGGCCATGGTCTGGCACTCATTCCCGTAGCGGAAAGCGGCCGTGTGGTCGGCATTGTCAGCGTGCAGAACCTCATGAGTTCCATGTCCCTGCTCGCCGAGCAGCGCCGCATCGAGCGCGAAGAATCCGGAAGCTGATTCCCGCAACGAGCTGGGTGCCAAGTTCTTGATTCACCAACAAAGCCGGGTGCCCCATCTGGGAGCCGGGGCACCTGGGTACCCTCTGGGTCGGGGCCGGGGCACTGCGTTCTTGTTTTTGCCGCTGGTGTCTCGTCCCTAAAGTCCATGACATAAAATGACCTGTCATCCTGAGCGAACGGGGCCCCAAACGCCTTTCAGTTTGGGGGTGGTGAGTCGAAGGTTCTGCGGCTGCACCTCGGGACTTATGCCACGAACTTCTGGGACAACACGCTAGGGTGGGAAAGCACGAAAGAAGGACGACGGCTCAATCAACCCATGGATTCGAAAGTCGCTCCACTCGATCCCGGCCTCTATCTCGTCGCCACGCCCATCGGCAATCTCGGCGACATCACCCTTCGCGCCCTCGATACGCTCAGACGCGTCGACCGCATCGCCTGCGAAGACACCCGCCAGACCCAAAAGCTGCTTAACCATTATGAAATTCAGACCCCCACCGTCAGCTGTCACCAGCACAACGAGCGCCATCGCGCCACTGAGCTCATCGAAGCCCTCAAAGCCGGCGCGCGCATCGCTCTCGTCTCCGACGCCGGCATGCCCGGCATCAGCGATCCCGGTTCCTGGCTGGTCGCCGAATCCATCGCCACCGGCGTTCCCGTAATTCCCATCCCCGGCGCCAACGCAGCACTCAGCGCGCTGGTCGCCTCCGGCCTGCCGACAGCCGAGTTCCACTTCATCGGCTTTCTTCCCGAGAAGGCCGGCGCCCGCCGCAGCCGCCTCGAATCCCTGGCCGCCGAAACCCAAAAGTCCGAATCGCCCCGCACCCTGGTCTTTTACGAAGCGCCGCACCGCATCCTGGAGACGCTGGCCGATCTTGAAGCCGTCTGGGGTCCGGACCTGCGCGTCACCGTAGCCCGCGAGCTTACCAAAATCCACGAGGAGTTTCTGCGTACCACGGTCGCCGCGGCCCGCAGCGAACTCGGCAGCCGCGATCGCATCCGCGGCGAAATCACTCTGCTCGTTGAAGGCCTGCCGCAAGCGCGCGACCACTCCCGCGCAGCCTCCGCAAGCTCGCCAACAGAAAAAATCTCTATCCGCCTGGCGCGGCTGCAAACCGAAACCGGCATGGATGAAAAAGACGCCCTCAAGCGCCTCGCCCGCGACCTCGGCCAATCGAAAAGCGATCTCTATCGCGAACTGCAGCGCGAGCGCGCCCGGCTCAAATCCGGCTCACGCTGAATCCTTGGATAACTGTGCACGAAGAACAAGAGAACCGCAGCCATTTCCACAATGGTCATTGCGCCCCTGCCTGCGAACTACCGGATGCAATCAACATCTCCTTCAGCATGGGTAGCGCATCTCCGAATTGCGGAAACCGTTCGTCCGCCTGGCGCGATGGCCGCCTCTGCCGCGCGGCCAGCGGCGCAGGTGAAACCTCTGCCATCGCCGGCAGCATTGCCCCCTCCTGAATCCGGTACGGATGCACTCGGACCCTGGCCAGGCAAAACCACGGATATTGCGTCAAATTAATCTGCTCCACTTCCACAGCATTTGAATGCGCATCGACCTGCCGTAGAGCCAGCTTCAGTGCGCTCGCAATCGCCTCCTCCGATGTGGCGCCCACGCCGCTTTTTACCGCGCCCTCGGCAATCTTCAGGAAGTTCCACCCGCGAACCTGGACCTTTTTCCCCAGGCGCACCACCCCGCCTGACCGCATCCGCGTCCATCCCTCAAGAAACTTCTCCGTAGCCACCTTGAAGCCGACCGGCAACTCCGCTTGCGCGCGTAACATCACGTTCGTTTCAGCAACGGTGCACATAGTTCGAACTCTCTTTCTCGCCCTCGGCAGTTGATGGTTTGCATGGCGCTGGGCGCAGGCGGTGCGCCTGCCATTCCCGGCTGAAACGTCTGCAACATCCCTTGATCGGAGTCCTGCGCGGTCGCGAAAGTATCCTGCACCCGCTGCCGCTGGGTCTCCATCATCTTCAGCAACAGGCCAACCCCGCTGCCTTTTTGATAGAACCCGTCGGCGGCAACGCCCGAAGGCACCTCGTCGCCCGAAAACGCACCGCTCATGGCAATCGTCCGCAGCGCGGGAAACCGACAGCGCACAACGGTCAGCAGTTCGAACCCGGACATGCCGGGCATATGCAGATCGGAGAGAAGAATGTCGGGGATCTCTTCGCCTATCTCGATCAGCGCGGACAGGCCGTCTTCAGCCGTCCGCACGCGAAAACCCATCTCCTCGAGCAAGCAGGAAAGCGTCGTTCGAATCGAAGGCTCGTCGTCGACAATCAACAGGTTTGCTTTTGTGTCCGGCATCTTTCACCCCACGGGAAGATCTACTCAGGGAAGTGGAGTGAGTATTCCATTCATCGTGGAGCAAAGCTGTTCAATATCGACCGCGCTGAGCAAGATGCCTGGGCAGGCCACGCATAATCTAGTCTGAGGCGCCTTCATTCTCCGCCATTGGCGCCTCTGTTTCCGGCACATGATCGTGCAGAATCACGTTCAGCAGCGACTTGTGAACGCGGATGCGCCCGCTGTACTCGATCAGGCCCAGCTTGCGAAACCGGTTCATGAAGAAGCTCACCCGCGACCTGGTCGTCCCGATCATCTCCGCCAGGGTCTCCTGCGAAATCCTGGGAATGAACTGCGCCTGCTCGCCCGGCTTGCCGTACTCCGCCATCAGCAGCAGAATCCGCGCCAGCCGCTTTTCGCTGGAGTTGAAAAGCTGGTCCACCAGGTCGGCCTGGATGCGCATGCTTCGCTCCAGCAGAAACTTCAGAAACATGTCGGAGAATGCATGCTCCTCATGCATCACGCGCAGCATCTCGTCGCGGCTGATCTTGAGCGCCGTGCATGCCGTGATGGCCGTGGCCGTGGACAAACGCACCGCGCTCGCAGACGCCAGCGCTCCCTCGCCCGCAAACTCGCCCGCCCCCACCAGCGTTATGGTTGCTTCCTTCCCGGCCTGCGAAACCACCGTGATCTTGGCCCGCCCCTTTTGCAGATAAAAAACGGCGTCTGCCGGATCTCCCTGCGTAAACAAAGGACTCTTGGGCGGAAACTGCACAATCCTCCGTCCCAATCCTGCGCTTGTCAGGAAGGCCGCCACATTGAAGATTGGCTTGTGAAGCTCAATCATCGATAATGTCCTTCCCGCGGCAAGTTATGGCGAACACACTACTTGTCTAACCGACCGTCTAGCCATCGGTTGAATGCAGGAACGGGGCAAAAGCCCAGGAGAAATTCCACCGGTGGACAGCCGCAGATTCCTCTCCGCGACGATGATCCGGAGCGGCGTCCTCGGCCGCGCACTTTTTCGCGCACTTTAGCAGAGATTGGCATTTTTGTCGGCACCCTACTGTTCAATATTGCTCACTTTTTCGGAATTTTTTCAAGCTTCAGCGCCTCATCAATTCTCCCCGCAGCCAAGTGACCTCCATCTGAAAGCGAGACTGAGCCCTATTGCTCAGACCCCGCAATTCAACCCTCGTAACGTGAGAGATGCCTTGTGTGACTCGATTTCGCGTGAAAACTGAGACGCCGCGCATAGGTAGAAAAAGGTGAATTGCAATGAAGAAACTTATGACAATCGTGGCAGTAGTCAGTTTGACCAGCATGGCCTGGGCGGGATCGAATCGCGAAGCAACCGACGACCGGCTGGATCACGCCGGCCGCGTAATCCATGAAATCATGTCTGCTCCCGACAGAGGCATACCGGAAGAAGTCCTGGAACATGCCAAGTGCATCGCAGTCGTGCCCCACATGCTCAAGGGCGGCTTTGTCTTCGGCGCGGAAAACGGCCGCGGCGTTGCCACCTGCCGCACCGCTGCCGGTTGGAGCGCTCCCGCGTTCTTTACCATTACCGGCGGAAGCTGGGGATTGCAGATCGGCATCGAAGGCGTTGACCTGGTCATGATCATCCAGAATGAGGACGGCATGAAGCACCTGATCAACAGCAACTTTGAGCTGGGCGGCGACGCCTCGGCAGCAGCCGGACCGGTTGGCCGTCATGCCTCCGCCGATACTGACTGGAAGCTCAACACCGAAGTCCTCACCTACTCGCGCGCCAAGGGCGCCTTTGCCGGACTCACGCTAACCGGCGCTGCCATTCGCCGCGACGACGACTCCACTGAGGCCGTCTACGGCCACGACGTTTCCACCCGCCGCATTCTGAATGGCGAGGAAGCCGTGCCGGCATCCGCGCGATCATTCCTTGACGCGGTCATGAACGCCAAGGCCCAGGCGCTTGCTTCCAACTAAGCATCAAACCTAAGAGCGCCGTACGCCCGGAATCATCCCCTCAATTCCGGGCGCGCGCGGCGCGAAGGAGAACCTCATGCTCTGGACAATTATTGTGATTCTGCTGGTTCTGTGGCTTCTCGGCTTCTCGCTCCACATCGGCGGCGCGCTCATCCACCTGCTCATCGTCCTCGCAGTCATTTTGCTTATCTTCAACCTGATCAGCGGCCGAAGAGCACTCTGAACCCGGCAGTGAATCGGCGGACAGTCAATGCCCCCCGGCCGTTTCCCACGGCTGAACCGGCGCAGTTTCGGCAGCGTCCCGTCCCTTCAGGCGGTCATACTCATACAGGTCGCTGGTCGTGCCCAGCGCTTCGTTGTAAAGGCTGATCGTTCCAATCAACTGGCTCAGCTCCTCGCTGAACAAGTGAATGGCCTGCAATTGGGCGGACGTCGCGGGAAACTCATATTTTGAGGTCTTCAGGAATTTCTGGTAGCCGCGGTCCAGCAACCGCGCCACCTCCCCGCCAAACACCGCTCCCGGCCGCTCGCGGAATTCGACCGGCGCGTCCTTCCCCGGCGCCAGCAGCGCGCCTGCCCCGTGCTTGGTCACCAGCACAGCTCCTGCGACTCCGGGATACGGTGCAACATCGAACGAGTGCGCGCGCAGCGTCTCCAGCATCTGATCGAAATTCGGATTGCGGGATTTTCGGGCCATTTTTGTCTTCCAATCTGCGAGGATAGGGTTGCAGGAACCGGCAAAACCACCTGCTGCCTTCAGTCTACCGAAATCCCCCGCAGCCGGAGCGCCCCGCGCCAATCTCCATGGAAATCAGCCCAGCCCAGACCCAACCCGGCTCCTCACTCCCCGAACGCATCGGTTCGACACCGCTCATTCGCATCGACCATGTAGTCCGCCATCTCCCGGGCATCACCCTGCTCGCCAAAGCCGAGTGGGCCAACCCCGGCGCCAGCGTCAAAGACCGCGCCGCAGCCTCCATGGTCGCCGACGCCCGCGCCCGCGGCCTGCTCCTGCCCGGCAAAACCCTGCTCGACGCCACCAGCGGCAACACCGGCATCGCCTTCGCCATGCTCGGCGCCGCGCTCGGTTTTCCCGTCCAGCTCGCCATGCCCTCCAACGTCTCCATGGAGCGCAAGCGCATCGTCCGCGCCTTCGCAGCCCGGGTCGATTGGACCGACCCCGACAAAGGCTCCGACGGCGCCATTCGCCGTGCCCGCGAGTTAGCCGGCAACGACCCCGCCCGATTCTGCTACATGGACCAGTACTCGAACGACGCCAACTGGCTGGCCCACTACCGCACCACCGGCCCGGAGATCTGGCAGCAAACCGCTGGCCGCGTCACCCACTTCGTCGCCGGCCTCGGCACCAGTGGCACATTCATGGGCACAACCCGCCGCCTCAAGGAGTTCAACCCCGCCCTCCAGGCCATCAGCTTCCAACCCGACTCGCCCTTTCACGGACTGGAGGGCCTCAAGCACATGGCCACCTCCATCGTCCCCGCCATCTACAACCCCCACCTCGCCGACCGCTCTCTCGAAATCGAAACCGAGGCAGCCTACGACATGGCCCGCCGCCTGGCCCGAGAAGAAGGCCTGCTGGTCGGAATCTCTGCTGCCGCCGCCGTCGTCGCCAGCCTCAGAATCGCCCAGGAAGAAGCCGATGCCGGCCGCCCCGCGACCATCGTCACCGTGCTGCCCGACAGCGCCGACAAGTATCTAAGCGAGCGCTTCTGGGAGGAATCATGAGCACCCTGTATCTCCCCAGGGCCATCTTTGACCAGATCCGCTCCCACGGCGAGCAAACCTACCCCAACGAGTGCTGCGGCGCTCTCCTCGGCCATTTCACGCCGCGAGGCTGGCGCGTCAAATCCGCCATCCCCGCCGGCAACACCCGCACCGACTCCGCCCACAACCGCTACCACATCGCGCCGCTTGAGCTGGTCAAAATCGAGCGCGAGGCCCGCCGTCAGGACCTGGATATTGCCGGCTTTTACCACTCCCACCCCGATCACCCTGCCCAATGGTCGAACACCGACTTTGCCGAAGCCCACTGGCTGGGCTGCTCCTATGTCATCACCGAAGTCGCCCACGGCATGGCCGCCGTCACCAACTCCTTCCTGCTCGCCGGCGCCACCGAAGAAGACAAACGCTTTGAGCCGGAAACCATCAAGGTGGAGTGAGACTACCCCCGGCAAAGCCGGGGGCTTCGTTTTGTGAGCCGCTCGAAGCGGCCTGTGCGGGGTCGCTTACGCGGCCCCGGTTGATTTGAGCCACCTTGTCGGTGGCGGGTCAATTCCACA
>JBKQNU010000149.1:0-89010 GCA_052145815.1 Occallatibacter sp.
GACCCCTCACTTTATTAGAGCGCATTCAGCTCCACAATCGCGCCTCCGCATCAACCCTTCAGTCCACCCTGGCCTTCGCCGCCGGCTCGGAGGAGCTGCGAGTCCCGGATCCCTCGGTTGCTGCTTCCTGGCTCTTAATCCCTTTAGTAACCACTCCTTGAGACGCCCGCCCAAGATTTATGCAGCCATTTATTGACAGCAATGGTACACTAGCCTCAGCGTTAGAACCGAACAGAGCAGCAGCAGCACTCGCCCCAACCAAGCAAGATTCTGCCAGTGGTCGCTCCGATTCCTCCAGCGCAATTCAATCCAGGAAACACGATCAAATGGAACAAGGTACTGTGAAGTGGTTCAATGACGCGAAGGGCTTCGGCTTCATCTCGCGTCAGAACGGCGAAGACGTCTTCGTGCACTACTCTGCGATCAACTCCAGTGGTTTCAAGAGTTTGCAGGAAGGTCAAGCCGTGCAATTCAACGTAGTGAAGGGCCCCAAGGGATGGCAGGCTGCCGACGTGCAGCCGCTCTAAACCGAACAGGCCGGATTCCGGCAGAATCTAGCAAACAGATCCGAACCAACAACATAAGGGCTGGGACCTGTCCCAGCCCTTATGTTTCTTGCGCGTCTCTCCGCCCCGGCCGGATTGTCCTCAATGTGAAACGCGCTCTTCCGCCTGCGCAGACTACCCCCGTGCGCTGCCATTCTGACAGAAGCTAACGCAGGGACTCAATCTCACCGCATGAAGCAAGGCACAGCCATCATCATCGGAGCGGGTCCCGCCGGGCTGACCGCTGCTATCGAGTTCCAGCGGCAATCCGGGATCAAACCCATCCTCATTGAAGCCAGCCACGATGTCGGCGGCATCTCCCGCACTGTCCGCTACAAGGGCAACCGCATGGACATCGGCGGTCACCGCTTCTTCTCCAAATCCGACCGCGTCATGCGCTGGTGGCTCGAATTCATGCCCGTCGAAGCCGCCACCGATTCAAATGGATCGCCGCAGGAAAGCCAGCTCCGTTACCAGGGCCAGCAACGCGACCTCCCCCAGCCCACCGCGGCTCCCGATCCCAACAGCGCGGACCTGGTCATGCTCGTCCGTCAGCGAAAAAGCCGCATCTATTTCCTGCGCCGCTTCTTCGATTACCCCATCAGCCTCACAGCGGCCACCTTCCGCAATCTCGGCCTGGTCCGCACGGTTCGCTGCGGTGTAAGCTACATGCGCTCAGCCCTGCTGCCCCAGCGCGAAGAAAAGTCCCTTGAAGACTTCATCATCAACCGCTTCGGCAAGCAGCTCTACCTCACGTTTTTCAAGTCTTACACGGAAAAGGTGTGGGGCGTGCCCTGCAATGAGATCAGCGCCGAGTGGGGCGCGCAACGCATCAAGGGCCTGTCGCTCAAGGGGGTCGTGCTGCACTTCATTAAAAAGACCTTTGGCGGCAAGCCTTCCGCCGACATCGCCCAGAAGAAGACCGAAACCTCGCTGATTGAGAAATTCCTCTACCCCAAGTTCGGCCCCGGCCAGCTCTGGGAACACGTCGCCGACCTGGTCCGCGAGGGCGGCGGCGAAATTCACTTCGGCATCCACATCGATCGCATCTGCCTCGACGGAAACACAGTTGCGTCCATCGAAGGCGTCAATGAAGCTGGCGAGCGCGTCACTTTTCCCGGCGACTACTTTTTCTCCACGATGCCCGTTCGCGATCTGGTCCACGCCATATCCGCAACAGCTCCTGCACAAGTGCCTGCCGACGTGACCCAGGTTGCCGAAGGCCTGATGTATCGCGACTTCATCACCGTCGGCCTGCTCGCCTCCAGGTTGGCCGTCAAAGAGAAGGACGGCTCGCCTCTCAAAGACAACTGGATCTACATCCAGGAACCCGATGTGGTCGTCGGCCGCCTGCAGATCTTCAACAACTGGAGTCCCTGGCTGGTCAGCGGGCCCGGCAAAGTCTGGATCGGCCTGGAATATTTCTGCAATGAGACTGACGATTTATGGAAGCTCTCCGACGAAGCAATGTCCAGTTTCGCCATCGCCGAGATCGCCAAGATCGGCATCCTTAATGCTGAGGATGTCGAAGACTCCCACGTCGTCCATGTTCCCAAAACCTACCCCGCCTACTTCGGCACCTATGACCGGTTTGACGTCATCCGCAGTTACCTCGACCGCTTCGAGAATCTTTTCCTGGTGGGCCGCAACGGCATGCACAAGTACAACAACCAGGACCACTCCATGCTCACCGCCATGACCGCCGTCGAGAACATCGTCAATGGGATAACCACCAAGCAGAACATCTGGGCTATCAACACCGAGATGGAATACCACGAAGAAAAGGCGGCCAGCGAGCAGGCGCCCGCAAAAAAATAAGATGCCGGCAGCGATGACCTCAAAGGGTGTAGTCGCTGTCCGGCATCTGAAGAAAGAACCAAGGTTCGATGAAGTCCGCGGGGTGCCCTCAGAGCTAAGCCCGGAATTCCAAATCAAGCAGGTTCAGCATTTTGCCTGAGCTCTCTCATCTGATTCTCCCAGCCCTTCCGCCTGCGGAGCTCAAGTCGTCTTCTTACAAACTTCCTTGCCCACCCATGTCAACGCCCGATCAGCCCAAAAACTAGAGAGCCCAGCTCGGTGCCTGGCCAAGAATCGCAGCGCCCGATGCCGCAACGGAACCTTTCCATTCTGGAACCAGGAACCCGCCATTCGGGTGCGCTTCGTGGCCCCTCTGGTTACGGTGCTGATGACGCAGCGTCTTCTGAATCTCCTTCATGAACTCGATCCGCTCCGCCCGCGACTGGCGCTCCCAGAACATCACGAAGCCCTGCCCGCATATACTGCAATGCGTCTCCGCAAATCCGTTGGTGCCTTTACAAAAGACCTGCATGGTTCCATCTCCCGTTCGAACATCTCTGCACCACGAAAATGACAATATTCCGCAGTTGTAGAGCTTGCCTATTCCCTTTATCGGCAAAGATTCCGCTCTTTTGAGCCACCCGCACCTAACCATTCGTGGGATGATCACCGTCCTGCTTTCACCAAGTTGGCCATTCTTGCCTTTCCCGGCCTCTCGACGTACCGCCCGTCGCCCCTCTATCCTCTAAACATCGGCCGAAACCGTACCTCATCCTTGCGGCCGCACTGGATTCCCAACCACCATGAGCACGCAGACAATTTCCGTACACCTGCCCGATGGGGCCATTCGCGAGGTGCCCTCCGGCACCACGCCCTTCGACATCGCCAACGACATCTCTCCTCGCCTTGCCGCCGCTTCCGTTGTGGCGCAGCTCACCCCGGTCAACGGAACTGCGAATCTGCATTCTGTTGCCGATGGCCAGTCGCCGGAAGCCTCTATGTATTCCGCAGAAGATACTTCCGCTCCGCGTCTCGTCGATTTATCCACTCCGCTCACGGCGAATACACGTCTTGAGCTAATCACTGAGAAGGATCCGGAGGCGCTAAAGGTTGTACGGCATTCTGCCGCGCATGTTATGGCCACGGCCGTTCTCGAGCTGTTTCCCGAAACAAAGCTTGGCCACGGCCCCGCTACCGATGCAGGTTTCTTCTACGATTTCTATCGGCCCACGAATTTCACCCCGGAAGACCTCGCCGCCATTGAAGCCAAGATGAAAGAAGTCGTAGCGCGCAATGAAAGATTCGAGCGCATCTACGAGCCGCGTGAAAAAGCTCTGGAAGAGTTTGAGCGCGACGGCGACTTCATGAAGACCCACTTCGTGACCAAATTCACCGAGCCCGGATCTGAAGTCAGCTTCTATCGCAACGGCCGTTTCATCGACTTTTGCCGCGGTCCGCACGTGCCCTCGACCGGCCGCGTCAAAGCCTTCAAAGTCCTCTCGCTCGCCGGCGCATACTGGCTCGGTGACGAGAAGAATCCCCAGCTGCAGCGTATTTACGGCACCGCGTTCTTCTCGCAAAAAGATCTCGACGCGCACTTCGCACGCCTTGAGGAAGCAGCCAAGCGCGACCATCGCCTGCTCGGCAAGCAGCTTGACCTGTTCAGCATCCAGGAAGTCGCCGGCGCCGGCCTCATTTTCTGGCATCCCAAGGGCGGCATCATCCGCAAGGTGATGGAAGACTGGATGCGCGATGAATGCCTGCGGCGCGGCTACTCGATGGTCTTCACGCCCCACGTCATGCGCCGCGAGTTATGGAGAATCAGCGGCCACGAGGGCTATTACGCGGGCAATATGTATACCCCCATGGAACTGGACGACGCCGAGTATCGCCTCAAGCCCATGAACTGCCCCGGCCACATTCTTATCTACAAGAACTCGCCTCGCAGCTATCGCGACTTACCCGTGCGCCTGGCCGAGTTAGGCAATGTCTACCGCTACGAGCGCTCCGGAACCATGCATGGACTGCTGCGCGTCCGCGGCTTTACGCAGGACGATGCGCATATCTTCTGCACGCCCGGCCAGATCGAAGATGAAGTCGTAGCCTGCATCGACTTCGCTGAAGCGGTGCTCAAGACATTCGGCTTCAATGAATTCCAAGTTGAGCTTTCCACCTGGGATCCGAATGACCGCGCCCACTACACAGGCTCCGACGAGAACTGGGCACTCGCCGTCGCCGGACTCCAGCACGCACTTGATCGCAAAGGCATCAAGTACACCACCATCCCCGGTGAAGCCGCCTTCTACGGCCCCAAGATCGACGTCAAACTCATCGACGTCCTCGGTCGCTTATGGCAGCTCTGCACGGTGCAGGTCGACTTCAATCTCCCCGCCCGCTTCGAGCTCGAATACGTGGGCGAAGACGGCGAGCGCCATCAGCCGGTCATGATCCACCGCGCCCTCTTTGGCTCAATTGAGCGCTTCTTCGGCGTCCTCATCGAGCATTACGCCGGCGCATTCCCCCTGTGGCTGGCACCCGTGCAGGTTGGCCTGGTGCCCATCAGCGAACGCCATCATTCGTACGCGAGAAAGGTCGAAAAAGAGTTGAAGGAAGCGGGCTTCCGCGTTGAAGTGGATGACCGCAACGAAAAAATGAACGGCAAGATCCGCGACTTCGCTAACCAGAAGGTTCCCTACATCCTGGTATTCGGCGACAAGGAAGAGGCCTCCAACTCAGTGAGCGTCCGCACCCGCGGCAAAGGTGACCAGGGCTCCATTCCGCTCGCCGACTTCATCGCCAAGGCAAAGGAGCTGGTAGCCAGTCAATCTACGGAACTCTAGCAAATTGGCGAAAATCGGAGGATACTGTCTCCATGGCAACGCAGCCCGTCTTCGACAAACATGTCAGTGTCGATGAATACCTGTCGACCGTCTACGAGCACGACTGCGAGTATGTGGACGGCGTCATCGAGGAGCGCGACTTGGGCGAGTTCGAGCATGCTTACCTGCAAGGGATTCTGACGACGATCTTTAATAACCATCGCTCTGAGTGGGGTGTCATTTGCCTTCCCGAGCAGCGCGTCCAAACCCAGCACGATCATTTTCGCGTTCCGGATGTAACCATCCTGCGCGCCGGCACACCGCGCGAGCGAATCCTCACTCGCCCACCGCTGCTGGTGATCGAAATCCAATCTCCTGAAGACACTCTGCGCCGTACCGCCGAAAAGGCAGCCGAATATCTCGCTTTCGGCATTCAGCATGTTTGGGTCATCGATCCGTACGCTCGCGTCGGCTATCGCGGAAATTCGGATGGCCTTGAGCTTGCCCGCTCTGGCGAACTCACCATCCCCGAAACGCCGATCTGCATCGTTCTCGCCGATTTGTTTGCTGAGTTGGACCGAGTTTGAGGACAACACAATCGCGGGTTCCTGCAGCCGCGGGCCTTTAACTCACCTTCTCAAGCGTTGATCGCCATCCCCTCCACCGCCCCGTACGCATCAAGCAGGCTCTCCGACAGCGTCGGGTGCGCGTGGATGGTGAACATCATCTCCTCGACCGTCCCTTCCAACTCCAGCACTGCGACTGCCTCCGCAATGATGTCTGTCGCCCCCGGCCCGAGGATATGTACACCCAGAATCTCCCCGTATTTCGCGTCTGAAACAACCTTCACAAATCCGTCGTGGCTGCCCAGAATCGTCGCCTTCGAGTTGGCCGAAAACGGAAACTTGCCCACTTTCACTTCGTAGCCCTTTTCCTTCGCCTGCGTCTCGGTCAGTCCCACGCTGCCGATCTGCGGCTCGGTAAACGTACATGCCGGAATCTGATCCCGCCGCACCGGCCTGAACTTGACTCCGGCAATCTTCGCCACCGCCACCATGCCGCTCATCATGGCCACGTGCGCCAGTTGCGGCAGCCCCGCCACCATGTCTCCAATGGCAAACACGCCCGGCTCCGCTGTTTCCTGCGCTTCATTCACCTTCACAAATCCGCGGTCGAGCTCGATTCTGGTCTTGTCCAGGCCAACGTCGGTTGTCCGCGGCGCGCGACCCACAGCCACCAGCACCTTCTCTGCCTCTTTCACCTGCGGCTTGCCGTTCGCATCGATGTAGCTCACCTTGACGCCGTTTTCGGTCTCTTCGACAGTCTCCACCTTCGCGCCCGTGTTCACATCGATGCCACGCTTTTTGTAGAGCCGGGTCAGCTCCTTTGAAATCTCCTCATCTTCCGGCGGCACGATGCGCGGCAGAAATTCGAGAATCGTCACCTCGGCACCGAACGTCCTGAACATCGAAGCGAACTCCGACCCCACAGCGCCCGCGCCAATCACCACCAGCGACTTGGGCGGCTGCTCCAAGGAAAGAATCTCGATATTCGTCAGGATGCGGCCTCCGGCCTTGAGTCCAGGCAGCAATTTCGCCTCCGACCCGGTGGCCAGGATTACGTTCTTCGCCTTCACCTGGCTCACTTGCCCATCTGGCCCGGTCACATCGACGGTATGCACTCCATCCACGGCGGCGCCGGTCAGCCGGCCATAGCCTTGGATTCGAGTAACCTCGTGCTTCTTCACCAGGAAATCCAACCCCTTGGTGTGCTTCACAACGATGCCGTTCTTGCGCGTCTGCACCGCGCCCCAGTTCAGCGTCGGCGTCACCACGCCTTCAATTCCGAACTCAGCCGCATGCAGCATGTGGTCCCATATCTCCGCGTTGAACAACAACGCCTTGGTGGGAACGCAGCCCACATGCAGGCAAGTCCCGCCCAGCTTGTCAGAGCTTTCAATCAGCGCGACTTTGAGCCCATACTCCGCGCCCCTGAATGCTGCCGTATATCCCCCCGGGCCGCTGCCCACAATTGCCACATCGTAAATCGTGTCTGCCACTAGTCCTCTCCAATCGCCGGCGCTGCCCATCTGCGCGCCGAATGCCACACCCTAGTCTAAATCTCTGCCTAACCCCAAAGCCCTTCCCGCCATCGAAGCATGTGGTACTCTTCCCGCAAGCCCCATAGCAAAACCAGGGACGATGTATCCCGAGGCCAAGGCTTTCAAGTCGACGCGACCAACAGTGAGCGGCGACCTTCAACGAAGCCAATCAGGACACAGTATCCCTGGTTTTGCCGTGGAACGCCCGGAATTGCCGATGCCGCGAAAGTCTTTCCTCTGCGCCGCTCTCTTCGCAGCCATCCTGCTTGCACACCCTGCTTCGCAGACGGCGCAGGACACCTCCCCGACAAGCCGCGTGCCCTCCGTGAACGGCATCTCCATCCCCGACACCCCCGGCGCACCCTTTTCCGCCACCGTGGTTCTTGAATTCGAACGAATCTGGCCCGATGGCTCCAGCGAGATCCGCCGCACCATCAACCTCATCGCACGCGACTCACAGGGCCGCACCCACAACGAGGTGCGACGCCTCATGCCGCAGTACTTCCACGGCTCACCCGAACTGATGAGCGTGCGCCTCTTCGACCCGCTCACCCGCATCCGCACCATCTACGAACCCGCACTCCACGTTGCTCGCGAGCAGTTCGTCCCCAAGAAGCCAAAAACAACCACGCCTCCCAACCCTTCGGTCCACATTGAAGATCTCGGCACAACCACCCTCAACGGACTCCAGGCCAGGGGAACCCGGCGTACCCGTACCATTACCGATTACGAATGGGAAATCAACGAACCCGTCAAGATCGAAGATGAAACCTGGTACTCCGAGGAGCTGCACCTCGACCTGCTCACCCGCCATTCCGACTCCCGCTTCGGTGTCGAAACGGTCGGCGTCTCCGATCTCAAGCGAATCGAACCACCCGCCTCGATGTTTCAGGTCCCGCCCGGCTACAGGATTCTGTACGTATCCCCGCCGCCGGCGTCCGCCTCCCCGTCCACGCCGAAGCCATCCAGCGACGCCTCAGAGTTCGAACCTCCCTCTTAATAAGTCTCCATGTCCCAAGTCCCTAGTCCCTAGTCCCTTAGTCCCTTGCTTTTCCACGATCACCATCGCCGCCCGCACCGTCTCTGCCTCGTCTCCAAACCCCTCCAGCCACTGCACCTCCGGCTCCCGCCTGAACCACGTCATCTGACGCTTGGCATAATTCCGGTGCCCCTGTTGCGCAGCTTCAATCCCAGCCTGCTCCTTCAGCTTTCCCTCCACCACAGCGCGCGCTTGCCGGTAGCCGAGTGAGTCCAGCGCCTTCACCGGCCCATATCGCTCCAGCAATCCGCGCGTCTCTTCCGCCAGGCCGTCAGCGAACATCTCCGCAGCCCGCCGGTTCAGCCGTTCATAGAGCACTTGCCGAGGTGGATTCAGCCCGATCCTCAGCAGCCGAAATCCAGTCAGCGGATCCCGCGCTTTCTCCCGTTTCCCCAGCACCTCCGACATCGGCCTCCGCACAGCCAGGCAAACCTCGATCGCCCGCATCAGCTTGGCAGTGTCGTTGGCGTGGATCCGCGCCGCCGAGCGGGGGTCCAGCCGAAGCAGAACGCGGTGCAGCCAGCCGTCCCCGTGCCGCTCCCGGCTCCGCGCCAACCGCGCCCGCAATCCTTCCTGGCGCGTGGGCCCGTCAAACAGACCATCCGTCAGCGCCCGCAGATACAGCCCCGTCCCGCCGGTGACAATCGGCAGCAATCCCCGCGCCGCAATTTCCTTGAGCGCCGCCCGCGCCTGTCTGCTGTATTCACCCGCCGTAAACGGTACGTCGGGTGTCGTCACATCGATCAGATGATGCGGCACGCGGTTCCGTTCCGCCAAGGTGGGCTTGGCCGTCCCAACTTCCATGCCGCGATAGACAGCAACCGAGTCGCAACTGACAATCTCGCCGCCGAACCGCTCCGCCAGCTTCAGCGACAGCGCCGTCTTCCCGCTCCCCGTAGGCCCGAGCACAATCACCACCAGGGGCTTGGTCTGCTCATCGGTCAAGCTCAAGGCCGCCACCACCCCGCCGGAAAAATCCACGCAGGATTGGTCCGGAACAGCCAGAAGACCAGAATCGCAATCGCCACCAGCACCAGGCCAATTGCCTGATTCCGCCTGAAGGCACGCGTCTGCTCCGCCCGCCGCTCCTCCTCGGCCTTCTCCTCGAAATACGGCTTGATGCGGCGCTCAACCACTCTGTGATTCTCCCTCCAGACAAACCAGTGAAGCCGTCTCCGCCACCACGCCCCAGTATAGGAGACCCGCGCTTCGATGCATTTCCGCTGCCGCGTTTGACTTCCCACCCCTACTTTGCTCAGATAACCTTTCAGCATCTGGCCAAATCAGCACGCAACGAGAGCAGGGAAGCACCCATGAAAGTCTTGATCTTTGGTTCCGGAGGCCGCGAACACGCACTGGCCTGGGCGGTCAAACGCAGCGAAAAAGTCACTGAGGTCGTCTGCGCTCCCGGCAACGGCGGCATCGCCCAAATTGCCCGCTGTGTCCCCGCCGATCTCAAGGACCTCGACAGTCTGGTCCGCATCGCCCTCGACGAGCAACCCGGCCTCACCATCGTTGGTCCCGAGCTTCCCCTCTCGCTGGGAATCGTCGACGCGCTCCAGGAGCGCGGCCTCCGTGTTTTCGGGCCAACCCAAGCCGCCGCGATGCTGGAAAGCAGCAAGGGTTTCGCCAAGCGATTCCTGCAGCGACACAACATCCCCACCGCCAATTACGCCGTCTGCACCACCGCCGAAGAGCTCGAAAAGGCCATCGAGATCTTCCATCCCCCCATCGTCGTCAAAGCCGACGGCCTGGCTGCCGGCAAAGGCGTCATCATTTGTCAGTCGCGCCGCACGGCTGTTGAAGCCGCCCAGAGCCTGTTCACCGGCCAGCTACTGGGCGAAGCCGAGCGCCAGGTGGTCATCGAAGAGTTCCTCGAAGGCGACGAAGTCAGCTTCCTCTGCCTCTCTGACGGCACCCACATTACCCCGCTCGTCCCTGCGCAGGACCACAAGCGTATCGGCGAGGGCGACACCGGCCCCAACACCGGCGGTATGGGCGTCTACTCCACTGACACGCTGCTCGAGCCCGGCATGACCGAGTGGATTCTTCACCACATCGCCGAGCCCACCATCCTTGGAATGGCGGAAGAAGGCACACCCTTCGCCGGCGTGCTCTATTGCGGCCTGATGATGACCGCCCGCGGCCCGCAAGTCCTCGAGTTCAACGCCCGCTTCGGCGATCCGGAAACCCAGGCCATCCTCCTCCGCCTCGATTCAGACCTGGTCGAGGCCCTCGAAGCCTGCATCGACGGCCGCCTCAGCCAGACCGAGCTTCGCTGGTCGCAAGGCGCCTCGGCTTGCGTAGTTGCAAGCTCCGCCGGTTATCCCGGCAGCTACAAAACCGGCTTTCCCATCTCCGGCCTCAGCTCCGCGGCCCGGATCCCAGGCGTCCAGATCTTCCACTCCGGCTCCGTAATCTTAGGCAACCAGCTGGTTACCGCAGGCGGGCGCGTCCTTGGCGTCACCGCCGTTGCCGCGTCTCTGGAAGAAGCAATCAACCGCGCCTACGAGGCCATTGCTGAAATTGATTTTGAAGGAATGTACTACCGCCGCGACATTGGTCACCGCGCACTGGGCTCTGCCCGCTGACAAGAAAAGCTGAGTCCCCGCGCACCCTCGTTGAATCGAGAACTAACAATCTCATCGGAGAGCCCCATGAGCCTCGCAATCACCATCGAAGAACTGCTCGCCTGGAACGATGAAGCGTCAGCCTGGTGGAAGGCGCATCTCGAAGCCAACCCGGCCCTTCTGGAACTGCCCTGCGGCATCGGCGGCGCGCCAACAGTCCAGGCCTTTGTTCGCCACATTTGGGGCGTCGAGCTGAGATGGGCGCAGCGCGTGGCGGATCTGCCTGCCACGGCCCGGGAATCCATGCCCCAAGGACCGCTGGACGCGCTCTACGACCTGCACCTCCAGGCCGTGAGCATCTTCCGCAGCCAGCTTGCCGACTCCAGCCAGGATTGGAGCCAAACAATTGCGGTGGACATCCCCTCGCTGCCCCCTCAAGCGCGCACCCCGTCCCGAAGAAAAGCCTTCGCGCACGCGCTCTTACACAGCCAGCGCCATTGGGCGCAGCTTTCCACGCTGGTCCGCGCCGCCGGATTTCCATCCGGATTCAAGGGAGACCTGCTCTTTAGCCAAGCTCTGGAATAGGATCGCTCCCGACAAGATCTTCAATGGACGAAGAGTCTTCCTGGGATGCGATTTGCTGAGCGAGCGGAGCCGCCGGCTTGGCCGTCTGTTTCTGGAAACACGACCGGCAAAGCACCGGCCTGCCCTGCGTCGGCTTGAACGGCACGGTCGTTTCCTCGCCGCACTCCGAACACGTCGTCCGTGTCTCCGAGCGCACCCTGGGACCACCGCGCACGCGCTTAGCCTTGCACTGCTTGCAGTGCTTGGGGTCATTCTTGAATTGCTTATCGTGGAAAAACAGTTGCTCGCCGGCTGTAAACACAAAGTCGGCGCCGCAATCGTTGCACTTCAACACTCTGTCGATGAATTCCATGGCCGGCTTCCCTGAAGCAGGAAAACACGATGAAATCGGCCATGACTTCTAGAAGCTTGCCGTTCCCGTTTCCCTGTCTTCGTACGTGCATGCACAACAAGGGCCCGGGCCGCAACAAGTCGAGCGGCAAATTTAATTTTTCTTCCTAACTAGCCGGAAGACTTCTCTAAGTCTATCACGCAGTTCAGATACGCAATGTCAACCACCAGGTCTTCAAGGATGTCCGGCCGCCCCGGCACTGTGTGTGTGGGTGGAATCTACGCTTACTTTCAGCGAAGATCGCCGGGGCGCCTCGAGTTACAAACCACTTCGTTACATCGTGACTAATCAGCCTCTTTGCGAGCCTTCTTGCGATTCCGCTTGCGTGCCAATGCTGCCTTCACGCGACGCTTCTCACCGGGCTTCAGATAGTAGGAGTGACGCTTCACTTCCTTGATAATGTCCTCCTGCTGTACCTTCCGCTTGAACCGGCGCAGCGCATTTTCGAGCGGCTCGCCTTCCTGTACGCGAACCTCTGCCAAGAAATCCCACCTCCAAACCTGCCATCGGGCCTCTCTAGAATACTAGAAATAAACCCTTTCTGCCATCGGACGGGTTCTATTGCCGGACAAAACTGGCCCCTTCGCGGACTTGGGCACTATGGTTTTGCCCCGGCGGGCGCTGCAACTGCCGGGCGGTCCAGGGAAAAGACCACGTTGACGGTGGTCTGAACTTCCACTGGGTACCCATTGAAGAGATATGGCTTATACTTCCACTGCTTTACGGCGTCCAAGGCCGCTGACATGAGCATCGGCGGTCCGCTGACGACGCTGAGTGCGGAGATTTCGCCGGTCTTGGATATGATTCCGAGAAGCACGACTGTGCCCTCAACACGTGCGGCCTTGGCGATTGGCGGGTAGACGGGCTGGACCTGGCTCAGAAGATTTCCCCCTGCAATTGCGGAGGGGATAACGATGAACTGTTTCGACGGGTCGAGGTTGGCCCCAAGACCGGTTCCAGGCGGCGCGCTTAAGCTGCCGCTGGCAGAAGAGAGGCTAGCGGGGGGCATGAGGGAGGCGGTCATGTGGGTCATCATAAAAGAGGCATACGCACTTTCGACGCTGCAGGGGTTGTCCGGCTCAATCGGCTTTCCCATGAAGTCGAGGGGAGGGCCGGACGGAGGTTCGACAATTTTTATTGTCGCTGGATCGATAGGACCTCTAGCTTTTCTTGCTGCGTCCATTTTCTTGGCGACTTCGGACCAATCCGGGATCAGTGATGCGTTGTCCAGCTTCCCGCCCGTGCAAAAGCCCGCCTTGAGCCCCTGGAAGGCCTCGTGCGTGAGATTGCAAAAAGCCGAACAGGCAGGCGGATCTCCGCATCCCGTGGGTGACGCGCTGGCTTTGCATGCCTGATACTTCGCGTAGCTTTGCACGCAGGACTTTCCCGGTTCCGGGCAGAGTTCCGCGAGTCTCAAATTCAGGTCGCTGTAGAGCCCCATCGCTTCCGGCGGATCTTTCAGTGACGGCTGATTCTTCGGCGTAACTGCGATTCTTAACTTCGCCGCCAGGTCGTTGATTCGCTTTTCTACCGAATCAAACTGCTTGAAGCTGTCGCCCACCAGTCCGTACTCGACCTCAAGTTGGGACGTATTGTCCTCCTTGGGCGCCGGTGTTCCGGGAGTGCAGTCAGAACACAAAACCGTGAAAGAGAACAGATAGGCGATATCCCCGGCTCCGAAGGCGGCAAAATTCGTCCCAGGCCGATGCGAGAATACGATTTCCTGCGGTCTAAAGTCGAAAAACTCGCTGGCTGGTTTTACATCCAGACGAGTAAACCGAATGTTGTTCGCGGAGACATTAAGTTCTCCGTTCACTGGCGGTTCATTGACGATTTTTCCGTCCACCCGGTGGACCCGGACGGCTCGAATGAGCCAGCAGAGATCAGGTCCGGTGGGAACCGTTGGTGGGGGACCCATTGGGACCTGCGCCTGAGATTCAGTCGCTGGCCCACATGGAACGACATAGTGGAAGTAGCCTGGGCTCTCTTCGAAGCGAACCGCAGGTCTTCCGGATAAAAAGGCCGGTTCCTGTGCCGTTAAGACCGCAAGCTCCCCTGAAAGAGCTAGCGTAAGAAGAACCGACTTGAGAAGATTTTGAGTCATCGAATCGCCAGCTCCGCGCAATCTGGACGCCCCGGAATCGAGTCATCATTTGTGGGTGCGTTTGAGTATTCCACGCCGATTGGACGGAGTCAATCGGCACTCCGCGCGTTTAAGGCTTCGCTTCCAATCTATGGTCATTTCGTGGCTCAACGCCTACCAATCGTGCTTCAAATGTCCGCGGATTTCCTCTTTTACAATTTGAATTGGGATCCCAGCATCCCCAGAGGCGTCCATCCATGATCCGCAGCTATCGGGGTCGCGTACCCGAGGTCCATCCCAGCTGTTATGTCGATCTCTCCGCCCAGCTCATCGGCGACATCACCCTCGGCGAACACTCCTCAGTCTGGATGAATGCGGTCCTTCGCGGCGACGTCAACTCCATCCGCGTCGGCTCCAATTCCAACGTCCAGGACTGCGCCGTCCTCCACGGCCAGCGCTACCTCTATCCGGTCATCGTGGGCAACTGGGTCACCATCGGCCACAACGCCACCGTTCATGGCTGCGTGGTTGAAGACGAATGCCTCATCGGCATCGGCTCCCGTGTTCTCAACGACTGCCACATCGGAACCGGCTCCATCATCGCCGCCGGCGCCATCGTCCCCGAGCACACCGTCGTTCCGCCCCGCACCCTTTGGGCCGGCGTGCCCGCCAAACTCCGCCGTGAACTCTCCGACAAAGACCGCGCCCTCATTCTCGAATACGCCCAGAATTATCTCGATTACACCGAGATTTACCTCAAGGAACCCCTAATCCCTGATCCCTGACCTCTGCCTTTTCACACCGGCGGCGGATTCCGGTCCGCAAATCCCCGCTGGTGCCAGTAGGGATAAATCAGTTGCGTCTCGCTGGATTTGTCCAAAGCTGCCACCTGCTCGGCGGTCAGATTCCAGCCCTCAGCTCCAAGATTCTGGCGCAGTTGTTCCTCGTTTCGCGCGCCAATAATCACCGACTCGACCGTCGGCCTCTGCAGCAGCCAGTTCAACGCCACCTGCGGCACCGTCTTCCCCGTCTCCGCGGCCACCTTGTCCAGCGCGTCGACCACGTTGTAGAGGTGCTCATTTGAAACCTGCGGCCCCATTTCTGCGGTCTTATGCAGCCGGCTCACCTCAGGCAGCGGCTGCCCGCGGCGAACCTTGCCTGTAAGCCGTCCCCACCCCAGCGGACTCCACACCAGCGCGCCGACCTTCTGGTCGAGCCCCAGCGGCATCAACTCCCACTCGTACTCGCGATTCAGCAGCGAGTAGTACACCTGGTGCGCTACAAACGGCGTCCACCCATACCGCTCTGCAACCGCCAGCGACTTCATCAAATGCCAGCCGGAAAAATTCGAGGCCGCGATGTAGCGCACCTTGCCCTCGCGAACAAATGTGTTCAGCGTATCCTGCACCTCTTCCACCGGCGTCAGCGCGTCGAAGCCATGCAGGTGGTAGATGTCCACATAGTCCGTGCCCAGGCGTCGCAGACTGCCCTCCAGAGACCGCCGCAGATGGTACCTCGAAGACCCAACGTCGTTCGGCCCATCGCCAAACCGGAACGTCGCCTTGGTGGAGATCAGCGCCTTGTCGCGCTTGCCCTCGAGCGCCTTGCCCAGCACCTCTTCCGAGCGGCCGTTTGAATAAATGTCCGCCGTGTCGAACAGGTTCACCCCGGCCTCGAAGCACACGTCGATCAGGCGCCTCGCCTCGTCGGCCTGGGTCGATCCCCATGCTTTGAAGAATTCCGTAGCCCCGCCAAACGTGCCGGTGCCAAACGAAAGCGCAGAAACCTTAAGGCCGGAGCCCCCCAGCAGTCGATATTCCATGTCGCCTTGGATGCGAAGCGGGACAGGAGGATGCAGCTGAATAGCAATTGCATCGCCGGCTCGCATTGCAGATTTGCAGGAGTTTAACCCTGTTCCACAAAGCGCACAACCGCCAGCGCAAACATATCCGGTGCGGTCATCATAGCGTGATGTTGCTGGCCTTGCAGCACTTGCAATGTCGCACAGGGCAGCGCAGCCAGAACGGCTCTGGTAGCTGCCTGCAGCCACTGCGGGCTGTCCGATCCCAATAGCAACAATGTTCTGGCACGCACCGTGCTCGCCCGTCGCGCGTCGAAAGATTGATTCCACAGTTCCCAATCCTGCGGAATGGCATGCGCCACACTGCGCAACTGTTCCCAGTCGGGACCGGCCTCCAGGATTGCTATCTCTGGCTCTGAAAACCCGACTGTCTCGCGTATAGCCATCCGAATCACTTCGTCGCGATCGCCCGCAGCCAGCAGAGCCTTCATCTTGTCGAGAGCTTCCGGCGCGGGTCGCTCGCGCACACCCTCAACCACAAATGCCGGCTCGTAGAGAATCAGGCAGAGCAGATCGTCGGTTTGCTCCGCCGCCAGGAGCGCCAACATTCCGCCTGCCGAGTGGCCCAGCAGGTGGGACGGTTCTCCGATTGCTTTCAGCATCGCGGCAATATCTTCAACCTCACGCTCCACAGCATACGGCGGAGTGTCCCCGCTCTCTCCGCGTCCGCGCCGGTCGTAGGTATACAGCGTAAACTTGTTCGCCAGAAGCGGAACAACAAAATACCACGCAAGGTGATCGCAAACGCCGCCGTGCACCAGCAGCAGCGGGGGCCCCGCGCCTTCCTGCCAATACGCTATGCGAGTGCCATCCGCTGAGGTCACTGTCTCCATGCAACTACTGCTCCTTTTCATTCCGCGATCATTTTGCTGGAATTCGCTTTGCCTTGCTGTGCCGCTCCGGATGCGCCGTCTCGCCCTTCGCACCTTCACCGCCCACTCCATACGCCCGCCAAAACGACTCCGCAGCGACGCGCCCAAAATCGTTTGACGCCGAAGGATCGCCGCGATGAAAAATATGCCGGTAGAGCAATGGCCCCAGCAGCAATGCCATTGCCGCATCGAAATCGAGCGAGCCAGGCAGCAGCCCGCGCTTGATGCCTCGCCGCAGAATGCGCCGCAGGCACGTCCGCGACGGCTCCATCACACGGTGGCGCCACGCTTCGCCAAACTCCTGGTGCACTGCCGAATACGCAATCATGGCCGGCATCATCCGCTCCCGCGCCGCGTCGAACTCGTCCGGCGGCCTTCGGCTCAAGACAGTCGCCAAGTCGCGGCACACATCTCCCGAATCCACATCTTCCGGATCGCGTCCCATGCCATTGACCATCAGCATCACGTCGATCAGCAGCGCTTCCTTGTTCGGCCAGTGGTTGTATATGGTTGCCTTGCTCACGCCGGAGGATTGCGCAATCGCATCCATGCTCGTGGCATCGATGCCGCGCTCGCCGAACAGCCCAAGCGCGGCGCGAAGCACGCGGTCGTGCGCCTCTTCACTCCGTTGCCGAGCCATATCTAGATCTCGATCTTCGAAAAGCGGTAAGCTCCAATCACCATGAAGATGGCCGCTACCGCCAATAGCACCTCAAGGTCGATCATCGCCCCATAGTGCGCCTTCTCCAGCAGGATCGATCGCATTCCGTCAATTCCATACGACAGCGGATCAACCATGGTCACCGCCGCCAGCACCTTCGGCAATCCATCCAGTGGAAACAGTGCTCCGGAGAGAAAGAAGATGGGCATCACCAGAAAATTCATGATCAGCTGAAATCCCTGCATGTCCTGCAGGCTCGAGCCCACAGCTACGCCCAGCCCCGCGAACACCGTGGCAATCAGCAGCATGAATCCCAGCGCCAGCGCAGCCGTGCCCAGGCGCACCGGCCGGAAACCTGCGATCACGCATACCACCGTCACCAGCAGCCCTTGCAGCACAGCAACAGTTGCCCCGCCCAACGTACGCCCGATCATGATCTGCAACCGCGGCACCGGCGCCACCAGCGTCTCTTTCAAGAATCCAAACTGCCTGTCCCACAAGATGCCGAGCCCGGAAAAAATGGATGAGAACAACACCGTCATCCCGATCACGCCCGGCGCCACAAACTGCAGATAGCTCCCGCTGCCCGCGCGCTGAAACACAGGCCCCAGGCCAAATCCCAACACCAGCAGGTACATCATCGGCTGCCCCAGGGACGCCAGCAACTGCACTCGCGATCGCGTGTACCGTTTCAACTCCCGCAGCCACAAAATATAAATCGCGCTCATCGCCTGCCTCCTTGCCACATCTTGGCAAATTGCCGCATCTGGTCCGCCGATCCGGCGCTCTCGTCGCGAATCGTCGACCCGGTCAACTTGAGAAACGCTTCCTCCAGGCTCGTCGTCCCCGTCTGCTCCTTGATCGCCTGCGGAGTTCCCACCGCCACAAGTTTGCCATGGTCGATGACGCCCACTCGGTGCGCCACACGATCCGCCTCATCCATATAATGCGTCGTCAAGAAGACAGTCACCTTCTCGGCCTCGTTGACCTTCTTCACATGCGTCCACAACTGGTTCCTGCTCTGCGGATCGAGCCCCAGCGTCGGCTCATCCAGAAATAGAATCTTCGGCGTATGCAAAAATCCCCGCGCAATTTCGAGGCGCCGCTTCATGCCCCCGGAAAACTTCTTTACCTGATCCTTGCGCCTTTCCCAAAGCTCAAACTGCTTCAGCAGCGTTTCCGTCCGCTGCCTACGCACCTTGTGCGGCACGTGGTAAAGAACGCCGTGAATCTCCATGTTTTCCTCGGCCGTCAAATCTCCATCCAGGCTCGGGTCCTGAAACACAATCCCGAACCGCCGCCGAGCCTCATTCTGCTTCACCTGGGGATTCAGCCCATCCAATTCGATCGATCCGCTGGTCGGTTTCAGCAGCGTAGTCATCATCTTGATGGTGGTCGTCTTGCCCGCCCCATTCGGCCCCAGGAATGCAAATATCTCCCCCTCCGCCACCTCGAACGAAACATCGTTCACGGCAGTAAATGTGCCAAAAGTCTTTACCAGGTTCTGTACGCGAATCATCTCGACCTCCCGAGAGATTTAATACTGAACGGTTCAGTTTAGTTTGTCAATCGCAAACCTATCGTCGCATCGCCGCTTGCCATCCGGCTATATTGTAGCTACAATTAAATCGTGTTTATTTGGGATGAGGCCAAGCGAAAGTCCAATCTGGAGAAGCATGGCCTCGATTTCGTTGACGCACATCTTGTCTACGACAACCCGGACAAGCTCACCTACGACTCCAGCCGCAAGGGCGAGCGTCGATTGCTTGACCTTGCCTTTGCCCTTGTGAAAGGAAGGCTGCTGGCCCTGATTTACACCGAGCGTGGACATGATGTCCGCGTCATCTTGTTCCGGACCGCATCAAGAGAGGAGCGTGAACAGTATGAAGAAGACAAAGACAGAGACTGACTGGGATCGCGTTCTCAACTTCAAAGAGGGCGACCGGATTCCCTACGAACCGGAAGACGGCCCCTATGACCCAAACGACGCCGAAGCCGCCCGCGCCTGGCTCGCACAGGCTGACCTCGTTCGCAACGGCAAGGTTGTCCGCCGAGGCAAGCGCGGCCCGCAAAAGACTCCCACCAAGAAGCTCGTCTCGCTGCGTCTGTCGCCTGAAGTCATAGACCACTTCAAATCCACAGGCCCCGGCTGGCAAACCCGCATCGATAGCACGCTGCTTGAGTCGATAAGGGCCAAGGCTGACAATTGTTGAGGCCTGAAAGCGCTTGACATTTGACCTAAAATGTAATACACTGTAAGTACAGTCGGGAATTGGCAGAAGAAACCTGGGCTAAATGCCGAACTGCTGAACCGTCTGGATGAATTATTTAGATGATCGCCTTTATTTACACGGAGATAGATTATGGGACAGAGTTTTTTGATTTTTGACTGGGATGGGGGCAATTCGGCCCACATTGCGCAGCACGGAATAACGCGCGAGGAAACCGAGCAAGCTATTTTCGGAAGCCCTCTCGATATCGAGTTGCAGATCGCTGAATCAGCCGACGCGGAGGAGCGGCTCTTGCAAATTGGAGAGACGGACAAAGGACGGGTTCTGCAACTGCTCACAACCTGGCGCGGCGGTAAAGTCCGAGTGATTTCCGCATGGGACGCGCCCAAACAACTGAAGTCGCATTACCTTGCCGAAATGAGGCGGCACTATGGAGACACTGAAGATTCCGAAGTTTGACAGCGAAACCGATGAGGCCAACTGGGCCTATGAAAACCGCGAGGGGCTTGCTGCTGCGTTCCTGCAGGCGGCGCAGGAAGGCCGGGTGCGCCAGGGCACACTGAAGCAGCGGGGAGTCACGCCCCCGACCACAATCCGCCTTGCCCCAGAAGACATCAGCCGCGCCCGACTGTTGGCCGAGCGCAAAGGCCTACGCTACCAGACTTACTTGAAGATGCTGATTCATGAGGCGCTGGAGCGTGAGGAGCAAAAGGCAAGCTAGCCGTAATGTTTACTCGAAGTCCCCGCACATTTTGCCGTTGAACCCCCAATCTCCCGCGTGCTAGACTCACCCCACTTCCCCCGATTGACATCGCAAGCGTTTCCCGCTCTTTCCCCGCAAATGAAAGGCTAGAGGTCTATCTATGGCATCCATATCGCAAGCCGCCGTTGCCGGCAGGCCAAATGCGTTCGCCGGGCGTAACGGCCTGGTGGACAAGTATTTCTACTTCACCATGTCGCTGCTCTTCGCCGCCATTGTGGTGTGGGGATTCAGCCACTCCATCAACGCCAACCTCTTCCATCCCGCCATCCCGCGCCCCTTTCTTCTCTGGATACATGGCGCCGCATTCTCCGGCTGGGTCGCCTTCTACATTTTTCAATCCGCGCTGGTGCGCACGCGCAATGTGAAGTGGCACCGCTTCTTCGGCTGGTTCGGTGTCGGCCTCGCCGCGGTCATGGTGGCGCTGGGTTTCATCATCGCCGTCATCATGAACCGCTTTGACGCCGTTCAACTGCATCAGCCCGATCCCGCGTTTCTCAGCGTCCCCTTCGGCGACATGGTCGCGTTCGGGGTCTGCGCCGGCCTCGCCATCTACTGGCGCAAGAAGCCCGAGCTGCATCGCCGGTTACTTTTCATCGCCACCTGTGCGCTGCTCGACGCGCCCTTCGGCCGCATCGACTACATCTTCGACCACAACCTCTTCTACGTCTGCCTGGACGCGGTCATCCTCCTCGGCGTGGTGCGCGATCTCCTCGTGAGCCGCCGTATTCACACCGTCTATCGCGTGGGGCTGCCGTTGATGATGGCCTTCCAGGTGTTCATCGTCTATCTATGGCGCGGGAACCCTGCCTGGTGGCTCAATGCTTGCAGGTCGACGATCGGCATTTGAGCCGGGCAACTCCGCGAGTCCGCTTGGCCTCAAGGTTCGGCGTCCGCTCTCCATTTAGACTGGTAGAGCCATGACCACCTTGAAAGCCGTCCGCGGCACCCGCGACCTGCTGCCGCCGGAAACGGCCCTCTGGAACCGCATCGAAGCAACCGCTCGCTCGGTCTTTGCCCGCTACAACTTCGGCGAAATCCGCACGCCTATCTTCGAAGACACCGCTCTCTTCGCCCGCGGGGTCGGGGAAGAAACCGACATCGTTTCCAAAGAAATGTACACGTGGGAGGACCGCGCCCGTGCCCAGTCAGAGAAGACGCAATCCCTCACCCTCCGCCCAGAGAATACCGCCGGTGTGGTCCGCGCTTACATCGAGCACCAGCTGGGCGAAACCGGCCAGTTGCAGAAGCTTTATTACATCGGCCCGCAGTTTCGCCGCGAGCGCCCGCAGAAGGGCCGCTACCGCCAGTTCTCGCAGATCGGCGCTGAGGTCATCGGCCCGCCCTCCGCCGGGAGCGAAAGCCCCATCCGCGACGCCGAAGTCCTGGAAATGCTGGCCACGCTGCTCGACGAGTTGGGCATCTCCGGCTGGACGCTCCACCTCAACTCCGTAGGGTCCTCCGCGGACCGCGAACGTTATAACCAGGCGCTTCGAGCAGCACTCGCCCCGGTCGTCGGCCAGATGTGCGAGGACTGCCAGCGCCGCGCCGTCACCAACCCGCTGCGCGTACTCGACTGCAAAGTCCCCGCCGACCAGCCCATCATCGATACCCTCCCCGTGATCGCGGACTCGCTCGACGAAGCCTCCCGCGCCCACTTCGCCGCGGTGCTCGCCGCGCTCGACGCCGCCGGCGTTCCCTACACCCGCAACCACCGCCTCGTCCGCGGCCTCGACTACTACACCCGCACCACCTTCGAGTTCACTCACGGCGGCCTGGGCGCGCAAAACGCTCTTCTCGGCGGCGGCCGCTATGACGGCCTGAGCGAGGCCATCGGCGGGCCGAAGGCTCCAGGCATCGGCTTTGCCATGGGCGAAGACCGCCTGGTACTCACACTCCTCGCTGCACTCGACCAAAAGGCTGCCCCACCGCAGGTGGCCGACGCCTTCATCGCGCCACTCGCCGACACCAAAGACGAAGCCGCCCTCAGCCGCATCAATGCCGCCGCGCTGGCGTTGGCCCGCGAACTCCGCCGCGCTGGCCTCCGCATCGAGTTGGGCGAAGGCAGCTTCCGTCTCAAAAAGTCCTTTGAAGCTGCAGATAAGGTAGCCCGCCGCATCGTCATACTCGGCGAGGACGAGCTCC
This sequence comes from Occallatibacter sp., assembly GCA_052145815.1. Classification (GTDB taxonomy): domain Bacteria; phylum Acidobacteriota; class Terriglobia; order Terriglobales; family Acidobacteriaceae; genus Telmatobacter. Next base: position 22,461 of record JBKQNU010000149.1, read on the forward strand.
AATCCGGTATCCTGACAGTGAAGACCTTCGCCACTGGCATGCAAACAAAGGTTCCTCGCGCGGAGCTGGCCGCCTTTCTTAATCAAGAATCGGCGGGTTGAAGTCCGTGGTATCCCACCCTTGGCACAAAGACATAAACGCGCCAAGGATGGGGCACCCAATCATGGTTGGAATATCTGCAAGAGGATAAAGGACAGACGTAGTGCTCGACTTTTTAGGCAGTCTCGAACGTACCCATCTCTGCGGCGATTTGCGCGCCGCCAACGCCGGCCAGCACGTTGTCCTCATGGGCTGGGTCAACCGCCGCCGCGATCACGGCAACCTCATCTTCCTCGACCTCAGAGACCGCTCCGGCATTGCTCAAATTGTCCTGGATAAGGAGCTCACACCCGACGGCCATCTGAAGGGCGAGCAGGTGCGTCCCGAGTACGTGGTGGCCGCCGTCGGCACCGTCCGTCTCCGCGACAAAGACGCCATCAACCCCAAGATGCCCACCGGCGAAATCGAAATAGAGGCCACGCAGCTGCTCGTCCTCAACGACACCCGCCTGGCCCCATTCTCGCCCTCTGACGAAGCCATTCAGAACGAAGAAGTCCGCCTGAAATATCGCTACATCGATCTGCGCCGGCCTGAGATGCAGCGCAACTTCCGTCTGCGCCACGACATCACCCTCGCCATCCGCGAGTCGCTCAGCCGGCAAGGTTTTCTCGAGATCGAAACTCCCATCCTCACCAAGTCCACCCCCGAGGGCGCACGCGACTTCCTCGTCCCCAGCCGCGTTCATCCCGGCGAGTTCTACGCCCTGCCGCAGTCGCCGCAGATCTTCAAGCAGATCCTCATGATCTCCGGCTTCGACCGCTACTTCCAGATCGCCCGCTGCTTCCGCGACGAGGACCTGCGCGCCGACCGTCAGCTTGAGTTCACCCAGGTCGATCTGGAGATGAGCTTTCCCCGCCAGGAGTACGTCTTCGCCGTCGTCGAGCAGTTTCTCGCCGCAGCCTTCTCGGCCGCCGGCGTCACTCTCCCCACGCCCTTTCCGCGCATCACCTACGACGACTCCATGCGCCAGTTCGGCTCCGACAAGCCCGACCTGCGCCTCCCCGGCCTCACCGACGTTCGCTCCGCCTTTACGGACGAGACCCTTGCCTCACTGCAGATCGATCCCGCCCTGCCCGTGGTCGCGTTACGCATTCCGAGTGTCGGCGAACTCAGCCGCAAGGAGCGCGAAGACAACCACCCCACCTTCGATCAGAAGAAGGGCGCCAAGTTCATTGACGATTTCAAGCGCCTCGCCAAGGGGCACCCCGGGAGCGCCGCAAAGGTGCGCGAGTTAGCGGGCGCATCTGAAGCCGACTTTGTCATCATCGTCGCCGGCGACCCGGCCCACCCCGTCAAAGCCAGCGACACCAAGTTTGAGGGCCGCCTCTCCGAGCGCGAAATCAATGTCTATTCCGCCGCCGGCAACTTCCGCACCGAGTTGGCAAAAAAGTACGCCGATCGCCACAAAGCCTTTGGCGTGACCGAGCAGGTAGTCGAAGACGCCCACGCTCGCAATGCGACCAATCCCATCGACGGCTCAGCCGCATTCAATCCCATCTGGATCGTCGACTTCCCCATGTTCGAATACGAGCTGGCCAGCGGCAAGTGGATGCCCGCGCACCACCCCTTCACCGCGCCCCACGAGCACGACATGGCCAACCTCATCACCGATCCGGCCAGTGTTCGCGCCAACTGCTACGACCTCGCGATGAACGGTCTCGAGCTCGGCTCCGGCTCCATCCGTATCCACCGCAAAGATATTCAGCAGCAGATCTTCCAGTCTCTCGGCATCAGCGACGAAGAAGCCCGCGCCCGCTTCGGATTCTTCCTCGACGCGCTCGAATACGGCACCCCGCCCCACGGCGGCATCGCCCTCGGCCTCGATCGCATCGTCATGCTTCTCGCCGGTTCGTCCAGCCTGCGCGAAGTGATCGCCTTCCCCAAAACCGCCAAAGCCATCGACCTGATGGCCGACGCGCCGACAACGGTAACGGAGCAGCAGTTAAAGGAACTGCATATCCGCGTGGCGCTGAAGAGCTGAATAGACGGGCCAGGGATCAAGTGCGAACCGTGAGGCACTCCGTTCTTCGGTCGGGGTCATTCCGAGTCGAAGTCCTCGTTTTCAACGAACCAATCCGTCGATGGCTTGTGTCCTGCACTGATTGCGCCGACATAGAAACTGAGCGTGTCTCGAATCGCGCGCCTCACGATCGCCTCTTCTGTGGCAGCAAAGGGGGCACTAGGGTAGTAGGCATCTATCTGCGTAGGTGTATGGACGTTGTGACTGATCGCATATGTATACCGATCGCCTCCGAAACTAGCGTCGGTCATAAAGACCTTGACCCGAATTCTCGGGCTCGGGAGTTCGCCAACTCGAAATGAATACTCGCCCACTAAGGCTGAGATCTCAAAAATATGATCTGTCTTGAAGTTCTTTGGATCAACCATGCTTTCTTCTATCGTCGTACGCTCGGTCGAACTCCGCAAACAGCTCGCCCAGCACTCCCCGAATCGCAGCATCCAGGGCCCAACAGTCAGGAACCCGGCAACTCGTCCCCCGACGCCGGCTGACCATCGGGAATCATGTCGAGATACGATTGCAGCCCGTTGCCAGCGCCCGCGGCCCTACGCCGGAAGAACTCCGTAGCAGTCTCCACTGCGCCTATTTTCTGCGCCAAAGCTGAGGTCACCCAAATATCAAGCGATACGCCATCCTCGCGCGCCAACTCCTCGGCCCGCTTCAATAGCGATTCCGGAACATCGAATACACGCGTCATGGCTGCTGTCCCTCCTGTCTCATTCGTTCCAGCAGTTCCGCCGGAGACCAGACCCCTATGCCGAACCGCTCGGCTGCGACCTCGAAGTCCCTTCTATTATGCGTCACAATCGCTTCTGCTTGTCCATTGATGGCTTCGAGAACCATTTCGTCACTCGCATCAGTTAACTGTGGCCTCCATACAAACCACGTTTCCACCGGCAAAATGCAAAACGCCAACTCCGCGAGAAACCCGTCGACAAACTGCGCCGGGAGACCGTGCTGTTCCCGCTTGAGCACTGCCTCGTATTCCAGAAACACAGCAGGGCTCGCCACAAGCTGAAGGTGGAGAGCGGAAACTTCCCTAAGCACTGCAGCGCTAGCACCCGACCGGGAGAGCAGCCCCGAAACCAACACGGATGTATCGATCACCACGCGCATCTGCTGAACCGGGCTTCCATCCCACGAAATATCGCGAAAGCAATGAGGCTCCCTAATGCGACGGTGCGGGATCCCGTCGCCCCACAATCTCGCCGGCCAGAATCATCAGCGCTCCCGCCACCCACAAAAAGTGCCCAATCAGCGGAATCATTGGCGCCTTGAATAAGAAGACCCATGTGGCCGCGAAGCAAATCAGAATCGCTACCGCAAGCACGCGCCGGATGCGCACAAACTTCCGCCAGATGCAAAACAGAAGATACAGCAGCACCAGCGGATTCACCCAGCCGCTCAGGATCAGGCAGATAACCCCTAACTCATCCTTGCCCCCCAAACCGGGCTGGTTAATGTGAAAAATGCCGGCACTGGCTGCGCCGGCCACCAAGGCGCACATCCAGCCAGACACCGGTGCTGAGCCGGGACCACTGGTCGTGTGCGGGTCGCGCACTGCAGGCAGAAAAAACGCAACGACAAATACAACGATCCCGGCAAGTCTGACAATGCGCATGATCATGTAGGGAAGTATAGCCGCGATCAAGCGTCAATTCCGGACGGAAAAGATCAATGTCGTAGGCAATATACAGGCCGCGGATGGCCCATTTGAAGCACTCCGCTAATCGGTATCCGACTCCGAAGCATTCTCCGCCTCGCCTTCGACAGAGATCCTCAGCGACTTCAGAAAATGCAGATCGGTCTGCGTGAAGGGACCCTCCGCCTCGCCCTCCTCCGCACCGGCCTCCGGCTCCCCGGTCTCCTTGGCGGAGACTTCGTTCAGCCCGATGGTCGCCTCAAGCATCAGCAGCACGTCGAACCCATGCTTGCGGATGTCCTGCACCACCCCGGCAATCTGGTCGCTCTCGACCACCGACTCGTGGATAGCCTCGCCCAATTGCTGAATCAATTCGCGCAGACGCGACGTCATGGGTACCTCCGGGGCGACGGCCGGCGTCAGGTTCAACGAGACGGCAAACGCGTAGGATTCCTATACCTTACTTCCAACGCCGCTCCAGAGCAACTCGCCCGTTCGAAAATCCGTCCGATATTCCGTCGAACGCCCCGTGGGGAGCCACGCTGTTACCATCAAATCGAAATGAAGCCGCAATCCATCGGGCGCGTCCTCGGTATCGGACTCCGCGTCGCCGGACGCATCGCCGGCCAGCGAATGGCCTCCGGCGCCCAGCCCGCAGCCAATCAACCCACCCAGCAAGCCGCAGAAACTGCTGCCCAAATCCGCGCCACCGGCCAGGTCGCCGGCAAGGCCACGCGCGGTGTTGCCCGCGGCGTCGGCGGCTTTCTGCGCCCCTTCGGCCGCGTTGGAGGGACTCTGTGGCTTGAGGTAACCGGCGTTTTCTTCTTCCTGCCGGTGGTCGTCTTTAGCCCGACAGTATGGCGAACCCGCATGAGCTGGGCGCACGGGCCGGACCACCGCACCTTCCTGACCGCTGCCGGAATCGTCCTGCTCTTCCTCTACCTCAGCGTCACATCATTCCTGCGCGCCAGGCGCCGCTGAGCTGGCGCCCGGACGGGGGTCGTTTCTGGGCGTCTCATACGGCCGGGCCAGCGCCCACACCACCGCGCCCACAATCAGCAGACCGAAAAGCATAAAAGCAATGCCGCCGCCGCCCCGCCCGCCAAATCGGATCAAGGCCATCCCCATCAGCGCCAACACATTCGCAAGCGTGGTCATTCCACTAACCTCCGCGGACCGGAGCTGTCGGCCCGCCGCACAGGTAATGACCCGCATTCCCAAAACAAGTTGCCGCCTTTCAGCCGAGCAGGCGACGCCTAGAACCAGCGCCGTCTCCGCCGCTGCACCACCATGACCAGCAAGGCCAGGACAGCCATTCCCGCCACAACAAAGAAAATGATCTCATTCTGACTCGCGTTGCGGAACTCCCGCAATCCATGCCAGCGCACCAACGCCAGCGCATTGCTCATTGCTAAATTCATTGTGTCCCTTCAAACGCCGGCCCGCACTTCAACCCGCTGCATGGTAAGAGCCAGGAGTTGCCTTGCGAGTTGCCCCCCCGCGCCAATGCCCCTGTGTTCATTGCCGTTGCGGCAACCCTTCATCCAAGCCGACGGGTCCATCGCGGCGCCAGCGCATAATTCAGCTGCACCAGCACAATGGCGGCAATGCTCACCCAGGTATTGATCGCGCACAGCGCCGCCCCCACTGCATACAGGCTCTGCGCAATCACCACCCGGCGGCAGATGCTGGCGCTCACCTCGTAAGGCGTGTCGTCCTTGATCAGGCCGGCGCGCGTGGCATATTTCCAGCTCCAATAGAGCATCGCTCCGGGCGCAAGAATGTTCAGCCAGTAAATCAGCAGCGCCCCGCGATAGGTAATGAACTCCGCCAGCAGGCGTGTCGACAGCGGAAGCATGGTAATTGTGAAGAGAAAGCCGAGGTGAATCCAGGTCAGGTCGCGCGTGCCTTCCGCCAGGTGATTGAGCTGCGTCTGCTGCCCCGCCCAGAAAATGCCCAGCGTCAGAAAGCTCATTCCATACGCCACCCACTGCGGCCCCAAGGCTCCGAGCGCTGCGAGAAGCTCGCGCTCGCCGTGCACTTGCGCCGCCGTGGGAATGTGCATGTCCAGCACCAGCAGCGTCATGGCCACCGCAAAAATCCCGTCGCTCAGCGCGGCCAGCCGCTCCAGGCTCCGCCCCTGAATCCGGTTGTAGAGATTCACCATGCGGCCCGCTCCCTCCTTAGTCCCCGGTCCCTCAGTGCAGTGCCTAGTGGATCGACGGAGTGTTCCTTTATTGATTGGAGAAACTCTTCCCGCAGCGGCTAAAGCCGGCTTCATTCTGCGGCGTTTTCGGCATGACTGAAGTCATGCCCTGTTACAAAGCCAGGTCGTATTGCATTCAAGAGAAACTACCAAGAGCTGGTTGCATTGACTCCGTCCACGAGCAAGAGGACATCCCCCAGGGGCTAAAGCCCACAGTTTTATTGGTCTTTTGCGGCACGACTGAAGTCGTGCCCTTTCAAAGCCCATTTATGAAACCAGCTCTAGTCCCTGGTCCCTTAGTCCCTCGTCCCTCAGTCCCTTAGTCCCTGGTCCCTCAGTCCCTTAGTCCCTTCTCTTTCCGCGTCAGGTGCCAAGCGGCCATCCCCAGCGCAGCCGCCGCTAGACCATAAGCCATCCAAGCATGCGGCCCGGAATGAATCTTCCATCCCTTCCACACCGCGAACCCCGCCGCCAGCAGCATCACGAACCCGCGCACATGATTCATTGCCTCTCGCTGTCCTCCTCATATCGTAAGCTCAATACATAAGAGGACCACCCCATGACCACCCCAGCCATCGTCCCCGAACTCAAGAAGACCCCGCTTAACGCCACCCATCGTGCCCTCAAGGCCAAAATGGTCGACTTCGGCGGCTGGGATATGCCCGTCGAATATCCGTGTCCCGGCGGTGGCCTCATTGCCGAGCACCTCGCCGTGCGCAACGCCGTCGGCCTTTTCGACGTCTCCCACATGGGTGAAATCCAGTTCCGCGGCCCCGGTTCGCTGGCCGCCGTGCAGCATGTGACCATGAACGATGCTTCGCGCCTCAAAAACGGCCAGGCGCACTACTCCGCCCTGCTCACCCCGCAGGGAACCTTCGTCGACGACATCCTCGTCCATCGCCTCAGCCCCAACGATTATCTCCTCGTGGTCAACGCCGGCACCAAGGACAAGGACTACGCCTGGATTCGCCAACAGGTGGGCGCCTTCCCCTCCATCCATATCTCCGATTACTCGTCTTACTACTCGCAACTCGCATTGCAAGGCCCAAAGGCGCTCGCGACTTTGCAAAAGCTCACCAAAACAGACCTCGCCGCCATCAAGAACTACTGGTTCACCTATGGAACCGTCGCCGGCGTCCCCAATGTGACGATCGCCCGCACCGGCTACTCCGGCGAAGACGGCTTTGAAGTCTATCTCCCCGCCGACGAGGCCACCACCGTCAAAGTCTGGAATGAACTGCTCGCCGCCGGCCAGGAATTCGGCATCCGCCCCTGCGGCCTGGGCGCGCGCAACACGCTGCGCCTGGAAGCCGGCATGAGTCTCTACGGTCACGAAATATCCGACGAGATCAATGTATTCGAAGCCGGCCTGGACCGCTGGCTCAAGCTCGACAAGGGCGAATTCATCGGCAAGAGGTCGCTTCAGGAAATTCAATCCAACGGCGGCCCCACCCGCAAGCTCATCGGCCTGGAGATGGTCGAGCGCGGCATCGCCCGGGACGGGTACTTCGTACTGTCTTTGAATGGGGAGCGAATCGGCACAATTACATCCGGCTCCCCCGCCCCATTTCTCAAAACCAACATTGCCTATGCTTTAGTCCCCACCCCCGTGTCTCAATCCGGTGAAGACGTCCTGGTCCAGGTCCGTCCCAACCAGACCGCCCGCGCCAAACAGGTTCCAACCCCGTTCTATAAGCGCCCCAGGACGTAAAGCTTCAAGCTTCGGCCGGTATTCGGAACCATGACGCATTTCGAGCCAAAAACGGGCCTCAAGACTAAATACCCCGCCCGTTTTTGCCGATAGTTGCAATCGATGCTCCGAAAAACCATCCTGGGCGCCATCGCCCTCCTGATCGCCGGAATCCTGCCTTCCTGCGCCCAGGAGTTCAGCTTCCGCAGTTTCGGAGGAACCGAAGGTCTTCGCAACCTCGCCATCCGCAGAATTTACCAGGACCGCGCGGGTTTCCTGTGGGTGAGCACCGAGAACGGAATCTTCCGCTACGATGGTGATCGCTTCGAGCCCTTCGGCGCCGAGCACGGAATGCCGGCAAACTCCGGCGCCTCGTTTGGCGACGCGCCCGATGGGTCTCTTCTCACCGGCGGAAGCTTCGGACTCTACCATTTGTCAGGCGGCCGCTTCGAGAAGATCCCGGCCCCGTTCAAATCAATCAACTGGGCCCAGGGCATCCAGGCAGATGGAAAAGGCCACACGTTCCTTGGCACCGACGCTGGGTTGGTAGACCTCTATTCCCGCTCTGGAAGTGCTGGATTCTCAATGCGCATGGTTCCTCGCCCTTCCGGGACATCCGATGCTTCCGTCAATGGAGTTCTCCTGGATGGCGACACCCTCTGGTACGGTTGCGGACTTGAACTGTGCCGCAGGGATGACAGCGGCACGCACGTCTTCTCGCGAGAGAGTGGGCTTCCTGCGCACCCCCTGATCGTCATCCTCAAGGACCACGGCGGAAACATCTGGGTACGTGCCCGGAACGCCGGCATCTTCGAATGGGCCGCCCATCAGGCTAAATTCAAGATTCCAAGCTCCCGCATTCCATCGGAGTATCTCGGTGGAAACATTGCGCTCGATGCCGAAGGGCGGGTTCTGCTCCTGAACGGGAACGGCATGCTCATCGGCGACGACCATGGGTGGCAAAGAATCGACCGGGGCGCCGGCCTGCGCGGAACCATCTATTCAGCTTTCGAGGACCGCCAGCATTCTCTCTGGATCGGCACGGCAGGCCGCGGACTCGTGCAGTGGCGCGGCTACCGGCAGTGGGAGAGCTACTCCGCCGCAAGCGGGCTCAGCAGCGATCTGGCCTACGAGATTCTTCCCAACTACCATGGATGGTTCTGGGTGGGGACCGAAGCGGGACTGCTGCGCAGCAAGCCCAGAACCTTCGGCATGTCGTTCCAAACAGTCCCTGGGCTCGGCGGCTTTGCGGTGCACAGCCTGCAGCCCGCGCCTGACGGAGCTCTCTGGATCGGGACGGAAACCCAGGGCGTGGCTCGCATCGATCCTCAAAATCTTCAGCCACAATGGTTCGGCGAGGCAGAAGGGCTTATCGGCAAGGCAGCGTATACGTTACGGTTTGACCGTGAACAGCGGCTCTGGGCCGCCACCGAAGCCGGTTTGTTCATGGCTAAAGCTCCTTACCGCCGATTCGCGCGCATCGCGGCATTGCCTCCGACGCGCATGTGGGCCATCGCCGAAGGCTCGGACGGGACCATGTGGGCTGGTGGTGCGGGCGGCCTGTTTGAATACGCCGGCGGACGCTGGAAGGCCTTCACCCGTGCCGACGGCTTGAGCAACACCGAAGTGCTTTCCCTGGGCGCCGGTGCGAAGGGGGTAATGTGGGTCGGTTACCGCTTCGGAGGCGGCATTGATCGCGTCCATCCTCAAGCCGAAGGCGTATCGATTGAGAAGGGAATCGAGCGAGCCGAAACCGATGGACTCGTCTATTTCCTTGACTTCGACGCCGCAGGCCGCCTCTGGGTCGGCACCGAAAGAGGCGTGGATGTCTGGGATGGCTCCGCCTGGAGCCACTACGACACCAACGACGGCCTCGCCTGGGACGACTGCAACCTCAACGCCTTCGCTGCCCAGCCCGACGGCACCGTCTGGATCGGCACCAGCGCAGGACTCTCACGATTCAAGCCTCTCGCTCATAGAGCACCCGATGCCCCGCTTGAAGTGCTCTTCACCGGGCTCTTGATCGGCCAAAAGGACATTTCCGGGCTCACCAATCCATCCTTCGGCATAAATGCCAACTCCCTCGTCGCACGCTATGCTGCCCTTAATGCCCCACGGCAAAACGGTGTGATCTTCCGCTATCGGTTGCAGGGCCCCTCTTCAGCCTGGACGGAGACCACCCAACGCGAAATCCAGTTCGCCAACCTGGCTCCCGGAGCGTACCGGCTGCAAATCGAGGTTCGGGAAAGCGACGGCGCGTGGAGCAGCCACGGCGCAGAATTCCCATTCACGATCCTCACCCCCTGGTATGCGAGCTGGTGGTTTGCCGGTCTCTGCCTGCTGGTCCCGCTGTCCGTGGCGGGTGCGGTATTGAGGCTGCGCTTTTTGGGCGCGAAGAAACGGGAACGCGAACTGGTCCGGTTGGTTGCGGAAAAGACCACAGACTTGCGCCTTGCGAATGCGGAGCTGTCACGGCTCTCGTTTACCGATTCCCTCACCGGTCTCGCCAATCGGCGTTACTTTGATCAGGTCCTCGAAAGGGAATGCTCCCGCCTCAAGAGAGTGGATTCCACGCTGTCGCTCCTATCCATCGACGTGGATCATTTCAAGCTGCTCAACGATTCGCAGGGCCATCAGAAAGGCGATGAGTGCCTCGCCTTGATCGGCGCCGAACTTACCCGCCTCTGCAAGCGCCAGGTGGATTTTGCCGCACGCTGTGGCGGCGAGGAATTCGCCATCGTCCTTTCTGAAACCAGTGCCCCCAATGCCTTCCGATTCGCCAACTTCGTCTGCCAGGCAATTGCCGACCTGAAAATCTCCCATCCCGCATCGCCGGTGGCTTCGTTTATCACTGTAAGCATCGGCGTAGCGACGGCCACAAGTCAGGATTGCCCCACGCGCGATTGCCTTGTAGCCGCCGCCGATCTCGGCCTCTACGCGGCAAAAGAATCGGGTAGAAATCGCGTCTGCGCCGCTCATCACGATTCCGCCTCCCCAGCACCGCTCGAGCCCCCCTTCCTCATCTCCGCCTGACCTCGCCAACCCTCTCCGGCCATCTGCGCCCTTTTCACGCAACACTGGTCACCCTTCCGAATCCTTCCCATCCCGCCTGAATCGAATTATCGAACCTTATTCCCTTTACGGAGTTCGCATGACCCAAACCTTAGAAAAAAATCAACGAAGTCAAGCACGCCCCGCGCGTTGACGGTGTTTTACCCCTCTTCCATACCCGCTGGAGCCCGCGCGCCTTCAGCGATCGCGAAGTCAGCCCGGCCGACCTGGCCAAGGTCTTCGAAGCCGCGCGCTGGGCCGCTTCCTCTTACAACGAGCAGCCCTGGCGATTCCTCGTCGGAACCCGCGGCTCTGAAGCCTACAAGAGAATCTTCGACTCCCTCGGCCCCTTCAACCAGATATGGGCCGCCAAGGCTCCGGTCCTGATCCTCGGCGTGGCGAAGACCAAATTCAGCCACAACGACAGCCCTAACCGCGTGGCCCTCTACGACCTCGGCGCAGCCGCATCCTACCTCACCCTTCAGGCCACTGCGCTGGGCCTCGCCACCCACCAGATGGCCGGATTCGACCCCGAGGCTGCCCGCAAGTCCTTTGCGGTTCCGGAAGATTACATCTTCGGCGCGGTCATCGCGCTCGGCTACCAGGACGACCCTTCCTCGCTGCCCAATGAACAGTTCCGCACTCAGGAAGTTGCCCCGCGTTCCCGCAAATCATTCAAAGACTTCGTCTTTTCCGCCTGGGATACGCCCGCCGACATCGGCTGATCCCCTCGGTCTGCATCCGCCGCACTCCTCCAGCCTCCTTTAAACTGGAAGCTGGAGGAGATCCTTTTTGCCCCCGAGCAACGTCCCACGCAATGCCGACCGCCGTACTCCGCGCCGCGTAGCCCACGGTTCGCCCCGAAGGCGCCAATCCCGGAAGCCCCTCGGCTGGAAGCCCCGCCTCGCTATCGCCGCCCTGGTTGCCGTAGTCGCACTCCTGGCCTCGGGAGCCATCGCGCGCGGACTGGCTCCCGCCTCCAACACCTCCCTCACCCACTTTGACGCCATTATCGTCCTCGGATCGTCCGCCGACAGCGACGGCAATCCCACGCCCATCCAGCTGGCCCGCGTCACTGAGGCCGTCCACGAGTACGAGCGCGGAGTCGCCCCCCGCCTCATCCTCAGCGGCGGCGCCACCAAAGGCGGCTTTATCGAGGCTCGCGTCATGGCTCGCTCTGCGGAGGCCCAGGGAATACCCGAATCCGCAATCTTTCAGGAACCGCAAGCCAGGAACACCATCCAGAACGCCTGCTACTCCGTCCGCATCATGAAGGCTCATGGTTGGCGTTCCGCGGAGATTGTCTCCGCCGCCTATCACCTTCCCCGTGCCGGCCTCATCTTCAATTCTCTGCCGTTGCAGTGGACGACGCATGCCGCTCCGCCCCTCTCGTCAGAAGCCGCGGCTCACGAGAAGATCGACTCCGCCGTCGAAGTCCTCAAGACTGCACGCTACCTCATCTGGTCGCGCTGGACAGAGCACTGCGAGCCGTAAGAGAATCCGGGCCTGCGCAAAAGAACGCCAGCCCGATCGTCTGCCCTCGCGTTGTCCCCCCTCGGCGCGGTCCTGTAAGCTGGTGTTGATGCGTTTCCGAGTAAGCTTCATCGCTTCTTTCCTTGCTGTTGCCTTTCTGGCCCTCGCAGCCGGAGTCCGGGCACAGGACCAGAGCACCACCGCCAAACCCGTTACCAACGGCACGTACATTGTTATCGACCCACTGGCCGGTGTGCGCTACGACAACCGCTACGACCTGTCTCTCGGAATGGCCTACGACCACATGAAGGCCGGTCCCACCCTGATGCAAGGCTCCAACACCGGCGGACTCGATCTCAGCGCTTCTTACTGGCTCACCAAACACTGGGGCCTTGAGGGCTCGGGGCGCGCCTATGTCGGAACCAGCGGCGCCGGCGTCAACGATCTTGGCATCCATGGACCGTTCGTCTCCCAGTACTTTTTTGTTGCCGGCCCGGAGTGGCTCGGCCCCCACAACAAGCACGGCGCCCTCATCGCTCATGCCATGTTCGGCGGCGTCTACGGAAAATTCCAGCAGGACCTGCTTGGCTACCCGCCCTCGTTGTTCGACTTCTATAACGACCAGCTCGCCCCTGCCGCCATCATCGGCGGCCACATGGATCTCAACCGCTCTGCGCACTGGGTCTTCCGCATCACCCCGGACGCCGTGATGACTCACTACAGCATCAACTACCCTCCCAAAACCAGCCAGTTCGACGTCAACTTCGCCATCTCTGTCGGCGTTGAGTATAAGTTCAAGAAGAAGCGATAAACCGGGTCCCTCAAGTTTCCTCACAGCGAAAGGCCATCCGCCACCACGGATGGCCTTCTTCATTCATCGGAAATCTAACCCTCTTGCCCTGCCAACGCGGCCTCCCGGCACAACCATCTGCAGCCGGAGTTTGTCGAATGAAATAGGCCGCGCCCAACTTCCTCTGCGTGTGGTATCCTCCACCGTTCGGCGACCCTGTGGAAAAATGTCACCGGAAAAGATGCTGTACCAGATAGCGGAATCCGGAAGCGGCGCCCTGCTCGACGCAAGTGACCCCTCCGGCAACGCAGAAGAAAAGGGCAGGTTCGAACCCATGAGAGACACGCTTGGAGTACTGCTTGCGGGTGGACAGGGAGAACGCCTCTTCCCGCTTACCCGCGATCGCGCCAAACCAGCCGTTCCCTTCGGTGGACACTACCGCATCATCGATATCACTCTCTCCAATTGCATCAACTCCGGCCTGCGCAAGGTCTACATCCTCACCCAGTACAAGGCGCTCTCGCTCAACCGCCACATCCGCGAAGGCTGGACCGGCATCGTCGCCACCGAACTCGGCGAGTTCTTCGAGATACTGCCGCCTATGCAGCGCACCGGCTCCGCCTGGTACATGGGGACAGCCGATGCTGTTTACCAGAACATCTACTCCATCGGCAGCGAACAGCCCAAGCAAATGATCATCCTGAGCGCCGACCACATCTACAAAATGGACTACAGCCGCATGATGGCCTACCACAAGGAGATGAAGGCCGAGATCACCATTGCCACTCTGCCCGTCAATCCCGATGAAGTGAAGCAGTTCGGCGTGGTCGAAGTGGCACAAGGCGGCGAAGTCATCGGCTTCCAGGAGAAACCGGTCTCCACCAGCTTCCGCTCCCCGTTCAACCCCAACGCCGTCGACGCTTCCATGGGCATTTACATCTTCAACACCGAGGTCTTGCTCAAAGCCTTGATCGCCGACGCCGAGGACCCCAACTCCAGGCACGATTTCGGGCATAACATCTTGCCCAACATGCTCGGCCAGAAAAAAATGATGGCCTACAGCTTTGTGGATGAGAACAAGCAGCAGGCCCTTTACTGGCGCGACGTGGGCACGCTCGACTCTTACTACGACGCCAACATGGACCTCTGCTCCGTGTCCCCGACCTTCAATCTTTACGACAAGAGCTGGCCCATCCGCACCCGCGTCCGCCAGTATCCGCCCGCCAAGTTCGTCTTCGGCGAACCGGGCCGCACCGGTTCCGCCGTCAACTCCGTCATCACCGCCGGCGTCATCATCTCCGGCGCCTCGGTTTCCAACTGCGTGCTTTCCCAGGACGTTCGCGTCAACTCCTACTCCGATGTCGACGCCAGCATCATCTTCTCCCACGTCAACATCGGCCGCCATTGCCGCATCCGCCGCGCCATCATCGACCGCGACGTCCACATCCCCGAAGGCACCGTCATCGGCTACGACCCGGTCGAAGACAAGCGCCGCTACTTCGTCACGCCCTCCGGCCTGACCATCGTCACCCGCGACGCTTCGCTCTTCGAAAACCCCGTCGACCCCGAATTCCTGCAGCGGTATTAGGTCTTGTCTACCCGCAGGTCTCCTGTGCTTTGCTAGTATTTTCCAGGAGAGGGAGGTTCACCATGGGAGCATCAGCCTGTCTATGGGGAATGTTCGTGGCGTTCGGGATATTGTTCACGCTGCCCCAGGCAGCGAGCGCCGCGGATCCGTGCAAGCTGTTGACTGTGCAGGAGATCGCCCAAGTGCTTGGTAACTCGGTTTCACCCTCGCCGCTTGGTGCCACTGGCTGCAGGTGGGGCGGAAGCCCGCAGCAGGTGAGCATCGCTCTGCGCGATGCGACCGCCTGGCCCCGAATCACAGCGCAAGGCCCCGGCATCACCAAGACGGATGTCAGCGGAATCGGCGATGCGGCGCAATTTTCGGGCATGCAAGGTATCTGGACTCTGTCAGTGAAGCAGGGGAACAACGTCATCGTCCTGACGGTTTATAACGCGAAGAGTCCCGATCAGCAGCGCTCGTCGGAGGAGTCGCTCGCCCGGCTCGCTCTCAAGCACCTTTAGGGCGGGTGCTCCAGGTCTCGTCCGCCGCGGCGGAAGACCTAGGAACGATAGCAAGAATCGCGATCAGATTAGCTCATGTCCTCCCCAACACAATCGTATGCGGGCTCATCGGGATCGGATGCCCGGTAATGTTGCTGAACCCGGCTTCGGTATACATCGCCGTCAACTCGCTTAACGTATACGCATCCCCCGCTGCGGTCGACGCCAACATGGTCATGCTGAAGGCCGCCGGCGCGGGTGGAGAAACGCGGTCTTCATTGGGCACAAACTCGAGCGTCGCCGCCTTCCCTCCTGGCCGCAGGGCAGCATGCACCTTCGTCAGCAAATTCACGCACGTCGGCTTGTCGAAGTGGTGCAGGAAGTTCGTCAACAGAACCGTGTCATACGGCCCGCCGAAATCTACCTCGAAGGCGCTCCCCGGCAGCATGTCGTACCGGTCCTGAACCCCGGCCTTGCGCGCATTTTCAAGCGCCACGCGCAGCACCGGCGCCCAATCGAGACCCGTCACGTGCGCCTCCGCATGCTGCTTGGCAATCTCAATGCCGAAGAGGCCATGCCCGGCGGCGATGTCCAGCACGCGCATCGGGCCGGTATGCCCATCGAGCACCACCGCGCCCAGCGGACCCGCCATCGGTCCCATCATCGGCGCCATATTCTCTGCGAACACCACCCAGACCGGGTTTTCCGGCTCCACCGTCCCCTCGCCGGACAAACTGGTTCGACCGGCTCGCACAACCTCCGCAAGGTTGTCATAGGGCGCGATCACCTCCGGCGCGCTCAGAAAACGCGCAATGGATGCTATGCACGCGGGGGAGCACGGATCAAGAAACGCCGCGCTCGTCGGCGTATGCCGGTAGCGCCCATCCTCCTTCACCAGGACTCCCTTGATCACCAGAAAATCGCACAGGATGCGCGTGCCGCGTTCCGATGCCTTGCAGTGCCGCGCAATAGACGCCACATCGCCCGGCCCCTCGCCTACTGCCCGGAAGAGATCCAGCTCGATGGCCGCCTTGAGCGCCGCGGACTTCTGATGCGCCTGCACCATGTCAAATACCAGCCCCGGATTCAACGGAGCTCCAGCGTGATTGCCGTCCTGCATAGAATTACCTCCACTTTCCTTTGCTTGGGAAGTTGCTGTCGGGGGGAAGTCGGTTCTTTCTTAGGGGAAAATCCGGCGATTCATTTCCGGCATTCGGAGGCTATCACGCCGGCCCTCCCGGTGTAATCTCCCGGAGGGAGAACCGAGAATAGCCCAGGATGAAATCCTGGGTCAGGAGCCAAGGATGGACCCGCGTCCCGTAGGGCCGCCGTGAAGGGCGACCGGTAACCTTCCTTCGCCTCGCGCATCCCAATGTGGGGTCGAATAATGAACGCGGGAATCCTCAACAACCAGCCTGAACCCGAACCACGCCGCCCACGCGATCTTGCCCGCCGCGCCTTCATCCTCTCCGCCGCCGGAGCTATCAGCGCCGTGGCGTTCTGGGGTCTGCGCCGCAGCACCATCGCCGCCGCCAAGCCGCTCGCCCCCAACGAGGGCCCGGCCAGCGTCACCATCGTCCAGTTCTCGGCCGACGGCAAGAGAATCGGCACGGTCACCGTCCCGCGCGTCATCAAAACCGACGAAGAATGGAAGCGCCAGCTCTCCCTGACGTCCTATTGGGTCACCCGCCACGCCGACACCGAGCGCCCCTTCACCGGCGCCACCTGGAACGAGCACGGCCGCGGCATCTTCCGCTGCATCGGCTGCGACCTGGCCCTCTTCGACTCCAAAACGAAGTTCGATTCCGACACCGGCTGGCCCAGCTTTTATGAGCCCATCGCCGAAGAGAACATTGTCAAGACCGTCGACGGCAGCCTGATGGAAGTCCGCACGGCAGTCTCCTGCCGCCTGTGCGACGCGCATCTCGGCCACGTCTTCGACGACGGCCCTCCGCCGACGGGCCTGCGCTACTGCATGAACTCGGCGTCGTTGCGGTTTGCGAAGCTAGGTTGAGCAAGGGGCGCTCAGTCTCCGGTCGGGCGGCATCCAACCGAACCTCCGGGAATCCCGCTGAACGCTTCGATCCGACGCCGTTAGCGCAGGTCGGCAATAAAAGCGCTCAAGTCCCTTATCACCTCAGCCTCGTTTGAAAGGTAAACATAATGATTCGCATCTGGCACGGTAATCACCCGCGCTGCCGGCAAGCCATCCTTAAGAGCCTTTTCCTGCTTCTCTGTCAAAGCCGCCAGGGCATTTGAGTAGGTCTTGGCTGCCGCTTGAACCAACGGATCCGTATTGTTGTCAACCCATGCTCCCTGACTGTGCGGGTTTGCAAAGATGACAAGCGCAGGCACCGGTATTGCAGTGTATTTCTCCGCGCCGGTCATAAGCGGCATGAACAGGGCATAGCCGGGAGGATCAAGTTGCTTTCCCACCGCTCCCTCAGGCGTGGATGCCCACTCCGCACGAAGCTCCGCTTCAGGGGTTCGGAATCCATTCACGCGCTCATAATATTCTTGCAATGCGCTAAAGCTGGCGAAGTCCGCTCCGCCAGGCGGCGGAGGATGAGGTCCCTGGAGTTTCCCGGCGTCCATCACGCTGGCTCCCTTGCCATTGTCGAAAGCGTAAGAGTATGCGGCATCGAGGTAGACTACGCCCGCAATTCGGTCCGGATGGCTATTTGCAACCGAACTCAACTCCGCCCCAGCGATCGAGTGCCCAGCGAGAATGGGCCTTTTCAGATCGAGAGCGTCAATCACCGCCGATACGTCGTCTCCGAGACGACTCGCTGGGTGATCTGTTGCCGAGTATCCAGATGCGCCAAACCCGCGCCGCGTAATACCGTAGACGTGGTAGTGGGTCGAGAGCTTTGGCGCGAAGTCGTCATAGACGTGAGCCGTGTCCCCGCCCCCGGCCAGGAGGATAATTGGCCTGCCAGTGCCCCCCCAATCGAGCACTTCCAATCGGACGTCCTTGTCAACAGTCACAAATCGAGTGATGTGTTGTGATGGGTCCTTCCACACGGCCGAACTCTGCGCATAAAGGGGAACCGCGAGGAGGGCGAGCAACACGGAACGACCTAGACGACACTGGTGCATGGACTGTCCACTCCTTCACCCACTACTTACGGCCCACTGTTTCAGAAAGTTCCTTGCCCATACGTGCGACCTCATACCGGGCTTCGGAGCCCATTCAGTCAAACTGTCATCGCCATGCACGATTCGAGGCCTTTGGGGGACGCAATCCCGGGTTCCGGGAGTGTAGCCGGCTAACCGGAAGCTATTGCAAACTGACCCATTCTTTAACCTGAAATATGCGTCATTTTCCCTTGTAATCCTTGAACAACTCCGGAAACTCCGCCTTCAGCGCCTCGATCTTGGGCCGGTCGCATACCAGAATGTAGGGATTGTCGGGATTATGCAGCGCGTAGTCCTGGTGGTAGCTCTCAGCGTCATAGAAGCCCTTCAGCGGCGTCACCTGGGTCACAATCGGCTTGGCGAACACATGCGCCGCGTCGAGTTGTGCAATATATTCCTGGCTGATTTTCCGCTGCTCGTCGCTGGTGTAGAAGATCGCCGACCGGTACGACGTGCCCTCATCCGGACCCTGGCGGTTCAACTGCGTGGGATCGTGCGCCACCGAGAAAAACACCCGCAGCAACTGCCCATAGGTGATCTTCGAGGGGTCGTAAACCACTTTGACCGACTCCGCGTGGCCGGTGGTCTCCGTGGTCACCTGGTCGTACGTCGCGGTGCTGGCCGAACCGCCTGCATAGCCGGCCGTGGTCGCAACCACACCCTTCACCCGCTCAAACACCGACTGCGTCCCCCAGAAGCATCCGCCGGCAAACACCGCCGTTTCCTTTCCCGGCATTTGCGCAAGAGCTTCATCGTGTTCGGCAGCGGGGACGGGGGTCTTGGCAGCCGCGCGGCAACCGGCGCACAGGGCCAAAGCAATCAGCAGCGACGCAAGCGCGCCGCGAAGGGAAGTCAGTTTGTACATACAGATCTCCTGTGCCGAAGCTGCTCCGACCCGCACACCGTCTGATGCTTCGGCCGCTCAAAGGTTACCGTCCGTCAGCGCCCCGGGGGCTGTGCATGGAGGCAAGATTATCGGGAGACGGTCTCGGCCTGCGCGGGGGTGACGTGCGCTGCGCCTTCGACCGCGGCGATCATGCAGTCGTTGCCCATCACGGAGTTGAGCAGCATGTGGTAGAGGCCGCGGGCGCACCACTCCTGCTGATAGGCCTTGCGGATGACGGCGGCGCGGCGCTTGTCAAAGGCGGCCAGAAGCTGGTCGGCCTGTTCGGCCTGCTTGGGGAAAGCCTTCATGAACCAATCGCGCTTGGCTGCCGCGGTGGCGTAAACAAACACATGGAAGCAGCCCGGCTGGTTGGCCAGGGCGCAGGCGGCGCCGCGGCCGACGATAACGCAGTTGCCTTCCTTGGCCGCCTTCACAATCTCCTGCCGGATGAGCGCCAGCATGCGCTCGGAATCGAAGACCTGGTCGTCGGAAAGTCCGGCCATGGAGTAGCCCGAGTCCTGCCAGAAGACCTTGCCGTAGCGGTAGTACCAGGGGTCCAGGCGCTCGTCGTACTTCTTTGCCAGTTCGGGCGAGACACCGGCGGCGCGGGCGGCGGCGCAGGGCAGTTCCGAATCCAGCAGGCGCCAGCCAAGGTGGGCAGCCAGGTCGTGGGCAAACTCGCCGCCGCCCGAGCCGTATTCGCGTTCAACAGTAATCACACGGACAGGAGCGCAGACCATGGGGAAATCCTTCTCCGACGAGTGGAGGATACAACGAAAACATGCTGGAAAGGAATAGGGATTCGTCGTCATGCGCCGAACCGGACGCAGATCACAGCCTTGCCGGCTGAAAAGCAGTAAGATGGCGGGCAATTCAGGGCACGGAAAAGAGGAACCCGATGAGCCTGGGACTGAGGGTTATAGTTCGGTCGTTGTTGTTCCTGGTTATAGGAGCGGGAATCGTCTTCCTTCCTGCGGGGTCGTGGAGGTTCTGGCAGGGTTGGGCGTTTCTGGCGGCCATGTTCACGCCAACCGTCTTTATATTCGCCTATTTTCTACGCCGCGATCCTGC
The DNA here is from genome assembly GCA_052145815.1 of Occallatibacter sp. Lineage (GTDB taxonomy): Bacteria > Acidobacteriota > Terriglobia > Terriglobales > Acidobacteriaceae > Telmatobacter. The sequence continues at coordinate 42,594 of JBKQNU010000149.1, forward strand.
ACTGGTCGAGCGCAGACTGCGGGAAGATGAGCCGGTCAAGGAACAGAAGCGGTGGAGGCGTCTGTTTGCGCCGTTGTTTCTGGCGGCGCTACTAATCCCGGGCTTCGACCACCGGCTGGGGTGGTCGCGAAGACTGGTGGGCGAGGTGCCGGTGTGGCTCACGGTGATTTCTCTGGGATTGGTGGCAGGCGGGATTCTCTTCGTCTGGTGGGTGCTGAAGGTGAACAGCTATGCCGGGCGCACCATCCAGGTGGACGCCGGACAGACGGTGATCTCGGCTGGGCCCTACGCCTGGGTGAGGCATCCCATGTATCTGGGCTCTGTGGTGCTCTGGGCTTTCGCTCCGCTGGCTCTGGGCTCCTGGGTTGCTTTGCCGGCGTTTTGGCTGCTCATCCCGTTCTACGCAGTCCGCCTGCTGAACGAGGAGAAAGTGCTGGGTGCGGAGCTGCCGGGATACAGCGAATATTGCCTGAAGACGCGATACCGTCTGGTTCCCTTTGTCTGGTGAGAGCAGGGCGACACGAGCAAGCCTAAGAAACTGTATAAGATCCCGTTCTTGCGATGATTTCGCTGGTTTTGAAAGGGCGCGAGTTCTTAGATAGGTTCCAGGAAATTTTCTTGCCTTGACACCTTGACGGTCTACACAAGTCTGTTGTAGATAATCATAGTATGGGTAAACCCAACGATCTGGTACAGGGCACGCTCGATCTTCTGATTCTGAAAACAATTCTGCTGGAACCGATGCATGGCTGGGCCATCGCCAAGCGCATTCAACAGCTTTCCGGTGAGGTGCTGCAGGTGCAGCAAGGCTCGCTCTATCCGGCGCTGCATCGCCTTGAACAGCAAGGCTGGATCAAAGCCAAATGGGCGGAGAGCGAGACCGGGCGTCAGGCAAAGTTCTACGCGTTGACCGCGGCCGGGCGCAAACAGCTTGAGGCGGAGACGGCCAACTGGAACCGGCTCTCTGCGGCGATCGACCTGATTGTGGCTGAGGCGTGACTGGACGGGCCTTCAGGGGCTAAAGCCCCGTTTGATGCAGGGTGCTGGATGTACGGGCTGAAGCCCGTACCCTTCACGCAAAGGAGGTTGCCATGCGTTGGCTGGCGCGGTTGCAGATGCGGATCGAAATGCTCTTCGGGCGGGGCACGGCCCGGTCGCGGCTCGATGAAGAATTGCGCGATCACCTGGAGCGGCAGATCGAGGAAAACATTGCCGTGGGGATGAGCGCGGAAGAGGCCCGGTTCGCAGCGCTGCGCGAGTTCGGCAATGCTGCGTTGGTGCGAGAACAAGCGCACGCGACGTGGAGCTGGAACTGGCTGGAAGCCTTGCTGCGCGATGTGCGTTATGGCGTGCGCGCGCTGGGTCGGACGCCGGGGTTTGCGACGATTGCGATTCTGGTAATGGCGCTCGGAATCGGCATCAATACGGCCATCTTCAGCGTGGTGCACCACATCCTGGTTGAGCCGCTCCCCTTTCCTCAGCCGGAACAGCTCTACGCCATCTGGGCCCGCTCCGACGCGCAGGGGCAAAGCCGCGTCGCCGCCTCCGGCCCGGACTTTCTCGATTATCACGACCAGAACAAGTCGTTCTCCGCCTTGGCAGTAGTGCTGCCGGATTTCACCTTTACATGGACCGGCGAAGGTGATCCCAAGCTCGTGAATTGCACTGCGGTTTCCGAAGATTTCTTTCGAATGCTGGGGATTCGTCCCTACATGGGGCGTCTCTACGAGCCGCGCGAATTCACATATCTGGAAAACGACACGATTCTCATCTCCTATCGCTTCTGGCGCAACCAGTTGGGGAGCGACCCTCATGTTTTGGGTCGCGTAATCCACTTCGAGGAAGATGCGCAAACCATCGTCGGCGTTTTGCCGCCGATGCCCGATCTCTATCCCGACACGGATGTGTATCCAAAGCTGACTTCGCACCCGAGCTGGGACTACATGAAGTGGCGTGGCAACAAATTCCTTACCGTGATGGGGCGATTGAAGCCCGGCGCAACCCCAGCCACAGCAGCCGGGGAATTGACCGCAATTTTGCGGCGCGCTCCCGGAGAGCCCGGCGATGTGCGCGTGCAGCTTGTTCCACTGAAGGACGACCTGGTGGGCGGCAGCAAAACGCAACTGCGCGTCATCATGGCCGCAACCGCGCTCGTTCTGCTGATCGCATGCATCAACGTGGCGGCGCTGCTGCTGGCCCGGGCCACGCGGCGCGGTGCGGAGATTGCGCTCAGGGTGAGCCTGGGCGCCGGCCAGCGAAGGCTGGCCCAGCAATTCACGGCTGAAGGGCTGGTGCTGGCCGCCTCCGGCTGCGTGTTCGGCGTCTTGGCAGGATGGTTCGGGCTTCGCCTCATCGGCCGCCTGCCGGGCCTGCAACTGCCGCGCATGGAAGGCATTCATCTCAACGGCCTGGTGTTGCTCGTCACCGCAGCGGTTGCAATTGCCACTACGCTGCTATTCGGCTGGGCGCCGCTGCTCGGGTTCTCCAGGACGAATCTTTCGCCGGCTTTGCGCAGCGGACGCACAGAGACCGGCCGATCGCATCGCCGCACGTTTGCCTGGCTGGTCATCGCGGAGATTGCCACTTCGGTGATTCTCTCCGTGTGCACTGGACTGCTGCTGCGCAGCTTCTGGCGCGTGGAGCACGTCGACCCCGGATTCCAGCCCGAGTCCATGTTCACAACGTATCTGCGCACCAACTTCTACACGAAGGAGGGGCGGCCGTTCTGGAGAGACGTCCTGGCCGGTATCTCCGCGCTGCCCGGAGTTCGTGCAGCGGCTTTAGCCGATTGCACTCCGGGCAGCGGGGCCGCAACCGCGACGCTGGTTTTTTCTGACCGCGCCAACGTCCCCGATCATGCTCCGCCAACGCAAGGCTGCTGGATAAGTGGGGACTTCTTCAAGACCAGCGAAACGCCGTTGCTGAGTGGGAGATTCTTTTCCGGGAGCGATGATGCGGACTCGCCGCCTGTAGTCATCGTCAACGCCGAAGCCGCACGTCAATATTGGCCGGGAGAGAATCCCATCGGCGAGCGGATCGGCGTGAATTACACCGGCGCGGGAAGAGTGAGCAAAGGCGCGCCGCGTATGCGCCAGGTGGTGGGCGTGGTTGGCGCAATCAAGCAGGGACCCCAGGATTCTGCAACGAAACCGGCAATCTACATGCCTTATCTGCAGGACGAGACCAGCCACGACATGGCCACGATGAGCCTGTTCGTGCGCAGCTCGGCAAACCCGGCGGCATTGGCGGACAGCGTGCGCGCCAGGATTCACGCCGTGCGTCCTGATCAGCCCGTGCAGGACTTGCAGCCAATGACAGTTCTGATGGCGAATTCGCTGGCTCCCCGGCGCTATAGCCTTTCGCTGCTGGGCGCATTTGCAGCGCTGGCCCTGCTGCTATCCGCGCTTGGAATCTATGGCGTGGTTTCCTACACCACGCAGCAACAGACGCGGGAATTCGGCGTGCGCATCGCTCTGGGCGCAACCCGCGGCAGCGTGATGTCGCACGTATTCCGGCAGGGATTGGCGCTCACCGCAAGCGGAGCGGTCATCGGCGCCGGTGGTGCCTTGTGGGCAACGCAGACCCTTTCGCACATTCTCTTTCAGGTTCGCCCGCTTGACCCGGTCAGCTTCGCATGTGCAATCAGCGTGCTTGCGGTCATTTCCAGTTGTGCCTGTTTGCTTCCCGCCTGGCGCGCGTCACGGCTGGATCCAATCCAGGCGTTGAGAACGGAATAGAGGAGGGACAAACCCATGCGTTGGCTGGCGCGATTGCGGATGCGAATTCAGATGCTGTTCGGTCGTGACAAGGCGGCGGCGCGGCTCGATGAAGAATTGCGCGATCACCTGGAGCGGCAGATCGCGGAGAACATTGCCGCCGGGATGGGCGCGGAAGAGGCCCGGTTCGCAGCGCTGCGAACATTTGGAAATCCTGCCTTGCTGCGCGAACAGGCGCGCAGCACATGGAGCTGGAACTGGCTGGAAACCTTGCTGCGCGACCTCCGCTATGGCGTGCGCACGCTGGGTCGGACGCCGGGGTTTGCGGCGATCGCCATTCTGGTGATGGCGTTGGGTATTGGTGCGAATGTGGCGCTGGTTACGATTGTCCGCTCGGTGCTCCTGAAGCCGCTCCCGTTCAAGGATCCGGACCGTCTGACGCGCTTGTACGAGCAGAGCACCGACGGAACTTTTCCATACAACGACAGCGCGGGGGGAGTGTTTGCGGAGTGGAAGAAGCAGAGCCACAGTTTCGTTGACATGGCAATGCTGGGCTATGCCCAATACAACCTGCCCGGCAGCGGCGGCCAGTTGCCGGAGACGGCGCGAGCTGCAGTGTTCACCTGGAACATGCTTCCCACACTCGGCGTCGAGCCGGCGCTGGGGCGGAATTTCACAGCGGACGACGATAAGCACGGTGCGAATCCGACGGTGCTGCTGAGCTGGGGGCTGTGGAAGCGGCGTTTCGGAGGCAGCGCTTCCATTCTTAACCAAACGGTTATGCTCGATAACAAGAGCTACACGGTGATTGGCATCATGCCATCGTGGTTTGCCTACCCTGACCAAAAGGTACAGCTGTGGACGCCCTTGTATCACGAGAATCCTTCGCAGACTACGGGGGCATTGGATGACCACGAGTTCACGGCGATCGGGCGTCTCAGGCCAGGCATAACAGCGGCGCAGGCGCTGGCGGAGCTCTCTCTGATTACGCGCACGATTCACAATCAGCATCTCGATAATCCGTTTGTCAGCAAGGACGCGAATATCCGCCCGCTGCTGGAGTCGATTGTGGGGCCAATGCGGGCTCCGCTGTACATGCTGCTTGCAGCGACGGCGTGTTTGCTGTTGATTGCGTGCCTGAACGTGGCCAACCTGATGGTGGCGCGATCCGCTGCGCGGCAAAAGGAACATGCGATTCGCGCAGCGATGGGGGGCAGGCGTTGGGATCTTCTGCGGCAACGCCTGATTGAGAGCCTGCTGCTCGCGGGCGCAGGCGGCGCGCTCGGGTTGCTGCTGGCATGGGGCGGCCTTGCATGGTTTGTGAGCGCGCGCCAGGATTTGACACGCGTTGAGGTCATTCATATCGATGGCGTGGTGGCGCTGTTTGCGTGTGGACTGGTGGCTCTCTGCGCATTATTTGCCGGACTCATTTCTTCACCCTCCGCGAAGCAGAACGGATTGGTTTCGGCGTTGCAGGAGTCTTCGCGCGCGCATAGTAGCGGCCGCAAGCGTGCTCGGCTGCGGGAGGCGCTGCTTATTGTCGAACTGGGGCTGACAGTGATGTTGTTGATCGGCGCCGGGCTTCTGCTTGAGAGTTATGCCAAGCTTCGCGGGCAGGATCTGGGCTGCATGACAATGAACGTTCTCAAAATGGACTTCACGCTCCCCGAAGCGCGCTACAGCCAGCCTGCGTGTGTCACCTTCTTTCGGTCTCTGCTTGCGCGCGTCCGCAATAGCCCGGGCATTGAAGCGGCAGGACTTGTTTTCCCGGTGGTCCCAGGCGACGGCTATGGCGGCGACAGCGGGTTTACGATTGCCGGTCGTCCGCCGGCGCCCGCGGGAACCACGCTCGATGCGATCCACCGCTGGACTGACCCTGGCTATTTCGCGGCCATCGGCATTCCCATACTGCGTGGGCGCACCTTCGATGAGAATCCGCAGACCCATCCGGACGAGGTGATTGTCAGCGACGCGTTTGCGCGCAAGTTTTTCCCCGGCGAGGACCCCATCGGCCAGCACTTGAATACGATGGGGCACAAGCCCCATGAAATTGTGGGCATCGTGGGCGACACGCGCACTTCGGCAGGTGATCCTCCAGAGCCGATGATGTATTTCTCGCTGTATATGGCCGACTGGTTATATTCGAGCGACTACGTCAACGGGGCAAGCCTGGTGATCCGCTCCCGCGGGGATGCAACGCAATTGCCAATGCCGACACAGAGAATCTTTCAGCAAATGGATCGCGATCTTCCCGTGTCGGACGTGCTCACGATGAACCAGGTGATGGGCAGAAACAACCTGGATGCGAGCTTCGATGCGCTGCTCCTGACCGTATTTGCAGGGGTTTCGCTGGTACTGGCGGCGGTGGGGTTGTTTGGGGTGCTCTCGTATGTTGTTGCGCAGCGGACGAGCGAAATCGGAATTCGCATTGCTCTGGGCGCGCAGAGGGAGCAAGTGTTACGCAAGATGCTGATGGATGGTCTGCGACCGGCGTTGCTCGGCCTCGGGCTGGGCCTTGCGGCCAGCGTAGCGGCAGTGCAGCAGGTTCAGGCCATGCTTTATGGAACGGAACCGCTGGACGCGACCGTTTTTGCCGGCGTTGCGGCGACATTGTTGCTGGTGGCGGGAGCAGCCTGCCTGGTTCCGGCGTGGCGGGCTTCCCGGTTGGACCCGATGCGGGCGTTACGGGCGGAGTGATGGCCGGGATTGGTTACAAATTGCAGATGAAGGTTCTTTTGTTTGATGAGTAATGAATCTTCGACTCCTGGCGATGGAGGTTTGGGCGATGCGTTGGCTGACGAGATTGCGGATGCGAATCCTGATGCTGATCGGCCGTGGCGCAGCCGGTTCGCGGCTCGATGCTGAGTTGCGCGAGCACCTTCAGCGGCAGATCGAAGAGAACATCGTGTCCGGGATGAATCCGGACGATGCGCGCTATGCGGCAATGCGGACATTTGGAAATCCCGCGCTGCTGCGGGAACAGGCGCGCGCGACGTGGAGCTGGACGTGGCTGGATTTGCTGCTGCGCGATTTGCGCTATGGAGTGCGCACACTGAGCCGGTCGCCGGGATTCTCGCTAATCGCCATCGCCGTCATGGCCTTGTGCATTGGCGCCACGACCTCGCTCTTCACAGTGGTGCGCTCGGTACTGCTCAGACCGCTTCCCTTTCGCGATCCGGCGCGCCTGGTCTTGATCTATGAACATTTCCGCGATGCCCGCAGCAATCAGGAGGGATTCAACTACAACGCAGTTGCTCCCGCCGACTTCTTCGACTGGCGCACACAGACGCACGGCTTTGAAGACATGGCGGTGAGCCGCCGGTGGCAATTCAACCTGACCGGCGAGCGCGGAGAGTTGCCGGAACTGTTGGGTGCAGGCGCCGGCAGCTGGAACCTCTTTCCGCTGCTGGGGGTGCAGGCAGCCATTGGGCGCACGTTTGCTGAGAGCGAAGATCGTCCGGATGGAACTGCCGTTATGCTCAGCTGGAGTCTCTTCGAGAGGCGGTTCGCGGGGGACGCTTCGATTGTCGGCAAACAAATCCATCTTGACGGGAAGCCCTATACGGTGGTGGGCGTGCTTCCGCGATGGTTTGCCTATCCCGATGCGAAGATCCAGGTGTGGGTCCCATATGCGTCGGGGTTGCCGCCGGATCTCCTGCAGCATCATGACTACCACTTCAATCTTGTCGTGGCGCGTCTGAGACCGGACGTCAGTCTGGCAAGCGCATTGAGCCAGGTGGAATCAGTGCAATACCGGCTCCATTTGCAGAACCTGAACGCACCGGTTGCTGAAGATGTGGCGCCTCGGACCATCAACGACGACCTGGCGCGGAATGTGAAGAAACCGCTGCTGCTGTTGATGTGCGCTGTTGCGTGTATGTTGCTGATCGGCTGCTTGAACGTCGCCAACCTGTTGGTGGCGCGCGGAGCAGCGCGGCAAAAGGAAATAGCGATCCGCGGCGCATTGGGCGCACGGCGGTTGACGCTCATCCGCGCGCAGCTGACGGAGAGCTTGTTAATTTGCCTCGCCGGCGGCGCAGGCGGAGTGTTGTTGTCGCTGGTGGCTACGAATTGGATGGCGGGCACTTGGAAGGATTTGCCGAACTCAGTGGGGATTCACGTCGACGGCATTGTGCTGGGCTTCGCCTGCGCGTTGGTATTTTCAGCGGCGCTGCTCGCGGGCCTGCTGCCGGCCATTTCCTCCACCGGCAACGCGGCTTTTGCGGCGCTCCAAGCGTCATCGCGCAGCACAACCGAGAACCGGTCCCGCGCCACATTGCGCAAGACGCTGCTGGCTGTAGAGATCGCGGTCACTGTGGTGTTGTTGATCGGCGCGGGGTTATTGCTGAAGAGCTTTGTCCGTTTGCGCGCTACCGACGTCGGATGCGTCACCGACAATGTGCTGACTATGAGCTACAGCCTTCCGTCGCAGAAATACTCCAGCCCAGGAAAAGTGAACACGTTTAACGAAAGCCTTTTGGCAAAACTCCGCGTCCTGCCCGGTGTCCGTGCCGCTGCTCTCGTTTCCGTACTGCCAGGAGAAGGAAACGGAGGAGATGACGTATTCACCATCAAGGGGCATCCTCCGCTGAAACCCGGCGATGTATTGCCCGACGCTCTGACGCTCTGGGCTGACCCTGGATATTTCAGCGCATTGCAGATTCCGCTGCTGAAAGGGCGTTTCTTCACGAGTGACGATCGGCTGGACCGCGCCAGGAAGGTCATCGTGAGCAGCCAGCTTGCGCGGCAATATTTTCCGGGTGAAGATCCGGTCGGCAGGTTCGTTCACTTGCCTGCGTACAAGAATGCCGACTACGAAATCGTCGGCGTGGTCGGCGACACGCTCTGGCAGGTCGGTAAGCCAGTCACGCCGACCATGTATTTCCCGATCCTCGATGGCGGTTTGAGCAAAGGTCAGTCGCTCGCCATTCGCACGGCATCCGATCCGCTGGCGATCGCCGTCCCGGTGCAGAAGCAGATTGCCGCGCTCGATCCGGAACTGCCCGTCTCCAACGTGCAGACGATGCGGCAGGCAATTGGCGATTCGCTGGGCAATGCCCGCTTCAGCGCCACCCTGGTGCTGGGCTTCGCGGTGCTGTCGCTGGTTCTGGCTTCCGTAGGCTTGTACGGCGTTCTCTCCTATCTGATGACGCAGCGAACAACGGAACTTGGCGTCCGTATGGCGCTGGGCGCGCAGCGGGACCAGGTGCTGCGGCTGATGCTCTTCGATGGATTGCGGCCGGCGATCATTGGGTTGGCGCTCGGATGGGCAGCCAGTGCCGGAATCACACAACTGATTCGCTCCATGCTGTATGACACTGAGCCGCTCGACCCTGCGGTATACGTCGCAGTTACCTTTACGCTGCTGATGATTGCAACTCTGGCTTGTATGATTCCCGCGTGGAGAGCCTCGCGGTTGGACCCGATGCAGGCGCTGCGGCTGGAGTGACGAAAAGCGGGGATCAGGGGCCAGGGTCGGGATTTGAGTGCTATCCCAACACTTAAACTGGACGGCGAATACACGCGTAAACAAAACAGGCGCGGGAGTGATTGCTCCGGCGCCTGTTCTGTTCTCCGAGATGTCTCGGTTGAGTGGGGTTACTGCGTCACGGGTTGCGGGGGGAGGGGCTTGGGAGTCTTGAGGTGCGGGGCCTTGGGGGCTTCAGGCGCACTGGGGCCCTCGCCAGTAACAGGTGTGGGCGGCGTAGCCGGGAAGGCTGAGCCCTTCTTGATGCGGATATCGCCATTGTCGGTGGTAAGCACGATTCTGTTGCCACCGGAGCCGATCTGGAAGGTCGCCGACTTGTTCTCGTCGTCGCTGGAAGGGACCGGGTAATCGGAGACGATATCGCCATTGTGGGTGCGCGCGTTGACGGTCGCCGAGAAATTCGGCGGAACGGTTAGCTCGACGTCGCCCTTGCTGTTTTTGGCCTCCACCGCGTAGTTCCCCGCAGGCTCGATGGAGATGCGGCCGTCCCTGTCTTCGACATACGACTCGCCGTAGATCTGGCTCAGGTCGACGTCCTTCGAGTGGGTGGTGACGCGTACCGGCCCCTTGGCCTCCGTGACGCGCAAGTCATCGGAGTTGAGGGTCAAGTCGCCGGGCAGTTCGCCCACCTGCAGATCGGTCACGCTGGTGTGCAGGTGGATGGGTCCAGCGCTGTTCTCGATGTGCACGTCGCCGAGGATTTCGCCGTTCTGGGTGATCTTTCCCTTGATTTCAGAAAGCGTCAGATCGTTGATGTCGCCGTCGGAAGTCAGGTCACCTTCCACCTGGTGGGCGGAGAAGTCGTGGTGGCCGCTGGGGAAATGGACCTGGACCGAGCCGGCGATGGAGCTGAGATGCACGTCGCCGTGAGTGGCTGTCAGATTGATTCCGGCGCCCAGTCCGGCTGCGGATATATCGCCATGGCCGGCGTCAACTGTGACCTTGGCGGATTTGGGAACGGTGATGGTCAGGTTGAGCCGGCCACTATTGTTGCTCTCCGACTTGATCAGAACTGCATTGCCGCTGACGGTCAGATGGGCCGCTTCCGAGTCGAAGATCTTTTTGGCGTCGGAATCGGAGTTGGCGTAGGCCACTTCGTGGGACTGCACCTCGATATTGGGTCCGTCGCCGGCGGTGATGCTGACGTCACCGCGGGGGTTCTGGACCTGAATTGATCCGTTGGCGGCGATAGCCGCTTTCAGTATCTGCTGGTCGTTGTCGCGCTCAGGGCGGCCAAAGGCATTGAAGAAGTCGTCGCCCTGATCGCCGAAGTTGGCGCGAAACGGACCCCACCAGTTGTTCCAGCCGGCGGCGCCAACTCCAACGATGGCAAGCAGGATGAGGATGCCGACAAAGCTGCCGCCACGGCGCACGGGAACCTTGCGCGTGGCGTCAAGGGCCCATTCCGCGAGCAGGGCCAGGCCCGCACCGATCAGGAGCAACGGCCACCAGTGGGCGTACCAGGTCCAGAATTCGCCCGCGGCGATATGGCCGGTGACAACCAGGAAGGCAATGATACCGACGCCGATGAGGATGAGTGGGCCAACGATGGAGGGCGCATGCGGAACATAAACACCGCCGTAGTAGCCCGCCTTCGCCGCATAACGCTGCGCCCGCATGGCGTCGCGCTGGGCACGCCAGGCGGCCTTTTGCTGTTCGCGGTAGATCCGCCACTGGGTCTTGGGATCGTACTGTGCATACGGCGGCTGACCGCCGCCCGGAGGCATATTGGGAGGGGTGCTCATGATTGGCCTCCATTGGGGTCGTTGCCAAAATCATTGGAATGCGCCGGAACGATGGCTGTGGATTCTGACGCAGGGGGCTGTACCCCAGTTGTTCCGGAATAGGGCGCGCCGGAATAAGGAGCGCCCGGATACGGAGGCTGCTCAATAGGCCCCGCTGTAGCCAATGCGGCGCGCTCCGCCAGGGCAATCACGCCGGCAAGAATCAGGTAAAAGGGCCAGCTTTTGCTCCAGCCGAGAATGTCGGACTGGGCCAGCAGGGCGTTGATGCCCACGAGCAGCAGGAAAGCCGGACCGCGCAAGCGGCGAATCAGGATATAGCGGTTCATTTGGGACCTCCTTGCGACTCTCCAAGACGGCGGATCACGAGCCATACGCCGAGACCGATAAGAAAGACAGGCCAGGTGAATTCGATGAGCCGGCCGTGGAAGATGTCCAATTGCCCGAGCAGGAACAATGAGCCCAGCGCGATAAGGACGACGGCTCCCACCGGCGCTCCGCGGTGCCAGAAGGCCGGACCGCCTCCGTAAGCAGACGGGTCAGGTGGAATGGGCTGCGGCGGCGCATTCGGATCGACTGGACCGGGCGGGGGAGGCGCGTAGGGATTCTGCCATTGGCCCTGATAAGGGGGCTGGTAAGGATTACCGGTAAAAGGCGGCTGCCAGGCGCTGGATGCAGACGGAGGCTGGGTTGCACCGGCTGTCCACGGGTTCTGATTGGGCTGGACAGGGCCTGCACCGGGCTGAGGACCTGGTTGTGTGCCGGGTTGCCCCACCGGGGGTTGGCCGGGATACTGCGGGTGCTTGCCGAGATTGAGCCAGTTGCCGACATCGTTGAGTCCCAGCGGATCAGGCACCGGCAAACCGTCGCGCAAGGCCTTGGCCGTATGGAACGCCTCGAACGATTGGTAGAGGATCCAAGCGGGAATGAAGATGCCGAAGATCCCGGAGACGTGCGCCAGGCTCACCAGCACGGCGAAGATCACCACGTGGATCAGTCCCTTGAAGAACTGGCCGTTGTACATGGCGCCCACGCCGGGAATGAGGCCGAGCACCGCGGCGGCCGCGGGGTTGGGTGAGCCTGTTGCGACCGGAACAAAAGGTTGCTGGTAGGTTTGCCATGCCGTGAAGCACGGTTCACACAGAACCTGGCCTCCAGGGGCATTGCGGACACATCCCGCGCAAAGCGCCTTGCCGCAGTTCTGGCAGAAGGCGGTTGCAGGTACACCCGTGTGGTTTACGCAGTCCATGTTGCGCTCCTTTCCCGTACTTCCATTTCGGAGCCGCCGGACAGCGCGGGCCCTTCCTGGCCCTTAAAGGAGTTGCTGGGCAGGACAGGAAATGTGAGGGAAGATTCAAGTAAATCAGTTGCATCGGTGATGGTTGGGCTCACAGACTGCTGGGGAGGATCCACGCGGGAGCCTCCATCCTTGCGGCCGGGATTCTGCTTGGATTCGCCCGGCGCGGCGTCTTTGGGCTTTTGCTGGTTGCTGTCTTCGCCACTACTTTCAGTTGTGCGGCGAAGTTCGCGCATTCTCGACTCGACTTCGTAAACGAAGCGGAGGTGATCGTAATAACGAATGATCGGAGTTGACGCCATCGTTACGCGGCGTTCTACAAACGAACGGACCGCGGTGGGCCGCAAATCGCTGAGGCGCAGGCTACTAAGCTTGACGTTGGTCAGGTTGAGGGTGAGTGCGATGGAGAAGAACGCCATGGCTGCCGTCATCAGCAGGCGCGGCTCCGCAAAGCGCCGTATCTGGCCCATGAAGCCGGGACGCTGCCACGGCTGCGGAATGGGCATCACGTTGCTGCTGCCGGGAACCAGGCCGTATCCGGCTACCTGCCCGGGGCCGGTCTGGGCCAGAATCCTATCTAACAGGCCTTCCGGGACTTCCGGCTCGGGGGAAAGAAACTCCAGCCATTCGCGGCCGCGGCGGGCTTCCTCAAACAATGCCGTGCAGGCCGCGCAAACAGCCATGTGAGCGGTGAATGTGGCCTCGTCTTCGGGCTTGAGAAGCCCGTCGAGCGCATCGGCCAAAAGGGTTTCCCACTGGCCGCAAGCGGGCGAACTCGGGATGTGTGTGCGCTCTGCCATTACATTACCTCCCGTTTATTACGTTCCAGCAGGCGCGCCAGTTCCGCGCGGCCTCTGCTGATGCGGGACTTAACAGTCCCTTCGGGGATGCCCAGCACCTGGGCGATCTCTTTGTAGTCAAGGTCTTGCAGGTCACGGAGTATGACGGCTTCGCGCAGCTCGACGGATACACGCGCCAGGGCGCCTTGCACCATCTTTGCCAGTTCCTTCTGAGCGGCCGACTCGTGGGGCGATGGGCTTTTCGAAGTGAGCCGGTCGATTGGCCTTAATTCCTCAGTGGACTCCCAGCCCTCGTCCAATGAACCAGTCGCGCGCAGGTTCTTCGTACGACGAAAGTTATCCACCAGCAGATTGCGGGTCATGGTGGTGATCCATACCTGCAGGCTGCCGCGGGTCAGGTCAAAACTGGCCAGGTTGGAATAGACTTTGAGAAAGACGTCCTGGGTGAGATCTTCGGCGTCAGCCGGATTGCCGGTGAAGCGATAGCAGAGGCCGTAAACGCGACGGTGGTGGGTGCGGACCAGCTGGGCCCATGCGCCGGAATCTCCGTTCATGCACAGGCGTACGACCTGGGACCAGTCGATTTCCAGCGGGTTTACCTCCATGCGCGCCACGCGGGCGTCTGGAGCCACCATCTTGCCTCCCGAAACGTTGCCGTGGCCTGTGGCGTGCGCCTTGCGGACGCCAATCTCCGGCGCCTCCATAGTACGCCGGGAGGGCCGTGACGGGGTCCCCGGCGACAGGTCTTTGTCGCGGGGGTGTCGGGGGGGCGACGCTAACCCGATACCGTTCCAGCTTAATGTAGCCACGCATTGCATATTTTGCTAATACGCGGGTCTGGTAAGGATAGTTCCCGAAAGCTGTCAGCTATGAGCTCTCGGTCGCTAACTGGGAGCTGGTTGCTGCTCACTGTTGATTGAAATCCGCCGCACACGTGCCGCGATACGCGTAAACACTTCCCACGGAATCGTCTCCGTAGCATCGGCATGCTCGAACGCAGTGATCGTTTTGCCTCCCTGGGACCCCAGGATCACCACCTCATCCCCAGCCTCGACGCCTTCAATCTCGGTTACGTCCAGCACCGCGAGATCCATGCTGATACGTCCCACCAGCGGCGCCCGCTCCGCGCGCACCAGCAGGCTGAAGCGGTTTCCAAACCGCCGGTCCAGCCCGTCGGCGTACCCCACGGCCAGTAACGCCAGCCTCATCGGCTCGGTAGCGACAAACGTCCCGTTGTATCCCACAACCGCCCCTGCCGGGACCGTCCTGACACTCACGACACGGGTCTTCCAGCTCAGGACTGGTTTAAGCTTCTCCCGTGCAGCCGCCACAGCCGCAGGTTCATCCGGCTCAAACCGCGGCGCAACGCCGTAAAGCGCCAACCCCGGTCGGAGCATCGCCTTCATTGCCCAGCGCCGGGCCAGGGCTGCGATCGCCTGGGCCTCTCCATTCAGCAGAGCTGCGGAAGCACCGACGCTCAGCCACTCTGCCCCGGTCGCGGAGCCGGCGAGCCCGGCAGCCGCGATCTGCTCAAGCGCGCGTTCCAGCCGAGCCATCTGCTCTTCAGTCACGCGTCCGTCCGTTTCGTCCGCTGCAAGCAGGTGAGTCAGCACCCCCTCCAGACGCAACGGCCCCGCGGCGTTGAGCCGCACCAGCATCGGCCCCAACTCGTCTGTTCCCAACGCGTTTAAGCCCACCCCCTGCCGGCTCATCCCGGTGTCAATTTCCAGGTGCACCGGCAATGACCGCACACCGGCTGCGCGAGCCGCACTCTCCAGCTCTTCCAGGTCCCACGGTTCCCATACAACCGCCGTCAGCCCATGCTTCACCACATCTGCGCTCTGCCCGGGAGAGCATCCGCACATCACCAGAATTCGCGCGTTGGGGCACAGCGCCCGTGCCGCGATGCCTTCTTCAACGGAGGTTACGCCCAGCCAATGCGCACCTGCACGCACCGCCGCGGGCGCACAAATCGCCAGCGAGTGTCCGTAAGCATCGCTCTTGACCACCGCCAGCAACTCCGCTTCGCAAGCTGCAAGGCTATTCAAATATCGATAGTTATCTTCGAAAAACCGGGCATTGATCTCAGCCCAGCAAGGACGCGATGGCATCGGGTTTTCCACTCCCCAGTCTAGCGCGATAACCTGTCCGCTCCTGAGAGGAGGCTAAACGCCACCACTGTCTCTCCGTCCTCTCCAACCTCGCTGAGCACCGTTGCTTCGAACTCATGCGGAACCGCCATCTCGCATGCTTGCACGCTCGCCTCGCTCGCCCCATGGAAGCAGAGTTCGCAATGCCCCAGCGCATCTCCATCACCCATCCGTACCGGAGGTCCAAACACCCGGCAGGTCATCGGTCGCCATGCATACACATCGCAACGGCCCGTCTCCGGATCGAGCGCCGGACAAGCCGCGTCATTTGCAAACTCCTCAAACTGCTTTCGTTCGTCACCCGTCTCCCCGAGTCGCCCGGTTGCCGGATCTCCGGGAAACTCCGTCCCATAAATCTCAATCCACACCCGCGCCCGGCGCTCGATCTCAGCCGCCAGCGCCGGCTCCGAGCCACGCAGCGCCTCCATCCCCGCACGCAACCGCGCAGCATCAAGCGCATTGATCGCAAATGCCCCATAGCAGCATTGCGTACACCCCACCCGGCACTTGAGCCACTCCCCCGCACGCACGGCAGCGTCCGCCAGCGCCCGATCCACGATCTGCACCAGTTCTGAGTCTTTGCCCGGCAGCCCCATGCCGCCAAGCATACCCCAGGCCAGCCCCGCACCATTCAGCTACCTCTTTCTCTCCGCAGCGCACTCGTGCTATAAGGACCACGAGGGCCACGTGATCTACCTCGAGCACACCCCGGCCGCCCCGCTCAATCGCTGCATTCGCATGCTCTGGTATGCGCGGGTCCAGCATGCGCCGCACAGCCGGGAACGCATTTTGCCCACCGGCCGGGTGCAGATCATCCTCAACCTGGCGCGCGACTTTCTTTTGGATTGCCACGATAGCCTTCCCGCGCAGCCAAGTTCGTCTTCCCTCATCGTAGGGGCACGCTCAACCTACGAAATCATCGACACGTCCGACATGGCGAACCTCATCGGTATCGTCTTCCATCCCGGCGGCTTCGCCCCATTCGTATCCGATTCCGTCCACCTCTTCAGCAATCGAAGCATAGGCCTCGAAGACGTCTGGGGCGGCAGAGCCCACTCCCTTCGCGAACGCCTGCGCGAGGTGTCGACCCCCGCTGCGCGGCTTCATTGCCTGGAGGAGTTTCTGCGCGAGAAATTTGCGGGCCATCTCCCCAGGCACCCCATCGTGGACTTCGCGCTCAACCGCTTCGAACGTTCTCCGGGTTTGGCTACCGTACGCGAAGTGGCCCGAAGCACCGGCTGGAGTGAGCGGCGCTTCTCCCAGGTTTTTCGCGAGCAGGTTGGCTTCTCACCGAAGGCCTGGACGCGCATCCTCCGCTTTCAACGTGTCGTGCAGCAGTTGCACAACGGCCGGGATGTGCCCTGGGCGGAGATGGCGCTCGATTGCGGCTACTACGACCAATCCCACTTCGCCAATGAATTCCGCGCCTTCTCCGGCATCGACGCCACCACCTATTCCGCTCGCCGCACCGTGTGGGCGAATCACGTCACGGCAAGCTAGATTTCCGATTTTTCCAAGAAACACTCTGCTGCCGAGGAGCATGATCATCGGGTAGCTCTTGCTGCACAGGAGGTTTTCGATGTCCACGACAGCCACGCACACCAAATCCACCGTCATCCCCGCCCTGCGCTACCGCAACGCTCCCGCCGCCATCGATTGGCTCTGCAATGTCTTTGGTTTCGAGCGTCACGCTGTCTACGAAGGCCCGGCTGGGAGCATCGGCCACGCCGAACTCACCCTCAATGGCGGCATGATCATGCTCGGCTCCACAAAAGACGATGAATACGGCCGCAGCTTCAAATCCCCGGACGAAATCGACGGCATGGAGACCCGCAGCGCTTATATCGTTGTTGCTGACGCCGATGCCGCACACGCGCGCGCCGTAGCTGCTGGAGCAACCATCATCCGTCCGCTGCAGAACACCCCCTACGGCAGCCGCGAATTCGCTGTCCGCGACCCCGAAGGTCATTCGTGGAGCGTGGGAACGTACGACCCGTGGGCCGCGCACGAATAGGCTGCTCGTTTCAAGTCTCATGCACAGCCCGCATTCGTGCATTTCACGCGTTCAAATCTGGCCGTCCGTGGGATACACTCATCCCGTATCTCCGGAGGCTCCCTTCGATGTCTTTTCGCGCAACCGTTCCACTGCTCTTCCTGGCCCTTTTCGCCGCATTCACTCAGTCCCAGCAGCCGCGCCTGCTGGTCGCCGAAAAAGGCCAGCAGAGCCTGGCCATCGTCGATCCCGGCTCCGGCAAAGTGCTTGCGTCCGTCGCTGAAGGCGGTATCACCGGCCATGAGGTCATCGCCTCGCCCGACGGGCGACTGGCTTTCGTGCCCATCTATGGGAGTTCCGGCGTGGGCAAGCCGGGCACCGATGGCAGCACCATCGTTGTCATCGACATCGCCGCGCAGAAGGTCGTAAACACGTTCAGCTTCGCGCACGGCGTCCGCCCGCACATGCCGCTCTTCGGTCCCAAAGACGGCCTGCTGTACGTGACCACCGAGCTCGACAAGTCGATTACCCAAATCGATCCCAGGACGCTGAAAATCGTCGGTACCATCCCTACCGGCCAGCCTGAAAGCCACATGCTCGCGCTTTCACACGACGGGCGCCGCGGCTACACGGCCAACGTGGGGCCGGGCACCGTTTCCGTTCTCGACATCCAGGCTCGCAAGGTGCTCAAGATCATCCCCATCTCGTCAAACACACAGCGTATCTCCATCTCGCCCGACGACCACTGGGTGTTTACTGCCGACCAGACCAAGCCGCAACTGGCGGTGATCGACACAGCGACCAACTCGGTGAGCAAATGGATTCCGCTCGAAGGGATCGCCTATGGAACCGCGCCTACCCCGGACAGCCGCTTTTTGCTGGTCACGCTTCCCGACCAGAACAAGATTGCCGTCGTCGACTTGAACGCGATGCGGGTGGTGCGGACGGTAGCCGTCGGCGTTTACCCTCAGGAGATCGTCGTCAGGCCCGACGGCAAAGCCGCTTATGTCTCCTGCGAAACCAGCAACCAGGTTGCCGAAATCAACCTGGAAAACTGGACGCTGACGCGGCTGATCGCGACGGGGAAGGCGACGGACGGGTTGGCGTGGGCGCAAGGGCAGTGAGCGCAGGCGTACCATAGGTTCCATGGCAAGCTATCGCGTCATCTTGCGCCAATCCGAGGAGGGCTACAGCGTTTCGTGCCCCGGTCTGCCCGGTTGCTGGTCGCAAGGCCGTAATCGGGAAGAAGCCCTAGCCAATATTCAAATTGCCATCCGCCAATATTTAAAGTTAGCCAGGGTTCTCTAGACCGGAAGAGATTACCCAATCTCGCGATCCCAGGTCTCCAGCACCCGCTTGAACATGCTCATGAACTTGCCTCCGTCGGCTCCGTCGATAAGGCGATGGTCGAACCCCAGGCAGTAGCTCTGCATGGCGCGGATGGCGATGGCGTCGCTTCCTTCGGCGTCGGTGATCACAACCGGCTCCTTCTTCAGCCCGCCGATAGCCAGAATCGCCGACTCTGGCTGATTGATGATCGGTGTCCCGAACTCCCCGCCGAACACGCCCGAATTGGTAAGCGTAAAAGTCGACCCGGTCGCTTCTTCCGGCTTAAGCTTTTTCGTACGCGCGCGCTCGGCTAGGTCGGCCATGGATCGCGCCAGGCCAGAAAAGCTGAGCGTCTCGGCTTGCTTCACCACCGGCACAATCAGTCCCCATTCGAGTGCGACGGCAATGCCCAGGTTGATGTTGGCGTGATAGTGGATCGAACCGTCTTGGAGCGACGCGTTCACGATCGGATGCCGGCGCAAAGCCTCAATTGCCGCAGCGGCAATGAACGGCATGAAGGTCAGCTTCACCCCGTGCTTCTGTTCGAAGCGGCTCCGTTCCCGCTCGCGCAGGCGCACGATCCGCGTCATATCGACCTTGTAAACGGAGTAGACGTGGGGAGCAATGCGTTTGCTCTCGACCATGCGCTCGGCAATAATCGCGCGCATCCGGCTCAAGGTCGCAACGGTTCCGGGCAAAGTCGAGGCGACCGGCGCGGCTGGGGGTGCAGGAGTCGAAGTCGCCGCATTCAAGCTCGAAGCGGCCTGCGCAACAACGCCCGCTGACCGGTTCCCGGGCCCATGTCCGCCAAGATACTTGAGCGCATCGTCCTTGGTAATGCGTCCCGCCGAACCCGTCCCCGCAATCCGCCGCAGATCGAGATTGTTCTCTTTGGCAATTCGCCGCACCAAAGGCGAGGAGCGCACCTTTGTCCCATCGCTCTCCGCGGCAGCATGATCGGTGAAAGCAGTTGCCTCGGTGTGTGGAGACGGAGCGGGGGCCTCACGCTCAGCAACCGCTGAAGGGACTCCTGCGCCGATGACGTCTGCCGCGCCGCAGGTGCCGCCGATGACGGCAACGACCGTGTTGACTTCGACCGTTTCGCCTTCATGAATCTTGATTTCGGTGAGCACCCCTGCGATGGGCGAAGGAATCTCCGCGTCCACCTTGTCCGTGGAGATCTCAAACAGCGGTTCGTCCTTTTCGACCGTGTCGCCTGCCTTCTTCAGCCATTTGGTAATGGTGCCCTCAAAAATTGACTCGCCCATCTGCGGCATCACCACCGGGGTACCACCGGAAACGGGGTTGGCCGGCTTGCTTGCCTCAGCCGCAACCGGGCCCCTGCCAGCACCAGACCCCTCAGTCCCTATTCCCTCAGTCCCTGGTCCCTGCGTCTCGGTCCCTGATCCCTGTTCCCTGTTCCCGGTTCCCTGCTCCGTAACCACCGCAACCACGGTGTTGACCTCGACTGTCGCGCCCTCATGAATCCTGATTTCAATCAGCACGCCCGCCACAGGCGACGGAATCTCCGCGTCCACCTTATCGGTAGAAATCTCGAAAAGCGGCTCATCCTTTTCGACCGTATCCCCGGCCTTTTTCAGCCATTTGGTAATAGTGCCCTCAAAGATCGACTCGCCCATCTGGGGCATGACCACGTCGGTTGGCATGAATCCCTCTCTCCGACCTCGGGCACAGAAAGTGTGCACCCGCTTCCAGCCGGATTATAAATTGCAGCGCTTCAATCAGGCCTGCACCAATCAGGCCTGCACTGGCCGCTTGGGAACGCCCTTGAGCCGCTCTATCTCAGCCGGTACCTGCAGCGGCGTATCTTCGGCCGGGAACTCCCGCGCGGCGAAAGCAGAGGCCCGCAGCGCCTCCAGGCTCTCCATGGCCAGCACATGCTCGTCAAAGACCATCCCAAACTGGCGCGCCGCCTGGTCCGCAACCGTCTCCAGACCCGGCGCCGGGCGCGCGGATTCGCCATCGAGCGCCAGTTCCCGCTCCAGGCTGGTCACCCCGTGGTCTGCGATTCCGCACGGAACAATCAGGTCAAACTCCCGCAAGTCGGTAGTCACATTGAGGGCGAATCCGTGCGAAGTGATGCCCTTGGCTACATGAATCCCGATCGCCCCAATCTTTCTCTCCGCCCCCGCCTGCCCGTTAGCAGTCCCTAGTCCCTCAGTCCCTAGTCCCGCGGTACCCAGTCCCTGTTCTCCGATCTCTGGTCCCTGATCCCTGATCCCTGCACTTCCGACCCACACCCCAGGCAGTCCTGCCACACGCCCGGCCTGCACCCCGAACCCGCCGCAAACCCGGATGAGCGCCTCTTCCATTCCGCGCACAAAGTCCACCGGACCCATCCGTACCCCGTTGGGGTTCTTGAGCGTGCTCAAATCGAAGATCGGATACCCCACCAGTTGCCCCGGCCCGTGATAGGTCACATCGCCGCCACGATTGATTTCATGCAATGTCACGCCGCGCGCAGCCAGCATCTCATCGCTGGCAAGAACGTTGGCGCGGTTGGCGTTTCGTCCCAGCGTCAGCACCGGTGGATGCTCCAGGAGGAGCAGCACGTTGTTCAGGCGTCCCTCGGCCACCAGCGCAGCAATCTCCGCCTGCAGCCGCAGCCCCGCCTCGTAGCCGATCCGCCCAAGATAGAGATACTGAATCATGCTGGTTCGATTGTAGTCAGCCCCGCAACGAGCACTGTTGCCTCAGACTTGCTCCGCAAGCTTCGCCGAGAATATCCCAGCGAACGCCGACCGATGCTGCCAGAAAACCAGCAACCAGAGCAAAGTCAAAACCACACCGGCCTGAAAACCGTCTGGCAAGATCAAAAGGTGAAACATAAGAATGTTCACCAATACCGGGCCCAGGAGCACTAATCCCAGTGCCACAAACCGGTTCACGAGAAACAGGATCCCCGAAACCACCATCAAGGCCCCGATAACGTACGTGTAGTGGTGGGCCACCAGTAAACCAATAAATGTCGCCCCCGGCCCATTGGGCAATTGTCCCTTCAAAAAGTTGAAGAGCAGATTCGAGCCAAAGAACAAAAACGCCGCGCCCAGCAAATAGCGTGCAATCGCACCAACAATCTTCATCACGTCTCTCCTTGAAAATGAGCGAAATTGAGGGAAATTGAGGATCGTACCCGGAACGAGCCCCGCCCGCTCGGCGAAGCCCGCGAAGCACCAGGTCTATCGCTCAACCGCTCCATGCTAGCAGCAGATGGCCGCGTCACGCCTGTCGATTCAAACCATTCTGTTTCAACACGCCGAGCGGCCGCGGCCTGGCGTTTGATACAGTGTCCCTACACGGAGTGCCGCTGAACGTCCTTGCTTAATTCGTCCTCTCACACATTGCCTCGCCGGCTGCATCGGGTTGAGGTGTGTTTCTTCGCATTCAACAAGAGAGGATGATCTCCATGCTTCTTCAAGATTTTGGCTGGTCGAGCTATTTTGCGAGCCAGCTCTCAGCCGGTCTAGCCGGCATTCCAGGCCGCGTAGCTTCGGCAAACCACGGCCGCTTTCTTGTTTGGACCGAGACGGACGGCGAGGGCACCGGCGAAGTCGACGCCAGCGTAACCGGTATGCTGCGCAAATCGGGAGCTCTTTGGCCTGCCGTTGGCGACTGGGTCGTACTTCGCACGGATGCGCCGGTCATCGACCGCGTGCTCAACCGCCAGACCAAGCTTTCCCGCAAGCAGCCGGAGCGCGAAATCCGCGAGCAGGTGCTTGCTGCGAACATCGACGTGCTGTTCATCGTCAGCGGCCTCGATCGCGATTACAACCCGCGTCGCATCGAGCGCTTTCTGGTCATGGCCAATGAGAGCGGGGCGCGGCCGGTGGTGCTGCTGAACAAAGCCGACCTGGCCGCGCAACTCGACCTTGATCTCACTGGCGTCGTTGCCAGCGTGCGGCAGATGAGCCCGGACCTCGCAGTGCTTCCCATCAGCGCACGGACCGACGATAACCTGGACTCCCTGCCCGCACAACTGGCGCCGGGCCAGACGGCGGCGCTCATCGGGTCATCCGGAGTGGGCAAGTCCACGATCCTCAATCGCCTGCTCGGCGACGAGCGTCAGCGCACAACTGAAGTTCGCGCCTCCGACAGCCGAGGCCGTCACACCACCACGACGCGCCAGCTCTTCCGCATGCCCGGCGGCTGGCTGCTCATGGACCTGCCCGGCCTGCGCGAAGTCCAGCTCTGGGCCAACTCCGACCAGGCCTCCACAAACACGTCAGCCGGGGGCGCGAACCTCGAAGCCAGCTTCGACGACATTCAGGTCTTGGCCCAGGACTGCCGCTTCCGTGACTGCACCCACACCGCCGAACCCGGCTGCGCCGTAACCTCCGCTGCGATCGACCCCGCCCGCCTGGCCAACTACCAGAAGATGCAGAAAGAGCTGGCGCACCTCGAGCGAAAAACCAACCCGCGCCTGGCAAAAGAGACGCGGGCGAAGTGGAATGCGATCGAGAAGTCCGTGCGGAGCCATCCCAAACGGGATTCGTCTTAAAGACCTCTTTTATCGGTCAGGCGGGCACAGCAACATGACTGCTTTGAAAGGGCATGGCTTTAGCCCTGCCATAAGCCGACTCCAAATGATATCGGCTTTAGCCGCCGAGGGATTGCAAGTTTTAGAAAACACAATTCCTGATCAGCGGTAAACTGGAATCGTACTGAAAGACCACGATGCGCCCATCCGAAGCCTTGCCAAAGCATCGCGACACCATCCGCCAGCTTGTTCTTGAAGCGGGCATGGCCAATCCGCGCGTCTTCGGGAGCGTAGTGCGGGGCGAGGATCGGGAGGGTAGCGACCTGGACATTCTGGTCGACCCGGCGCCGAGCGCCAGCCTGCTCGCCATGGAGAAACTCCAGGCCCAACTGGAAAAGGTCACCGGCGTCAAGATCGATCTCCGCACGCCGGAAGAGATCAACCAACGCTTCCGCGGTAAGGTTCTTGCCGAGGCCGCCGCGCTGTGAACAAAGAGGATCTCACTGCCAAGGATTTCCTCCAGCATATCCTCGAGGCCGCCGATCGTGTCCTTCGTTACACCGAAGGCATGGGCCGCAAGGAGTTTTCTGCCGATACCTTGGTCCAGGACGCCGTGATTCGCAACGTGGAGATCATCGGTGAAGCCACCAACAACCTTTTGGAAGTCGCTCCCGACGTTGGCGACAGGTATCCGTCGATTCCCTTTGTCCAGATTCGTGGAATGAGGAACCGCGTCGCGCATGGCTATTTTGCTGTGAGCCTCTCGATGATTTGGGATTCCGTGCAGGTGGACATTCCAGAACTGCGCCAGCAGATTGCGAAGGTGCTTGGGGACCTGCAAGCGGAGGAGTAACGTGGAAGTGCAAGAGCAGCAACAAACGATAAGTCAACCTCAGCCGGAGTTGCTTTATCATTACACAGACCAAAAGGGACTTTCTGGGATAGTCGAGAGTGAATGCTTATGGGCAACACATCATCGATTTTTGAATGATATTTCAGAACGCCTGGAAGCTATTCGTTACTTTTCAAATATTATTTCTCGGCGAAAATCGAACAAGTTTATGACTGGCCTTGGTGGCCAGATAAACGAGTTCGTTCAAAATGAGGTACAGAGAAACCTTGAAAAGGAATTTCAATCGGTTGACGTCTACCTTGTTTGCTTCACGCAGGAAGATGTGAATCCAGAATTGGCCTCAGATTCTCAGATGCTTGGAGACCGATTAAGTCAATGGCGAGGTTACGCACAAGGTCGTCAAGGATTTAGCCTCGCATTTCAGCGAGATCGACTAATGAGCGATGCAGCTCAACTACCAAAAACAAAGATCTTAGTGGGCTTACTGAAATGCATCTATAACGATCTAGAAAAGGAAGCTGTAGCGGGTACTTATTTGACATACAGTGAAACTGAAATTCTGTCTTGGGGAAGAAATGGACCTGAAAACGACATAAATCAACTTAAACAGCTAAAGAGATTATTTCACCAGTTTTGTTCTGGGTTTAAGCACATTGGCTTCAAAGAGGAAACGGAATGGAGATTGGCTTTGCATATGCTCGTCGAGTATCCAGATATTCAGTTAAGGCAATTATCCCCGCACGTCAAGTATCGCGTAAAATGGTGGTATGCCGCCGCAAGAGCCGTATCCCCTAACTAATGCTCATTGGAAGACCAAGCGGGCAAAGTGTCACCTGGATAGCTTGCGTGAAGCTGTCGATGTTTTCTGTGCGGATTCCCATACCGTCATCACCGAGGAAGAACCGGAACGGAATCAAGTGAGACACCGCATCCACCTGAAGCAGCCCCATGTGTACATCTATTTGATCTGCGGCGACTACCTTCAATGTTTGCGCACTGCACTGGATCAGGCTGTCTGGTCTCTGATCAATCATCGCACTGGCGGTGACCCCGAGTTCAGCGAGTTTCCGATCTTTGCTGAGCCCTTGAATGCTAAAACGCGGCCAAATTTTGATAGGAAAACCAAGGGGTTGAGCGATCCCACCATCGCTTACCTGGAATCGATTCAGCCATACAATCGACCGGCAGGAACTCCCCTTTCCAGTAGTCCTCTGTGGTGTCTCCATGAGTTGAATCGAATCGACAAACACAGACGAATCTCCGTCCAAGCGCAATACTCCTTTGCTGGAAGACATCATTTCGGTGTCACTCCTCCGCGAGCAGATTTCGCAGATATGACCAGCGAACGTACTGATTATGGCTACGATGTGATTTGCGCCGGATCGTATAAGCACCTCAAGCCACAAATCACCACGTTCGTATTGTTCGGCGAAGCAAAGGCTGTCCTCTTGAACATTGAGGATGTTGGTGAGTTGTACAATTTCGTCGCTGATGAAGTGCTGATAAGACTTGCTGGCTTCGCGATATAGGGAGACGTGGGGATTTTCCTTGTACATATCCGCCTTTCCGGCGGACGTGATACACTCCGCCTATGCGGAGGAATCACATAGGCATGAGCGCCAACTCTAGCGATAGTGAACCGAACGCGATACGTCAAATTCTTACGCCATCGAAAGAGGTTGAAAGCAAGATGCGCCCGGTAAGCGCAACTGCCTTTCACGGCCTCTTGAGGCGTGCGGCTACTCAGCCAGTTCCGCCGTCCGTTCCAAAAGCGAAGTGAACATCGGCTGACCGCTGTTCCTGCGATTGTAGCGGAAGCTGTACTCGTCAAGGTAGGTCTGCAAATACTTCTTGCTGACCGAGTGATAGACCCCGCCAATTCCTCTCTTTACCAAACTCCAAAATCCTTCAATCGTATTCGTGTGAATGTTGCCCATCACATAGACCTTTTCGCTGTGATTGATGCGGTGATGCTCGTACCCGTTGACCTCACCGAGTCCGTTGTATCCTCTCCACTCATCGGTGTAGACGATTGAACTGGGCAGGATGTATTCCTTGGCGACCCGATGCAGCGTCTTGCTGCTTGCGTCGCTTCCGGCAATGGCAATCACCCGGCCACCACGCTCGGCGGCGCCGACAACGCACGTCTTGTGCTCTCCGCCGCGTCCCCGCTTGCTGCCCTTGCGTCCCCGGCCACCCACATATGTTTCGTCCATCTCCACCGCTTCGCCCTCCAGACTGACATCCTCCGACATCAGGGTGCGAATCTGTTTGAACATGCGCCATGCGGTTTTATATGTCACTCCGGTTTCGCGCTGAATTTGTTTGGCTGAGATTCCGCAACGGGTAGCAGACATCAGGTACATGGCATAGAACCACGTCCGAAGCGATGTGCTGGACTTCTCAAAGATCGTTCCGGCCATCGGCGAAATCATGCTCCCGCAATAGTCGCAAGCGTAAGCCGGACGGCCAGAGACGCGATGATGCTTGCGATCCTTCTGGCATTTGCCGCAGGGAATCAGACCCTCAGGCCACCGTTCAGCCTTCAGCCATTCAAGGCAGGAATCGTTATCGGGGAACTGCTTGTTAAAGCTCTCGATTGTGTATCTTAGGTGCTTCGGGATGCTCTGTGTTGGCTTCATGAAACAACTATGCCATATCTTCTACTTGATGTCAAGGGATAATTGCCTCAGTTAATTCAATTTCGCGACGACAAAACTCCCTACATTAGGGTTCCGCGTAGACTGAAATGCCAAGACTCACCTCTGAAACGAATTGTCGTTGGGCCTTCCCAAAGCAAAGACCAGATCGTTGTCAGCCTTAGACTTGAGCTTGCCCAGATGGGTATCCAAGGCGTCGAAGTCGTCCCCTCCAAAATCCCCTACCGCAACTGGTAAAACCCATCGGCGAAGCTGGGAACCCGCTCACTATGCGCTTTCAATCCGGCGGCTGATCCAACGGCTCAGGCTTACGCCTTCTACCGCGGCGCGCAAAGCCGCCTTGCGGTGCAGCTCCGGCTCGGTGCGCAGCAGGATCTTTCCGTTGAAGGGGCGGTCGGGCTGCTGGCCGGTCTCGGCGCAAAGCTGCAGATAGCTGTCGATGCTCTCGCGGAAGGCGCGCGCTAACTCCGTGGCCGTTCTACCCTCAAAATGGATCACATCCCGAAGGCCGGCGACCGTGCCGGAAAATGTCTTGTCCTCCGGATCGAAGTCGATAGGTCCGGCGGCATAACCCTTGTATTCCATCATGGCTTCACCCCCGCATTGGTGAGAAACTGGCGAACGGCATAGACCGCGCCTTTCTTGGTTTCAGGCCGAGGGTGCGGGCGGTGAAAGACCGCCGTCACACCGTTCAATCGTGCAGCAACCCTGCTTCCAGCGCGCTCCGTTACGTCGTCGCCCAATGCGCAAATCAGCGATTCAATCGCTGGCCAGCGAATGTCCGCGCGTGTTGGACGTGCAAAGATGTCTTTCAGCGTGGCCTGTTGCGCCTTGTTCATGGCAAATGAAGCCGGGCCTTTTTGGTTCCGGCGCACAGGGAATATGATAGCACATTCCGCTATCATGCGGCCGAGGTCTAGTCCTCCGGCAACTGGTGAAGCCAAGACTGCGCTAAACTAAACCCTGGCAGGAGGACCGGGCGGTCGCTGCCGGCTTCTTCGCGTCAGCGAGGTTCGCCGGGGGAGGAAAGTCCGAACTCCGCAGGGCAGTGTGCCGGATAACGTCCGGGACGTGGGCCGGAAGACCCATGGACGGCCAGTGCCACAGAAAAGATACCGCCTCGGCTACCCCTCCCTTGTCTTCGGACGCTGGAGGGCCACCGGAAGGGTTCTTCAGGTTCGCCTGGACGGCCAGTCCCGCCGGGGTAAGGGTGAAATGGTGCGGTAAGAGCGCACCGCTCCGGCGGTAACGCCGGGGGCAGGGTAAACCCCACACGGAGCAAGACCAAATAGGGAGGGAAGCGCGCGCCCGGAGCTGGATGCGCGCTCGGCGCCGGCCCGGCACCGCAAGGCTGCTCCAACGCCGGGTATTCCGGCGTGATGGCCGAAACCTCCGGGTAGGTCGCTGATGAGTGTCCGCGGCAACGCGGCGCCTAGAGGAATGACCGCACACGACAGAATTCGGCTTACAGGTCCTTTTGCCGAATTCCGGGTCCCAACGATAGGTCTTCGTCGTTGGGGCAGCTACTGACAGCCCTTGGCCGGGAACTAAACCCGGCCGGGGCTGACCACCTTATAATCCTCATTTCAATGGAGATTCAGATGCCTGGAATTACGCGTCGAACCCTGATGCGCAACAGTGGATTTGCCGCCTCGGCCTCGCTCATGCCTGGAGCGCTGGCGAATGCATCTGCGCAAGAGGGCTCTGCCGGAAGCGTCTTTCATGTATTTGCCTTTCAGTGGAAGCAGTCTGCCACTGATGAAGACAAAGCCAGGGCGCTCAAAGACATATCTGCCTTTCAGGGTCAGATCCCCGGGCTTCTTGAGACGCACGTCGGTCCCAACATCTCTCCGCGTGGAAAGGGCTACACGTTCGGGGGCATCATGCGCTTTAAAAACCAGGCGGCGCTGGACGCATACGTTCAGCATCCCGCGCATCAGGCGCTTCTGGTGTGGCTGGTGCCGTTGATCGACGCTATCGAACTGGACCTGCGCGCCTGAGGAAGCTCGCGCGGCCCACGAGATGCTCCGCTGGACACAAGGATTGCGTCCCCGTTGCCTGACCCGGACGACCGCGACCTTGAGCTTGCTATCGGCTTTTGCACGTTCGGAACAGTTAATCACAGGCCCTAAGATAGAAGCATGCTTCGCGTAAAGCTGCTTGACCCCGCCGCCCGGGCCCCTGTAGTCGCCCATCCCGGCGAAGACCTCGGTTACGATCTCTTTGCCCTCGAAGGCGCCACACTCGCTCCCCGCGCCACAGTCCGCGTCCGCACCGGCATCGCCGTCGAGGCACGCCATCCCGCCACCGGCGCCCCCCTCGGCCTGCTGGTGCGCGACCGGTCATCCATGGCTGCAAGGGGCATTGCCACTACAGCGGGCGTCATCGATGCAGGCTACCGGGGCGAAATCCTCATTCTCATGACCAACCTCGGCGAGGCTGCTATCGAGCTGAAAGCGGGCGAAAAAATCGCCCAGATGATCCCCGTTCCGGTTCTTACCGGCCCCGTCGAGACGGTCGAATCCCTTGAAGACTCCGCCCGCGCCGAAAAGGGCTTCGGCAGCACGGGAGCTTAGTTCACACCGCGTGGCCGGCCAAAAGCCTCATCGAGAAGGCTCTCCTGGAACCATCCGGTCTCTGTGCGCGTATCAAAATCAGGGCCGAACCGGCTCGAATTGTGGTCTAAACCGCCGCCCGCAACCCCGGACCGCGGCCAGAACGATGTTTGCCTCGTCAATAGGAATAGACCTACTGCCTGCGCGATCACCTGGGATTGCTTAGACTGGGGAAACCGGCCAGGTACTCAAGAAATCCCGGGTGTCCCATCCTTTCGCCGTCTCTTTGACGAAAGGGTTGGAACCGAAGCAACCCTCCCCGGGCATCGAAAGCGGATCCATGCAATTCACAGAGGCCTTCAAACTCGCGCTGCAATCCCTGTGGGGCAACAAGCTCCGTTCCATACTCACGCTCATCGGCGTGGTCATGGGCGTGGCATCGGTCATCATGGTCATTACCCTGGTCAACGGCGCCAATACGTACGTCAGCACCAAGCTGCTCAGCCACGGCGCCGATGTGTTTTCGATCAACCGGATGGGCCCGATCTTCTCCGCCCAGGACTACTTCCGCTTTCAAAAGCGGAAGATTCTGCGCATCGAGGACTACCAGGCCGTCCAGGACGGATGCAATGAGTGCACCGAAGTGGGCGTGCGGCTCGATCAGAACGTCAGCGTAGTCGCGAATAGCCATTCAAGCACGGACACCGACATGCGCGGCATCACCTGGACCATGGTCTCGCTGGACAACCTCGATATCGACCTTGGCCGTGGCTTCACTCCCGCAGACGACACGAACGCAACGCACAGCGCCATTGTGGGCTACGACATTGTGGATAACCTGCTGGGCGGCGGCGATCCCATCGGCAAGGAGATCCGCGTTGGCGGCATTCCTTTCACCATCGTCGGCGTGGGCGCCCGCCAGGGCAAAATGCTGGGCCAGTCGCAGGACAACTGGGTCGCCGTGCCCATTTCCACATACCAGCAGACTTACGGATTTAATGATTCGGTAGACATCTTTGCCCGCGCAGGCGGCACACCCGAATCGATGGAGCGGGCCAAAGACGAGGTGCGGGTAATGATGCGTGCTCGCCGCCACGACCCTGTCGGCGAACCAGACGACTTCGAGATCCAGACCAACGACACGTTTCTCGACATCTGGAAGCAGATCTCTGCCATCTTCTTCGACGTGGTCATCGGCATCGCTTCCATTTCGCTGGTGGTAGGCGGCATCGTCATCATGAACATCATGCTGGTATCGGTAACCGAGCGAACTCGGGAGATCGGCGTGCGCAAGGCCCTGGGCGCCAGGCAGCGCGATGTGCTGCTGCAGTTCCTCATCGAAAGCGGAACCATGGCGCTGGTGGGCGGAATCATCGGCGTGCTGTGCGGCGTGATTGTCGCCAAGCTGATCACGCTCATCATCGGCTTCCCCACCAGCGTTCAATTATGGAGTGTGCTGCTGGGCCTGTTTATGGCCACCGCTACCGGGATCTTTTTTGGCGTCTACCCAGCGAGTAAAGCGGCAAAGCTGGATCCGGTGGTCGCGTTAAGGGCTGAGTTGTAGGTTTGCGGTTCGCAGTTCATAGTTCACAGTTCACAGTTCACAGTTCAGAGCGCTCGCATGCAAAGGATTCAAGCTTGTAAACAAATGAGGGGAATATCTCATGGCACAGTCGTTTCGAGATTTGGCAATTTGGCAACGGGCCATGCAGTTGACCGTTGCCATTTACAAGCTGACCCAAGGATTTCCCCGCGAAGAACTATATGGCTTGACTAGCCAGATAAGGCGATCGGCGGTTTCAATTCCAAGCAATATTGCAGAAGGGCAAGGAGGATCAACCGCAGGCGAGTTCAAGCAGTTTCTCGGAATCGCGCGCGGTTCCACATGCGAGGTTCAAACCCAGCTTGAGATTGCGCGTGCACTCAGCTTTGGGAACCCCAGCCTTATCGACGAAGCTGAATCACTGTCAAATGAAGTCCGAAAGATGCTCTTCGGGTTGCTCGATTCGTTACGAGCGAACGACGCCAAGGAACTGTGAACTAAGAACTGTGAACTAATTGGAGTTTTTATGGCCCAGGGCCAAACCCGCGAATCCGTCAAAATGGCGCTCGACACATTGCGCACCAACAAGCTGCGCTCCGGCCTCACTATCCTGGGCATCGTCATCGGCGTCACCACCGTGATCGTGATCTCGTCGGTCATCAACGGCCTCAACAATCGCGTCTACGAATTTGCCGACTCGCTCGGTTCGAATGTCTTCTGGGTCTTCCACATGCCGGTTATCGGCGTGCGCCCCACCACCGAACAGCTCACCCGCAAAAAGCTCACCATGGACGACATGTACGCCCTGCGCACGCTGCCCCACGTGGTGGCCGTCGATGCGGCACGGCGCTATGAAAAGGCCTTCGGCGTGGGCGACGTGAGCGCCAAGTACCAGGGCCACAAGGTTGCAGGAGCCATTCTTACGGGCAATTTGCCGGAGATGATGGAGGTCACGAATCTGACCTTGCAGGAAGGCCGCATCTTCACCGAACAGGAAGACGAGAATCACGCGCAAGTCTGCGTCCTGGGCTACGACACCGCGCAGCAGCTGTTTGTCAATGGCGAAGACCCCGTCGGCAAAGAAATCAACGTGGCCAACAGCCTGTACACGGTGATCGGCGTATTCGACAAGCGAAAGCAGGCCTTCGGCAGCGGCGCAAATCCCGAGGACAACGAAATCGTCTTTCCCATGGGAACCTTTCACAGCCTGCATCCCGAGGTGCTCGATCTTTGGATCAGCGTGAAGTACGACGACCCAAAAAACAAGTCGCTGGTCGAGGATGAGATTCGCGAAACGCTGCGCATTCGCCGCCACGTCAAAGTGGAGGCTGAAGACAACTTCGAGATCTTCGGGCCCGACTCGATCACCAAGCTGTGGGGCAATATCACCGGCGGCCTGGTGGCGTTCATGATCGCCGTCTCCAGTGTCGGGCTCTTGGTGGGCGGCGTCGGCGTGATGAACATCATGCTGGTTTCCGTCACCGAGCGCACCCGCGAAATCGGCGTGCGCAAAGCCATTGGCGCTACCAAGCGCACCATCCTCACCCAGTTCACCACCGAGGCCATCACCCTGTGCGCCGTCGGCGGCATCTTCGGAATCGCGGTCGGCGCGGTGCTCACCTGGATCGTCTACTACCTGCCCATCGGCCTTCCTGCCACGCTCTCCTCGCTCTGGGTCATGATCGGATTCGGCGTCTCCTGCACTATCGGGCTGCTTTTCGGCATCTACCCCGCCTGGAAAGCCGCCAATCTGGACCCCATCGAAGCATTGCGCTACGAATAAAATCCGGGGGGGCCGCTCGCTCTATGCCGCACTTTACAAGCCTTTCCCGTTACAATCACCCTTAGTGCGTCGTCCAACCGATATGTCTAATTTCTTCCCCTTCGCCCTTCCTGTGCCCGCGCCGGCCAGACTCCTGCTGGCTGCCGTCGTCGTCTTCGCCTCACAGGCCGTCCCCGTGGCCCGCGCTCAAACCCTAATACAGGTTCTTGACGCCTCTGCGCTCCATCCGCCGGCCGGCGCCCGCGTCGCCATCGTCGAGTTCGACGACCTGCAGTGCCCAGCCTGCGCCGCCGCCAATCCCATTCTCAAAGCCGCGGCAGCCAAATACCACATCCCCTGGGTGCGCCACGACTTCCTCATCCCTTATCACAATTGGAGCCGGATTGCAGCCATCAACGCACGCTGGCTCGACCAGAAAAGCAAGGCGCTCGGCGATGAGTATCGCGACGAAGTCTTCGCCAACCAGGCCTCCATCTACAACCCCGACTCGCTAGCCCAATTCACGCAGAAATTTGCGCAGGGCCATGGCGTGGCGCTGCCCTTCGCTATCGACCCGCAAGGCAAGCTGGCCCACGAAGTGGATGCCGACGTGGACCTTGCCCGTCGCACCGGAATCAAGCTCACTCCAACCGTCTTCGTGGTCACCGCTGGCGGCAAAGGCGCGCCCTTCACGCAGGTCATGAACCCCGCGCAGCAGCTATACACCACCATCGATCAAGCCATTGCCGATACCGCCGCCGCGCCCAAGGCGACCGTAGCCAAGCGAGGCGCCGGCAACTAGCCTGTTTTCATTTCAAGGTGTCTACCCTGGGGTGGCTGTAGGCAGCCGGAGGGACAGGGGCGATGGGCAGCGAGGGGCCTTCCCAGAGAATCTGCGGCGCACCCTGGCTCACGGAGTGCAGGCCTTCCAGATGCAGCGTGTGCCTGCCGGCGCGCAGACCCAGCGATCCGCGGTCGTAACGCATGGCGTTGCCGGGTGAGCCGCAGACCTGGGCAAACGGAGGACCGGTTTTGGCCACTTCCACGCCATCGATCACCAGGCGTGCGCCATCGCGGTCGAGCAAATGGAAGGTGTAGCCGCCATCGGCGGGAATGTCGATGAAGCCGTCCCAAACGGCAGCATACCTGGTGAAACCATGGGGGTCGGCATGGATATTGAGCGATTCCCCGTTGAAGACGGGTTGCTGGTTGGAGAGATCGGGAAGCTCGGTCCAGACGCCGGGATAGATTTGCCAGGTGAGGCCGGGAATCGTGGGAACTGCAGTGCTTGCGGCGTCATGCCATTTGGCCACGGCGACGACTCCCTGCGCAGCCCAGTCCTGTTTCGTCGAGTCTGATTCGATTGAGACAGGCTTGCCTGACTTCTCTTCCACATGGAGCAGAACCCGGAAGCGGCCCGCGCCTGTTGCCCCTCCATCGAGCTCGGTGCCGTCAGCGTCGGGAAATCTGTGATTCACGGTGCGGCCAGCGGCCTGGGTGCCATCCCCAAAGAGCCAGGTGTACCGGACGCCAGGATTATCTTGAGCGGTGAAGGTGACCTTCTGCCCTGGGGCGAAGAACGGCGGATCAACCGTAAAGTGCGCGCCCGGAGTGTGCGCAGAAATGAAAGTGGGTGGCTGCGCCCCGTCCGAGGCAATCAGCGGAAGATTGGCGTCTGCGGTTGCAACGGTCTGGTCGTATTTCACGTTGTCGAAGGTGATAGCGGAAACGTCGCCCATGAGGGTGGAATAAGCCAGCGGCGGTTGGTCAAGAGACCAGATATTTCGAAAAGTGATGCCATGGATGCCGGGTTGGCCGGATGGCTGTTCGAGCTGGATTTGTACCAGCGAATACCAGTTATCGAGGAAGAGATTCTCGAAAGTGTAGTTGGCGTGCTCGCCCTTGGCGCCCTCCGCGCCCCACATGCCGAGCAGTGCGAAGGTCTGTCCGCATGCGCCGATGCCGCCGTGCAGGATATCCGAATCACGAAGGGTGAATTTGCGAGAGCTGAAGATCTTGCGCGGCCATGCGGAACGAACAATGTTGGAGATGCTGGTGGATAGCTCGCTGTGCTCGACGAGGATGTCCCGGACATCCTTGCCTGGGCGGAGCATGTCTGCGTCCAGGTAGCCGTCCCAGTTACCCTGCATGGCGAGGTCGTCGTCCGAGGCGCGGATGAAGGCGTCGCGTACGATGGTGTTGCCGCCGCCCAGCCAGTCCATGCCGTCCTGGTTGGCGTTGCCGGGGTTGCCGCCGATGACGCGCAGATCGTCAAAGGTGAATTGCGTGGAATCTTTCATCTGGATGGACCAGGTGCGGGCGCGGACGATGCAGGTAAGTCCGTCGATCTGGACGTTGCGGGCGTTCATGGAACCAATGCAATGCCAGTCTGGCTTCTGCATCCAGCCTTCGTCGGTGTTGGGGTCCTGTGTGCCTTCGTAAACAATCGTGCCGCGGCCAAGAATGCGAACGCCGCCGACATTGAACAAGTTGATGCTGCCGAAGACGAAAGCTCCGGGGGCCAGATAGATGGTGTCGCCTGATTTCGGGTTCAGGCTTTCGCGATGAATTCCGCCTGGAATGATGGTGACTCTGGGGCCGGTGGGCGGCGGCGGGGGTGGGGTTCCGGCGAACAGAAAGAGCATGGCGGCGTGGTTGAGGAAGTCGCCCGGCCGGGAGACGGAGAGCTTGGCCGGCGCCGCGAGATGGAAGCGGATGGTCTTGGACCCTTCTGGTCCTTCGAGGCGTGTGGGCCGGATGCCGAGGCGCCAGGGTTGGATGTCGACGCCTTTGTCCCAGAAGCCTGCTTCGTCGGCTGTAATGGCGATGTCGACCGGACCGGTGATGTCGAAGGAGACCCAATCGTAACTAGCGACAGCGTGAGCCACATCGACGGATTGGCCATTGACGGTTACCGTGAAGGCCGTCGACTTCATTTCCGGAGGAACCGGCGCGGCCTGGATGCGGGTAGCCGCGTGTGAGGCGGTGGGAAGCGCGAGAAGGGCAACAAGAAACCAGCGAAAGCCCGGCAAGCTGCACGACTCCGGAGATAAAGTGGGAACAAACCACTTTAGCACTGGGGCGTGAGTGTGACCTCAGATGCGCTCGCCACTAAATGCCTCCGCCCATGGAAACGTATTCGCTCAGCCGTTCGAGTTCCTTGCGGTACGCCTCGCGCTCAGCTTCTTCAGCGGCGAAGGGCTCGGTGACATGAGGCGGCTGCGAACCCTCCACGCAGAGCCGGTCTTCGAGCTCCTCAACCCGGGCTGAGAGGGCGATGAGTGCGTCAGAGAGAGGGTCTTTGACGTCGTGCGGATCGGTAATCAGGACGCGCTGGCCGTTGCGGTAGACGATGTGCGCGGGAACGCCAACGACAGTCGAGTTCGGAGGCACATCCGACAAGACCACAGATCCGGCGCCGACACGCGAGTTCGCGCCGACCGTGATGTTGCCCAGAATGTTGGAGTTGTTGCCGATGAAAACGCCGTCGCAAATGGTAGGGTGGCGCTTGCCGTGGCCCTTGCCGGTGCCGCCCAACGTAACTCCTTGATAGATAGTCACATCGCTGCCGACGATGGCGGTTTCGCCGATCACTACGCCGGTTGCATGGTCGATGAAGAGCCGCCGGCCGAGGAGCGCGCCGGGATGGATGTCAACGCCGGTGAAAAAGCGGGCGATCTGCGAGACGATGCGTGCGGGCAGGCGTAGCCTGGCGCGCCAGAGAACGTGGGAGACGCGATAGTACCAGACAGCCCAGAGGCCCGGATAGCAGAGAAGTATCTCCAGCCGCGAGCGGGCGGCGGGGTCGCGTTCCAGAACCGAGTTGATGTCTTCGCGAATGCGGGCGAACATGGCAATGGACGAATGGACCAGCCGTTTGCGTTCAGCTATCAGCTTTCAGTCCCCAGCTATTAGCTGAGAGCTGACGGCTGAAAGCCGGAGAGGTTTTAGCTTTCCCAACCTTCCGCCAGAGAAAAGGCGCGAGGTTGGGGCACGGGATATTTGTGGCGGACGAGAGCTACACCGCGATGGCTTCAGTGGGCAGCGCAAGGGCTTTCTGGCGCAGCGACTCGAACAGAATGCTGGACAGATAGCGCTCGCCGAAGTCGGGCAGGACAACGACGATCAGCTTGCCATCGTTCTCCGGCCGCGCAGCAACCTTGAGAGCGGCCGACAACGCCGCACCCGAGGAGATGCCCACAAACAGGCCCTCCTCGAGCGGAAGCTGGCGGGCGGCCGCAATGGATTCATCATTCGTGACCTGGATGATCTCGTCGATGACGCCGACATCGAGCACGCCGGGGACGAAGCCGGCGCCGATGCCTTGAATCTTGTGCGGACCGGGCTTGCCACCGGAGAGAACCGGGCTGTCTGTGGGCTCAACCGCAATAGCCTTGAACTCGGGTTTGCGCTCCTTGATGTACTTGGCTACGCCGGTGATGGTGCCGCCGGTGCCTACGCCGGAGACAAGGATGTCCACCTTGCCGTCAGTATCGTTCCAGATTTCGGGTCCGGTCGTGGCATAGTGGATTGCCGGGTTGGCCGGGTTGTCAAACTGTTGCAAGATAAAGCCATTCGGCGTCTTTGCCAGGATCTCATTGGCCTTGGCGATGGCGCCTTTCATGCCATTGGGGCCGGGGGTGAGCACGATTTCCGCGCCAAAGGCAAGCAGCACCGTGCGGCGCTCCTGGCTCATGGTTTCCGGCATGGTCAGGATGAGCTTGTAGCCCTTGGCCGCGGCGATGAAGGCCAGGGCGATGCCGGTGTTGCCGCTGGTGGGCTCGATCAGAACAGTCTCTCCAGGAGTGATCTTGCCGGCCTTCTCAGCGGCGTCAATGAGCGCAAAGCCGATGCGGTCCTTGACGCTCGAGAGCGGGTTCTGGCTCTCCAGTTTTGCAACGACAGTGCCGGGCAGGCCAGCCGCCACTCGGTTAAGCCGCACCAACGGGGTGCGGCCAATGATTTCAGTTACATCTGCGGCAATCCGCGCCATGATGATCTCCTCTTTAGGGGCATCTGGGCCCCAGATATTGAGTTGAATGCGTTGTTGGGGGTGCGGTGGAGCTCAAAAAGCGGGAAAATCCGCGCGCAAATACGGCGCACGTTTGCATCGGAGCTTCTCACCAGGACGGCGTTAGCGACATCGACGCATACTCAATAGCCTAGACCTGAAATGTCCAATATGGCAAGGGCTTGCCGGAGAAAGATAGTGGAGAACCCGCGTGTTTTGTTCGGGAGGAGTGGAGCGGATTGCGCTGCCGACGCCATCCCGAAGCAAAATAAATGAGGAAATTGAGCGCTTGACATCCTTACTCTACATATGTAGAGTTTTGTGAATGAAGCTGCGATTGTCACCACAAACACTCCTCGTCCTGGACGCTTTTCTTGAGCAGGCGGAGGAGTGGAAGTATGGCTACGACCTGAGCCGGGTCACCGGGTTGAAGTCGGGAACGCTTTATCCGATTTTGATGCGCCTCGCTGGGCACAAGCTCCTGGAGACCGAGTGGGAGGCGGCTGCAGAGCCGGGCAAGCCTCCCCGGCACATGTACCGGTTCACGCCGGAGGGGTTGCGATTTGCGCGGGCCAACGCGTCCGCACAAGCCAGAGGCAGTCTGGGCCAGGTTGCGCTGGGCCTCATCCCGCCACATCCGGCGGAGGGCTGATGGGCGCGCGGCGCAAATTCGCTCAAGCGTTGCTCAGAGCCGTGCTTCGCCTGGCGCCGCTGGAGAGCCGGGCTTGGGCCCTCGCCATGCTGCGGGAACTGGACTTTATTGAGGGTGAGTGGGCGGCGCTTTTCTGGGCACTGGGCAGCACTACGGCAATTCTTCGCCACGCGATCAGCGGCTGGAGAGCGTGGTTCGGAAGTAAATCAAACAAGGAGGCAGGTATGAACAGCACAGGGAAAAAGGCACTTGGAGTTGGATTGGGAATACTGTCTGCGTTGGCGCTCGTGGGGTGCGCGTTTGCCGTTCTGCGCATCGCAGGCGTCATCTTTCCGGGACTTGAACACTCGCCTTGGGCATACTGGCTGGGGGTCCTGATCATCCCGGAGACATTCTTCGTGATCGCAACCGTGATGCTGTGGCGAAAAAGAGGGCCAGTGGCGGCGGGTATTCTGGCAATGGCGCTGGTGGTGGCAATGCATGTCGCAGTGCATCTCACGTTGCATTGGTAAGCACCCGAGCGAAGGAGAGTTGAATGGGCAGCGATGCAGGAAACTCCGTGCCAACAACGATTGCTCCCTGGCTTTCGGTCCGGAACAGTGCCCAGGCTGTGGAGTTCTACAAGGAGGCATTCGGAGCCGTCGAGGTCTTCCGTCTAGGCGACCCGGGCGAAGGCGTGATCGCACGTCTGTCCGTGGCAGGTGCGGAGTTCTGGGTGGCCGACGAATCGCCCAGGCACTTCAACTTCAGCCCCGAATCACTGGGTGGCTCATCGGTGCGGATCATCTTCACCGTGGCCGACCCGGACGCCGTGTTCGCGAGGGCAATCAAGGCGGGCGCGTCCCAGGTTTACCGGGTCCACGACGAGCATGGCTGGCGCCTGGGGCGCGTGGTCGATCCCTACGGACACCACTGGGAGATTGGCCGGCCAATGGCGGGCCAATGAGTTCCGATTCCTGGCCCGCGGCAAATGCCCCCAGCGCTTCGGCTCCTGCGACAGCAACATCGCAACTGCGCGGCGGGCCTGCTCTCATTGAATTGATAAAATAAGGTCGGGAGCAAACCGCATGGAAGTGCTGAAGCCGCAGACGCAGTTGACAGATCAGGGACTTGCCTGCCTGCGCGCTTTGGCACCGCGCTACGTGTGGTGGAAGACCCCAGACGAAGCCATGGAGTTTCCAGATCGGGTAGCAGCACAGGTGATGAACCTGGGCACATTTGAAGACCTGACAGCGATGGTCGAAGCCACGGGCGTGGATTATCTCCGCGGAGTGCTCGAGCGGGCTGAGGCGGGCCAGTTGGATGCACGGTCATGGCACTATTGGCACTACCGGCTGCGGTTGGCCGAGTACGGCACCCGGCCAGTTCCGCCGATGCCGGTAAGGAAAACAGCGTGAACCGGTTCGAGCCGCATTGGGAGGTGCTTCCGACGGCGCAGCGAGAGTTCTGGCCGTCTCTGGCCGGAAGTGTCGATCTGGGATTGGTGCTTTATGGGGGAACAGCCGTTGCGCTTCGGTTGGGCCACCGGCGTTCGCTCGACTTCGATTTCTTCACGGAAAAACCGCTCGATCGGAGACTGCTAAGAAAATCATTCGCGTTTCTTCGCAGCTCGGAAGTGATTCAAGATCGGCCGGATACACTCAGCGTGCTGACGCCGGTTCGGCAAGGCAACGTAAAGGTCTCCTTTTTTGGCATGATTGACATCGGGAGGGCAGGCATTCCGGACTGCACACCGGACAGAGCGGTTGAGGTTGCATCTCTGCTCGATCTGTTGGCTACCAAGCTGAAAGTAATGCAACAAAGGATCGAAATGAAAGACTACTGGGACGTGGCGGCCATGCTGCAAGCCGGCATCCGATTGGAAGCAGGCCTGGCAGCTGCGGCAGCCATGTATCGCCCTGGCTTTCAACCCAGCGAAGCGGTCAAGGCGCTGACCTACTTTGAAGGAGGCGACCTGGCGAGTCTCAAAGAGGCCGACAGGAAGCTTTTGACCCGCGCGGCGGCAGAAATTTGCAGGATTCCCGTTGTGGGTTTGGCTTCCCGTTCGCTTTCCGAACGTTTTGAACGGTCAATCGAACAGACTTGAGTCGAATGGCGAGACTGCGTCAGCCCGTGTTGCGCAGCCCTGCCGAGATGCCGCTGATGGTTGCGGCGATGGCGCGATTCACTTCCGGCGTATCCTCGCCTGCGCGCTTGCGGCGCAGCATGTCGACTTGGATCAAGTGCATGGGGTCGACATAGGGATTGCGCAGGCGGATGGAGTGGGCCAGCACCTGGTTCTTTTCCAGCAGCTCGGTCTGGCGAAGGACGGCCAAAAGGGCGCGCACAGTTCGATGGAACTCGGCGTCGAACAAATCGAAGATCCGCTCGCGAATTCTCGCGTCTTCCACCAGCGAGGAGTAAAGCCTGGCTGTGCCCAAGTCAACTTTGCCGAGGGCCATTTCCACGTTGCGCAAGAGATCAATGAAGAGGGGAAACTCGCGGGCCATGGTCTGCAGCAGGTCCAGATTCGAGCCGGAGAGCGCGCCGGCCCGGGTGAGATACTCCTCCAGCGCAAATCCCACGCCAAACCATGCCGGCACCAGCAGCCGCGACTGCGTCCAGCCGAAGACCCAGGGAATGGCGCGCAGGTCAGTGAGCTGGGGAGAAGCCTTCCGCCGCGAAGGCCGTGAGCCGATCTTGGCGTTTTCCAGCTCGCCGACAGGAGTCGACTGCTCGAAGTAAGTCAGCAACTCCGGATCTTCGAGAATGTGTTTTCTGTAGAAGCCGAACGACAGATCCGAAAGCTGGTTGAGCGCAGCTTCCCACTCCGGCTTGAGCACACCGGTGAAGTGGCCCTTGGGGTCGCGTGCATTGGGCCGCGCCAGCGCGTCGAGAGAGGCCGCAATCATAAGTTCGAGATTGCGCTCAGCGAGAACTTCGTCGGCGTATTTGAAGTTGAGCACTTCGCCCTGCTCGGTGATGCGCAACTGGCCGTCAAAGGAGTCCATGGGCTGGGCGAAGATGGCGCGATGCGTTGGACCGCCGCCGCGGCCGACCGTACCGCCGCGGCCATGGAAGAGGCGCAGCTTGAGGCCGGCTTCGCGCGCCACGTTGTGCAGATCGCGATGGGCGCGAAAGATCTCCCAGGTCGAGGTCAACATGCCCCCATCCTTGTTGGAATCGGAGTAGCCGAGCATCACTTCCTGCCAGTTATCCCAGGTGGCCATGAGCTTGCGGTAGTCGGGCCGGCTCCACAGCTCGCGGCAGACGGCGGGAGCCTGGCGCAGGTCGTCAATGGACTCGAAGAGCGGCACGGGCATCAGGCCTGGATCGCGGCCTGAGCCTTCGACGCGAACACCCCCAAGGCGCGCCAGACGGACGACCGTCAGAACATCCGCAACGGTGGAAGCTCCGCTGATGACAAATTGGCGAATGGCCTCAGGCGAGCAGCCCTCTTTCACCTCCGCCACAACACGAAAAGTCTCAAGGACACTTGCAGTTTCCGCGGAGAGGCTGCCGGGCAGCGACTCTGCAACGGAGTCGGCGATGGCCTCCTGCAAAGCGGTAGCGAGAACGCGGGCGTGCTGGCGAATGTCGAGCGTGTGCAGATGGAGGCCAAACGTGCGCACCTGCAGAATCAGCGGATCGATGAGCGTGCGGGCGATGCGGAGACCGCGGTTCTCAGCCAGCGAGGCGCGCAGGGATTCGAGGTCATCGAGGAATTCCTCAACCGAACAATAGGCGGGAAGCACCTGGGCTAGCTGCTCCTGGCCCTGGGCAAGCGTGTAAGAGGTGACAGGAAGCGATGCGCCGATGCGGCCCGCATGCGACCTGCTCCCGTATTCGAGGGTCCGCTGCACCCGTGCCTTGAGGCAGATGACGAAGCGGCGGTAGTACTCGAATTCATATTGCTCTCCGAACACTTGCGTCTCGGGCGTGTGCACCTGGGCAACGTAGGCCTCGAGGCGCCCAAGCAGTTCATCGCTTACCGGCCGCTGCTGGGCGCTGGTGGTGAGCAGGTCAATGATCTCCTGCAACTGGCTCTGGTAATAGAGCAGCAAATGGCCGCGGGCGAGTTGAATGGAATCGCGCGTGACCTGCGGAGTCACGAATGGATTGCCGTCGCGATCCCCACCAATCCATGAGCCGAACTCGAGCACCTGGGGCAAGGCGAGGGTGTCGATTTCGACTCCGTAGGAGGCCTTCAGCGCTTCAGATATTTCGCGATAGAGACTGGGAAGGGTCTCAAAGATGGAGACGTCGTAGTAGTCCAGCCCCATCTTGATTTCGTCGTAAACCGTAGGCCGTCGCGAGCGGACCTCGTCGGTTTGCCACAAGCTTGTGATCTCAGCCAGCACCAGTTGCTCGAGCCGCGCCAGGTCCTGTTCGGGGACCGGAATGCGATCCAGCGTCGCGAGGAAGTCACCGATGCGGCGGCGCTTGAACATCACCGAGCGTCGCGCCACTTCAGTGGGGTGGGCCGTAAAGACGGGCACGATGAGCACGCGCTTGAGCCAGTCGAGAGCTTCTTCAGCACTGATGCCCACGCGGCGCATCTCAGAGAGCGTGCCTGCCAGCGACCCGCGCTGGCGGCCGGCCTGGCCGCTAAGGCGAAGCGCAATGCGGCGGCGCTTGCGATGGTTGGTTTCAGCCAGGTTGATGAGCTCAAAGTAGAAGGCGAAGGCGCGCGTCAGCAGAATGGCGCGCTCGGCAGGAAGCGAATGCACCAGCTCCAGCGCTGTGGCCGCATGCAATGAGGCTTCTTCTTCCCGGCCGCGGGCTTCGGCGTCGCGCCGCCGGATGGTGCCCTGGCGCAACGCTTCCACATGGGCAAACAAATCCTCGCCCGCCTGTTCGCGCAATACATCGCCGAGCAATGTGCCAAGCGAACGCACATCGCGGCGCAGGGGAGCTTCTTTCAAGTCGCCGGATTGCGCCTCCAATTCGGCCAACCGCTGCGACCAGTTCTCGGGGTTCCACAAAAGGGCCATCGTACTTTCGATTATGCACGACGGGCTATAAAGACCATCTCAGGAGATCGCGCCCTGGCCGTCCAACTGCATCATGAGGTCTTCCCACTCGGAAGTGAGGGCGGCTAACTGGCTGCGGAGATCGTCGGCGAGGGCGGTCAGGCGGGTGGTTTCTGAAGCGGAGACATAAACGCCAAGCTGCTCCTCGGTGTGGGCAATGGCCGCCTCAATCCGGGGCGTTTCTTCTTCGAGGAAAGCGCAGCGGTCTTTCATCTGTTTCTGTTTGATGGGATTCAGGCGTCGGGCCTTTTCTTTCGGGCCGGGATCGAAGCCGCCCTCGATGACAATCGTCGTGAACGCAGAGCCCGCAGGCACGGCGGCTCCATCGCCATTGCGCGACGGCGAAGACAGCCGCGGCTCCTTCGACTCCCCCGCGCTCTTCGACCCGTCGCTCGGACTCGCCGAGTTGGCGGCGGCTTGTGCATCTTTCCAGCGAAGATAGTCTTCGTAATTGCCTTCGTGGCTGGTAACCGCGCCGCCTTCCACTTCAAGCACCCGCGTGGC
Source organism: Occallatibacter sp. (assembly GCA_052145815.1). Lineage (GTDB taxonomy): Bacteria > Acidobacteriota > Terriglobia > Terriglobales > Acidobacteriaceae > Telmatobacter. The sequence goes on from JBKQNU010000149.1 coordinate 86,159, forward strand.
GAGGCGATCAATGAAATAACGATCGTGCGAAACAAAAACAACCGTCCCGGAGAAAGCAGCAATAGCCTCAAGCAGCACATCTTTGGCGCGCATGTCCAGGTGGTTGGTGGGCTCGTCGAGAAGCAGGAAGTTGGAAGGCGAAACCAGAATGCGCGCCAGCGCATAGCGGTTGCGTTCGCCGCCGGAGAGCACGCCCAGCGGCTTGAAGACGTCATCGCCGGTAAAGAGAAAGCAGCCCAGCAGCGACCGCAAAGCCTGTTCCGGGACTTTGAGCGCGGCGCGGCTGATGTCGTCCAGCATGCGCGCGTCGCCATTGAGCACTTTGTACTGGTCCTGCGCAAAGTACTCGCAGACCACGTTGTGCCCGAGCTTGACCTGACCCGACGTCGGCGCTTCATCGCCAGTAAGCAGCCGGATAAGAGTGGACTTGCCAGCTCCGTTTACACCGACGAGAGCCACGCGATCACCGCGCTCGATGGTGAAGTTGACGTTGTTGAGCACCTGCTTCGGGCCGTAACTCTTGTATAAGTTCTCCGCTTCGACAACGGAGCGCCCGGAAGGCGGCGGCTGGGGAAACTTGAAATGAATCACCGGCTCTTCTTCAGGTATCTCGATGCGCTCGATCTTCTCCAGCTCCTTAATGCGACTTTGCACCTGTTTGGCCTTGGTAGCCTGGGCGCGGAAGCGGTTGATGAAGGCTTCAAGGTGCTCTATTTGTATGCGCTGATTGCGGTAGGCAGCCTCCAGCTGCGTGCGGCGCTCGTCCTTTTGGCTTAGATACTTGGTGTAGTTGCCCTGATAGATGTTAAGGCGCTTATTCCATATCTCCACGGTGCGGTCGATGGTGACATCGAGAAAATAACGGTCGTGCGAGATGAGAATGTAACCAAACGGATAACTCTTCAGATAGTCTTCCAGCCAGTTGCGCGTTTCCAGATCGAGGTGGTTCGTAGGCTCGTCGAGAAGCAGAAGATTCGGTTTGGCCAGCAGCAGCTTGGCCAATGCAATGCGCATCTGCCAGCCGCCGCTGAATTCATCCGTCTGGCGAGCCCAATCCTCCTTGCCGAAACCCAGGCCAGTGAGCACTCCACCCACTTGCGCATCGAGCGCGTAGCCATCGAGCGCGTGAAAGCGCTCCTGCAGCATGGAGAATCGCTCCGCGGCGGATTCGTACTCCTGGCCGGTGTGGTCGAGCACGGCAAGCTGACCGGCGAGGCGCTCGATCTCCTGCTCCATGTCGCGAAGCTCGTCGAAGACGGTGAGGCATTCTTCAAAGACGCTGCGTCCGGAAAGGAGCAGACCCTCCTGGGGCAGATAGCCGATGCTCATGCCGCGGGTTTGCTGCAAGGCGCCGTAGTCCAGCGATTCCAGGCCCGCGAGTACCTTCATTAGCGTCGATTTGCCGGTGCCGTTGGCGCCCACCAGCGCAGTTTTCTCTCGCGCGCGAATGAGCCAGTTGGCCTCAAGGAACAGGACGCGCGGTCCAAACCGCTTGCCGGCATTTTGCAGCGAGAGCATACATGTCCATTTTCGCAGAGTGGCGGCGGGCGAAAGGAATCGGCAAGCTCAGGGACGGATCTCAACGGACGTACCCACCGGGACCAGGTTCCAAATCTCATCGATCTCGTCGTTGGTGACGGCCACGCAGCCAAGGGTCCAGTCGTAGAGACGATGTGCGGGCCCGATCCAGCCCCTCCCATTGGGAAGACCATGAATCATGATTGCGCCTCCCGGCGATACGCCCAGCTTGGCCGCGCGTTGACGATCTTCGGCATTGGGATACGAAACGTGAAGGGCGCGATGGTAGCCGCTGTCCGAATTGCGCGAGTCGATGATGTAGTGACCCTCGGGCGTGCGGCCGTCGCCCTCCCGCTCCTTTGGCGCCAGCCCGCCACGGCCTAAGGCGACCTTGTAAGTGCGGATGACCCTGTCTCCTGACAGCAGTTCCAGCAGATGGTCCTTCTTCAGAATGAGCACGGAATCGGCATGTTGCGCGGGAATGCTTTGCTGGGCCACAAGTGTCCAGGCAAAAGCCATGAGGACGGCGACGGCTCCACCGGGAATGAAAAAGTTCGTGATTGCATTGGAGCTCTTGCCAGATTTCATGAGGCCACTCTACTCCAACAGGTATCTTCATTTTGGCACGACAGCAGCCAAGCCCTACAATGAGATTCGGGCCAGGGCCTGTAGCTCAACGGTTAGAGCAGGGGACTCATAACCCTAAAAGGCACTTTTGTACGGTCTTAGACGATCTTGTTAGCTCTTGGTAAATCAATAACTTATGAAAATCAATCCAAGACCGTACAAGGTCGTCGAAGCAGAAACTAGCTACGTTTTTAGATACAGGAGGGATAAAGCGAATTCAGATTCCTGGTTGCGTGAGGATGGGAAGGACAATGAGACTTGTATCTCAACACCGATTTTGATGAAGGTCGAGATTTGATGGCAACTGAGGTTTTGCAAGTTCGTTCATCAGCACGAGAAGCTTTCCGATGTCCATGTAGACATCATCTGTGGCTGTAGATCGGGCTCTTGTACTGGTCAGTGTGTAGATCGAGTCTAATCTCTTGGAAATTGATTGCACGTCCAGCGAGTCTCAAGGGGGAAGAACAAGAGATGCGCAACTGGACCCCTGAAAGACTGGGCGGAGCTTGGGGGGTGAGGAGTGAATTGGGCTCTCTGCCCCGGTTGACGTAATTGCCCAGGAAGATCGGTAAACCCTTGTCGACCTATCAGGACGAATCGATGCCCCCACGAGTGCTGCCGGATATGACGGGCTCGGGTTTCGTTGTAACCTTAAATCCCGCAACTGAGGGCCTCAAAATTCAGAGACTTGGACTTTGCGAATACAC